>NZ_JBFAGG010000014.1:0-259812 GCF_040653595.1 Sphaerisporangium sp. NPDC051011 | reverse complement strand
GTTGAGATCTCCGGGCAGGCCGTTCGCCGCGCGTGTGGGGGGCAGAGACTGGATGATCTGCCCCGAGACGGGATTCCAGACGACTCCCGCGCGGGAGCGGCACCACGACTTTAAAGGGTGTCTTGGACCTTGATCTGGCCGCGCTGGATGACGAATTTCTGGTTGGTGTTGGTGGCGCCGCACTGGTAGAGGAAGGCGTTGTCGTTGTTGTTGCGGGTGGTGCCGACGTCGATGCACATCTCACGGGGGGTGCCGAGGGTGTCCTTGATCACGATGGATCCGTCGCGAATCACCCAGATCTGATTCGGGTTGGCCAGGCACTGCCAGATGTAGACGTTGTCGAGGTTGTTACGGGTGTTACCGGCGTCGATGCACATCTCGCGGGTGGTGCCGACGGTGTCGGCCACCTTGATGAGGCCGCCGTCGATGACGAACTTCTGGTTGGCATGGTCGAGGCACTGCCAGATCCGGATGTTGCCGTTGTTCTCGCGGCCGGGGGAGTCCAGGCACATCCCCTTCCGGGCCCCCGCGGGAGTGGCGACGTTCAGGGTGCCGTCGCTGATGGTGTATTCGGTGCCGTTGCCGGGGTCGGTGTAGCGGAAGGTGCCTGCGCCGGCTGGGAGGGTGGTCCCCGCCGGGGCCGAGGCGGCCACGGTGATCTGCGGGGAGAAGCGGAAGTAGCCGCGGGACGGCCAGCTGCTGCGGCCCCCGTTGATGCCATAGCCTTCACACGTCAGTGTGGTGTTGCCGGCGTTGAGGGCGCAGTTGCGCAGGCCGACATTGTTGTTCCGCCAGTTCGAGCCGTCGTCGCTGTACTGGGAGGGGACGGTGGTCTGCGGGGCGAAGATGGTGTTGCCCGGCGCGGTGAACACCACCTGCATGCCGGTGGGGGGCAGCAGGCCGGGGCCGCCGGTGTTCTGGTAGGTCCACGGCACGGCCCCGGTGGCGCCGGGCGCGATCGTCACGGTGGTCGGCACGTCCCGGCCGATGAAAGGCACCGCGGCGGCAGCGGGGGAGGCGATGACCCCGGCGAGCGTCAGCGACGTGGCCGCCACGGCGACGGCCGGACGGGTCAGGCAGGCTATGGGCATTCTCATACTCGTCAGCTCCAGTCGTTCACTTACAGTGACTGGGTCACGGTATGCAGGCGCGGTCTGCTCCGCCGCTGATCAGCGGGTGTTTCGGAGTCGGCGATCGGTAAAGATCGCCATGGTCGGGCCGTGGTGGCGATGCCGTCAACATCCAAGATCCACCCGGTGGCCGTCCCGCCGGGACAGACCGTCACCCGGTTCTCCTTTGGCTCGACTCTCCGGACAACCCAATCAAGTAGGTGGAGCGCGCCGGTTGCGCTGCGCAATGGATCGGCGTCTGGGGAAGTCCCTCGGCCGAGACGCCGCTCAGGCTGGGCCGGTGAGCCTCTATGGGCTGGCGCTGAAAACACAGCCTGAGCGGAGCGAGGACCATTTCTCGGCGACGAGCCGATCCTGTGGCGGCTGGCCCCGCTGCTCGTCGCAAGCAGCGGGGCCGAACCGGGCGTGATCACGGGCTTGGATGTCACGTGTCGTGAGCCGGAAAGGCCTGGTCGGGCGCGACGTCACGTGGTGGGGGTTGGAACTGTCGGTGCAGGCTCAGCTGGAGTAGCACTTCCAGCTGAAACGGTCGTTGACATCGGTGTACTTGGAGAAAGCGGCTGCGTTGTAGGGGTACTGCCAGGCGCAGGCTTCGTTCACGCTGAGGCCGATGCGGTCGCCTGAGCCGGTGACGCACTTCCAGTCGTTGACGGTGTTGCCATCGGTGATGACGCCGCCGGCGTTGCCGATGCTCTTGCAGTAGGAATCGAGGTTGATGCCGCCGAGTTGCTTGTAGGTCGGCGCGGTGGACAGGGTGACTGTGACGTTGGTGGTGCCGGAGGGGAGGGTGACCTCGCCCTTGGCGTTGTCGACAGTGCCGGTGGTGGCGGAGGCGATGTTGCCGATGAAGGCGGGGAGGCTGAACTGGACGCCACCGCTCGGGGTGCTGCCGGACAGATTCAGGGTGACGGTGTTGCCGGTGCTGGTGACGGTGGCACCCATCCGGCCGCCGGCGATGGGGTAGTTGGTGATGCTGACCTGGCGTCCGCTGCTCAGCCATTCGTTCGGGATGCCCCGCCCGACCAGGGCCTGGCCGTTGCTCTTCTCGGCGATCAGGGAGTCGAGCAGGACCTTGGAGGCGTTGGTCTGGCCCCACATGTGGGGGCTGGAGCCGCTGCCGGAGGTGGCGTGGGTGCCGGGGCTCCAGTTGGTGGTTCCCACCGTCGGGATGCCTTCCCACCAGGAGAACGGGGCGCTCTGAGTGTTGTTAATCATGAATTCGTAGGCGTAGATGCCTTCGCTGCGGTATTTGGTCCCGGCCAGGGCGGCTTCGCCGTAGGCGGCGTTGTAGCTCGTGCTGTAGCCGGGGTAGCCGCCGAAGGTGTGGGCGGGCAGGCCCGACAGGTGCGCGAAGCCGTAGTCGTAGGTGGAGTCCAGCAGGCTGGCCATGGGGCCGCTCTGCGCGGCACCGAACAGGTAGCCGTCCCAGTTCCAGCGGCCGAACATGAGCATGGAGCCCCAGTTGGCGTTGTTGGTCTGGCCGCACGCGTTGCGGGTGTTGGGTTCGGTCACCGAGCACGGGATGTAGCTGAGGTTGTTGGCTGAGATGACCTTCTGGAGCTGGTTGTTGACCGCCGTGAACAGGGTGTTGTACTGGGCGGTGGCCCAGTTGACCTCGGTGGTGTTGCCCAGCCGCTGAGCGATGTACTTGTAGGCGAGCAGGCCCACCAGTGCTGACTGGCTGTCCAGCGTCCAGTAACCGTCATGGTCGATGGCGGGCGAGAGCTTCATGGTGCCGCCGGGGCCGGTGGCCGAAGTCACGATGCTGCGAGCGAAGTCGCGGATCTTGGTGAAGTTGGCCGAGACGTATGCGGTGTCGCCGGTCTTCTGCAGGTACACCGCCCACGGCCAGCTGTACTTGTAGGCCGCGTCGGGGTACTGGTCGTGGAAGAGGGTCTGCAGGTAGTCCTTGGCGTTCACCAGTTCGCCCTGCTGGATGAGGCTCACGACCATGCCGATCAGGTCGTGGTCGAAGGGCCTGTCGTACTCGTTCTCCCCGACATTGAGCCGGGGGCCGTCTTTGACGATGTTGGTGTAGATGAAGCCGGCCTTGAAGGCGTTGACCAGACGCGTGTCGGGCAGGTCGATCTGGGCGATGCCCGCGAGCCTGCCGTTCCAGTAGGACTTCATGTGCGAGTAGCGGGCGTCGTAGCCGCCGGCGGCGATCAGACTGGTGTCGGCGGGCCAGGGGTAGGTGTTGCCGAACCGGTCGGTTGCGATCACGTAGTCGTGGTTCACCGTCTGCCCGGGGGCGACGGTATTGGGGGCGGAATTGAGCGGGAGGAACTGTGGGGAAGGGGCGGGGTCCAGCGTGCGGGCAACGCTGTCGTGGTTGCGGACGCTGACACGGGAGTAGACGGCCACGTAGTCGTTGCCGCCGACGGTCACCTTGTCACCGAAGTTGGTGATCGTCACCGTCGAGTTGTCCCGCTCGAACTGGGTGACGAGAGCCGGGAGGTAGCCCTCGGCGTTCGACCACTGCATGCCGGCGGGGTTGTTGTAGATCCCGAAGCCGACCTTGAGGCCGCGCTTGCCGTCGGCCTGGATATCGAAGCTCCCGTCCCGGTGCGCCATCGAGGCCCACCAGTCACCTTCCCAGCCGATCACGGCACTGTCGACCTGGGTAGGGCTCGCCTGAGCCGGGGGTGTGTCGATGACTTGGCCGCCGAGTGCGACGCCCGACGTGGCGAGCACCACGGCGGCCAGCCATGCGGCCCGGCGACGCCGTCTTTGAATCGATTTCATGATTTCCTCCGCGTGGATCTAGGGGGGGTGATCGCGGATGCCGAGATCGAGCATTTGCACGCTCAAATCTGGTGGGCCAGAGAAAAGATGTCAACCCGTTGCCCGAGTTAACTGCGTGGGCTCGCCGGTCGCGCGCTGGAGGATCGGATGATCAGCTGAGGATCCAGCAGCTGGCTCGTGGGGCTCGCCGTATCGGTGCCCAGCAGGGCGGCGATGACGCGCTGGCCGGCCAGCTCGATGGGCTGGCGGATGCTGCTCAGGTCCAGCGCCTCGGCGGTCGGTGTGTCGTCGAAGCCGACGATGGCGAGGTCACGGCCGACCTCGAGCCCCCAGCGCTGAGCCGCCTGCATGGCCCCGACAGCGAGCGTGTCGGTCGCCGTCACGATCGCGGTGGGGGGATCTGGTTGTTCCAGTAGGTGGAAGGTGCTCTGAACGGCGGAGGCGATCGATTCCTCGCTGCGTACGTCCAGCGCGTGGCAGGCCGACCCGAGCTCGTGGCGGTCGATGGCGGTGCGCCAGCCGCGCGCGCGACGGTCGCCGATGGTGTCGCCGGCCAGCCATCCGACGAAGCCGATGCGTCGATGACCACGATTCACCAGGTGGTCAACGGCAGCGCCTACCCCCGCGACGTTGTCCACATCGATCCATGGGTAGGCGTCGGCGGCGCTCTCCGTTCGGCCGAAGGCGACGAACGGAACGCTTAGCTTGAGCAGGGCCGTGGGGCGTGGATCGTCGGCCGTCAAGCCGTGGAGGACAACGGTGTCTACGGCCCCGCCGCGGTAGAGACGGCTGGCGGTGTCGACCTCCGCGGCATCGTCCTCGGCGCTAAACAGCACCAAGTGGTGGTCGGTGGTCCGGCCCGCCTCGGCGAGGGCGTGCAGAAATCTGTCGTTGATCGAGGCAAGGGCTCCGTGAGCCAACGGCTTGATCAGGTAGCCGATCATCCTGGAGGCACTGCGCACCAGCGCCTGCGCTTGCCGGTTCGGCTGGTAGCCGAGAAGTTCGATGAACTTCGCAACATGCTCACGGGTGGCGGGACGTACACGCTCAGGTGCATGCAGGACGTTCGACACGGTCTGCCTGGACACTCCGGCCACTCGGGCCACGTCCTGAAGCGTCGGCGAGTTCGCACGATCTCGCTCGCGCCGCTCCAGAGCGTCCACATTCCCTCCACGAGTCCCCTGCGCTGATCCCTGGCTGCATTGTCCGGGAAGTGGCCCCTAGTGTGGCCGCCGCGGGGTCTGCTAGTCTCGCCGCCACCTGATTTGAACGCTCAAAGCGTACCAAGTTCGAACAGTCCCTCGGTAAAAACGGAGGCGACGTGATTCACCACCAGCCCGCCCTGCACGAATCGTCAGCGGCCAGTCGATCTCGCCCACCTCAGCCGCCGCCGACACCGGCACCGCACCGGTGATCAGCATCCCCGGGTCGGCGCGCAGCGGCGCACCTGACCGGTTGGCGGGCTCACCCCGAGCCCGCCAACTGCGCGTCAATGGTCCTCGCTCCGCTCAGGCTGTGTTTTCCACGTCCCCTGCCGCGTTACCCGCCGGGTGAGTCGCAGATCACCGAGATTCCGCCAGCGGGGCTTCGGAAGCGTTATGGGTGGCGTGCCTCCAGCGAGCCCAGACGGTTTTGCCTGGGCCGTCTGTAAGTGCGGTGATGCCGTGGTCGTGGGCGAGGGCGGCCACGATGGTGAGACCACGGCCGTGGACGGACTCGATCCCGAGGTCGAGGTGGCGGGGCTGCCCGGTCCCATGGTCTGTGACTCGCACGCAGAGATCTCCGGGCGAGGCCCACAGGGAGAGCCTGATCGGAGGGTCGCCGTAGTTGATCGCGTTGACGAGCAACTCATCGGCCACCAGGACCACGTCATCCGCTAGGTCGCCAAGCGCCCAGGTGGTCAGGGTGTCTCGCACCATGGCGCGCGTCGCGCCGACCATCGAGAGGTCGTGGGGAAGGTCCCAGCAGACGGTGCGAAGACCGTTCGGCGTCTCTGGCATGCGGGCTCCTAGAGATGATGGTTGTTGGAGGCGTTCGGGCAGGTGAGATGCCTCATCGGGGGACCTTCCGACCGCGTGCGAGAGCGCCTGGGATGGCGTGTACCTCGTCGCCACGGGCCGGGTTCGCGCCACCTGCTCGGCTTCCCGCATCAGGTCGCGGAGCTCGTCGACGGTGCGGCCCTGCACGATCAAGGGTTCAGGCGTACGCCAGGTGGCGATGGCGTAATAGCGTCGTGTGCCGACGCCGTACCAGACGGTCCACCCGGGCTCGATCTGGTCCAGTTGGTGTGCGGCGGCTCGTTCGGCGAGGTCCCACCGCCGCTGGGCGGCTTGCTCGATGGTCCTCCCTCGCCGGTGCCGCCCACCTGGCCGTGTCTCACGGTCGCGCCCGTTCACGCCGCCGCTTCCCCTCCGTACGGCTCTTGCCCCCTGGATGAGGTCCCGGTGCCAGCGGGTTGGCCACGCCGGTACGGCACCGCTCTCGCCGTGACAGGTTCGGCCGTCCGTCTGTGCCGACCGACCGGCACCGAGCGGGGCACGGACGAGATGCGGTAGGGCTCCTGCCTCGGCAATGGCCGCAACGGCGTCGCCGCCGGCGACCCGCCGTCCCGTCCCAGACGCCGACGAGCGCTCAGACGCGCGCTGACCTGCGCGGGAGTGGGCTGCTCCCACTCGTGGTGTGGCCGGTGCGGCAGGCTCCCGGCGTCATGGGTGTACGGCGGATGGCCACACCACCGGCACCCGAGCGGCATCGGCGGCCACTCAGCCCGCCAACGCACCCGGATAACTCTTATGGGCCTAGGGTTATGCATCGGGATCGGACCTCCAGGTGTCCGGTTCAAGAGGCTCGCCCGGCCTGCACTGCCGAGGCGGGCCTCGTTTCCTTATGAGCCGTTTGTAGGTCTCTGGCGGGTCAGATGACGGCATGGGTTAGGAAGCGCGAGAAGAGCCGCGTGAAGACCCTTGTGCCAGAGCGTCCCCGCGCTACGACGCTCTCTGGTATCACTCCAGGATGACGCCACCCGTTGTGATGAGCCATGCGACAATAGTGATCGAGCAGTCCTCAACTTGCAAGGCGTAAATTGAGTTACGTGTGATTGTCTGCTATGGCCTAATGCGTCCAAATTTGCCCTTTAATGCGCCTGGAGAGTCAAGTGAGCAGTCCCACCGTCAAGCGGCGACGCCTATCTGCTGCACTTCGCCAACTCCGCGTCGAATGCGGACTCACGGCCGCAGAGGCGGCTAAGCAACTGGATTGGGATCCCTCAAAGATCACGCGAATGGAACGCGACGAGTGGAAGCGGCCTGCACCACACGACATCAGAGGTCTGCTCGATCTATATGGCGTCACCGACGAGCGGCGGCGAGAAGCTTTGCTCACCTTGGCGAGAGAGTCACGGCAGCGGGGCTGGTGGGCCGATTACCAGGACGTCTTTCGCAGTTCCCTGCCCGATTTCGAGGCAGGTGCCTCGATGATCCGGTCGTACGAGGCGCTTCTCATACCTGGCTTGCTCCAGACGGCTGAGTACACGGCGGCCGTGCTCCGGGGTGGGCAAGTTCTGGGTGAGGCGGTTATCGAACGCCGTGTTCAAGCCAGGTTGGCGCGTCAGCAGATCATCTCGCGTGAAGATCCACCCGAGTTGGTCATTGTGATCGACGAGGCCGCGTTGCACCGGATGACCGGCGGGGCAGGGGTGATGCGTGCTCAGTTGGAGCACGTGATCGACATGGCGACTCGGCCTAACATCACCGTCCAGGTTCTGCCGCTGTCCGTGGGTTCACATCCGGCCATGACGGGAGGCGCCTTCCTGATTCTGGACTTTCCTTCGCCGGACGACCCGAGTCTTGTGTATATGGAGACCGCAACAGATGACCTATGGCTGGAGACACCGGAGGAACTCCGACGCTATACGCTCATTTTTAGCCAAGTGCAGGGGCTTGCCCTATCTCCTGATGAGTCCGTGCACCACATGGCTGCATTAGTGGATCGATTGGAGAGGTAGACCGAACAGTGGATCACACCAGCCTTGCATGGCGGAAGAGCAGCTACAGCGGGACGGGAGACAACTGTATCGAGGTGGCGACCGCTCCCGATGGTTGTCAGGTTGTGCGTGACAGCAAGATCCTCGATGGCCCGGTGCTGAGCTTCACTCGCGATGAGTGGCATGCGTTCATCAGCGACATAAGAACGAGTCGCTACGCCAACTCCTGAAGCCACGAGGTTGAGGCCCCTGATGGGAGAAACACCAGGGGCCTTTGAACTGACCTTCTACGAGAACGCTGCCGGGTCGTGTTTCCACTGCTCAGGGGCTGTGTTAAGGGCTCGGGCCGGACAGCGAAGGTGACGGTCCAGGTGTTGCCGTTCTCGGTAGGCATGCACCCGGCGATGGACGGACCATTCGTGATCGTCGGCTTTCCCGAATCGGCCGATCTGGACGTTGTGTACCTGGAGAGTCAAACTGGTGCGTTGTACCTCGAAGAGCGGCAGCAGGTTGATCGGTATGACCAGGTATTCGATCACCTGCGTGCCAAGGCGCTTGATCCGGTGGACTCGCGTGCCCTCATCGCACAGGCAGCCAGAGACTTCACATGACCAACTCCTCAGGGAGGCTCAGAGTGGACGACAAGTTCCGGCTCCGCGGTCAATGGCGTAAGAGCAGTTACAGCAACAACGGCGGCGACTGCGTCGAAATCGCTGTGGCGGACGACCTGAACCTCATGGCACATGAGGGGGGTGGCGAGACGATCTACCTCATGCGCGATTCCAAGGTTCCCGACGGGCCCGTGCTGACGCTCACTCCCACTGGATGGGACGTCTTCCGCGCCGCCATCAGGAACGGCGCGTTCGAACAGCCTCATTAATGCTGTGGCCTCTGCTTCGAGTGTCGGCCAACGGTTTCTGATCACGGGTTCAGGTACGGGTCGTTTCGAAAGCTCCTGAAGGCGTGAGGTCGAGGCCCCTGGCGAGAGACCCCAGGGGCCTTGACGCACCTTCTATGAGACGCTGCCGGTCGTGTTGCCACTGCTCAGGGGCTCGGCGAGGGCTCGCCGGACAGCGAGCCTGAAGCGGCGGCAGCCCTGATAAACACAGCCCGAGCGGAGCGAGGACCATTTCCTCGGTGGCGGGTTGTTCATGTGGCGGCGAGCTGGGACAACACGGGGCGGGGAAGCCAGGCCAAGAACATCCTGTTCCACCTCAACCGGGCTGGCATCCCCGCCATCGACCAAGCCGTCCTCGCCGACTTTGCTGTCCGTACCGTGTTCGCTCCCGACCGCGCTGTCGTGTCCGCGACTGCCACAGCTCCGACAACCCGTAAGGTCGGGCAGATGACGGCCCTCAGCCACGAGGCTCCCATGGACGCCCATACGCTACGTAACGCCCTCGCTGACCGGCTCACCCAGCACGGCGCCGTCACCGACGCCGCCATTGAAGATGCCTTTCGCGCCGTACCCCGCGAGAAGTTCCTACCTGGCGTTCCCGTCGATCAGGCATACGCCGACGACCCTGTCTATACCAAGGCGGACGGAGGCGGCACCCGCATCTCGGCAGCCTCCAAACCGACCGTGGTCGCCCTCATGCTCCACCAATTGGGGGCCGAACCCGGCGACAAGGTGATGGAGATCGGTGCCGGAACCGGCTACAACGCCGCCCTCCTCGGCCATCTCGTCGGCCCCTCCGGGCGCGTCGTCACCATCGACGTCGATGACGACCTCACCACTGGAGCCCGAGCCCACCTGGCCGACGCAGGTGTCACCAACGTGGAGGTGATCCTTGGCGACGGGGCGCTCGGCCGCCAGTCCGAAGCCCCCTACGACAGGGTGATCGCCACCTGCTCCGCCTACGACATCCCCGCCCCCTGGCTGACCCAGCTCACCAACGGCGGCCGGTTGGTCGTCCCCACCCGGTTGCGCGGCACCGCTTCGCGCACCATCGCCTTCGAGCGCGAAACGGATGGCTGGAGGTCGGTCGACAGCCACCTGTCGGTATTCATGCCGCTGCGCGGCCTAGGCGACGACGCACGCCGTACCGTCGCGCTCACCCCTCAGCAGGATGTCACCCTCCAGGTTCATAAGGACCAGACCGTCGACGCCGACCAGATGGAGAATGTGCTCGACGCCCCCGCGCTCCAGGAGTGGACCGGTGTGCGGCTTCCACCTGGCGCGTCGTTCGAGTGGATGGACCTGTGGCTCGGGCTCACCCTCGACAACGCGCTGATGCGCATGTCGGTCGCCGCCGAGGCCAAGCAGAGGTACGGTCTCACGCCGATGTTCGGGTGGGGAGCGATGGCCACCACCTGGGGCGCGAACCTGGCCTACCTGACGATGCGACGGAACCCAGAAGGGAACTTCGAGGTCGGCGTTGCCGGGCACGGACCAGAAAGTCAGGCGCTGGTTCAGGACGTCGCCGAGCAGATCCACGTCTGGGGCGGCCTCTACCGGGGCAAGACGGCCACTTTCGCTCTCCCTGACCGTGACCCCGGCGCCACCGACCTGGCCGCCGGCCGTTTCGTCCTGCCTCGTCCTGGACGCCCCATCGTTGTGACCTGGCGGTGACGTTGTGGACCCTACCGGGCCGATAGCACAACGCTTCCCGCTACTGCCCCGCAGTCGGCCTATCTGCTCGCCCCTGACGGCACGCGTGGAACAGATCAGCGCTCTGGCCCACGCCGCCGTCCAGACAGGCGACCCCACCAAAGCCGCGGCCGTCCACAACCGCTCCGCGCTCCTCGCCTCCGACTGCGGCCTGCCGGAACTCGCCCGCACATGGTGTCACCGCCACGCTCGCCTGCACCTGGAGGCGCTCCCGCTGACCGGCACGGCTGCCCGCTGCGCCCTCGAACCACTGGTCAACCTCTGCCGCCTGCACATCCGCGCAGGACTAGGCGAGATCGCCTACCAGGTGCTGGCCAACCTCTACGAGGCGGTCAACACCCGCGCCGACACCAGTATCGATGGCATCGACCTGCCTCGTTCGGCGCCGGGCGCGTACCTTGTGGCGCAGGCTCGCCGCGTACAGCGCGCTGGAGGACTCGGTCGAACGGCGTGCCCGCTCGCTGAAATCGTCGAAGAAGCGCTGGTCGTCTGTCGCGGGGTGGGTGGCGATCTGCCGGCTCAGGAAGCAGTCTTCCGGCGTGACGTTGCCCTCGATGTCCACGAAACTCAGGATCCGGTCCGGTTCCTGGTGGGCGAGTATGAGTGCGGTGAGGCCGCCCATGGAGTGGCCGACGACGTGGAAGCGGTCGATACCCGCTGCCCGCAGCACCGCCTGGGCGGTCTTCACGAGGAACGGGATCGAGATCTTCGTCAGGTTCGCGCACCGTGTCTCCCCACAGCCCGGGGCGTCGTACGCGAGGAACGGCCGCCCGTCGAATGCCGGTTGGCGGACGAAGTCGGCGTAGTCCTCCTTTGTGGAGCCGAAGCCGTGCAGGAAGACGACAGGAGCGCGTTCACCGTCCCGTCGGACGGTGGCGACCCGCAGGGCCACCTCATCGATGTGGAGGCTCAGGTGTTCGTAGGTGAACTCGCTACCTGTGGCCAAGGCTTCTCCATTCACACAAGTCACACAAGGCGGTAGTACTCAAGCGTCGTGACGCCGCCGCGTATGGCTTCGAGGGCATTCTGCTCGGCCGCGACCCGTTCGTCGGACCGGTCGAGGGCCTTCGCCACTGCTTCGGCGGGTACGACGACCACGCCGTCCGCGTCGCCGACGACCAGGTCTCCGGGCCGGACGACGACTCCGCCGACCCGAACCGGTACGTCGAAGGTGCCGGGGTGGTCCTTGCCGGTGCCGACGACGGTGATGTGCCGGGCGAACACGGGGAAGCCGAGGCCCGCCTGTTCGGCGGTGTCCCGTACGCCACCGTCCACGACCAGGCCGAGGATGCCGCGCTGCTGGGCGGCGACGGCGAGGATCTCGCCCCAGTGGCCGTGCGCGGCGCCCTGAAGGTCGACCACGAGGAGGCTGCCGGCGGGGGCCTGCGCGACGGCACGGTGCAGGGCGAGGTTGTCGCCGCCGATGCCCTGCACGGTGAACGCCGGGCCGGCCACCCGCGCCCCCGACCAGGCAGGGCGCAGGGCCGGGTCGCAGGCGTGCGCGGCGCCTCGGCACGCCTCGTACAGGGTGGCGGTGCTGTGGCCGCGGGCCGCGTCCGTCATGTCGGCCTCCTCGTCTGGAGCCGGTGGTAGCCGAACTTCTCGCGGGCCTCGCGCAGGGTGCTGCCGGCGCGCGCCGCGTCGACGATGTCTGACTCGACGCGCTCGATGTCCTCGGAGATCTCGGTGACCCGCTCGGCCTCGGCGGCCGGCACGGCGAGCACTCCATCGGCGTCGGCGGCGATGAGAGTGCCGGGGCGTATCTCGATGCCGTTGACGGTGATCGGCTCGCCGATGGCGACCAGGCGCACCCGATCCTTGCCGGTGCGCATGAAGCGGCCGCGGCTGAAGAGCGGGTAGCTCCGCGTCAGTGAGGCGGACACGTCGCGGCAGACCCCGTTGATCACGGTCCCGGCGATACCGCGGGCGGCGGCGACCTCGGTCATGATGCCGCCCCAGACGGTGACGTCGGTACGACCGGCGTTGTCGATGACGATCACCGAGCCCGGCGGCACGTCATCGAGGAAGTCGCCGACCGTGCCGGCGCCGGCCTCGTCGACGGACGCGTAGCGGACGGTGAAGGCCGGCCCGACGGCTCGGAAGTCGTTCGCCAGGGGGGACAGGCCGTGCAGGGCGCCCTCAATGCCGATCCGGTCCAGGGCGTCGGACACGGCAGTGGTGGGCAGGGCACGAAGCCGGGCGACAAGATCGATGTCGCCGATGCTCATCACTTCTCCTCCTTCCCGGCCAGACGGGCATCGCGCATCGCGTTCGGGAGCGGAACCCCCGCGCGGACTTCCGCCTCGATCACCGCCTCCCGGTCCGCGACGGCCTGGGCCGCCTTGAGTACGTCAGCGGCCCGCTCACGGGGGACGACCACGACGCCACCCTCGTCCGCGAGCACGACGTCGCCGGGGTTGATCGTCACGCCGCCGATGACGATCGGCTCGCCTGCCGATTTCTGCCGCAGTCGTCCGCGCGCGGTCACCGGGACCTGCGCCCGCGCGTAGACGGGGAAGCCGAACTCCCTGGCCTGGCCGACATCCCGGCAGGCGCCGTCGGTGATCACGCCCCGGACGCCGTTCACCGCGGCGCCGAGGCTGACGATGCCACCCCAGGTGGAGACGTCGGTACGACCGGCGTTGGCGATCACGAGGACGTCCGTGGAACCGGACTCCGCGATCGTCCCGGTGAGGATATGGGCGCCGCCGTGCTCGGCGGTCAGCGGTTCGAGTTCAACGGTCTTCGCGAACCCGGCCACCTTCGGACGGCCCCACATCGGCCGGATGCCGCCCAGGCCGGCAGGGAGACCGCAGTTGTCGAGAGCGTCGGACACGGCGGCCGTGTCCAAGGCCGTGAACTGCGCCAACAAGGCTGCTTCAGCTGTCATGCCCTTCAGTGAAGCAAGACCAGTCAATATACTGAAGGTCTGATTTCCTCTCTCACTCATAGGCAGAGCGACTCATGATCGAGGTTCGCCAAGCCCGCTACTTCCTGGCTGTCGCGGAGACACTGCACTTCGGACGCGCCGCCGAGAAACTCGGCATGTCCCAACCGCCGCTGAGCCAGGCGATCCTTCAGCTGGAGCGGCAACTGGGAGCGCAGCTGTTCGATCGCACGGGGCGCAGTGTCAAGCTCACCGAGACCGGAAGGGCCTTCGCGGAGGAGTGCCGCAAGCTGGTGGCTGTCGCGCAGTACGCCCATGAGGTCGCCACCCAGGCCGAGGCGGGACTGGTGGGAACGCTGCGGATGGGGGTGGTGACCTCGGCGCTCAGCGAGCCCCTCCTCGGTGCTCTGGCCACGTTCCGGGAGACCCGTCCCCGTGTCGAGCTCCAGATCACGGAGGTGGACACGGGAACGGGACAGGAAGCCGTCGCCCAGCGCGAGATCGACATCGCCGTCATCCGGCCCAGCGCACCCGTACGCGGCCTGCGCATGCGGCCCTGGCGACATGACCACTTCGTGATCGCGCTGCCGGAGGAACACCCCCTCGCCGGCAACCCCGCGGACCCGGTCGACCTTTCCCGATTCGCCGACGAGCCCTGGGTCTGGCTGCGCCGCGAGGCGTCACCGGACTACCACGACCAACTCATGATGACCTGCCGCCGAGCCGGTTTCACCCCCGACGCACGGCACCTCGCCAACTCGATTCTGACCCAACTGGCCATGGTGACCTGCGGCCTCGGCGTCACCCTCGTCCCCAACGCGACCGCCTCGCGCACGTTCCGGCACCCCGTCGCCTACCGTCCCCTTACCGACCCCGCCGACATCGTCGAACTTTCCCTCGTCACCCGGGCCGGTACTCATGAACCACTGGTACAGGAATTCCTGCGTATCGCGTCGCACGGGCCGTCCGATGCGGCGCGGGACGACTGAGGCCGCAGCGCCGGCACACCCGCCTGCCGTTCTCCCCCGCAGAGACAGGCAACGGCGTCGCCGCCGGCGATCCGCCGTCTCGTCCCAGACGCCGACGGCGCTCAGATGCGCGCTGACCTGCGCGGGAGCGGGTTGCTCCCACTCGTGGTGTGGCCGGTGCGGCAGGCTTCCGGCGTCATGGGTGGTACGGCGTGGCCACATCACCGGCACCCGAGCGGCAGTATTGGCGGTGGCCGATCGTTACAACGGTGATCTACCAGTCTGGCGCCAACTAGCAGCAACTGGCAGTAACCGGCGACACCCTATGTGCTCAGGGGGACGGGAAGCCGTCGGTGGGGAAGGACGAGGGGCCTGTGGTGGGGAGTTCTATTTGGTCGCCGGGGGACAGGCCTGAGCGGATTTCGATGTACTGGTCGCCGCGGACGCCGGTCGTCACCTCGCGCGGTACGCTGCCGTTCCCCTGGCGGACCAGTACGGTCGCCGCGCCGTCCGGGCGGGTTCTCACCGCCTGGGCCGGGACGTAGATCGCCTCGTCGGCCTTGTCCACGGTGACCATCACGGTGGCCGTCTGTCCGAGCATCAGGCCTTTTGGCGGGTGGTCGAAGGCGACGGTGACGCCGTACTGGACGAGGCGGCCGGTACTGGTCGCGGCCGGGTCGATGTGGGTCACCTTGCCGTCGTAGGTCGTGCCCTGGCGGATCGCGAGGGAGACCGACGCGGCCTGGCCGATCTTGAGGCGGCCGACGTCCGTCTGCGAGAACATGGCCTTGACCTGCAGCTCGTCGAGGTCGCCCAGGGTGACGAAGGTCGTCCCGGCGGTGGCGTCCGTACCGGCCGCGCCGGCGACGCTGAGGACGGTGCCCGCGGCGGGCGCCTTGATCTTGACACCCGCGAGCGCGTCCTCGGCCGTGTGCAGCGTGGTCTGGGCCTTGCCGACGTTCGCCTCGGCCTCGGCGACGGTCGTGACCTGCTGGCCGCCCTGTCCAGCTTGGCCGCCTTGTCCGCCCGCGCCGCCCTGGCCGGCGCCTCCTCCGGTTTGTGGCGCCTGTCCGCCTTGGCCGTTCCCCGACCTGCCTCCCTGTCCCGAGTTCCCCTGGGGTGCGGTCTGCTGCGGGTCGGGCTGCTGGTTCGGGTTCGTGCCCCCGTTCCCGTTCGGGGCGGTGCACTTACCGGTCGGCTTGCCGGTTGGCTTCTGCGTCGGCTTGGACGTGGGTTTTGTCGTCGGCTTGGAAGTGTGTTTTGCGGTGGGTTTGGAAGTGGGCTTGGGGGCGTGGGTCGAGGTCGGTTCGGGGTTCGGGGACGCGTGAGGTGTCCGGCCGTCGTGGCCGTCGCTCTGCCCGTTCCCGTACGAGCCCGTGTTTCCGTATGACACAGGGGCGATCCGGGGGCGGGGTGTGACGGTGTAGCCGTAGTGGCCGCCGTCACCGTTGGGGACGGAGGGCGTCGGTGAGGGGCTGGGCGTCGTGGGCGGGCAGCTCGTGGTCGGTCCCGAGGGTGGCGAGGACGGTTGCCCTTGTGGCCCGGTCGGCTTGCCACCGGGTTGGTTTCCGCCGTTTCCTCCAGAAGCACCGGATCCGCCGGAGCCGCCCGTGCCGCCGAAAGCACCGCCTCCACCCCCGGCCGCTCCGCCGCCGGAGGTCGCACCCGAAGCGCCCGTGCCCGCGGTCGTCTTGCCGTTCTTGATGTTGTCGAGCGTCTCCTCCGCGGCCGCGAGCGCGGCCCGTGCGGCGTCGACGTCCTCCTGGGCGAGCGTGTCGTCGACGCGGGCGAGGACCTGGCCCTTCTTGACCTTGTCCCCGGGCTGCACGTACACCTTCTCGACCGTCCCCGAGGCGCCGAAGGCCAGGTCGCGGCTGTGCGTGTCCACGGTGTTCCCGGCCGCCGAGACGGCGCTGACCACCGTGCCCCGTTTGGCGGACGCCAGCTCCACGCGCGCCGCGGGTGCGTCCTCGCCGCTGCCCGCGTACGCCAGCCCGGCCCCCACCAGCACGATCGCCGCGAGGGTCAGGCCCCCGATGCGTACGGCGGCGGGAGGAGTGCTCGATCTCATGCGGGCCATCCTGGCGGGCTGACGTCATTCCAAGCTCAGCCCGAACTCAAAGTTCCCTGTGTAAATCCGGATGAAAGGCCGCGATGAGCTGGGGCTTTGTCGAACCATAGGCCGGTATAGCGCTCTTTGAGGCGCAAGTTGCCACGTTGTCAGGAAACATTCAGGGACGCCGGAGGTTCGCCCAAGCGGCGTGGTCCAGGCTCAATGGTCGTGAAGCTGTCGACGAAGCGCAGAGCGCTGATCGTGAACGGCGCGCTGGCCGTGCTGTTGGTGGGAGGCGCGGGCGTCGCGTACGCATCCCTGAACCAGGGGCCGACGGCCGAGGCGGCACCGCTCACCACGCGCGTCACCCGGGGGACCGTCCTGTCGGCGGTCTCGGCGTCCGGGTCGGTGGAGAGCGCGAGGACCCGCTCGCTGAGCTTCGGCACGAGCGGCACCGTCGAGAAGATCTACGTCGAGGCCGGTGACAAGGTCGGCAAGAACCAGATCCTGGCCCGCGTGGACGACACCGCCGCCCGGGACGCGCTCGACGCCGCCTCCGCGAGCCTCAGCGCGGCCAAGGACGGCGACACCACCACGGCCTCCGGGTACTCGCAGTACATCCAGGCCAGGAACTCCTACCGCGAGGCGAAGCGCGCGCTCGACGCCACCGTGATCAAGGCGCCCTTCGCCGGGACGGTCACGGCCGTGAACGGGACGGTCGGTGGCTCGTCGTCCGGCGGATCGTCCTCCTCGGGTTCGGGCTCGGGCACCGGATCCGGGCAAGGAGGAGGCGCTTCGGGCGGTTCGTCCGGTTCATCTGGGTCCGCGGGCTCGGGTTCGTCCGGCGGGGGCTTCATCGAGATGGTCGACGCCGGCCGCCTGCAGATCGTCGGCGACTTCACCGAGTCGGACGTGACGAAGCTGAAGACCGGCCAGCCCGCCACCGTGACGTTCGACGCGCTGCCGGGCGTGACCGCGAGCGGAAAGGTCACGCTCATCGACCCGGTGGCGCAGACGAACAACAACGTCGTGCAGTACTCCGCGACGATCTCGCTCAGCGACGTCCCCAAGACCGTGCGCCTCGGCCAGACCGCGACCGTCCAGGTCATCGTCGCCAAGGCCGACAATGCGCTCACCGTGCCGACCTCGGCGGTGAGGACCGCCGGCGGCCAGAGCACCGTCACCGTCCTGGAGAACGGACGCCAGGTCGCCAAGCCGGTGCAGGCCGGCGTCAAGGGCGACACCACGACGGAGATCACCTCGGGGCTCAAGGAGGGAGACCAGGTGGTCCGCACGACCGGCGCCACGGGCGGCGGCCTCCAGGGCGGCTTCCCCGGTGGAGGCTTCCCCGGCGGGGGCGGCGGCATCCGCCTCGGCGGTGGCGGTGGCGGCTTCGGTGGCGGCGGAGGCCGAGGGTGAACCCGCGCGACGTCCCAGAAGATCGCGAGGGCCCCGTCCTGGAGGTCCGCGAGGTCAGCAAGATCTACGGGACGGGCGACGCGCAGGTGCACGCACTGCGCGGCGTGTCGCTCACCGTCGAGCGCGGGGACTACGTGGCCATCATGGGCGCCTCCGGCTCCGGCAAGTCGACGCTGATGAACATTCTCGGCTGCCTCGACGTACCCACCAGCGGCACCTACCTCGTGGACGGCACCGACGTCGGAGCGCTCGGCGACCGCCAGCTCGCCGTCCTCCGCAACAGGAAGATCGGTTTCGTGTTCCAGTCGTTCAACCTGATCCCGCGCATGAGCGCGCTGGCCAACGTCGAACTGCCCCTCGCGTACGGCGGGCTGGGCGCGGCGGCGCGGCGCAAGCGGGCCCTCGCGGCGCTCGACCAGGTGGGTCTCGGCGACCGGATCCACCACGACCCGAACGAACTGTCCGGCGGCCAGCAGCAGCGCGTCGCCGTCGCCCGCGCGCTGGTCACCGCGCCGTCGCTGCTGCTCGCCGACGAGCCGACGGGCAACCTCGACACCACCTCGACCGCCGACGTGCTGCGCATCCTCGACCGGCTCAGCTCGTCGGGACGGACGATCGTCCTGATCACCCACGAGGACGACGTGGCCACGCACGCCAAGCGCGTCATCCGCCTGGTCGACGGGCGGATCGTCGAGGACCACCGCAAGGCGCCGGTCGACGGCCCTCCGCCCCGGTTCGTCCGGGTGGCCCCCTGATGGGCGCCCTGGAGGTCCTGCGCTTCGCCGTACGCGGGCTGACGGCGAACAAGATGCGCAGCGTGCTGACCACGCTCGGCATCCTGATCGGGGTCGCGGCGGTGATCCTGCTGGTCGCGGTGGGTGAGGGGACGTCGCGGTCCATCACCCAGAACATCCAGCGCCTCGGGGCCAACACGCTGACCGTGATGCAGTCCTTCTCGGGCGGCGGTGGTGGCGGCGGGGGCGGCGGCTTCTTCGCAGGGGGTGGGGCCGCGCAGCAGCAGGGCGGCACCGGCCCCCGTACGCAGGCCAAGGAACTCACCATCGAGGACGCCCGTGCCCTGACGGACGCCTCGGCCGCTCCCTCGGTGAAAAGCGTGTCGCCCGTGGTCAGCGCGTCGTCCCAGGCGGCCACGTACGAGGGAGCGAGCCACTCGATCGCCCAGCTCGTCGGCACCTACCCGAGCTACTTCGAGGCGTCCAACAAGCCGGTCGCCAAGGGCTCGTACTTCTACAACGACGACGTGACCGCCGCTTGGAAGATCATCGTGATCGGGCAGACCGTTGCCGACGACCTGTTCGGGAGCGTCGACCCGATCGGCAAGCAGGTCACGATCACCGGCGTGCCGTTCACGGTCGTCGGCGTGCTCAAACCGGCCGGATCCTCCGGCTTCCAGGACGCCGACGACATCGCGGTCGCGCCGCTGCCCGCCGTCCAGCAGAGCCTCACCGGGTACGGGCCGCTCGGGCAGATCATCGTCCAGGCCAAGAGCGCCACGGCGGTCGACGCGGCGCAGTCGGAGATCACGCAGATTCTCGACCAGCGGCACGGCATCACGCCGACCTCCACGGCCGACTACCGCATCCTCAACCAGGCGCAGCTCCAGGAGACGGTCAGCGCCGCCATCGGCACCTTCACCGTGCTGCTCGGCGCCGTCGCCGCCATCAGCCTGCTCGTCGGCGGCATCGGCATCACCAACATCATGCTGGTCACCGTCACCGAACGGACCCGGGAGATCGGCATTCGCAAGGCCATCGGCGCGCCGCGCGGCGCGATCCTCGGCCAGTTCCTCGCGGAGGCCACCATGCTCAGCCTGATCGGCGGCCTGCTCGGGGTCGCCATCGGGTTCATCGGCAGCAGGTTCACGATCGCCGGCGTCCAGCCGGTCATCGTGCCCACCTCGATCGCGCTCGCGCTCGGCGTGTCCGTCGCGATCGGGCTGTTCTTCGGCAGCTACCCGGCGAACCGGGCCGCGAAGCTGCGCCCCATCGAAGCGCTGCGGCACGAGTGACGTACGGCCACCGGGATCAAGGAGTGAAAATGAGCACGACCAGGCGCAAGCCGTACCCCAGCGAGGACTCCGCGCCCGACCACGCGCTGCTGGAGACCTCCCCGTTCGACGGGGACCTCGACACCGCGCTCGCCGCCCGGCCCGAGGGGCGGCGCGCGTCCAAGCTGACCGTGGCCCTTGGCGCGGGGGTGCTCCTCGTGGCCGGCATGCTCCTCGGCATCCAGGCCCAGAAGCTGTGGGGGACGCGGGCGGGCGGCGACCAGGCGGGCGTCGCGCAGGCGCTGCTCGCGGGCAATGGCGGCGCGGCCCAGCAGCGTGCGGGTGGAGGCGCGGGGCGGGGCGGCTTCGGGGGTTCCGGCGGTCCCGCGGGTTCCGCCGGGCAGGGCGCCGGGGACGGTTTCACCGTCGGCACGGTGAAGCTCGTGGACGGCGGCAAGCTCTACGTCGAGACGCCCACCGGCGTCGTCATCGTCACGACCACCGGCGACACCAAGGTCCAGGTGAGCAAGGAGGGCAAGCTCAAGGACCTCAAGCCCGGCAGCCCCGTGGTCGTCCAGGGCACGCGCGGCACGAACGGCTCCGTCAGCGCGACCACCGTGAGCAGTGGCGGCGCGCTCGGGGGGTTCGGCAACCGGGGTGGCGGCTGATGTTCGCGCCGCGCCGATCCCTAGGATGTCCGGAAATTTCGCGAAAAGGTACGTAAGCGAGGCAATGACTGATGCGAGTGGAGATGTGCCATGGCCTGGTCCGGTAGCCGGGATGGTTCGGGCGGTCCCGGTGGTTCCGTCGGTCCCGGTGGCGCCGGGGGTTCAGGCGGCTCCACGGGATCCGGTGGTTCGAGCGCGGGCGAGGCCAGGCTGCTGGTCGTCGACGACGAGCCGAACATCCGCGAACTGCTGTCCGCCACCCTGCGCTACGCCGGGTTCGACGTCCTGACCGCCTCGGACGGGCGCGAGGCGGTGCAGCTCGCCGAGCGCGTACGGCCCGACCTGGTCGTCCTCGACGTCATGCTGCCCGACATGGACGGTTTCGCGGTCGCGGGCCGCCTGCGCACCGCGGGCCGCCGCGTGCCCGTCGTCTTCCTGACCGCGCGCGACGAGTCCAACAGCAAGCTCACAGGTCTCGGCCTCGGCGACGACTACGTGACCAAGCCGTTCAGCCTGGACGAGGTGCTCGCCCGCATCCGGGCCGTCCTGCGCCGCACCCGGGCCGACCTCAACCTGCCCTCACGGCTCCAGGTCGCCGACCTGGAGATGGACGAGGATGGGCACCAGGTCTGGCGGGCCGGAAGACAGGTGAAGCTGTCGCCCACGGAGTACAAGCTGCTGCACTACTTCATGGTCAACTCCGGCCGGGTGCTGTCGAAGGCGCAGATCCTCGACCACGTGTGGAACTACGACTTCGGCGGTGACCGCAACGTCGTCGAGTCGTACGTCTCCTACCTCCGGCGCAAGATCGACACCGTGGAGCCGCGGCTCATCCACACGCTCCGGGGGGTGGGTTACGTCCTACGCGCACCACGCCACTGACGCGCCCCCACCCCCCGAGCGTGACACACCTCCGGACGCCGACGCCCAGGCGACGAGCACGACCACCCCCCTTGGCCCTACCGGACCGGCCGGGAACGAAACCGCCGACCCCGCCGATAAGGGCGGCGCTTCCGGCACCGTTCCCCAAAACAGCACGACCGGCACGGGGACTTCTGGCACGGGGACGACCGGTGTGGGGACTCCCGGCGCGGGGACGAGCGGCGTGGGGACTTCCTGCGCGGGGACGAGCGACGCGATCAGGACGACGGCCCCGGGCGGCGTACCCGGACCGGTGGACCTCGACCTGGACGGTGAGCCGCCCCCGATCCCTCCTCGGCAGGGCTGGACACGGGCCCCTGTCCGCGAGCTGAAACGACGACTCGCCCGCACCCCCCTCTGGCTGCGCCTCGTCGTCGGCACGTTGCTGCTGGTCACGCTCGCGATCACCCTCACCGGCGGGTTCGCCGTCCAACTGCTCCGCGGCTACCTCGTCGACCGCGTGGACCGGCAGCTGATGGTGGCCGCCATGCCCCGGCGCGAGGTGGCCATCCCCGCGTCGCCGCCGATCAGGCCCCCGGACGGCCCGCGATACCCCAGGCAGTACGGCCTGTTCTACATGGCCCTGCTCAGCCCCGACGGCCGCGTCGAACGCACCTTGCAGGAGAACCTGGACCCCCACCCGCCGAGACTTCCCCATCTCACGCTGCGGCAGGTGCGCAGCGTCCCGCCCCACCCCTTCACCGTGGGGTCCGACTCCGGGATCCGCTGGCGCGCGATCGCCGCCGAGGACGGTGACGGCACGCGCATCCGTGTGATCGCGATCCGCCTGGACGAGATCGACGCCACCGTCACCCGCCTCGCCATCATCGTGGCCACGGTCGGCGGCTGCGTGCTCGTCCTGCTCGGCTTCGCCTGCCACTGGCTCGTACGACGGAGCCTGCGCCCGCTCGCCGAGATCGAAGGCACGGCGGGCGCCATCGCGCGCGGCGACCTGTCCCGCCGCGTCCCCCTGCGCCACCGGCGGACCGAGATGGGACGGCTCGGCAGGGCCATCAACGGCATGCTCGCCCAGATCGAGACGGCCTTCCGCGCCCGCGAGGCCTCCGAGATCGCGGCGCGCGAGTCGGAGAACGCCGCCCGCGCGTCCGAGATCACGTCCCGGGAGTCGGAGATCGCCGCCCGCGAGTCGGCCAAGGCGGCCCGTGAGTCCGCCGCCGACGCACGCCGCTCGGAGGAGCGCATGCGCCGCTTCATCGCCGACGCCTCCCACGAGCTGCGTACCCCTCTGACGTCGATCCGCGGTTTCGCCGAGCTGTACCGCCACGAGACCCCCGACCTCGCCGAGGCCGCCCGCCTCCTCCACAGGATCGAGGACGAGGCCGCCCGCATGGGCCTCCTCGTGGACGACCTGCTCCTTCTCGCCCGCCTTGACCAGCAACGTCCCCTGGACCGCCATCCCGTCGACGTCCTCAGCCTCGCCGCCGGGGCCGTCCTGGACGCCCAGACGCTCGCCCCCGACCGCGAGATCGACCTGGTACGCCTGGACTCCGGCGACGGCCCCGTCATGGTGACCGGCGACGAGCCCCGCCTCCACCAGGTGATCGCCAACCTGGTCGGCAACGTCCTGCGCCACACCCCGCCCGGCACCCCGTTCCGGGTGGGCGTCGGCACCGTGGACGACCGGGCGGTCATCGAGGTCGCGGACGAGGGCCCCGGCCTGCCCCCCGAAGCCGCCGACCGCGTCTTCGAACGCTTCTACCGCGCCGACCCGGCCCGCACCCGCAGCCAATCCGGCGGCACCGGCCTCGGCCTCTCGATAGCCGCCGCCCTCACCGAAGCCCACGGCGGCACCATCACCGTGGAAAGCCACCTGGGCAGGGGCACCACCTTCCGGGTCTTCCTCCCGGCCATCGAAGAACGGCCGACGGGCGCACGTGAATCGCACTCACAATAATTTTGCTGTGTTGATAGAGGTCCTACGACTCCGCCGCCACACCACCGCCCCCACCGCCACCTGGCGTGTCTCCTGAAGGGAGATTCCCCCGCGGCTATCGGTCTGCCGGCCCAAAGAAGGTGTGGTCACGCTGAGGCACTGACTGGTTACGCGGATAGACGAAAAGCCTGCGAGGGGTGTCGTCGTACAGTGATGATATGGCTGTGTTGACCGTACAGATCGATGCGAGGACCGAGAAGGCTCTCGCGGAGCTGACCGCCGACGGCAGGTCGGCCACAGACGTGGTCCGCGAGGCGCTGCTCATCGCCAATCGACTCCGGCGCATGGAAGTCGCCCGGATGGAGGCGCAGGAACTCGCCAACGATCCGGAGGACCTGGCGGAAATCCGTGCCATACGTCGCGACCTGGGCGAAGACTGTGCGCGGTGATGTCTACAAGGTGCGCATGCCGCGCGAAGCCGTGGGGCACGAGCAGCGAGGTGAGCGATTCGCAGTGCTTCTGCAGTCTGACGCGCTCGCCTCACTCTCCACGCTGATCGTCGCCCCGACATCGACCAGCGCTCGTCCAATGACGTTTCGGCCTGAGATCGAGCTGAACGGAAAGACCACCCGAGTCCTTGTCGATCAGCTCACCGCTTTGGACATCTCCAGGCTCGGTGACTTCGCTGGTCGATTGGATCCCTCCGAGATCGAGGAAGTCAACGAAGCGCTTCATGTCATGCTTGGCCTCATTGCGTGAAGCGATGAACATCATCGCCAGGTCTCCGGTCATAGATTCGGGCCCGACAGGATGTCCTACCCACGTGGACGGGACTCTCCCCGCCCCGGCTCCCGCCCTGCCATCGCCCCTCCCGGCCTGCATGGCCTATGCGGCCAGATGGGTGCCGCCCTGACGGGAGTAACCACTGCCGCCGCTGAGCGCTCTACTTCGGCGAGGGGGAGACGGCTGGCCCCACCCGCCACGTCCTGCCGTTGCAGACAGGGCCGGGGTAGTCATAACGCTCGCCCTTGTCCGAGGTGGCGGACAGCCGGTCCACCGGTGGAGGAACGCTGTCGCAGTGGTCGCCCGGCAAAGCGATCTGTTTTTGCTCTTCAGGAGGCAACGTCGCGTACGCGCGGCCGTTGGGAAGGGCGGGCGGGGTTCGTGGGCACCTTCAATCTTTCTCGCGTACTCCGCCGAGCTCATCGATGCGCTCAGGGCTCAGACCGGTCAACATGGCCAGACGCGACCGGTCGGATCCGTCGAGCGGCAGTTGGGGAAGGTACGGTCGCGGGCCCGATTCCGGTATGACGGGCAGAGTCCAGCGAAGCTCCGGTGTGCCGGGAAGGAAGACGCTTTGCTCGTCGTCCTTGATGCGCAGGCGGAAGGCTTGCTGGCTCGGCTTGCCGGCATCGTGCCACGCGGTGAGGGCGGCCTCGATCCGGTCCCACAACCGTAGCGGGCCTCCCTGTCTGACGGTCCACTCGTCTGATTGGGGCACCAGCCACGCCCACGACGCCGCGGCTTGGTCGATGACGCAATACGCCACCGGGCGGCCCTCTGTCGAGACGCCTATGGATTGGGCGCCGGGAGCGGCGAGCTGGGCCACCCACAGTGGCGTCCATTCGGCGAGGACATCAGCGCCGAACACGGTGGCACGCTGCTTCCCGTCGGACTGCGACGGCAGGTCACCGATGAGAGGGGCGGCATGCGACCGTGCCGGCATGAAGGAGATCGTGCCAGGAAGAAATTCGCCTTCTGCTTCAGAACGGGCGGTGACAGTGAGACGGGCGAGGGCGGAACCGTACAGCCATCCGGACAGTGTGGCCAGGATGAGGCCGTCGCGTCGTGCCTGGTGAAGCCACGAGCCGGGGACGGTCCGGACCGAACAGGTGGCGATGATCCTGTCATACGGAGCCCCTCCTTGGTGTCCGGCCAGTCCGTCGCCGATCACGAGGGCCGGAGTGTGGCCCGCACGCTGCAAGGCGCGCCGAGCACGGGCGGCCACCTCGGGGTCCACTTCGACAGAGGTGACCTGACCGGAACCGAGACGTTCGCACAGCAGCGCGGTGGAGTATCCCGTTCCCGTGCCGATCTCCAGTACCCGATGGTCGTTTTCCACCTGGAGGTCTTCCAGCATCCTCACCACGAGACCGGGCAGGGTCGATGAGGATGTCGGCGCGCCTCGCACGGCATCGTCGCGCTCGTCGAACTGGGTCACCCACGTCACGTTCTGATAGGCCAGGCCGAGCCACTTCTCGTCAGCGGCAGTGTTGATCGGTTCCCAATCGGTTCCGTGCGGGCTGTCGACGCGCCGGTAGACCCGCTCACCGAGGAACACTTCACGCGGCACGGTCTCAACGACTCGCCGCCATTCCGGGCTCCGCAATTCCCCGTTCTCGGTGAGTTCGTCGGCCAGGCGGCTGCGAAGCCGGGCGGTCAGCCGCTCGTGGACGTGAGTGTTCACTTCGGGGTCTCCAATAGTAGGTCGGCGATGGAGGCGGCTATCTGTATCCCTGTGGCGTCTTCCAGCCATCCCCACTGCCCATTGGGATTGCACTCCAGGAACACGGGGCTTCCGTCCCGGCCGATCGCGAAGTCGAACACGCCGAACGAGAGATCAAGTGCGTCAAGAAGGGCAATGGCGGCGTCAGCAAGGCCGGGCGGAGAATCGACCACCGTGTAGGAGATGCGGTCATAGTCCTGCCGCCAGTCAAGCAGGTCCGACTCGATGCGGACGCAGAACGCATGTCTCCCGACGACCGTCACCCGTAGGTCGGCGGTCTTGTCGACGCGGGCTTGGAGTAGATGCGCGGTGCGGGTGATCGTGTCGTCGATGGCGCCGGGATCTACGGCAGTCGCCCAGATGGTCGATGGTTCCCCGGCCGAGTTCACAAACGAGGTGAGCCTCAGGGGCTTGTAAATGATCCGATCGTGCTCGGCGGCGAAGGCCCAAGCGTCGGAGGGCCGGTTGGTGATCAACGTGGGTGGCAGTCTGAAGCCGACCTGACGGGCGGTGGTGAGCTGGAGCGGCTTGTGTTCGGCCGCGAGGATCTTCCACGGGTGGTTGACGTACCGGCAGGGCAGTGAGGCGAGAGTTCCGCCGAGTCCGAATCGCGCCTGGAGGGCTGAAAAGCGGTCGGTCTGGGATGGGTGGTTGGATGCGTAGGGTGTGGGCCGCCTGTAGTAAACGGCGCACACGTCATCCAGGGCGACGTGCCGCGAAGCGGTGTTCAAAAAGCCGTGCAACCGGTCTTCGAACCATGCTGAGAAGGATATGGAGGCGGGGAAGTCGATCCCCGGATCCAAACGTGCGATCCGTGCTCCCCGCGCGTTCAGACGGCCGATGACCATGTCTGCGGTGGGGTCCTCAAGGCAGGTGAGGACCAGTACCACTCCGCTCGTCATCTTGAGCGTTCAGTCGCTGTCGTAGTCAGTGGCGGCCGTATCGTCCGACGGGGTGGGGTCCTGGCCGTCACCGCCGCCGGTGGTCAGCGATCTGCTGGTCTGCTTGTTGGTGCCGTGCTTACCAGCCTCGATGGGCTGACCTCCGGGACCGACGTAAACGGCCTGCTGCGAGTCCGGGTCGAGTCGGACAGCGGTGTACGGGACGGTCTCGGCGAGAGGGTAGGGGGTCATATGGGTAAGCCCCACGGCATCGGGGTCGTCATGTTCGATCCTTTCTGTCTTGTAGCTGCCTATGGTTTGCCCGCCGGTATATGGCGATCCGCTGACCGCTTGCGAGTCCCCCGGCTCGGCTGCGGCCGCTTCCACAACAGTAATCGACACGTAACTTATAGTGAGGTGGCTACGGCGGGTCGGCCCCGTGGACGGGGATTCGATGACGTCAATACGCGAACGTCCCGGAACCACCTGTCCCGGCGGTTCGGGTGCCTGGGCTCAAAGGGAAGGGTGGGGTCTCGGACGTAGGGCGGAGCGGGGGATGGGGCGGCGCGGGCGTACGTGCTGTGCGGCTCCCGAAGCCGGGCCGGGACGGCGTTCGTGAGCGTCGGCCTGCCACATGCGTTCGGCAAGCGCGTCCGGGCCGGCCGCCTCGATCAGGCGGAGCGGGTCGCGGTGGTGGGCGGGTGGGAGCGCCCACCAGTGTCCGGTGGCGTCGCCGTACCAGGGGGTCCAGCCGGTGAACCGCCGTTTCAGGGCGCGGACGACGTCCCGGCGCGCAGCCTCGGCGTCCGTTCGGGCCTTGGCGGCGACCTCGGGGCCGGTGGCGGTCGTGGTCATGCGGGGATCTCGATGTGCTCGATCCCGATGTCCTCGGCGGGGGTGAGCTCCGCCCAGGTCGTGGTCCTGCGGTGGCCGATGGCGAAGCCCCAGCACGCGGTCACCTCGTCCACCAGGCGCAGGCCCCGGCCTCGAAGGTCCAGCTCGTCGAGTTCCCCGTCCCACTCCGGAAGTGTTTCCGAACCGGCGGGGCGCATGTGGGGGACGCCGTCCGCGCCGTCGTCGTGCACCTCGATCCGCACGCGGGCGCCGACGTGCAGGACGTACAGCGTGACGGTGCCGCCCGGGAGCGACGACCGGGAGTGCTGGACGCTGTTGGAGGCCAGCTCGGAGACCACCAGGAGGGCCGTGTCCAGGACCGGATCCCCGTGGAGCAGCCTGCGCGTGAACGCGCGTGCCACGCCCACCTGGTCGACCCGCCCGGGGAGGGTGACGCACCCGGCGACGGCCCGCACGCCCGGCGCGGGGGCCTTCTCGCTGACTTCGTCGTACGTGGTGGTGCCGTCGACCACGATCGTCCCCATCGGGTCCGTCCCCAGGTCTTGTGCGAGTACGCCGACCCCTACCGTGTCCCGGCTCGTCCCCTGCGCGACACACCGCGCGGGCACCCCGTCCCAGCAGGGCACGCCAATCCGCGACACCTCCCGCTCCAGAACCTGAAGCACCCGCGCCCCAGCCCCGAGCAACTCCAACCGCCCCGACTCTCGCCCCACCGATACCTCCGTAGGCCCCTTGCGGCCGTCTCCATGGCCATCCGCGATCTCGTGCTCGTGACTTTCCGTACTCGTTCAGTCACTCTGAACGAGAGAGTGGGGTGAGATTCTCGTTTCCGCAACCTGGTTCTACGAACTTCTCAAGATTTCCTCGGAGTTCGGTGCGACAGCGTGACGGATCGACCACACTGAGCGACATGGCTTACCGACCTACGGTTCGAGCACGTCGTCTCGCACGCGAACTGCGCCGTCTTCGTGAGCAGCAGAGCTTGACCCTGCAAGAGGTGGCAGACGGACTCGGCTGGTCGCGGGCGAAGATGTCACGCGTCGAGACGGCCCAGATCCGGCCCCACCATGGCGACGTCGCGGACCTGCTCGCTCTCTACGGCGCGACCAGTCCCGAACGGGATTCGCTGGTCGCCCTTGCGCGAGAGATCCGCAAGCGCGGATGGTGGACTGCCTACCTCGATGTCTTCAGCGGTAGCTACGTCGCCTTGGAGGACGAGGCGTCGCAGATGCGCGCGTGGGACCCTCAACTCATCCATGGATTGCTGCAGACGGCCGACTACGCCCGTGCTGTCATCCGTGCGGGACGCATGATCGCTGACGCCAGCGAGGTCGACAGAAGGGTCGCTGCACGTTTGGCGCGGCAGACGTTGCTGTCCAGAGACGGCGCGCCCGAACTCCACATGGTCGTCGACGAGGCGGTGATCCGCCGCTCGGTCGGTGGTCGTGATGTGATGAGGGCCCAGCTTGCTGCGTTGCAGGACCATGCCGCCCGGCCGAATATCACCGTCCAGATCGTCCCATACGCGGTTGGCGAGCACCCGGGACTGGACGGTTGCTTCACTCTGCTGTCTTATCCCGATCCAGCCGACCCGGACATCGCGTACATCGAAGGAACTATGGGTGATATCTATATGGAAAGCGCGGAAGACGTCGCTGCGCATAAGCTGAGATTCGAGCGCATCAGCGCCGTGGCGATGTCTCCAGAGGACTCGATCAAACTGATCAACAAGGTGGCGCAGGAGTAATCGTGGACCTTCTTCCCCCCAACGTGACCGGCCTTGTCTGGCGAAAGTCGACCTACAGCGGTAGCGGGGACCAGTGCGTCGAAATCGCTGTTTTGCCTAACGGCCGCCGTGCTGTCCGTGACTCCAAGCGGGAGAGTGGCCCGATCGTGCGGGTTGCCTCCGACGCGTGGGCTGCTTTCGTGCTGGACGTCAAGGTGGGGCGCCTTTGAGGCGGTCGCGACGGGCTTGGTCGGCTCGGGGGCTGCGGAGGATCAAACGGTGCGCGGGCGGCAGCCCGCGCACCACCTCAAACTAACCAACAGCCCTTCGGGATGGATCGCCATGGCGATCTTGAGACATCGGCGACCTCAAAATCACCTGTCATGGTGAGCCTTCGGACCCGGGATCGTGTCCCATTTCCATGACTGTTCCAGGCGCGACGCTTCCGTGCACGCGTCGCAGGTACTCCAGGGCATGTTCCGTGGCCGGGTCGTGGTTCAGCCTGTCGCGGTAGAAGTGAAGGCGGTCCTCACAGTCGTCGATGATCTCGCTCCAGGTTCGTGCCCAGAGTCGCACCCCTCCCTCCCACTCGGCGATGCACCCGGGCGGGCGGTTCGGCGCGCCGGCGTCGCGCCGCACGGTTTTCTCCAGCTCCGTGGAGACGACCCAGAAATCCCAGGAAACTCGGGCGTCGCGGAACTGAGGATCGCTGACGATGGCCTCCGCGTAGCTCTTGATCTGAGCGACCTCCACTTGTCCGACCTTCACCTTGGGAGCCTTCAGCTCGACCACGAGGTGTGCCCTTCCCGAGCTTCCTCGGTGGGCACGTCCCAAAAGGAGGTCGACGATACCCGTACGTCCGTCCTCGCGGCGCACGGGATCGAGCGGGCCGTCGTCGGGCTCTCGGCCCAATTCCCTGAGGTGGCGCCTGAGCACCGCGTCAAGGCTTTGATCGCTCACCATCAGCGCGTAGGCGTCACCGAATACCCAGGTCTCGCGCTCAAGGATCTTGTGCAACTCGGCACGTTCCTTGACCGTCCTGCTGATCTCAGGCTCGAAGACCAGTGTCTTAAGGGCAGCCAGAAAGTCGAGACGGTCGCTGACCTGACCCGTCGCCTTGATCACTTCCGAGAGGCTGGTGCGCTGAAGAACACGTTTGAGTTCTTCCTGCTCTGATTGGGGCAGCCGGAACAACTCATCGAGCACCGGGTAGAGTCCGCTGGGATCGTGGGAAATGATCTCCTTGAGCAGGCGCAGGGTGGTCTTCTTGCTCTGCGGTACACCTGGCAGGCGGCGTGCGATCGTGGTGGCCACCTCGTCGAACATCTGACGTTCGACCGCCTGGGCGGGTAGTTCAGGTTCGCCTGAGTAAGGGTAGAGGCCTTCGCACTTCCATTCCTGGATCAGCCGTGCCCGGCGTTCCTGGTCGCGCCTCTTGAAATGCCCGCGCAGGGTTTCGCGCGCCGATTCCAGTAGGTCGGCGATCTCGTCGAGCTCGGCGAGCGGCAGATTGCTTCGCCGCTCGACGAACCCGTCCCAGAGGAGATAGGCCGTGAAGTGGTAGCCCGGTGCCTGGATACCGGGGGTCGGTTCGTCCAGGACTACGCCGTTGGCATCACAGAGAGCGAGCACACGGCCGACGTTCTTCGGCCATTCGATGACGCGAAGCAGTGGGGGCGCCTGGCCGGCCGCGTCCAGCCAGGGCAGGGCGTACTCGGCTGTGTCGGTCCAGACGGTGGCCGGGTCGAGTTCCGTGCCCTGATAGATGATCCGTACATCTGGGTTGGAGGCCAGAAAGGGCGCGAAGGTCGAGGTGAGCTGCTGGGCCGTGTCCTCCTGAGAGAGGCGGCCAACGAAGTCTGCGGGTACCGATGCCTCGACCCGGGTCCCGCAGGGGCCCGCGACGTCCTCAGGGTCGGAGATGTCGAAGTCTGCGGGCCGGTCGACCACTCCGGTGATGACAGTCCGCTCGATCCGCCCATCGGCCGCGGGCGCGACCGTGATCCAGCGCACCTGCTCGCCGAGGGCGAACGCGCGTAGCCTGCCTTGTCCGCTGCGCCCATGCAACCCGCGCTTGAGATGTGGAGACACCTTGGCGGTGGTCTTCCATGAACCGCCCAAGCCGCTGAAATAGCCCGCGCAGGAGGCGTTGGGTATGCCGTGGCCGTCGTCGGTGATGCTGACCGACTCGACGCCGTTCAGTTCGTTGACTTCAAGATCAACAGAGACGCGACAGGCTTCGGCGTCCAGCGCGTTCCAGATCATCTCCACGACTGCACCCACCGGGTCTTTCTGTCGCGCCAGGCGCAGAAGATGATCGGGTTTGGCTTCGATGTGAACGACGGGCACAGGGTCACTATCGCAGACCAGGGCGTGACCATGCGCACGATCGTAGGGCCTTCCACTGGTCTCCGCGCCGCCTCTGCTCCAGATATCTGCGGAGTTTCGCCAGGTCCTCCGGGTTGTCCTTGGCCGCCGTGCCGGCCAGGCAGGAGACCAGGTCGGCGGCGGTGCCGGGCTCGCCGCGCAGGAACCACCCGCGCAGCCCGACGGCATGCGCGACCGAGACGGCCTCGGCGGTGCTCATCACTCCCGACAGCCGGTCGGTGGCGTCACCGCGCGCGGTCTGCCCCTCGCGCAGCTCCCGGAACGCGGTGACCAGGACCTCCAGCACGTCGCGCCGCGGTGGCGCGCCGACGCCTGACCGCTTCAGCAGAGCGGTGGCCTCCGCCTCCACCAGCAGCAGCTCGGTGTCGAAGTCGGCGATCGGGAAGACCGTCTCGAAGTTGAACCGGCGCTTGAGCGCGGCGCTCATCTCGTTGACGCCGCGGTCGCGGGTGTTGGCGGTGGCGATGACGGTGAACCCCTCCTGGGCGAACACCATGGCCTCCGGACCGGTCAGCTCCGGTACGGCGAGCACGCGGTCCGACAGCGGCGACAGCAGGCAGTCCTGCACCTCCAGCGGGCACCGGGTGATCTCCTCGAAGCGCACCACCTTGCCCTCGGCCATGCCGCGCAGCAGCGGAGCGGCCACCAGTGACCGGGTGGACGGGCCCTCGGCGACCAGCAGTGCGTAGTTCCACGAATATTTGATCTGGTCTTCGGTAGTGGCCGCTCCGCCCTGGATGGTGAGCGTCGAGGTTCCGCTCACCGCCGCGGCGAGCAGCTCGGACAACAGCGACTTCGCCGTGCCCGGCTCACCCACCAGCATCAGCCCGCGGTTGGTCGCGAGCGTCACCAGGGATCGGTCGATCAATGAAGGATCACCCACGAACTTGCGGCTGATGCCCAGCTTCTCGTCCCCGAGGACGAAGCGCCGGGCGGCTCGCAGGCTCAACGCCCAGCCGGGCGGTCGGTCGTCGGTGTCGTTCTCCCGCAGCCGGGCCAGCTCGTCGGCGTAGCGGATCTCGGCCGGGGGTCGCTGGACGTGTTCGTTCATCGGGTGATCTCCCGGAGGTCTCGCAGGATCTCGGAGACGGTGATCGGGTCGAGGCCGTCGAGGGCGATCCCCTCCAGGGTCTGCTCGTCGGCGAGTCCGAGGTAGCCGATCGCGATGCCCGGATTAAGGCCGATCGTGATGGTCCTGCCGTCGGGCACGTCCCGTTCGATCCAGCCCTGCCAACCGGCGTCCTGCGGCTCGCCTCGCCGCCAGCCACGCCGTTCCAGGCCGATCACCGCGCCGGTGGGGACTTTGGCCGCGCTGATCTCGGCCAGCAGCGTCTCGTCCGGCTCATATGTCTCCCGGCCCAGTTGCGGGAACGGCTGCAGGATCTCGTAGTCGGCGAACACCTCGGCCCAGGCGGCCGGTTTCTCCCCCAGCTCCAGCGGGTGCGCCACCCCTACGATGGCCTCGTCGGGCAACGTCAGCGCGTCGTCCTCGACATCGGCGAAACTGCGGTCCTCGGCCACTCGCAGGGCGCCCGTGAGCCGGCCCGAGGGGTCGTAGAGCCCCCACACCAGCCGCCGCACGATGTGCCAGAGCAGCGGGTGGCCGACGAGCAGCCGCTTGAACTCCTCACCACTCCAGCGGCGCTGGTTCACCATGGCCTGCTCCAGCCGGCGGATATTGTCCGCGGCCACGGCGCGCACGTCCTTTTTCAGCCCGGCGAACCGCTGGTAGGCGGAAGGCGCGAGCTCCGGATCGTCGTTCGCCCCCGGCTTGGGAAGGTTCTTGAGCCGCTTCCCCGCGGCGTCGGCCACGTACGGCTTGAGCTGCTCATCGAAGCCGACGACGAACTGCCTGCGGCCGTAATCGAGGGTCAGGCTGCCGTCGGCGGACAGTCCGAAGTCCGGCACCAGCCGGTCGGCCAGTTCCTGCGGCGTCAGGCCGAGCTCCGCGGCGACCTCGTCCATCTTCTGCCTGGCCCGGTTCTTGAGCCCGCTGAACTTGACCTTCTCGGCGATGCCGTGCAGGTGCATCAACGCGACCTCGGAGCCGATGGTGGCCAGCAGGTCCAGACCCGCGACCGCACGCGCGTGCCCACCCTCACCGGGCCAGGTCCTGATCAACGGCGTGAGCCGTCGGACGGTCTCGTCGTCGCCGAGCAGTCCCAGCGCGTCCATCACCCAACTCTCCTTGGGCGGGTAGCCGGCTGCCTGCCAGCTCTGGAACAGCGCCCAGCTGAAGTCAGCGAGGCTGCGGCTGTCGCAGGCCTCCTTGACCGGGGCGAGACCGGCGTACGGATCACCGGGCCGGGAGATCGCCAGCATCGTCATCACATGGCGGACCGCCTCGGCAGGCAGCGCGCCCGCGTCGCCGCGCAGGTAGATCGGTGTCGAGATCGCGATTTCCGCCCACTCGGGTAGCACGGGCATCTTGCCCGGCAGCGTGTCGAGCGGGTCAGCCGAGAGCAGGTCGGCGACCGCGGCCTCGGCGACGGGGCCGTAACCCGCGGCGGCCTCCGTCACAGCGTCGCGGTTGCCGCCTGCGGCCAGCGCCGCCAGCGCCTGCTCGGCCTGTCGCCGGGCCGGGCCGGGCTTGCCCAGAGCCGCCGGGATCAGCGCCCTGGCAGCCGCCTCCGGGTGGCGTGCCAGCCATGCCAGCGCGGTGGCGCGCAGCGACTTCAGCCGGGCCAGCCACTCGGCCATCAGCACAGCGATCTCCGGGGCGGCGAACGGGAGCAGCGCCGGAGCGATCACGCCGGGGTTGCGCCGGGCGCTGTCCAGCACCACGGGCAGCGCCGCCAGCTCGAACCTGGCGACCACCCTCGGCATCCATTCGGAGGCTCCCCACCGGTCAGCCGGGCGCCACTTCTCGATCAGCGGTCTGGCCAGTTCCTCAGGCCCGGAGATGAACAGGGCGATCTCGTTGTACCAGCGGCCCTGCCGGGCACCGGCGACCTGGCCGGCGATCTCTTTCCAGGTTTGTTGCCAGGCCTGACCCCATGAACCGTGCCCCGGCCGGGCGGAACGCCAATTGTCCCGCTCGCCCGGCCCCCACACCACGGTCGGCTCATCGGCACACACCAGGTCACTCACCACGACCGGCTTGCGGGCCGTACGCGGACGGGTCCAAGGTGGGCTGACCAGTACCTCGGGCAAAGCCTCAAGCGGAGCGGTGGCGACGGTCGCGGCGTTCGCGATCTTGTTGATCCGCTCAGCCGCGGCGTCGTCGACGCTCACGAGCACCTCGGGGACCAGGTCGGGATGGGCCAGCATGTGGGCGCGTAGCAGCAAGTCCGCGACCTTGCCACCGGAGGTGGCCAGCATCCGCATCGCCCGGCGCGGGAAGCGGGCCGCCGCGCGCAGGAGGGCCGGCTGGGTGTACTTGTGCTCGATCCGGTCGAGGAGTGCCTGCATCGCCGCGTCGGTCGGCAGTTCGGCGAGCACACCCAGCAGCCGCCGCTGGATTTCCGCGTGGTACGCCTCGTCGAACCATCCGGCCAGCGCCGGCACGGCCGCGTCACCCATGCCGTCGACGACCGTAGCGAGGGAGCTCATCACGGTGTAAGCGTGCACGTGGCTCACGATGAGCGCCGCATGCTCCGACGTGCTGATCGCGGCGACCAGGACGGAGGCGAGACCCGGATTGACGCGGCTCACTTCGGCGCAGTCGGCCGCAACCCAGTCAACCTCGGTCGGCGCCAGGTAGGAAGCCGCCACCTGATGGTGGAGCCCGCCTTCACGGCTCACCGCCAGCGCCGCGACGACCTCGGCATACTCGGCATCCGATGCGGCCGCGAGGACGGCACGGACCCTCGTGGCGAGCTCCAGCCTATTCAAGCCGTACCAATAATTGGGGGACTCACCGGCAGCCAGCCGCCGAACCGGCCGCGTGTGCTCGCCGGTTTCGAAATCCAGCGAGGCGAGTTCGGTCGCGGCCACTGCCGCGAACACCAGGCCGCGTTCGACCAGCCAAACTTCGGCGAACAGGGGCAGGAACGTGCCCTCACCCCATGGCTGGGTCCCGGCCACCACTTCGGCGACCACCGCAGCGCCCAGCGGCGTGGCGGTGGGCTCCCCGGCCAGGTACGCCGCGCCCGCGGAGGCGATCTCCGGGTCGCGACACTTCGCCAGCGAGTCAAGGATCAACTGCCGATGCTCGTCCAACCTTGCGGCGAGTTCCTTAGGCGCGCCCGCGTCCAGCCGCTTCACGGCGACCTTCACGCCACCCCGCCGCGGATGAAGACCGCGCAGCCAAGCGGTCGGCATCGTCAGCCCGTCCTCATCCTCAACACTGTCGATCGCTGCCGGGGAGCTCACCGGCGCGGCGACCGCTTCGTCTTCCGTGTAGCCCTTGCGTAACTTCTCCGCCACCAGTTTGGTGGCCGCCGCAGCGGCGGCGGCAGCGGAGTCGAACGACTTGACCTGCGCCTGACCGGCAGCGCCCAGCCGCCCATACCGGATGTTCAGCTCCGTACCGTTCTGACGCACTTCCCAGAACTTCGCCGAGCCGCCGCCGACATAGGTCAGGCTCCGATCAGCGCTCATGCCGATACCTCCACGCTGTGTTTGATATAGGGCTCGTCGTTCAGGCGACGGAGTGACCGCGCCATCCCGGATACCTCATCCTCGTGATCGCTAGCGGCGAGTATTGCGCGCAGGACCGACAAACTGGCACTCACCGCGTTGCCGACGGATTCACAGCCACGGAACCTGATCGATCAGGCCTGAGGGTGGACCCTACGGTGATCATGTAGTCGGCGCCGGGGCGGATGTTCCGGCGGTGCCACCGGGCCCGTCGTCGCCGTCGCGTTCTCGTCCGGCACCGGTCGTGCGGCCCGGTTGACAGGTGAATTTCAGGTTCGTCCCATGCGGTTCTGAGATTGGTGGCCTGTGATGGTCGGGCCAAAGTCCCTCGGTTTGCCGACGGAGTCCACTTGTGACCGTGTTGCGTCGAACGCTCGGCACCGCCGCTGTAGCCGCCACTCTGTTGACCTCCGGCTGCGGCGGTGGAGATTCTTCGCAGGCGGCGACCGGCGCCCATCCTTCGCCCACTGGGTCCGGAGACGCGCGTGCGTCGTTCGCCGAGTGTCTGAAGCAGCATGGCGTGGAGATGCCCTTTGGACGCCCTGATGGGCGGCCAACGGCTCGGCCCAGCGGTTCCCCGTCCGTTCCGCCGAGCGGGAGACCGAGGGACTTCGGCACCATGTCCCCGCAGCAGCGCCAGGCGTTCGAGGCGTGCCGGTCGCTCATGCCGAACGGTGGCGGCTTCGGCCAGGGACGTGGCGGCGGCTTCGACGCGTCCGCGCTGGAGGCGTTCCGTACCTGCATGAAGGACAACGGCGCCGAACTGCCACAGAACGGCACCGGCATGCGCGACCTGAAGACGGACGACCCCGCCGTCGCCGCCGCCCTGAAGAAGTGCCGCCCCCTGCTGCCCAGCATGCCTCCCCGTCGGCCCGGCGGAGGCACGGACGCCCCGTCCGCCTCACCGGCACCAGGAGTTTGACCCGGTCCGCGGCGGCGGCGTCGGGCGCCCGATCCGTCGGCCTACGGCATCGTGAGGCCCTGACCTAGGGTTTTCCGCAGGTAGTGGATACCTCGGCCCTCCTGGGGCATGACCGGTCGTATGGCAGGGAACGAGGGTCTGCTCGCGGCCCTGGGAGACCTGCGGCGTCGGCTCGATCACGACCTCTTCCCGCTGGAGATCGGGGACGTCGCCTCGCATCGCCATGCCCTGAAGGAGCTCAGGGGGCAACTCGACGACTACCTGCTCCCGCGCGTGGCCGCGATGGACGCGCCCCTGCTCGCCGTCGTCGGCGGGTCCACGGGGGCGGGCAAGTCCACGCTGGTCAACTCGCTGGCCTGCGCCGACGTCGCCGAGACGGGAGTGCTGCGCCCCACCACCCTCGCCCCGACCCTCGTGGCCAACCCGGCCGACGAGGCGTGGTTCGGCAGACAGAACGTCCTTCCGGGGCTGGCGAGGACGACAGGGCGGGGGCGCGGTGAGCCGGGGACGCTCCGGGTGGTCACGGCGGACACGCTCCCCGCCGGGCTGGCCCTGCTCGACGCCCCCGACATCGACTCGGTCGTCACCGCCAACCGCGAGATCGCCGCGCAACTGCTCGCCGCCGCCGATCTGTGGCTGTTCGTCACCACCGCCGTCCGGTACGCCGACGAGGTGCCCTGGGGGTTCCTGCGCAGCGCCCGCGAGCGCAGCACGGCCCTCGCCGTCGTCCTCGACCGCGTCCCGCCCGAGGCCCTCGAACCGGTCACCGCCCACCTCACCCGCCTGCTCGACGAGAACGGCCTCCCGGGGACGCCGCTGTTCAGCGTGCCCGAAGTGGCGCTTCCCGAGGAGAACGCCCGCCTGCCCGAACCCGCCGTCCGCGACGTGCGCGGCTGGCTCGCCGCCATCGCGGCCGACGCCCACGCACGTGACCAGGTCGTACGCCGGACGCTCGCCGGCGCGCTGGACAGCATCACGACCCGCGTCCCCGCTCTCGCCGACGCGGCCGAGCGCCAGCGGGCCGGGGTCGCCGATCTTCGCCGCACGATCGACGGCGCGTACGGGGCGGCCATGGCGACGTTCGACGACGGGATCCGCGACGGGTCGCTGCTGCGCGGCGAGGTGCTGGCCCGCTGGCATGACTTCATCGGCACCGGCGACTTCATGCGCTCGCTGGAGTCGCGGATCGGCTGGCTGCGCGAACGCCTCGTATCCGCGTTCACCGGACGGCCCGCGCCCGAAACCCGGCTGCGCGTCGCCCTGGAGACGGGGGTGGAGGCGCTGATCCGCTCCGTCGCGGACGCCGCCGCCGAGCGTGCCCTGGATGGCTGGTCGGGCACGCCCGCAGGCCGTGACGTGCTCGAACGCGCGGGGGTGATCTCCGCGGGGCGCCTCGGCCGTGCCTCGTCCGGCCTTCCCGAGCGCGCCTCGTCGGCCCTGCGGGCGTGGCAGGGGTACGTGCTCGACCTCGTCGCCAAGGAGGGGACCGAGAAGCGGACGACCGCGCGGCTCGCCTCGTTCAGCGTCAACGCGGCGGGGTTGTTCCTCATGCTCATGGTCTTCACCTCCACGGGCGGGATCACCGGCATCGAGATGGGGATCGCGGGCGGCACCAGCCTGCTGAGCCAGAAGCTGCTGGAGGCGGTCTTCGGCGACCAGGCCGTTCGTACGCTGACGCAGGCGGCGCGGGAGGATCTGCGGGGCCGGGTGAGAGTGCTCCTGGACGAGGAGGCCGTCCGGTTCACCTCGCTGCTCGACGGAGTCGGCCCGCCCGAGGACGCCGCCGCCGCCCTCCGCAGGGCGGCCCAGAACGTCCACGCCCACCGCGACGCGATCGGCGTCCCCGCAGGGACGGGCGCCGGCGGGGGCCCGCCGGACGCGACCAGGCCGGCCCGATCTCTGGGCTCGGGCGCGCAGGTCGATTCCCCGGCTCAGGTGGACAGGCCACGATGAAGGTGCTTCGCCGGACCAAAGGCGTGTCGCTGGACGATCGGCTCGCCGCGCTGGCCGAGGCCGCCGACCTCGCCGAAGGCCGGCTCGACTGGTCCGCGGTGGCCGGGGCCCATGCCGTGGTGGCGCGCGCCGGGGCACGCCGCAACCTGTCGGTCGACCACACCGTCGTGGCGCTCGCGGGAGCCACGGGCAGCGGGAAGTCGTCGCTGTTCAACACGCTCTCGGGCACGTCCCTGGCCCGGGTCGGCGTCACCCGTCCGACCACCTCGGCGGCGCACGCGGCGATGTGGGACCCGGAGGGCGCGGGGCCGCTCCTCGACTGGCTGGACATCCCCCGCCGCCACACGGTCGACGGGGCCGACACGTGGCACCCGCCCGTTCAGGACGACTCCGTATCGGCTGGTGGACCCTTCGAGCAGGGGCAGCGCGCCTCCGCCGAGCGGCCCGCTTCCGCCTCCCTCGGGGCCGGGGCCGATCGGGGGCGGCTCTCCTCGCTGCAGGCGGGGCAGGACAATGATCCGCTCTCGGGACTGATCCTGCTCGACCTGCCCGACCACGATTCGATCGAGCTGGCGCACCGTCTGGAGGTCGACCGGCTGGTCGCCGTCGTCGATCTTCTGGTGTGGGTGCTGGACCCGCAGAAGTACGCCGACGCGGCCGTTCACGAGCGGTACCTTCGCCCGCTGAGCCGCCATCGGGACGTGATGATGGTGGTCCTGAACCAGACGGACCGGCTCACGCCCTCGGCCGTGAAGCGGTGCCTTAACGACCTGCGGCGGCTGCTGGACGAGGACGGGCTGCGCGGGGTGCCGGTGCTGGCGACGTCGGTGCCGAGGGACGAGGGCATCGGGGAGGTGCGCTCGGCCCTGGCCGCACGCGTCGCGGACCGGCGCACGTGGGCCTCCCGGCTCGCCGCGGACGCCCTCCTGGCCGCAGACCTCCTCGCCGCAGCCTCCTCCGGACCCGCCCCCCTTCCACCCGCACCGGCCGGTACCCACCCGCCGCCCGCATCCCCCGCCGCCTCTCAGCCGCCCAGGTCCACTCCCTCGCCCGAGTCGGTGGCCGAGTTGGGCAGGCGGGCGCGGGCCGCCGAGCAGGCCGTCACAGGTGAGCTGGCCGCGCCTCTGACCGACGCGCTCGCCGAGGCGGCGGGTGTCCCGCTCGTCGTGGACGCCGTCGCCAAGGCGCACCGGCACCGCTCGATCGTGGCCACCGGCTGGCCGGTCACGCGCTGGCTCCGCCGCTTCCGCCCCGACCCGCTGCGCCGCCTGCGCGTGGGCATCCGACCCGGGGCCGGCCCCATGGTGTCCAGTTCCCACGGCATGCGGGGTTCGCCCCAGGACGCGCTGCGCCTCGGCGCCTCACCGGAGAGTCGCTCCCTGGACTCCTCCCGCTCGGACGATCTCGGCACCGCCAAGCCCGGTCCGGGACCCGGCGGCCTCTCGGCAGGTCCCTTCCCGGGGAAGGGCGGCGAGCAGCGCCGTGGCATCCCCGCAGGAGGCGTGCCTTTGGCCATTGGACGTACGTCGATCCCGCCCGCCACGGCCATCCAGCGGTCGCAGATGGACATGGCGATCAGGGACGTCGCGTCGGCGGCCGCGTCGGGGCTGCCCGAGCCCTGGACCATGGCCGTACGGCGGGCCTCACGCGCGCGGGCCGACGAACTCGCCGACAGGCTTGACCGGGCCGTTTCGCTGACATTCGTCGGCGCGGGCAGGCAGCCGCGCTGGTGGCGGGCCGCCGGATTCGCGCAGTGGCTGGCGTTCGCCGCGATGATCACAGGCTTGCTGTGGCTGAGCGGCCTCTTCCTCGTCGACTACATGCGGCTTCCCGAGGTGCCCACGCCCACGCTGGGCGTCGTCCCCTGGCCCACCGTCCTCCTGGCCGGCGGTGCCGCGGCCGGCATCCTGATCGCCCTGCTCTGCCGCGTCCTCGCGTCTCTCAGCGCCCGCCGCCGAGCCCGTAAGGCCCGCAAGGCCTTGTGGTCAAGTGTGGACATGGTCGGCCACGATCTCGTCCTCACCCCGATCCGCGCGGAACTGACCCGCGCCCACGACTTCGCAGCCGCCCTCACCAAAGCCCGATCCTGACCGTCCCGCAGCCATCGCCAGGAGTGCGGAACACCCGTGCCCGCCGGGCCGGTTCCGGCTCGCTGTTCTCTCTGCCCCCCTGGCGTGAATGTCTCCTCCCTCTGGCTGGGGGAGTCAGGGATTGGCGGGCCTGTTGGGGACCTCGTCAGGGGCGGGCTGTTCGGCGGTCGGCAGTGGGTCGACCGCCGGGGCGCCGGAGGTCAGGGAGCGGGGGCCGGTGTCCTCGGCGTCGGCGATCGCGGCCTTGGCGGCCTCTTCGGCGTCGGCGGCCTCCGTCCTGGCGGCGGACCTGGTGTCGGGAACCTCTCGGGTGGCGGCGGACTTCGGGAGGGCTTCGGTGAAGGCCCGGGAGACGCCCTGGAGGGCGGAGGTCACCTCGCTCGGGATGACCCAGAAGGTGTTGCCCTGGCCCTGGGCGAGCTGCGGGAGCACCTGGAGGTACTGGTAGGCGAGGAGCTTGGGGTCGGGGTCGTTGCGGTGGACGGCCTGGAACACCTCGTCGATGGCCTGCGACTGGCCCTCGGCCTTCAGGATGGCGGAGGTGCGCTCGCCCTCGGCGCGCAGGATCGCGCTCTGCTTCTCGCCCTCGGCCGTGAGGATCTGCGACTGGCGAAGACCCTCGGCGGTGAGGATGGCGGCGCGCTTGTCACGTTCGGCGCGCATCTGCTTCTCCATCGCCTCCTTGATGGTCTTGGGAGGGTCGATGGCCTTGATCTCGACGCGGTTGACCCGGATGCCCCACTTGCCGGTGGCCTCGTCCAGCACGCCGCGCAGTTGACTGTTGATCGTGTCGCGGGAGGTCAGCGTCCTCTCCAGATCCATGCCGCCGACGACGTTCCTGAGCGTGGTGACCGTCAGCTGCTCGACGCCCTGGATGAAGTTGGCGATCTCGTACGCGGCCGCGCGTGGGTCGGTGACCTGGAAGTACAGGACGGTGTCGATGTCGACGACCAGGTTGTCCTCGGTGATGACGGGCTGCGGCTTGAAGGAGACCACCTGCTCGCGCAGGTCGATCAGCGGGCGCACGCGGTCGACGTACGGGATGACGAAGTTCAGCCCGGGGCCGAGCGTGCGGTTGTAACGGCCGAGGCGCTCGACGTTGCCGGCCCGCGCCTGCGGGACGATTCGTACGCCGCGCAGGACCGTGAGCACCGCGAACAACACGATCACGATTCCGGCGATGAAAGCGGCGTCCATGCTTCACTCCCGGGGATAGACGAGGGCGGTAGCCCCTTCGATCTGGATGACGTCCACCGTCGCGCCGGTCGGGATCACCAGTGTCTCGTCATAGGCGCGGGCGGACCACTCTTCTCCGCCTATGCGCACGCGGCCGTTCCTGCCGGTGACCTCGCGCGTGACATAAGCAGACTTGCCGACCAGCGCCGACACGCCGAACCGCTGCGCGGGCGGCTGCATCAGGTGGCGCCGGGCGACGGGACGCAGGAGGACGATGCTCGCCACCGAGGAGAGGATGAACGTCGCCAGCTGGACTCCGGCAGGCAGACCGATCGCCGCGACGGCGGCCGTGAGCAGGGCGGCCGCACCGAGCAGCCCGAGCGCCGCGGTGAGCGTGAAGATCTCTGCCACACCGAGCGCCGCCGCGAGCATCAACCAGAAGATCCACGAGTCCATCGCGTCGGCCCTCCCATAATGAGGAACGCGTTTTAGGCGTCTGTGGTTCCTTAAAGGCCACCGTAGCCCTATTTCGTGGACCATGGCAGGGCCAGAGCCGAGGGGTCGCTCAGCGCGCTTCCCTTGCGCCATTCGTCCCAGGACAACTGCCAGAAACCCCACCCGTTCCACCATTCCAGCCTCCTGTCGGTGCCGGTGACGATCACAGGATCGCCGCGCAAGGAGCTGTCGTAGAACCACGCCGCCTGGTCGGGCCGGGCGTTGACGCAGCCGTGGCTGACGTTGACCTTCCCCTGGGCCCACACGTTGTCGAGGGCGTGGACGTACTCGCCGCTGTTGGAGATGCGGACCGCGTGGCCGATCATGAGGTCGTAGTAGCCCGGCTCGCCCTTCTTCCTGCCAGGGGACACCATGCGCACCGGGTCGCCCTTGTCCATGGTCAGGTGGACGCCGCTCGTCGTGGTGTACTCGCGGGTCGAACCCTTGCCCGCGCTGATGGCCATCCGCTGGACCAGCCTGCCGTCCCGGTGGACCAGCATCTGGTGGGTCAGGGTGTTCACGATGCTGGTCTGGCGGCGCCCGACGGAGAAGGACAGGATGTGGTCGGCCGTGCCGAACGTGTGCGGGGCGGCGCGGACGCCGGCGAGGTGTGCGGTGACGACGACCCGCCGCCGCGCGGGCCAGAGCGTTCGCGGTCGGTAGGCCACCTGGTCGTCCGCCACCCAGCGCCACGCGCCCTCCAGCCGGGAACCCAGGGAACTCAGGGGACGCAGGGAGCCCAGGGAACGCAGGGAGCCCAGGGAACGCAGGGAGCCCAGGCGGACTTCCAGGGTGCGTTCGACCGCGGCGCGGTCCCGGACGGGGCCGGTGAAGGTGAGGATGATGGGCATGCCGACGCCGACGGTCTCGCCGGGGCTCGGGATCGTCTGGCGGATGCCGAAGGCGAGCGGCGCCGCGCGCGTGCGGAACCGGGCGACCACGCGAGACGGCGGGTCACCATGCCGGGCCGGGCTCGCCGACGCCGACACGACGTACTCGGTGCCCGGCGTCAACGTCCACGTCGAGCGCCACGCGCGGCGTGCGCGGTCGAACCGGCCCGGAACCCTGGCCCCGCCGGCGGAGACGTCAACGCTGGTCAGCGTGCCCTTCGTGACCATGACGCGTACATGGCGGTCGGGCCGGGCGCGGGGAGAGCCGGGCGCGGGGGTGACCGTGATGGCGGCGGCAGGCGGACGCGCCGAAGGTCGAGGAGCGGCGATCACCTGCGAGCCGCCGGTGACGAACATGAGAAGGATCACGGGCATGATCAGGGGGTGCCGCATCGTCCCGCCCTTCGTCCATCGATGATCAGATGCACGAACAGCGTATCGCTGCGTGGCGGGCTCGTTGCGCCAAGTAGCCATCACTGTGGATAACCATGCGCAGGACGGCCACCTCTGTGGATAACGCGAAGGACCGGCCCGGCTTCAACCCGTGACAACCCGCTCGGCTTCGTACTGGGTGAGGTTCCAGGGCGCCGCCGGGGATGGGGCGTCTCCTCCGTACGCCGGAGCGGGTTGTCGGCTTCTCCTCGATGTCGTGGTTCGCCAGGGCGAGGAGCAGCGGTCACGCGGGGTTGTGTCGGAGTGCGGTCACACAGGGTGTGTCGGGGGGGTACAGGGAGGGCCGGGTGTCAGGGGCGGGTGGGGAGGATTGTGCCTGTCACCTCGCCCAGGGTGATGGACGTGCCGGTCGGCCCGGGGGCCGTGGCGGTGATCGTCACCGTGTCGCCGTCCTCCAGGAATGTACGGATCCGGCCGTCCGCCAGCTTGATCGGCTCGCCGCCGTTCCAGGTGATCTCGATGAGCGACCCCCGCCGGCCGGGCTCGGCCCCGGACACCGTCCCGCTGGCGAACAGGTCACCCGTGCGCAGCGAGGCACCGTTGACGGTCATGTGGGCGAGCATCTGGTCCGGCGTCCAGTACATCTCCCGGTACGGAGGCGCGGAGATCGGTTCCCCGTTCAGCTCGACCCGCATCGTGATGTCCAGCCCCCACGGCTCCCGTCTGCCCAGGTACGGGAGCGGCTCGGGGTCCTGCGTCCGCCCGGCCACCCGCGCGTGCCCGAGCGCCTCCAGCGGCGTGATCCACGGGGAGATCGACGTGGCGAACGACTTGCCGAGGAACGGCCCGAGCGGGACGTACTCCCAGGACTGGATGTCGCGGGCGCTCCAGTCGTTGACGAGCGTCACCCCGAAGACGTGGTCGGCGAAATCCCCGGCTGCCTCGCCGAGACGGGTCGGCGTTCCGACGACGAAGCCCAGTTCCGCCTCGATGTCCAGCTTGGCCGACGGCCCGAGCACGGGCTGCTGTCCGGGAGCGGGGACACGCTGCCCGCGCGGCCGGGTGATCGGCGTGCCCGAGACGACCACCGTGCCTGACCTGCCGTGATACCCCACGGGCAGGTGTCGCCAGTTGGGTAGCAGCGGCTCGCCGTCCGGGCGGAACATGCGGCCGAGGTTGGTGGCGTGCTCCAGCGAGCAGTAGAAGTCGACGTAGTCGCCGACCTCGATCGGCCGGTACAGCCGCACCTCGGCCAGAGGGATCAGATGGGGTTCGACGGCCGCGCGGTTCGCCGCCGCCTCCTCGGCCTGGGCCGACAGCAGGCGCTGGACGCGGCGCCGGGTGTCGCTCCAGGCCGTGCGGCCCCGCGCCAGGAACCCGTTGAGGCTCGGCGCGGCGAACACCTCGTCGTGCAGCACGGGCGCGAGGTCGAGGACGTGGTCGCCGATGCGCACCCCCGCCCGCGCCGACTCGCCGGGCCTGGAGAACACGCCGTAGGGCAGGTTCTCCGGCCCGTACGGGGAGGCGTCCGCTCCGGGCACCCAACTGGTCATCGGCTTCCCCACTTCCACGGCCTCGCGTACGGAGGCCACAACGGGCCCGGCGGTGGACGGGCCGATCAGGCCGAGCCCCTGAAGATCCTCGATCGGTGTGGTGGTGTTGCACGAACCGTACGAGACCAGCAGACCACGCGCCCGCAGCACGGTCTCGGGGGGCACGGCGCGGGCGAGATCGGCGAGTTCGTGCCGGTCCATGAGCTCCAGTACGGGCACCGGATCCCGGCCCTCGACGGCCGCACACACCGCCAGCAACAGGTTGAGGAAGCCGTGACGGTACACGCCGAGGCTCGGGTCCGCGTGCCGTACGGCGTGGTGCAGCCCGGCGGTGGCCTTGAACGGCGTGCCCCGCAGGGCGCAGGTACGGATGAACAGGCCGAGGTCGTGCACGGACGGGAACAGGTCCGCCGTCACCCCTCCGCAGCGGACCTTCGCCCCCACACCAGGCGGAAGATGGGCGAACTCCCCGGCCGGGACCTCGACGAACAGCCGGGCCTTCGGCGCCGCCATCCGAACCTGCACGGCAAGGGCGGAGACGTCCGCGCCCGGCGGGAGGGCGCCCTCGACGATCTCGATCTCGATGCCCGTCAGCCCGGTCAGCGCCGAAAGGTCCGGGGTGGCCGAGCGTTCGAGGATGATCCCGGCCCGGAGCGGTCGGGTCAGCAGCGCGCCCAACTCGTCCAGGCGGTCGGCCGCGCACAGGAAGCGGTGCGTGAGCACGGGGCTCGCGGCGTCCTCGTCGGCGTAGTGCCGGGCCAGGGCGTCCGACATCGGCAGCCGCGTCGGCGGGAACAGCCCCGCGTCGTCAACGAGGTCGGTGAACAGCGGGTTCATCGGGCCCACGTCCAGGCGTAGTCGGGGTCCTCACAGGCGAGCGCGGAATCGCCCAGGTCGAGCGGGCGGAAGGTGTCGACCATGACGGCGAGCTCGCTGGTGACCGTCACCCCCTGGCGCACGGCCTCGACGGCCGCCTCGACCGCCCCCGGCTGCGGCCCGTGCGTGAAGCCCGCCGGGTGCAGCGAGATGGAGCCGACGTCGATGCCGGACCCCTTGCGGGCGGTGTAGTCCCCGCCCGCGTAGAACATGAACTCGTCGGAGTCCACATTGTGGTGGTTGTACGGGATCGGCACCGCCTCGGGGTGGAAGTCGAGCGGCCGGGGGCAGAACGAGCAGATCACGAAGCCCGGCCCCTCGAAGGTCTGATGGACGGGCGGCGGCGCGTGCGTCCGCTTCACGATCGGCTCGAAGTCGGCGATGTTGAAGGCGTACGGGTACAGGTAGCCGTCCCAGCCGACCACGTCGAACGGGTGGTGGGCGTAGGTGAGGCGGGTGAGGCCGCCTCGGGTCCTGACCAGGACGGGGGTCTCGCCGTCCTCGACGATCAGCGGTTCGCCGGGCGCCCGCAGGTCGCGCTCGGAGTACGGCGCGTGCTCCAGGAACTGGCCGTACTGCGACAGGTAGCGCTTGGGCGGGCGGATGTGCCCGGCGGCCTCGATGGCGAGCGCCTTCACGACCGTGCCGTCGAGCGGCACCCAGCGGTGGATCGTGCCCGTCGGGATGACGACGTAGTCGCCCTCACCGGCCTCGATCACCCCGTACGTGGACTCGAACCGCACCCGGCCGCTCGCGATGTAGACGCATTCGTCGCCCTTGGAGTCGCGGTACAGCTCGCTCGGCCGGTCGGCGGCGGCGTACGACATGCGGACGTCCCCGTTGCCGGCGAGCACTCGGCGGCCGGTGACGAGGTCGCCGCCCTCGGGCAGGTTCTGGGTGCGGAAGTGGCGCGGGGACAGCGGGAGGTTCGGGGACAACGCGACGCCCGAACCCTCGGTGACGGCTTCGGCCTTGACGATCGCGGTCGGCAGGTGGCGGTGGTAGAGCAGCGAGGAATCGGAGGAGAAGCCTTCCTCGCCCATCAACTCCTCGGCGTACAGCCCGCCGTCGGGCCGCCTGAACTGCACATGCCGTTTACGCGGCACCTCGCCGACCGTGCGGTAGTACGGCATCGGACCCTCCATCGTGTACGCATATCGGACAACACTGTCCTCTATACGTACGACGATCCGCTGTCGCGCCCTCCGTGTCAACTTCACCCCCGTCATGGCGCGGTGATTTCCCAGAAAGGGACGCCGACCACAGGCCGACGAAGGCACGGAACCGCGCGTGATCGAAAGGGGTTTCATGGGGACACTCCCCGCTCCCCGGGGTCGCATAGCCCTCGGGTGGGCGGCGTGTCGTCGATCGGGAGAGCGTGATCGTCGGCTGGGCCGTCGTGACGCGACGGCGTCCTCGCGTCAGGAGATCTCGTGCCTAGAGATCGTCGATCCTCGTGAGGTCGATCTCGATGTCGAAGGGCGCGGACAGGTGAAGCCGGTCCTGGTAGGTGCCGGAGAGGACGTAGTTTCTCGTCGCCGGGTCGAGTTCGTAGACGTTCACTGTGGGGCGCGCTTCGGCATTCTCGACCAGCCAGAAGTGCGGGATGCCGGCCTCCGCGTACAGAGAGGGCTTGCGCTTGCGATCGCGCTCCTCCGACTCAGGGGAGACGACCTCGACCGCCAGCACCACATCCGCGGCCTGGTAGGCGGTGGTGTCGAGGCCGCGGAGAGCCCCTGCCCGCAACACGATGATGTCCGGTTCCGGTCGCTGTCGCGGTCCCAGGACCACGCTCATCTCGCGCCGCACGCGCAGATTCTCCGGGGCCATACGGCGCAAGCCGTCCTCCAGCAGATACAGCATCAGAGTGTGGAAGTCTTTCTGGGGGCTCACGAGCACCAAGCTTCCATCAATCAACTCTGTGTGCGGAGGCAAATCCGGAAGGTGATCGAGGTCTTCGGCCTGGAAACCTTCAGGTGGAGGAATCAACCAGTCGGGTAGATCCGAGTTTGTCATCATCTCGCTCCGGACCTGGACTTTCATGCCATCAACGGTAGCAAGCGAGCCCTGTCTCAGTCTCAAGGTCGCCCGGGCTGACACACGCCACGCGAACGTCCCAGGTGCCCATCGCGCTTCTAGGGAACGGGACGCCAGTCGGTCCATGGACGCGAGCCGCGCCGACCGCGGAGCGACGCCAATCGCCGGTCGGCCTCGTCGCGCCGCGCGGGGTTCTCTGCGGCCACTTGGGCGGCCATGCAGGTCATACGGAACTCTCGGATGTCCCGCAAGATCTCGAACCCCTCCCAGGTGATGACGTCGTAACCGTAGACGCCGACGAAGTCTCTGTAGTCCTCGACCGGAATGCCTCCCAGCGTGAACGCCTTCACGGCTGTGGAGACCAGGTCCCACTCCGGAGGGCCGACCGAGCTTCGTTCCAGATCCAGCAACACGACCTCACCGCCGTCGGTGGACACCACGTTGCCGACCCAGGCGTCTCCGTGGACGACACACAGGGAACGGCCTGGTGGCAGGTCGGCGTACCGCTCCATCAGGTGCTTCAGGTGAGCGCGCATCCACGCACGATCGTCCTCCGAAAGCGTGCGGGCGCGATCGATCCGGTCGGTGAGCCGTACGAACGGGTCCAGAGGTGCGATATCGATGTCGGACGGGATCGCCAGGTGGTGTAGTCGTCCCAGTGCTGTTGCCACCTGCACCGCCGTACCGTGCCGGTGGGGCGGCAGTTCCCGCCAAAAAGTCACCGCTCTGCCGCCGACGTCGACAGGCTGGACGATGTCCGGCAGCACTTGTACGGCGGGCACGCCGGACGCTTCCAGCCATCGGGCGATGCTCACCTCACGAGCGGCGGCCGACACCTGGCCTGGCCGGCTCACCCGGGCGATCACGCCTCCGGGCAGCCTGTAGATCGTGTTCTCGCCTTGGCGGACCAACGTGGCACCGGTCGCATCCAGGCCTGCCTCTTCGCAGGCTTCCCGGAGTATCGCGCAGGCCGGCTCCTCCGAAGTGCCTGTCATGCCCGCACGGCTGCCTCGATACCGCGGCGGAGTTTTGCCACGGAATCGCGACGCTGGTAAGGGGTGGCGGTGCGATAAAGCTCGCGCAGATCGTCGGCGGCACGCCGGGACCGGACTATGCCGGCGTCGTGTACGGCGCGTTCTCCGATGGCGGCGGCCTCATCAGGGTCGCCGGTCGACATGGTGAGAGTGGCGAGCTTGATACCGCTGATCGCTCGGGACCGAACGTAGACAGGGGCGTGATCGTGCACCGCCGCCGCGAGCCGGCGGGACGCCTCGTCGGAAGATCCCCCGTGGATGGCGATGTCGAACAGTGCATGCCCCGTGTCACCGGAATGCTGGGCCGCGTCGTAGTAGCGCATCCAGGGAGCTTCCTCCTCTGGCCTGACACGTGTGAACTCCTCGTCCGCCAAGCCCACGGTGTTGACGGTCTCTTGTGAACGTCCGAGCTTGGCCAACGCCCGGGCACGCGCGGACAGCAGCATGGCACGTTCCGCTGGTGTCAGCCGATCAGAGCGAACCATAGCGAGTTCCACCAAGGTCATTCCCTTGTCGGGGTCGCCGCACCAGATGGCCTGGCGAGCCATGCTGGACAACACCTTGGCCCGCAGGTGCCAGTCACCGGCCTGTTCGGCACATGCCAGGGCGAGCCGGAACATACGCCTCGCGTCGTTGTGAGCATAGGCGTCGAACGCCATGAAACCCGCGGCGTGGCCGAGGACTCCCACTGCCGCGTAGAGGTCGACGTGGAGTTGCGGTGGGCAACGGGCCTTATCGAGCAGGGCGACCGACTGGCGTAGTTGTGCGTTGACGGCCTCCCTGACCAGGCTTCCGCCATAGGTGTGATCCCAGGTAGAGAACAGGCCCGCGATGGTACGGATCTCTTGAATGTCCGCGGGACTCACCACAGCGGGCACTGTGGACGGTTCAGTGGGGATTAGCAAGTCGGCAAGGGGAACCGACAAAGCGGTGCCGAGGGCCGTACGGAGGAAGTCTTTCCGGTCCACGTCGGTAACGGTAGTCGCTCCCCGAGCATGACGACGAGGGCGGCGGAAGCCCAGATCGCGGTCGGCGCCGGCGCCGAGCAGGTCGCGTAACGCCGCTCGGTAATCGGCGTTCGGCCAGCTCACCAGGCCTCGTTCCAGCTTGCCGATGTAGTTCGCCGTCAGGCACGCGACACGTCCCAGATGCTCATGTATCCACGCGTTGACCAGGTCGGCCAGCTCCTGGCGGGACATGGGCTCACCGGGCTCATGGGGCGATTCGCGCTGTTCACGTGCCTCGCGAAGCTGGTGATTGGGCTGGGGCATGGCGGCTCTCCTCTCGGCGCTGCACGCCGTCATGGTCGCACAGAGTGGTCGCCGAGGAGTTCCGAATCTGCCCCCAATCTGCCCTCTGACTGCCCCGATGTACGACGTTCCACAGCGGCCGCTCGGTAGTCAGAGTGGAGCCGTCTCGTACACCCACCGACTACGGCGGGTGATCGCAATGTTCCGAGTCTCCAAGGAGTGATCCATGAACACGGTGGTCGACGTTGACCAGCCCTTCGACCTGGACATTCGCGTCCTGGAAAGCAGCGGCGGCGCCGCGAACCTGATCAACCTCACTGACGACGGATGCGGCAGCACCTGCGCCAGCCCGTGCGCCACCGCCATGGCCTAGGCAGCGTGCCCCCGATGGCGGGGCCGATACCGGCCCGCCATCGGCTGTCTGCCGCTCGTTGGACGAAGAACCATCACCACGGAGGGGTTCATGGAGTTTGGACATGGTCCGAAGCTCTACCGATGTGCTGATCCTTTGCTGGTGAGGGCTGCTGTACACGCTGAACTGGCGGTCCCGGCTTGGCCACGCCTGAGCGGTGGCGGGCCCGCAGAGGTGCGGCGGTGGCGGGAGTGGTTGCGAGAAGTCTGGTCGATGGACAGGATCGCCGAGGCCATCGAGCACTCCAGCCCCGCCCTCGCGGATCGGGTGAAAATGGTGTGCGCGGCAGGGTGCCCCGAGCCCCAGGCGGTACGCCGCACGGTGCTTTCCGTGGCCAGGTACCTTCTGCGGATGACCGGCCGGGCCACGCCGTTCGGCCTGTTCGCCGGGATCGCGCCCGCATCAGTCGGTACGGAGCTCAAGCTGGGCTGGGGCAGTGGGCACCAGGCTGTCGCACGAGCCGACGCTTCCTGGCTCGCTGCCGTCATCGTGCAGTTGGAGTCGTGCCCGCAGCTTGTTCTGCGGCTGCCGCTGGTCTTCAACAACCTGTGCTTCGTACGTGGCCGACGCTTGATCGTGCCTCATCAGGGCCGTTCGCAGGCAACCGACCACACAGACGTGGGCGAGATATCAATGCGGTACACAGCGGCGGTCCAGGCGGCCGTGGAGGCGGCCAGCTCACCGATCCAAGGCGAAGAGCTGGCCGGGAAGCTGGCGGCCGAGTTCCCTGAGGCGCCGTCGTCCGTGATCGAAGGACTGCTTACCGAGTTGGTGAAGCAACGAGTGCTGCTCAGCGGCCTGCACGCACCGAGTACGACCGCCGATGCCTTCAGCCATCTGCTGGAGCAGGCGGAGGCCGTCGGCGCGGGAGATGTTCCGCAAGTGGCGATGTTGCTGTCCCGGCTGAGGGAGATCAAGGCGGTGCTGGACCATCACAACGCCGTTGACACCATCCGGTCGCTCCGGCATGGTCGGACGACCGTAGCCCGTCTGATGACGGCGCTCACCGATCAGGCGCGGCAGCCGCTGGCCGTTGATCTGCGGCTGGATTGCCGCCTCGTTCTGCCGCGGCAGGTCGCGGACGAAGCCGAGGCGGCGGCCTCGGTGCTGGCACGCCTGACGGCCCACCCGTTTGGTACGGCTGCCTGGCAGAGCTACGCCACGCGGTTCTTCGAACGCTACGGCACGGGTGCCCTGATTCCGGTCCTGGATGTCGTAGACCCCGACGTCGGGCTAGGCCTTCCAACCGGATACCTGGGCAGCACCGCGGAGACACTCCGTGTGAAGGTATCCGCCCGGGAGGAGCGGCTGCTTGGGCTGGCCCAGGCTGCGGCGCTGGACGGTCGCCAGGAGATCCTCCTGGACGATCGGGTGATCGACGAGCTTTCGGTCGGGGACCTCGCGCACGCGCAACCGACGCCGCACCTGGAGCTGTGCTTCCGCGTTCAGGCGACCTCCAAGGCCGCGCTTGAGCAGGGTGAGTTTCACCTGGCGATCGTCAGCGTCTCACGCGGTGTCGGCACGCTGACCGGAAGGTTCATCGGCCTGCTGGAGCGACCCGATCAGCAGCGTTTCACCGCCACGTTCGCGCATCTCCCGACCAACGACCCCGAGACGTTGCCAGTGCAGCTGTCCTTCCCACCCCTTGCTGAGAATGCCGCGCACGTGACACGCGCTCCTGTGCTGCTGCCGACCGTGATCAGGCTTGGTGAGCACCACAACCCGGACCACGGCACCATCCGGTTGGACGATCTGGCGGTGGGGTGTGACAGCCGTCGTCTGTACCTGGCCTCGCTGAGTTCCAGGCGGAGGCTGGAGCCCGTGATGCCGCACGCCTTGGACCTTCGCGCGCACACCCCGCCGCTGGCACGGTTCCTCGCCGAGGTGGGGCGGGCTCAAAACGCCGTGGTCACCGGCTTCGACTGGGGCGTTGCCTCCCGCCTCCCGTTCCTGCCGCGCATTAGGTACGGACGCATTGTGCTGTCTCCTGCCCGCTGGCTTCTCGGCTCGGACGAACTGCCGGGTCGCGAGGCGTCATTCGCGCAGTGGGAGCAGGCCGTGAAGGAGTGGTGTGCTCGGAGACGTGTGCCTGATCTTGTCTACCTGACCGAAGGGGACCGGCGGCTACCGCTCGACCTGGAGCAGGAAGGCCATCTCGCACTGCTGCGCACGCATGTGCATCAGGGCCAAAGCACCGTGTTGACAGAGGCGCCCGCGCCCGGTGCCGACGGATGGTTCGACGGACACGCTCACGAGATCGTCGTCTCGATGGTCGCCGCGCCGGCGCCCCGGTGGCCACCGCTGCCCAAAGTGGACGTGGCCCGGGTAATCGGCCGCGACCACGGACATCTGCCCGGGACGTCGCGGTGGCTGTACGCCAAGCTGTACGGACACCTGGACCGGCAGGCCGAAGTCCTTGCCGAGCACCTGCCCGCGCTGCTGGCGGCGTGGGAAGAACCGCCGGACTGGTGGTTCATTCGCTACCGAGATCCGGAGTGGCATCTGCGCCTGCGGATCGCGCTGCCCGACGCCGAGCAGTTCGGGTGGGCCACGCACCATGTCAGCACCTGGGCAGCCGACCTGCGGAGGCAGGGGCTGCTCCGTGATCTGCAATTCGCCGCCTACTACCCCGAGACCGGCCGTTGGGGCAGGGGAGCGGCACTGGCTGCGGCCGAGGAGGTGTTCACCGCAGACTCGCGTGCCTTGGTCGCACAGTTCGCCCAGCGATCACAGCCCCATCCGCAGCCCCTTGCCGCCGCCCAATTCGTCGCGATCGCGAGCGCCTTCTCGGGCAGCACGGCAGGCGGTATGCGGTGGCTGATCAAGCACGCGAAAGTTCGCGCTCCCGATCCGCTTCCCCGCCACCTACTCGCCGAGGCGGTCAGACTGGCCGATCCGGCGGACGACTGGGCGGCGCTGCGTGCCACCCCCGGCGGTGAGGCGATCGTCCAACCGTGGCTGCCCCGCCACGACGCCCTGACCCGCTACCGTGCTCATCTGACCGGTGTTGACGGCATCGACTCGGAGGCCGTGCTCGACTCCTTATTGCACGTCCACCACATTCGGGCCGTCGGCATTGATCGCGACGATGAGCGCACCTGCCTGCGCCTGGCCCGTGCCGCTGCCCTCGCCTGGGACGCTCGCACCAACGAGGGCAGGGCATGATGCCGCACCGACAGGACGCCGTCAGGGCCGTCGCCGATGCGATCGCCGACCGATTGGCCTCGCCATCAACAGTGCGCGGCCTCCATTTGCCGCAGGGCTGGTGGCCCCAGTCCCTCGCATATGGCGCCACCGGGATCGCGTTGCTGCACATCGAGCGTGCCCGCACCGGCCTCGCCCCCTGGCGGTATGTTCACGACTGGCTCGCCTGCGCCGCAGGCGGCGAGATCCTGACCGGAAGCGACAGCCACCTCTTCTACGGTGCGCCCGCGCTCGCATTCGCCGTACATGCGGCATCTGATCTTCAGGGCCACTACGCCCGCGCTCGTGATGAGCTCCACCGCCACATCGCCACGACGACCCGGCGCCGCCTGGACCGCGCACATACCCGCATGGACCATGGTCGGCTTGTCACGTTGGCGGAGTTCGACGTCATCAGAGGACTTGCCGGAATCGGTGCTTACCTCCTGCGGCATGAGCCGCACGGCGAGCTGATTCGCGCGGTGCTGGAATACCTCGTCCGGTTGACCGAGCCGGTGAAGGACGGCGGTGACCTGCTCCCGGGCTGGTGGACGGACCTGGACCCGGCAGGCCGGAAATCTGAGGCCTTCGAAGGCGGACACGGCAACAACGGCGTTGCCCATGGCATCTGCGGGCCGCTGGCGTTGCTGTCGTTGGCTCTGAGAGACGGAGTCGCGGTGAATGGTCACATCCACGCGATTCAGCGGATCTGCGTGTGGCTCGACGAGTGGCGTCAGGACGGGAAAGCCGGCCCGTGGTGGCCGTACTGGGTCACCCGGACAGAGCTGCGTGAGGGGTATCAAGGCAAGTCAGGGCCGCTTCGCCCGTCGTGGTGCTACGGCACCGCCGGGCTCGCACGCGCTCAGCAGCTCACCTCCCTGGCCACCGGCGACCTCACACGCCAGCGGATGGCTGAATCGGCATTGGTCAGGGCCTTTACTGATCCAGGGCAGCTCGCGGCGATCACTGACCCCTCGCTGTGCCACGGTTACGCCGGTCTTCTGCACATCGCCTGTCGTGCGGCCACCGACGCCGTCACTCCGGACCTGGCCGCCTGCCTGCCGCGCCTGCTCGGCATGATCATTGAGGACGGTATCGATGCCGAGAGGGTGGCCGCGTCGCTGCTGCTCCGGCCCAGTGATCCAGGACTACTCGAAGGGGCAGCAGGCATCGCCTTGGCCCTGCACTCCGCGCACTCCGGCATACCTCCCGTCTCGGGCTGGGATTCATGCCTGCTCATCAGCTAACCGAGCCATCAGGGGGGATTGGCCATGGAACACGATGACTGGGCCCAAGTGGTCATCGAATTCACCGATAAGACCACCGCCGAGCAGGTCGCCGTGGAGTGTCTGCTCCCGGAACTGGCGGCGGCGCAGGCGGATGGTGTGATCACCTGCTGGTGGTTCGTCCGCAAGACACCGTACTGGCGTTTGCGCTACCGACCTGCGGCCAACGACGTGCCGCATCGTCTGGCGCACGCCCTCGACGTTCTGACCGCTGAGGGTCGGATCGCCGGATGGACGACCGGCATATACGAGCCGGAGGTGCACGCCTTCGGGGGAAGTGCAGCCATGAGCGCGGCCCATGATCTGTTCGCCCGCGACAGCCTCAACGTTGTCGCTTACCTGGGCCGTCAAAGGGCCGTTCTCCCGGGTACACCCTGTCTGGGACGACGGGAGGTCGGCATGCTGCTGTGCAGCGTGCTGATGCGCGGCGCGCGGCAGGACTGGTACGAGCAGGGTGACGTGTGGGCAAAGGTCGCCCAGCACAGAACCTCCGCGCCCGCTCTGCTCCCGAGCGCACGCGTCCGCCTGAAGACCGTTCTGTACAAGCTCATGACCATCGATGTGAGCCCTACCGGCACGCCGGTCGGCGCGGACCCGCTGGCCACGATCTTCGACTGGTCCAGGGCCTTCCACCATGCCGGAGAGTACCTGGCCGACCTGGCTCGGCACGGAGAGCTGCAGCGTGGTCTGCGTGCTGTCCTCGCCCACCACGTGATCTTCCATTGGAACCGCTTGGGCCTTTCCTATGCGGAGCAAAGCACCTTGGCACAGCTAGCGAAAGAGGTAGTGATGATGGAGCAGGAAAGCGGTGCGATGGCACCCGAGACGAGCGCCGACCTCACCAGGGTCACCGCAGTGGAGACTCAGGTGAGCGAAGAGGGCGTCCCCGCTGCCGAGCGGCTACGACACGCTCTGGCCGATCAACTACGTGACAAGGGGACGGTGCGCAGCGAGCGGGTCGACGCGGCGATCCGCTCGGTGCCCCGCGAGATCTTCGTGCGCCGCTTCGAGCCCTCGGCCAGCCTGGAAGAGGCATACTCGGACACCCCGATCTACACCAAATTTAACGACTCTGGCGTATCGATCAGCGCTGTGTCACAGCCCACGGTCAACGGACTGATGCTGGAACTCACCGACGCCCAGGAGGGGATGCGGGTCGCGGAGATCGGGGCCGGTAGCGGCCTGTTCGCGGCCTATCTCGGATACCTGGTCGGCGAGAAGGGGCAGGTCTTCACCGTCGATGTCGACCAGGACCTCGTGGATGCGGCCCGGGCGAACCTGGAGGTGGCAGGCGCGCGGAACGTCACCGCCATCCTGGGTGACGGGGCGCTCGGCCACCGTGAGGCGGCACCCTACGACCGGATCGTCGCCACGGTCGGGGCCCGCGGCATCCCTACGGCCTGGCTGGACCAACTCGCCCCGAACGGTCGCCTCATCGTGCCTCTTCGACTGCGCGGCACCGTGTCCCGCGCCATCGCGTTCGAGCGTGACGCCGCCGGGCACTGGCGCAGCGTCCGCAGCCAGATGTGCACCTTCATGCCACTACGCGGGCTCGCCGACGACGCCCGGCACCTGGTGACCCTGACCCCTGATGGCTCCGTAGCCCTCCACACCCACAGGGAGCAGGCTGTGGACGAGGGGCTGTTGGCCGGCGTCCTCGACGGGCCGAGCACCGAGGCGTGGACGGGGGTGAAGCTTCGTGGACCCGAGTCACCAGAGTGGATGGAACTGTGGCTGGCCTGCGTGATGCCGAGCGGCCTGAGCCGCATGCCCATGGAGCGGTCGACCATCGACAGCGGTCTGATCAAGACGCCTTACCCGAGCTCTTGTGCGGTGGTGGACAAGGGCGATCTCGCCTATTTGGTACGGCGACCCGCCGAACGCGCCCCGGATGGCGGCCAGTTGTTCGAGTTCGGTGTCGTCGGTTACGGCTCCGGCGGCCACGAACTGGCCGAACGTGTCGTGAACGCGCTCCGTACCTGGGACAGCGACTACCGATCGCGCAGCGTCCAGTTCGAGATCCAGGCCCTGGACGCCGAAACGCCCGAGTACAGGCCTGGCCGGTTCGCCTTCGACACCCCGCTCAACCGAGTCGTGATCGAGTGGCAGTGACGTGCATCTTGATCAGATAGTGCGCCGGTTCCCTCTCATTGCTCGTCCGCGTCCAGCCTGCATCCCTCTCGGTGCACGAGTCGCCAACCTGTGCGCCCTGGCGGAGTCGGCGGAGCGAGAGGGCAACCAGACCTCGGCGTCCGCCGTCTTCAACCAGGCCGCTCTCCTGGCTTCGGACGTCGGACTGCAGGACCTTGCCCGCCAGTGGTGCCATCGACACGCCGAGGTGTACTTGCGCGCCCTTCCTCTGGGCGCGCAGGCCGCGCGACGCGGACTCGAACCGCTGGTCAACCTCGCACGCCTACACATCCGGGACGGCGACGGCCACAGCGCCTTCGAACTCCTCGACACCCTCTACCAGGCCATCACCTTCCGAAGCGACACCGCCATCGACGGCATCCTGGTGCCCGCAGCCACACTCACCGCCTCAGAGCAGGACCACCATGAGGTCCGGCAATGGCTATGGACAGTCCACATCGCCGACGGCGCCCGGGCGCTGGCCGCCGCCGACCGCTGGCAGGACGCCCACGCTCACCTGCGGCGAAACCGGGGCACTGGTCAGCGCATGCTCGACGGGCGCCAGGTCGCCGTGATCGCCCATACCTTGGCGGGGGAGCCGGACACCGCCCTTGCGCTCCTCGACGAGACAGCCCCCGGCGAGCCGTGGGAGAACGCGGTGACCGCCTGCCTCAGAGTGCTCTGCCGGAGACACACAGGCCGGTCGGCAGGAGCGGATGTCGTCACGATGGTCGGCCACCACCAGCGGCTCACCCTGGCGAACGACCTGGCGGTCTTCTCCACACGCCTCGGCCTGTCGGTGATCGACGCCGCAGACGGGACGGAACATGCTGGCACGTTCGCCGTCACTACGGAGCTGATCGAGCAGACGTTGGCTCTACGCGACGGATATGCCGCACGTGATGTCCTGGCACACAGGGGTTGCGCGACCGTCCTGACCGCCCGTCAGATGCGAGAACTCGTGGATCTGGTAGAGGCGTGCGCCCTCGCGAGCGGCACGATGTCACCGGAGGTGCGGGCGGACCTTTCGGACGCGGTGGCCAGAAGCGAAGCCGTCATCGCATCGGCATCACGGACATGACGGGAGTCCGCGCGCTCGAATGAGAGCGCGGACACGCGATGGGTGGAAGCTGGCAGAGGCAGGAGAGCGTGGCTAAGCGTCCTCCGCGTGGCGGCCGGTTTCGGCCGGGACGACGGCGGCTTGGACCGTCACGCCGTCGCGCGATGTGGCCTCACGCAGCGCCGGGACCGGACTCAGCGCTGCACCCTGCACCGCTGCCGCAGGTCATCGAGGATGGTCTGGCGCCCCTCGTTCAGGTCTGGATGGGGGGGTTGAGGGCTTCGCGGTAGTCGCCGAGGGCGGGGAGGGTGGCTCGTCTGTCGGGGGGGATGGTGTCGAGGACTAGGCGGGCCGTGTGGGTGATCATGCGGGTGCGGTAGGCAGAGTCCAGGTCTGAGAGCACCCGCGTGGCGAGACTCAGTCCTTCGTTGTGGCCGCCGCTCCTCGCAACGCTGATCGCTTCGTGCAGGCGGATGTTGGCGGCGTTCTGGTAGTCAGGTGATTGCGCGAGCGTGCTGTCGCGGGCTTCCCGCGCCGCCTCGGTGGCACCTTCGAACGAGTAGACCCAGGAGGCGACGAAGCAGGTGGAGTCACTGGTCCAGCCGAAGTGTTCCCGAGCCGGTGAACGACTCACCAGGTCTGTTAGGTAGTGGAGACGTTCGAGTGCTTCCTGTGGCCTGCCCATGACCGCGAGAGCCTGAGCTTCAGCAGCAACCGCTCGGAACAGTCCTGGCGTGATACGTCCGGCTGCGAGCGACTGGGCTTCTCGGGCCAGGGTGAGCACGGTCTCGGTTGAACGAGGTGAATACAGCCCGAACACGGCCTCGACTCCTCGCGCCCAGACGCGCATGTCGACGTCCTGCGAGGCGTCCGCGGCCTGGCGGGCGGTCCGCCACCAGCGGCGGGCGGGGCCGTGCTCGCCGAGCCTGGTCAGCAGGTTGGCGTGCATGGTGGACATCCACGCCGCGATGCGTTGCAGGCGGGCGGCCTGCTCCGGCGTAGTGGCCGACATCTGCTGGTGGAGAATGGCCAGGTCGACCAGGAGATCATCGCGGGCCTCGGTGGCGGGTTGGGCGAGGAGCGCCTGCATGTGGTCGGCGCAGACGGCTTCCCAGTGGTCCTCGTCGCGTCCGTCGGCGGTGCCGAGGGTGCGTTCGAGCATCTGCCTGAGGTGTTCGCCGGTGCTGAAGATCGGTGATTGGGCGAGCAGGCCCCATCCGGCCAATTGGAACAAATGGCGGCGTTCCATGTCGTCTCCTCTGGTGAGGGCGCAGGGTCCGTTTTCACGGTAGCCCGGAGTAATGCTATTTGTCGCGGTGCTGAGCTCGTCGATAGGTCGGTGCCCGAGACGTTGCACCAAGGGCCACAGTATTTTCAGCTGCCCCTGCGCCTGGAGTGTGTCGTCCAGTGCCTGCACCCGTGTGCCCGATTCGGGGAGGCTCTCACCGCGCTCGATCTGGCCGATCATCGATGGTGAGTAGCCCGTGAGGGCCGCCAGTCGCGCCACGGTCAGTGGCTCACCGACCCGCAGTTCGTGGGAATCGCGTAGGTCACGGATAAGTGCCCCGAAATAGGTGGCCATCGAACGGTATCGGTCGCTGCTCTTGCGAAGTGCGGGCATGCCGTTTTCTCCCTCGGGGGTGGCCGGAAACGACAGGCGATCGCTGCTGCCGATCAGATCTTGTCCGGCGTGGCGACCGCGTTCGAACGTACTCGTAACTCTAAATGACGAGTCGACTACAGAACGCCAGTTCCCCAAGTCGGCCCGAAGTCGATCAGGAGTACGACAGATGTTCGACCGTGGATCCCCCTGGACGGACGGCACGACACGCCACGGGCCGTCCCCCCGCCCCTGCTTCCCGCAACGGGAAGGGAGGTGCCGGTGATGGCCCTTCTGGATGTGCGCCGCCGCCCCGGCCGTCTCCCGTTCACCCGTCGCCTGACTGCCGGGAGACACCGCCGAGGACGAGCCACCGAACCCGAGCGCCGGGAACCGGACGGTCGGCGGAAGATCTGGGACGGGAAGCAGAAGGCCAGGGCCGAGCAGCTCGGCCTTCTGGAGCCCGGCTGGCTGGTGATCTACGGGCCGTACTCCCGTCGCTTTTACGCCATCGCCCGCATCGCCGAGGTCTCCGAGCCGCTCCTCGACGCGGCCACCTCTGATGAACTCCGCTCTCTCATGCGCCGATCCGAGCTCCCCGGCCGCGTCCCGTCTGCTCGCCCGCCGGAGAGGGGACGCATGCGCCGGGCGGGAAGCGGCGTCACCCTCCCGGGAGGGCGGTCGTGAGAGATCTGTTGATGTACGGGATGCCGGAGGAGCAAGCCGAGGAGCACCGGCGGGCGCTCGGCGATCTCCGCAAGCAGGTGGAGTCACACGGCCTGCGCGGTCGTCTCGTCGAGCGGCTTCATCTCCCCATGCGGAGTGGCTTCTACACCCCCGTCCTACGGCCACCGGAGATGGACGTGTACGGCGGTGGCCGGCTGATCGTCACGGTCACCGTGGTCGACGTACCGAAGGGTGGGGCCTGGTACCTCGTCAAGCGGCCCGACGGCCTGCCCGTAGAGGCCCACAGCGTCGCCGACCCGGCCTCGGCCGCTATCGCCATCGCCGCGCAGACCTCACCGCCGTGAACCGGCACCACGGACGCGCTCGGCCAGGGCCGCCACCCGGCCACGCGTCTGCCGGCCCGGAAGCCCGGCCTGGGAACCCGGCCTGGGAGTGGGCTCATGCCAGGGCCTCGCTCAGTTCGACGGCGGCGTGGACGACGCGGGGGCCTAGGGTGGTGGTGTCGATGGCGCCGAAGGTGACGATGCCGACGGAGGCCTCCAGCCATGGCAGAGCGGGTAGGGGGGCCGCGATGCCGCGGGCGCCTTCCTGGAGTTGGCCTTCGGTGACGGTGTAGTCGGTGCGGCCCTCGCGCAGCGCCAAGATCGCGAGCCCGGCCGCCCCGCGCGAGAGCGGGTGACGGGAGCCCTCGCGGTAGGCGACGTGCATGTCCGTCCAGGTCGGTTCGACCACGGCGATGGCCAGGCCCTCGTCGCCCTCGGCGGCGGTCAGGTGGGCGGTGGCCCCGGTCTCCTCGGCCAGGCGCCGCAGCGCGGGCAGGGCGGCCGCCCGTAGCAGGGGTTGCACCGCGCGGGCCAGCGCGAGGACGCCGAACCCGAGGTGGACGCGGCCCTCGGCGTCGCGCCGGGCGAACCCCTCGTTCTGCAGTGTGGTGAGCAGCCGGTAGACGATCGGCCGGCTCAGCCCCAGTTCCTGGGCCAGTTCCGTGGGCGTGCGCCCGCGGTGCCCGTCGGCGAGCAGGCGCAGCAGGCGCAGTCCCCGCTCCAGGGTCTGCGCCGATTCCGGATTGCCCTTGTGATCGCGCATCTCCCGATTATGCGAGGTGCCGCCATGTCGGTACGGAAGGAGGCGGCATGTTTACTCCTCAGTGACCGGGAAGATCGTGCAGGTGAGGGGCAGGTGAACTGTTGGGCGAACCGGCCGCTCCGCGCGACGAATCCGGGTGTTGCACTGGTCGAGTGGAGATGTCCCCGATACAGTCTTTTCGATCGTTTAAGGACGATCGCTAGTGATTTCGCACCGCCCAAGGAGACGCTTGATGCGAATCAGGAGAGCCCTAGCCCTCAGCGCCGCACTCACCGTTCTCGCGGTGGGGATCCCGGCCGCCACGGCGTTCTCCGAGGACGGCGAGGGTGACTGCAAGAACTACACCAACGGTGCCTCGCAGTCCGACCCCCAGTGCTTCTGGATGGCCCCGACGCCCCAGGATGCCCTCAAGGTCCTGGACTTCTGGACCCAGAACGACAACGAGAAGCTGAAGCAGGCCACCGAGTACCCCGTCGGCTGGATCGACTGCAAGGTCGAGCAGTGCAGCGCCGACGGCGAGGGCGACGGCCAGGCCCACGGCGACGGTGACCCCGCGCCCGAGGGCTACGTCGAGGACAACACGCCGCCCACCTGCCAGATCGCCGGGCAGCCCTGTTCGGTGAGCCCTGAGGAGATCGCCGCAGCCGCGCGCACCGCCGCCGGCCAGGCCATCGCCGCCGCCGCCGCGAACGGCATGCGGGTGTGGATCGACAGCGAACTGCTGGACGACTACAAGGCCGGCACCGCCGCGTTCGCCGCGGCCGTCAAGAAGGTCGGCGCGCTCGCCGCGCAGCCGGGCGTCGTCGGCATCCGGTACACCTCCCAGCTCGGCTACAACGGCGCCGTCAAGACGCCGGACGAGATGAAGGCGTTCGTCAACGCGGCCGCCGCCGCCCTGCACCAGGTCGCCCCGGGCAAGAAGCTCGGCATCCACACCGTGGTGCCGTCGTTCGGCTGTGGCGCCAGCGAGCCCTGCGCGACCGAGATGACCAAGAAGTACCCGCTGCTCACGCCGCAGGCCATCGAGCCGCTGCTCACCTCGGGCTCGGTCGACCAGCTCGCCCTCGACTCCGGCCTGCTGCAGACCTCGTACGCCACCTGGAAGATCACGCCGCAGCAGGCGCAGGCCAACCAGTGGGGCAAGGTCAAGGCCCTGGCCTGGGACACGCTCGTCCAGATCTCGGCCGAGGACGCCGGCCTGGCCGGGAAGAACGCCTCCCCGCTGACCGCCGACCAGGCCGCCTCGCTGGCCCAGGAGCGGATCGCCGCCCCGCTGAAGGACGGCGCCGCGACGGTCAACCTGTGGACCCGCTGGCAGGACGCCACGGGCGCGACCTACCGCGTGATGGGCGCGGGCCTCGCGAACACCCCCGCCTGGGAGCAGCTCGACAAGCTGCGGCCGCTGCAGCGCCGCCTGACCACGATGTACAACCCGGCGTCGCCGGAGGTGGGCATCACCCAGGACGTGAAGAAGCTGTCCGAGGTGTTCAGCCAGGTCTACGTGACCGACTGACGCTCGGCGCCGGAAGATTCCGGCCGAGAACAACGGGGCCGTGACGCATCCACAGGGCGCGTCACGGCCTTTTGCTTTCACGGGCCGTTCCGGGGCATCGTGCGCGCGGAAGGGCGGAGCCGGCGCTCAGAGGCCGAGCTTGGACAGCTCGTCGCTGGTGAAGGTCAGCATCAACCTGGGCGTGGTGTTGTGACTGATGAAGGGGACGAAGGCAGGGTCCCAGAACGGGTTGCCCTCGACGCCCTGAGTGGCGTCCTTCACCCCTCGGATGCCGGGGTCGGTTCTCCGCTGGCGGGCGTACCACTGGTCGATGAAGAAGCAGTCGGGGCCGTAGCCGCCGATGTCCTTCACGTCGCCCTCGGCGCGGCCCACCACGACGTAGGCGTGCCCGCTGCCGCCCTCGGTGTCCACGAGGTTGAGCAGTTCGACCTTGACGCCGGGCCCGAGCAGCGCGGGCTGGGCGGCCAGCATTCCGATGACGCAGCAGGCGAACAGCGTGCAGTTGCCGCTGGCGAGGCTCCGGTAGTTGGCGCGGCCCACCGAGACGTACTTGTTCCGGGCCCGCTTCCGCGCCTCCTCGAACGTGGACTGGTTCACCGGCTCGTTGAAGCCGAGGTCGGAGCCGAGGGACCTCAGGACCACCGGCTTGATGTCGGAGATGGTCTGTTCGTCGCGGATGATCTCGGGAACCTGCCCGCCGCCGGCCGCGGTCTTGATCGAGTCGATGTTGACGCCGGACTCGCACACGGACGTCCACGGGTTCCACACCTTCGCCGTGGCCATCTTCGTCTTGTTGATCGCGATATGGACGGCGGACATCTGGTCGTTCTTGGACCTGACGACGATATGGGTGTTCTCACTCATGGTTAACTCCTGGTCACGGATCCGGCGGACCTGACCCTTCCACGGCAAGTCACCGCGAGCAAGCAATTGTCCGTCTCCGGACATTTCGTACCGCCGGTCCCGTCCACCAGAGATCTCCGGCCGGTCTGCCAGGGAGTTCCGGCCATGTCTGTCCGGCTCGTCTGTCCGGCCGCCCTAGCGGGGAAGACGTGGCACGCTGTCGACCAGGCGGCGCGTGTACGGATGCCGGGGCGACCCCAGCACGGCCCCCGTGTCCCCCTGTTCGACGACGCGGCCCTTCTCCAGCACGGCCGTGTGCGCGCACAGCGTCGCCACCACGGCCAGGTCGTGCGACACCATGACGACCGTCAGCCCGCGCGTCTCGCGCAGCTCGGCCAGCAGGTCCACGATGCGCACGCGCGTCGAGACGTCCAGGGCGCTCACCGGCTCGTCGGCGAGCAGCACGCGCGGGTGGCCGACGATCGCGCGGGCGATGGCGACCCGCTGGCGCTGGCCGCCGGAGAACTCGTGCGGGTACCGGCGGGCCGCGTCCGCCGGGAGCCCGACGGCGTCCAGCGCCTCGGCCACGCGCGTCGCCGCCTCCGTACGGCGCGCCGCGCCGCCGCCCGAGAGCAGGCCGAGCGAGCGCAGCGGTTCGGCGACGATCCTGCCCACCCGCTGCCGGGGGTCGAGTGAGGAGTACGGGTCCTGGAAGACCGTCTGGACGCCGCGCCGGAACGCGCGCATCCGGGTACGGTCGCCGAGGTCCAGCTCGGAGCCGTCGAAGAGGATCCGCCCCTCGGTGGGGCGCGCGAGTCCGAGCAGGAGCCGGAGCAGGGTGGTCTTGCCCGCGCCTGACTCCCCGACCAGCGCCACGCCGCGCCCGGGCACGACCTCGACGTCCACCTCGCTGAGTACAGGGGCCGACCGCCGGTACGCGAACCCGACCCGATCGGCGGCGAGGACGGGCGCGCGGCCCGAGCCGGACGCGGCCCCGGTCTCGGAGGCGGGTTCGGTCTCGGACGCGGCCCCGGTTTCGGAGGCGGGTTCGGGCGCGGAGGGGGGTTCGGGCGCGGTCATCGGGCCCCCAGGTCGAGTGCCGAGTCGAGCCGCCGCGCACTGCTCACCAGGTCACGCGTGTACGGGTGGCGAGGTTCGGCGACGATGTCGAGCAGGTTCCCCGACTCCACGGCCAGTCCCTCCTTCAGGACGACGACGCGGTCGGTGACGCGCGCCACGACCGCCAGATCGTGGCTGATGAACAGCAGGGCCATCCCACGCGCGGACACCAGCCCGTCCAGCAGGGCGAGCACCTCGGCCTGGACGGTCACGTCGAGCGCGGTGGTGGGCTCGTCGGCGATCAGCAGGGCGGGCTCGCAGGCGAGGGCCATGGCGATGGCGGCCCGCTGCCGCTGCCCACCGGAGATCTCATGCGGGTACGCCCCGGCGACGCGCTCCGGCAGCCGTACCTCCGTGAGCGCCGCGAGGACGGCCGCGCGCAGGGCGGAGCCGCGCAGCCCGCGCGTCCGGCGCAGCGGTTCGGCGAGCTGGCGGCCGACCTTCGCGAGCGGGTCGAGCGCGGTCAGCGGCTCCTGGAAGACCACGGTGGCCGCGCGCCCGCGCAGGCCGTTCAGCGTCCGCTCCGGCGCGCCCACGACCTGCGTGCGGGGCAGGCCGGGCGCGTCCAGGACGATGCTCCCCGACGCGGTCATCCCGGCGGGCAGCAGTCCCATGATCGCGAGGGCCGTGAGCGACTTGCCCGAGCCCGACTCGCCGATCAGGCCGAGCCGCGCCCCGGGCTCGACCTCGAATGACACCTCCGACAGCAGTGCCCGGCCGTCCGGGGCCTTCACGGTGAGCGCGGACACCTCCAGCAGGCTCATGGCATCCTCCCCAGGTCCGCCGCCGAGTTCTCCGCGTCCGCCGCTGAGCTCTCCACGTTCGGCGCGGGCCGGGACCCGCGAGCGCGCCGGGTCGGGTCCGCGACGTCCCTGAGGCCGTCGGCGATCAGGTTCACCCCGACGACCAGCACGACCAGCAGCACGCCCGGGGCGATCGCGCCGGCGGGCGCGGTGAGGACGGTCGCCTGGGCCTCCTGGAGCATCCGTCCCCACGAGGCGTTGGGCGGCGGCGTCCCGAGCCCGAGGTAGGAGAGGCTCGCCTCGGCCAGCACCGCGAGGCCGAGCTGGAGCGCCAGGTTGACGAGCAGGGTCGGCCAGATGTTGGGCAGCACGTGCTCGGCCACCACCCGTGGCCAGGACGTGCCCGACGTGCGCGAGGCGGTGATGTAGTCCTGGGCGAGCACGCGTTTGACCAGCACGCGGGTGAGGCGGGCCACGATCGACGACATCGCGAGGCCGATCGCGAGGATCGCGGAGCCGAGCGACGCCTCCCGCGCGGCGACCACCAGCATGGCCAGCAGCAGCGTCGGGAACGCGATCAGGATGTCCAGCAGCGCCGAGACCGTGTCGTCCAGCCACCGGACGGCGAACCCGGCGAGCAGGCCGGCCGCGACGCCGATCACCCCGCCGAGCGCCACCGAGCCGAGCCCGGCGGTCAGCGCGACGCGGGCGCCGATCATGAGCTGGGTGAGCAGGTCGCGGCCCAGCTTGTCGGTGCCGAGCAGGTGTGGCGGCCAGGGCGGCGCCAGGCGTCCGCCCGAGGTGTCGTCCGGCGCGAACGGCGTCCAGAACAGCGACACGACGGCCACGGCGACGATCACCCCGGCGAGCACGCAGCCGACGGCCAGGGTGGCGGACCGGCGGCGGCTCATCGCGGGCTCCCAGAACCGGGCCGGTGGTGGCTCATCGCGGGCTCCGGGAGAGGGTGCCGCGCAGGCGCGGGTCGATGGCCCGCTGGACGAGGTCGGCGGCGAACCCGATGACCAGCACGCCGAACGTGCTCACGAACAGCACCCCCTGCACGACGGGGTAGTCGTGCTGGGCGATCGCCTTGGCGAGCATGCTGCCGAGCCCGGGCAGCGCGAACACGCTCTCCACGACCACGGCCCCGAGGAAGGTCGTCGCCAACTCGATCCCCAGCACCGATATGACCGGGACGGCCGCGTTGCGCAGCCCGTGCCGCCACATCGCGCCGGAGAAGGACGAGCCGAGCGCCCGGAACGTCCGCAGGTAGTCGCTGTCGAGCACATCCACGGTGGCCGAGCGGACGTAACGGATCAGCGAGGCCGACATGACGAGGGCCACGGTGACGACGGGCAACGCGAGCGAGGTGAGCGCGTCCGCCGGGTCCGCCCAGTCGTCCTGCGGGAAGCCCCCGGCGGGCAGAATGCGGAGGTACAGGGCGAAGGCCCAGATCAGCAGCATCCCCACCCAGAAGACCGGCACGGCGATGCCGAGCTGCGACACGCCGTTGAGCAGCAGCCCGTACCAGCGGTCCGAGCGGCGGGCCGTGACGAAGCCGACCGGCACCGCCACGACCACCGCCAGCAGGAACGACAGCAGCGTCAGCGGCACCGTGACCACCAGGCGGGCCGCGATCTCCGGGCCCACCGGGAGGGTGCTGACGAAGGACGTCCCGAGGTCGAGCCGCCCCATCTGCCCGAGCCAGGTGACGAACTGCTCAGGCAGCGGGCGGTCCGACCCGATCTGGTGGCGCGCGGCCGCGATCTGCTCCGGGGTGGCCCCGACCGACAGCAAGGAGTTGGCCGGGTCACCCGGGAGCAGGCGCAGCAGCAGGAACAGCACCGCGCCGGCCAGGAGCAGCGACACGACCAGGAAGGCCATGCGCCGGAGGAGGTATGTAGTCATGGCTAGCCGGGGGCGGCGTCAGCCTTTCTTGATCCCGTACGCGTAGAACTGGGAGTTCAGCCCGTTGACCGGGTACCCCGACAGCTTGGACGACGCCACCACGATCTGGGGGTAAAGGTACAGCCAGTCGCTCGCGGCGTCCTCGGCGATCTGCCGGTTGGCCTTCTTCAGCAGCTCGGTCTGCGCCTCGGTGGTGTCCGACCGCTCGGCCTCCTTGACCCAGGCCGCGACCTGCGGGTTGTCGTAGCCCCAGTAGAAGTCCGGGTCGCCGTACCAGACGACGTCGCGGTCGTTGACGTGCTCCTGCAGCGTGGCGGCGAAGTCGCGGTTCTTGTAGACCTTGGTGTACCACTCCTCGGCCGTGATCACGTTGATCGTGACCGTGATGCCCACCTTGGCCAGCTCGGACTTGATGAACGTCGCCGCCGTCGGGTGCGGGTCGTAGTTCGGGGTGTCCAGCGTGAAGCTGAACCCGTTCGGGTACCCGGCGTCGGAAAGCTCCTTTTTCGCCAGGTTCACGTCGTACGGGTTCACGCCGGTCAGGTCCTCGTACCACGGGTCGGTCGGCGGGACCATCGAGCCGATCAGCGTGCCGTACTCGCCCCAGATCGAGCCGAGCAGCTTCTTGTCGTCGATCGCCGAGCTGACGGCCTTGCGGACCAGCGGCTTGTCGAACGGCGCCTTGCGGTCGTTGAAGGCCAGCAGCAGCTTGGTCGTGGACTTGCCGTTGTTCACCTTGTAGTCAGGGTTGCCGCTGAACTGCGCGAGCGCGTCCGGGCTCTGCTCGCTGGTCACGACGTCGACCGCGTTCGTCAGCAGCGCGTTGTTCAGCGCCGCCGCGTCCGTGAAGTAGTGGAAGACGACCTGCTTGTTGGACGCCGCCGTCCCCCAGTAGCCGGGGAACCGGTCCAGGCTGAGCGTGCTGCCGCGCTTCCACGCGCCGAGCTTGTACGGGCCGGTGCCGTCCTCGCTGGTGGCGAGGTCCTTGGCCGCGTCGTTGACGATCCAGACGTAGCTGAGGTTGTACACGAACGAGATCGACTTGTCGGCCAGGGTGACGGCGACGGTGTGGTCATCCGGTGTGTCGATCTTCTTGATGGCCCCGAAGCTGCTCTTGCGCGCCGACTGCGAGTCCTTCGCAGTCACCTTCTCGATGCTGTACTTCACGTCCGCGGAGGTCAGCGGGTCGCCGGAGTGGAACTTCACCCCGTCGCGCAGCGTGAACGTGTACGTCAGGCCGTCGCCGGACACCGTGTAGTCCTTGGCCAGGAGGTTCTCCGCCTTGCCGTCGTCGGTCAGCCGGAACAGGCCCTCGTACACGTTGCCGTTGAAGGCCTCGGTGACACCCTGCCCGCCGCCCGCGGTGTTGTCGAGGTTCTGCGGCTCGTACAGCGACCCGACCCCGATGGTCGCGTCCGTGCTGGACGAGCCCGCCGGCGCGGCGCTGTCCTTCGTCCCCGTCTGACCGCCGCCGCCCCCGCCGCACGCGGTGAGGGTCAGCCCGAGCGCTATGGCGGCGCCGAGAAGCGACGTCGTCTTCCTGTTCACTGTTTCTCCTGGTAGACAGCCGTGTGATCCCCGGCAACCGCGTCGAATCCTACATTATTAGTAGGATTTGACCGTTTCCGGGGGTGGGGGACTGCCTTCCGGGGTATAGCGCGACGGCCCGCGGAGCGGCGCGGGCCGTCGGGGTTACGGGCATTCACGCCCCTCCGCGCATGGGCGAACAATGAGGGCGCCAGCAACCCGTTACGGCGTACGGAGGCCTGCGGGCCGTCGGGTTGCAGGCATGCGCGCCCCTCCGCGCACCGGCGAACGAACGACATCGATGAGGGCGGCCGGCAACCCGCTACGGCGTACGGAGGAGACGTCGGGGCCGGTCAGGAGGCGGACGGGGAAGGCTCGGCCGTCTCGGTGGTCATCTCACAGCTGCCGTCCTTGGACGCGTCGTGCGCCTCGGGCAGCGCGTCCACGACCGACACCTTGAGCTGCGCGGTCAGGGCCAGGACGCTGCCGGCGGGGGCTCCCGCGACCTTCGCGTCCGCCACCGTGCCCCGCTCGCCCGGGTACGTGAACGTCTCGGGGTCGAAGATGTGCTGCTCCAGGATGCCGCGGCTCACCCGCCCGAGCGCGACCCCCTCGCGCTCCGCCGAGTCCTTGACCCCCGCGGCGCCGGTATCCAGGCATGCCGAAGGCCACGGCGTGCAGCCCGCCGTGGCGTCATCGGGAGATGTTTCGCGCGTTGCCTAGCGCGTGGAGGAGAGGTAGGCGGAGAACTCGTCCAGCGAGATGAGCCCATCCCCGTCGGTGTCAAGCCGCGCCACCGCCGCGTCCGCCGCCTCCTGCGACACCGGCTGCCCCAGCACCTCCATGAGCCGCAAAAACTCCCCGGCCGAGATCAGCCCGTCATTGTCGCCATCGACCAGATCAAAGGTCACCGCGTACTCGCTCATAGAGCCACTCCTAGTTCGATCGTCCGCGAGAACCCTAGCCCTCTCCATGTGCCTATTCAGGGTGTTTGACATGGTTACTTCAGGAGTAGGCGCCGAGCTGGTTGTCCAGAGTCCAGATCAGCACGTCGACGCCGGTGACCCGCTGCCGGTACAAATCACGCTCGGCCAGAATGCAGAGGTCACCGAGGCCGAGACCTGACATGGCATGATCCGTGAGTTGCACGCCCGTGCCGGCACCGGCCAGGAGGCTTCGCAGAAAGCACTCGCCCCACTCGACCGTGTGCAGGACCCACGGTGCCTTGCCCTCGATGACCAGCTCGAGAAGCTTGTGCAACTGGGTGGCGCGGTCGCGGCGCTCGTGACCGTTGTTGAGCTGAGCGATATGGTTCCCCGTCTCGATGACGGTCGTGACGGGCAGAATCAGGTATCGCCGCCGATCGGGAGAAGGGACGGCGCGAGCCGAGGTTGCCGAATCGCCCGCGCCGGCCCCACTGTTCACTCTGCCGTCAGTCCCTCAACAAGGCCGGTCGTTGGCCTGCCGAGGAGTCGAGAAAGATCGTCACCGACCCGAGCAAAAACCCCGGCAGCGATGGTTTCATCGAGACTTACCAAGAAGCTGGCCAGCTCGCCGTCCATCCCCGAATTGATGAGCGCTACCTGCAACTCTTCGGGAGTGACGGGCTGGTAGGTGACCTCTCGCTCCAGCACGACCGACATCGCTTCGGCAATGTCGGCGTAGGTGAAGTTCGTGTCGCCTGAGAGGCTGTAAGTGACATTGCCGTGCCCATCTGTGGTGACAACGATGGCCAATGCCTCAGCCAGGTCCTTCCGGCTGGCTGCTGCAACGACGGCGTCACCCGTCGCCGCGGCGAGAACGCCGGTGAAGCGGGGGCCTGCCAGCGCCTGAATGTAGTTCTCGATGTACCAGGTGTTCCGCAGGATCGTGTACGTCACACCGGAAGCGGTAAGAGCTTCCTCTGTCGCCCTGTGGTCCGCATTGATCTCGAACCGGTCATCGTCGGCTCGAACTCCGCTGGTGTAGTAGACGTGTCGGACATTCGCGTTCTTCGCAGCCTCGATGACCGACTCGTGCTGAGCAAGGCGATTCGGGTCGCTGCCCGAGATCAACACAATGTCAGAGTGCCTGGCAACCAGTTCTGCGACGCCGACCGAATCCGACAGGTCGACGGCAGCAGTGCTGAACCCGGCGGAAGCAAGTTCCCCGAGGCGCAATTGATTCCGACCGACCGCGGTGATCGTTTCGGGACTGATTCCCCGAGCGACTAGCGCGTCCAGGACGTGGCGACCGAGTGCCCCGGTAGCCCCAAAAACCAGGGTGCTCGCCTCAGGCGCGGTCATGGAGAGTGATCTGGTAGCCGTCGGGGTCGGCGAAGGTGAATGTCCGACCGAAGGGGCCGTCGATCGGTGCGGAGACGATGGTGTGACCGTCGGCGACGAGAGCATCGTGGATGGCCTGGACGTCTGTGGCGTGGAGCCAGATCGCGGCACCGATGCCGGGCTGAGCAACGGATGCGAGGTCGGTGCCGGAAACGACGTCGCGGAGGGCGAAGGCGATCGGCTTCGTCTCGAAGACGACGGCGTGCGGAGGTCCGGCCTGCGAGCGGACGAGGCCGAGGTACTGCTCGTAGAACGCCTGCGAAGCGTCGAGGTCACGCGCTTGCAGCGAGATGAAGTCGGGGCCGGTGGCGGGCATGATGATGCTCCTTCTTTCGTGTCAGATGCCTGACACAGGGCAATGTATGTCAGACTACTGACATGAGTCAAAACGGTGTCGGCGTCGACCTGGACAAATCACTGGGCTACCTGCTGAAAGAGGCTTCGAGTGCCCTGCGATCAGCCATGGAGGAGGTGCTGCGGCCGCTCGGGATGAGCGTGACGCGCTACGCCTGCCTCGAGCTACTGGCTCAACGGCCGGGCTTGTCGAACTCCGAGCTCGCGCGGGGCGCGTTCGTGACACGGCAGTCGATGAACGTGCTGCTCCAAGCCCTGGAACGAGAGGGCTACGTGACCAGGCCAGCGGAGGCACCCGTCGGGAGGATTCTTCCCACGCGGCTCACGTCTCACGGCCGACGAAGCCTCGAGAAGGCGACCGTAGCGGTCCGGTCCGTCGAGGTCAGAATGCTGGCCGGCATGACCGAGACCGAGCAGTCAGACGCGTTCCGGATCCTGCAGAGGATGATCCATTCCCTGCGCGATGGCAACGACGGTTCATAGCTCCTTCCCCGGCACACGTCTCGTCGCGCGCATAGGAGCGCGCCCGAGCGTGAAAAACCGCGCGGACGGACCTCGGAAACCGACAGACCTCGACTACACCCTCATCTGCGAAGAGCCAGTTGTCGGTCCCGATGGGTAATCTGCGGGCGTGGAGACCAACGATCGGGAGCGGTTGCGGGCGACCTTCATGGAGGACGCCGAGTTGTACGACCGGGCGCGGCCGGGGTATCCGGTGGCGATGTTCGACGATCTCGCCGAGGTCGCCTGCATCGGGCCGGGGTGCTCGGTGCTGGAGATCGGGTGCGGCACGGGGCAGGCGACGGTGCCGCTGGCCGAGTGGGGGTGCCGTGTCGTCGCTGTGGAGCTCGGGGCGGCCATGGCCGAGGTCGCCCGCCGCAAGCTGAGCCGCTTCCACCAGGCCGAGGTCGTCGTCTCCGCGTTCGAGGACTGGCCGCTGCCGGAGCGCCCGTTCGACGTCGTGCTGTCGGCGACGGCGTTCCACTGGCTCGACCCGAACGTGCGCGTGGACAAGTCGGCCAACGCCATGCGCGTCGGCGGCACGCTGGCCACGATCGCCACTCACCACATCGCGGGCGGCAGCATCGAGTTCTTCCGCCAGGCTCAGGAGTGTTACGAGCGCTTCGACCCGAAGACACCGAAGGGCATCACGCTGCAGGACTCGTCCTACATCCTGCGCGAAAGCGCTGATCTAGATGACTCCGGCCGGTTCGGCCCGGTGCGCTTCTTCCGCTACGAGCGGGACATCGAGTACACGACCACGCAGTACCTCGACGTCCTGCGCACCTATTCCGGCCACCGCGACCTGCCCTCCGACGCCCTCGCCGGCCTGCTCGACTGCATCGGCACCCTGATCGACACCCGCCACGGCGGCAAGATCACCAAGCGCTACCTGACCGAACTAAGAGTCGCCCACCGAGTGAAGTGACCCCGCGGCCACGCCCCAGAAAAGGGCCTCGCTCCGCTCGGGCTGCCCAAACGCCCGACAAGGGGTCCCGGCCGCCAGAGATCGCTTCCAACACATGGAGAGGCAGGGCGACATGCCCCCTCTTTCTCCCATACACCCGAAATGATCTCCAAGCGTCAGGTGGCAAGGCCGATCAGCAGGCCATACGCTGCAGTCAGAAGGACTCATCCGCACTTCACTTGTTCACAAGGCCGCCTGTTGGTCGTCAGCGAGGAGATCTAGATGTTGCTGGCATTCCGAACGGCAAACCATCGATCACTCCGTGAGCCCCAGACGCTGGACCTGAGATCCGTATACCAACGCGATCGGCAGTGCGTGAACATCGTGGCGTTGTACGGTGCGAACGCATCAGGCAAGTCGAACGTCCTGGACGCCTTGCGTTTCATGCTTGACGCGGTGACAAGCCAGACTCGCGACTGGCGGCCCGACGAAGGGGTTCCACGCCGCCCCTTCCTGCTCGACTCGGAAGCAACAAACGAGCCGTCGAGCTTTGCCGTGGACTTGCTCATCGACGATGTTCGTTACACATACGGCTTCTCTGTCGATGATCACGCCGTGCTTGAAGAATGGCTCTTTTCGTACCCGCACAAGAAGCGTAGGACCCTGTTCGAGCGCCATGGAACCGACTACCGATTTGGGAATTCGCTGCGGGGGACGAGAGTGCCGTTGCTCCGCGACATCACACCTGAAAACATGTTGCTTCTTTCATCTGTGCAGCGAATCGGCTCCACCGAACTGTCCAAGGTGGCCGGTTGGTTCCGGGAGAAGCTGTGGTTCGCGGACGACGACAACTCTGACTACCGGAGGGTGATGACAAGAGAACTGCTTGATGGACCGGAGAAGACGAGCCGGGCAATAGAGCTGCTACGTGTCGCAGATCTAGGGATAACAGACGTACAGATACACGTCAAAGGTTCCCAGAATGCCGACAAGGCAGCGCGTTTTGCTCTCCAACTCGGCTCCAGCCCTCCCATCGAGCTAGAAATAAAGAGTGGTCAGGAAGTAGATGTACTGAGCAACCTCTTTGCAGTCGCCGCACAATCAATGAAGTTCACGCATATCGGGAAGACCGGTGCGAATCTGAGCTTCAGGGATGAGTCGCGAGGAACAAAAACCTGGTTCGACCTGGTCGGAATCACAGTGGCCGCTCTGCGCAACGGTTGGGTGCTCGTCATCGATGAACTCGATACAAGCCTTCATCCTCTACTGATCAGGCAACTGGTAAAGCTCTTTCAGGACCGGACCACCAATCCGCTCGGAGCGCAGTTGATCTTTACGACCCATGATGCGTCCTTGCTGTCAAGAATTCAGGGTGAGGAAACTCTCCGCAGGGACGAGATCTGGTTTGCGGAGAAGGACAGCCAAACAGGGGAGTCCACCATATACCCCCTGACCGATTTCCAGCCTCGCGAGGGACTCAACTGGGAGAAAAGGTACCTGGGCGGAGCGCTGGGTGCCGTACCTTTCGTCACTGAAGAAGCCTTCACACATGCCTTGAGTGACGGCTCCGACGACGATGCCTAAGTTTTCCAAGGAAAACAGCGAACGGCGCCGGATCGCCAAACAGGCCAGACGTCTTTCTTTGAGAGTTCTGATCGTCTGTGGAGCGGCAGAAACGGAGAAGCAGTACCTCGAAGGCGTCAAAGGGCTGTATCGGAACCCCGCCGTGGCGGTCAAAATCAAGACCCGAGACAAGTCGCCTCTTGAGGTCGTTCGTTATGCCGCCGCGTTCAGTAAGTCGGACAAGGATGACTTCGACGAGGTGTGGGCGGTTTTCGATGTTGACGAGTTCGACATCGCCGAAGCAGTACGCGAGGCCGCTAAATCGAATGTCAATGTCGCCGTCTCCAACCCTTGCTTCGAGTTCTGGCTATTACTCCATTTCGTCAACCGGCGTGGCCATTTGAACTCGTACAAGCAGGCTAATGCACTGCTTTGCAAGCATCTGCGGGACTATGACAAGGCGCAACTCGACTTCGCCAACTTTCAAGACAAGATCGACATCGCCTGCGCGAGAGCAAAAGACATCGACGAGACGCGGGAGAAGCCCTACGCCAATCCGTCCAGTGGCATGTGGCGAGTCATCGGTCAGATCTCCCCCGGCTCACACGCGTGACCAGGCCCACGGCAGGTCGATTCGGTGTCCGAGGCCGAACTCTGGTGCTTCATCGTCGGTGATCATGGCGAAGGCATCAGCGGGGACTCGGTCGCGGGTCACCGCGAGGGATGCCGCGAGCAGCAGAGTTTCCTCGTCCGCTCCGGCGATGAAGAAGACGTAGACCTCGCCGTCCTGCTCGCCGTCGTCGAAGACCTTGATCTGGCCTTGCAGTTCCAGGTCGTACAGGAACTCCTCGATCTCGTCGATCCACGGGAACGGGTAGTCGGTCGCGGCGAGGCCGGGCGTTTCTCGCAGCGGGACATGGATCTCGACGACAGTGCTGGCCATCCCGACATCCTGTCGAAGATCGACGACAGTGTCGAGATCGTCTCGGAGCACCGTAGACGCAAACGACAGCCGTCACCCTCCAGAAGTCGTGGCGCGCTTCGGGAAAGGGCCTCGCTGCGCTCGGACTGCGCCTATTAGGCTGCCGCTCTCCACCTCCGTTCAGTATTCGGGCTTCACACTGTTCCGGTGTGGGTCGGCGCGGCCTCGCGGAAACCTTGCCGGCGCAGGGCATGGGACATGGGACGGCTTCGCCCAATGCAAGCCGTCTCCGTGGTCGCCTTTCTGGCGCTGCTACCTGGGCGCTCTCCAAGCGTGGCGCCAGACGTGGCTGACGGGATGGATGCCGTGGCCGGCCTTTATGAAGGTGGAGGCGGTATCGGTAGACGGTTCCGCTGCTCCGGCGCTTTAAATGAGAATTCGATGCTTTCGGTGGGATGTCCGGATTCTCAGGGGTTGCGTTACGGTCTTGGTTGCGATTATCTGTGGCATGCGGGACACCTTTTCCTTGCTTGTTCTTGATTCGCTCTTCCAAGAGTGCTCCTCGGCTCTATTGTTCGTAAGCGAATACCGGGAACGCGTTGTCATGGCGCGGTTGTCTCCCGTTGCATTCCGTTGTATTCAGTTGCGTGGAGGGTCCGATGTCACGACCGCAGACCACCAACCCAGAGGCCTCGCCCGCGGCCCGTTTCGGCTACGAGCTGCGCAAACTCCGTACGGAGGTGCGCATGAGCCAGTCCCAGCTAGGCCGCAAGGTCGGCTACACGGGGGCCGCGATGGGCGCGATCGAAAGGGGGATACGCCTACCGCAACAACGTGAACTCGTCGAGCAGTGCGACGAAGTCCTCGGCGTCAACGGCGCCCTGCTCAAGGTCTGGGAGGAGTGCCGCTCGGACGGTAACCAGCGCTGGTTCTACGCGTGGTTGGAAGTCGAGCAGCAGGCCGTAGTCCTGCGGACATGGCAACCGACTCTCGTCCCTGGTCTGCTCCAGACGCCCGACTACGCGCGAGCCATGCTCGCAGGGAGGCCCGGTCTGTCGGCCGAGGACGTCGAGCGGGCGGTGAAAGCGCGTCTCGATCGGCAGGCGATTCTCACATGCAAGCATCCGCCCATGGTCTGGGCCGTACTCGACGAGATGGTCCTTCAAAGGCCGGTCGGCGGGGCGGCCGTCATGGAAGGGCAGTTGAATCATCTCCTGGCCATCGCCGAGTACCCCCACATCACGCTTCAGATAGTCCCGCTCGCGGCGGGCAGTACCGTAGCGCTCCAGGCTGGGTTCATCATCGCGCAGATACGGGAGGGCCGCGAAATCGTCTACCTCGATACGGCTAGCAAGGGCCAGGTCATTGTCCAGGCTAAGGATGTACGCCATATTCAGGTAAAGTACGAAGCAGTACGAACCAGCGCGCTTGCGCAGAACGCGTCACAGAGTCTGATCAGGGAGTGGATGCAGAAATGGTCGACGTGACCGGTGCGAAGTGGGTTAAGTCCTCATATAGTGGCGACGAGGGTGACTGTGTGGAAATCGCGGCCCTGCACGGCGATGGGATGGCGATCCGCGACAGCAAGCGTCCGCATGGTCCGGTGCTACGCATCCCTGCCGCCGAGTGGGTCGCGTTCCGTAGCAGCCTCAAGTCCGGCGAAATCACCGCCTGACATCAGAAGCTGAAGGCGGCGTCTCCTGGAACCAAGGGCGGGAGACGCCGCAGGCCGGTGCCCAGGGCAAGAATTGGCCAGAGCGAGGGTGGAGAACGTTCGCCGGGACCTTCGCCGTATGTTGGCGCCGATATCGCCGTCGTCCCTGCTCGCCGACGCGGCGCCCGAAAGACGACGCCACGTCGGAGGAGGCACGGTGCGTTGCCGGGGGTGGGCGTGGTATGTCGGCGGGTTGGCCGCACCGTACAGGGTGATCGGGGCAGGGACGCGCGTCTCGTCATAGCGAATCGCGGTATCAGAGGAAACCGGGTTAGCGGGACAAGGGGCCGCCCGGCCGGACCGGTCCCGGCGCCGCAGTCGCGTCCGTTGCCGAACCAGCCCTCGGCCTGATCCCGGCGCCGCAGTCGCGCCCGATGCCGGAGTGGACCCCGTCCAGGCGGCAGTCGCTGGAGATGTGGACGGCCATGCCAGGGGCACGGATGTCACGGGGACGGCTCGGATGTGAGACGTGCGAGCAACTTGATGAGGTGGGCGAGGTCGTCTTCGGACCAGTCCTGGGTGCGGGCGTAGAACTCCTTGCCGCGTTCCTCCAGAGTCGCCGCGACCTGCCGGCGGCCCTGTTTGCTGAGCCCGACGATGATACTGCGCCGGTCCTCGGGGGTGGGTGAGCTGTCCAGCAGGCCGAGTGATCGCATTTTGCCGATCAGGGTGCTGGTGGAGCTGCGGTCCATGCCGACGGCTTCGGCGATGGCGCTGGGCCGCGCGGGGCCGAAGGCGTACAGCCAACGCGCGATATGGAACGCCGCCGGTTGCAGGTCGGCGTGGAAGTGCGCGGCGCTGCGCTCGCTCAGCGCGCGGGTCGCGCTCAGCAGGGCGTTGATCTGCTCGCCCAGCGCGAGTTCGAGCTCGTGCCGACTGCTCTCACCGCCGTCAGGACTAGTTTGCATATCCAAACTATACTGGGCTACGGTGATGGGCATATACAAACTACTTTGGAAGGCCGCTCATGGTCACGGGAGCCGGGTTCGAGCCCGCGAAGGCGGCGGGGGTTCGCTGTCGGCGGCCCCGCTGAGGGCGTCGGCGATCGCTGCCGTCGTCAACGGCGACATCGCCACTGCATGCGAACGCCTCTCTCACCGAACAACCCGTCACCGCGCCCTTGGACAGGACCGTCATGAAGCCCGTCATCGTCATCACCGGCGCCACCAGCGGTCTGGGCCGCCTGGCCGCCCTCGACCTCGTCCGGCGGGGTGCCGACCTCGCGATCACCGCCCGCGACCCAGAGAAGGCCACGCAGACCCGAGAGCAACTCCGCGCCCACGCCCCTCACGCGCGTATCGAGGTGTTTCTGGCCGACTTCACCCGCCTGGCGGACGTGCGGCGCATCGGACGTGAGATCACCGACCGGTACGACCACGTGGACGTCCTCATCAACAACGCCGGCATCCACGCCTTCACACCCCGCACCACGCCCGAGGGCCACCCCGAGATGATCGCCGTCAACTACCTCGCCCCCTGGCTCCTCACCCGCGAACTTCTGCCGGCCCTGCGACGGGCCCCGGCCGCGAGGATCGTCAACGTCGCCTCCCAGGCCTCCCGCCGCCACGGCACCCTCCGGCTCCCGCAGGACCTGACCGAGACGGTTCCGTTCACCGCACGGGGGTCGTCGCAGCACTACGGCAAGAGCAAGCTGCTCGACATCATGTTCACCCTGGAACTCGCCCGCCGCCTGGCCGGCACCACGATCACCGCCAACTGCCTGGACCCCGGCTTCAACACCACCGGCCTGGGCCGCGAGCTGCGCTTCGCCGCCATCCTGGAGAAGATCCTCAACCGGCTGTCGATCGGCGACCCTGCCCGTGGCGCAGGCCTGATCGTGACCCTCGCCACCGACCCGGCCTTCACCCGCCGCACCGGCGGCTACTACACCGTCCGCAAAACCCGTCAGATCCAACCCACCTCACCCGGCGACGACCCCGAACTCCAGGCCCGGCTGTGGCGCGAAACCGAGCGACTCCTCGACGGTTGAACCCGGCTCCGTCCGCCCGGGTGCCTTCAGAATTGTTAGGAAAGCTTCCTGTCGACGTCTGGGTCCTCAGACGGGTGTGCTTACTACCTGACCAGGGGATGTGCGGCGGGCGGAGGGTTGGCGACGATGCGAAGAGCGTCAGGGGCGTGCGATGGGCTGCGCCTTCAAGATCATCGATCCGGAGGGGAAGAATCCGCTTACCCGGGACTGGGAGCGCGCGTCCAGCAGCTCTTCGAGCTGTTGCTCTAGGGACCTGGAGGGACTCGGGGAATGAGATTCGCCGCTCCAGGGGAGAAGGGAGCGCCGATGGCCGGCCACAGCGAGAACCCGCGTGACGACAACGCCCAGCACGACAGGTTCCGTGACCCAGACGCGATCCGGGAGGAGCTCCGCGTGGTGGACGAGGACCTGGCCCGGCTGCGCGAGACCGCCAAGGAGTTGCGCGCGCGTATCGGAGACCGCGCCGACGCTCCCACCGACATGACGGAGATCGGCGCGCTGATCAACATGGCCGACGAGCAGGACGGGTTCATCGCCACACTCGAAGCCCGCCGCGAAGCACTCCTGCGCCGCCTCCGCGAGGCGACAGAGCACCACACAGGTTAGCGAGCACCGCACCAGGGTGAGCATCACACAGGCTTTCTGATTCGATTAGCGAATCGTAGTTATGTCGTGGCATACTGTTACCGCACGCCCGGCGCCCAGGCGACGTCGGGCACCCTCCCCGGTCAGGCTGTGCACGCCTGACCGGTCAGCGTCCGGAGGGACGTGCTCAACAGGCCGGCGGCTCCAGTCGCCGGCACCAGGGCACGAAGACGATTGGCGAATACCGGGCAGCTCGTTGTGCCTTGATTCTGTGTAACGCACAGGATCGCTAAGCCAATCAGAGACGCTAGGGAGCACCGCGCAAGCTAGAGGGCCTACCCGCACACGCCGTACGTCCGTCCGGCGTGTGCGCTCACCCGCTTCAACACGCGACGGCGAAACCGAAGTCTCGGGGGCCGCGTGGGTGAAGCAGGCCGGTGGAGCACGCCTGTCCGTCGCCCGGCCGAGGGCGCGCCGGTGCGGCGGTGACTACCGAACATCTAGGCAAGCCGTCGTTCAGGCGTGGCGGGGATGAGGGGTCATGTGGTGTGCTCGGCGCACAGGCAGCCGACGCCCAGCTCGATCCACTGCTGGCCGACCCATTCGGGATGCCGCTCGATCAGCAACGCCCGGACCTCGGCGACGATCTCGGCCTCGCCCATCGCGGAGTCGCGCCGCAGCCAGGTCTCGTCGCGCAGCTCGCGCAGGTAGTCGCGGACGCCGGTGAGCACCTCCGGGCCGCCGAGGTCACCGTGACCGGGAACCACCACCCGGGGTCGGGTGGCGGCCAGCCGTTCCATCACCGCCAGCCAGCGCACACCGGAGACGTCCGTGTCGTGCGGCGGGAACCACGGGAAGATGGCGAACTGCCCGGTCTCGGCGAGATCGCCGGTGAACAGCACGCCGGCGTCCGGCACCTCGACCACCTGGTCGCCCTTGGTGTGGCCCCGGCCGGTGGGCCGCAGCCGTACGGTCCGGCCGCCGAGGTCCAGGTCGTACCCGTCGTCGTAGATCACGTCAGGGGTGGGCGGCCGAACGCCGTCGAGGCGGCGGGCGATCGGCCCGCCCATACCCCGGAACATCTCCAGGTAGCCCGGCCCCTTGGTCTTCAGGTCGTCCGCCTGGGCGCGGTTGACCAGGTATGTGGCCTGGCCGGCGAACACCTGCGCGCCGAAGGCGTGCTCGGGGTGGAAGTGCGTCGTGGTCAGGTACAACCGGCGGCCCTTCGCCGCCTCGGACGCCAAGGCGAGGACCTGCTCGGCGTTGTCGGTGCCGATGCCCGTCTCGACGACGAGTACGGCCTGCGTACCGCCGATGATGCCGATGTTGGGTACCAGCCCGACCCGGTGGTTGGGGATCACCAGCAGGTCGGGGGCGATCTCCCGGGTGCCGGCCACCTGCACGGCGGGGTCGGCCATGGGTACCACGCTCGCAGGTACGTCGCTCATCGGTTCGTTGGTCATGCTCCGATTCCACCGTCCGGGTGCCGTGGCCGTCCAAAACCTGTTAGGTGGCGCCGATACCATACGGGTATCGTCACCGGTCATGGAGCTACGCACGCTGCGCTATTTCGTGGCCGTCGCCGAGGAACTCCACTTCGGCCGTGCCGCCGCCCGGCTGCATATGAGCCAGCCGCCGCTGAGCCGGGCGATCAAGCAGCTGGAGGCCGACGTCGGTGCCGTTCTGTTGCACCGCTCCGCCGCGGGCGTCACGCTCACCCCGGCCGGGGCGGCGCTGCTGGAGGAGGCGCGTACCCTGCTCGACCAGGCCGACCGGCTACGTGTGCGCGTGGCCGCGGCCGCCGGCGCCGCGACCATCACCGTGGGCATTTTGGGCGACAGCACCGACCGGGGCGCGACGCGGCTGGCCGCCGCGTACCGCCGGCGGCACCCGGACGTCGAGGTCCGCATCCGCGAGACCGACCTGACCGATCCGACCTGCGGGCTGCGCGCCGGGCTGGTCGACGTCGCCCTGACCCGCGGGCCGTTCGACGAGACGGGCCTGATGGTGCACGAGCTGCGCGCCGACCCGGTGGGCGCGGTGCTGCGCGCCGACGATCCGCTGGCCCGCCGTGACCGCCTGAAGCTGGCCGACCTGGCCGACCGGCGCTGGTTCCAGTTCCCGGACGGCACCGACCCGATCTGGCAGTCGTACTGGAACGGCGGCGAGCCGCGCGAGGGTCCGGTGGTGCGCGCCGTCCAGGAGTGCCTGCAGGCCGTGCTCTGGAACGGCACGGTCGGGATGTCCCCGCTCGGGCACGACTCACCCGAGGAACTGGTCGTGGTACCACTGATCGACATGGCGCCGAGCCGCGTGGTGGCGGCGTGCAACGAGGGCGACGCGAACCCGCTGATCCGATCGTTCGTCCAGATCGCGACGGCCGCCTACCGCGCCTGACCGCCTCGCGGCCGGCGAGCGCCGGCGACGTCCATTATCGCTGTGAAGCGGGCAGTAGAGAATTGCGCGTGGTCACACACCGTAGGTTCGGAGAAAGTCGGGGCCTTCCAGTCGTCGGTTTGGTCGCTACCGATCCTGCGGAGGGCCCCGACTCTCATTTCCCTGGCATCACCCGCCCGGCGCGTCCCCGCTCAGACCTCCCTCAGGTACGAAGAGCCACCAAAGGGACACCAAATCGATTGGATCTTGCTGGGGCGAGGAGGTGCGCTGGACCAACATCTCACCGGTATGGCGCAGGTGGCGACTCATCGCCGAGATGGCAGCCCGCTCGTCGCGCTCAGCGACAGCCTCAAGGATGGGTTCGTGTTCAAGGATCACCTCGGCCAGTGATCGCTGATTCTTCACGGTGGACGTTCCCACCATGCGTGTGGCTATGCGGATATTGTCAATGACGCCGCGTGCGTACTCGTTGCCGGCGGCTGCGAGTAGACCGCTATGGAACTGCTGGTCATGGAGCATGAAAGTCGGCTCGTCGTCGTCCGCCGCAGCGGCCCGCATGCTTTCCAGTTCCTCAGACATTGCAGCGATCTGCTCGTCGGTTGCGCGGCGAGCAGCCATGGCAGCGGCCGGCACCTCCAGCGCCAGTCTCACGCCGAAGATCTCGGCCAGCTCACGCGCCCCGGGCAACACGATACGAAAGCCCCTGTTGCGCTCGAACCGAACCATCCCGGTCTCCTCGAGGCGCAACAGAGCGTCACGGACCGGGCTCCGGGAGACCCCGAGATCCTTGGATAACTGATGGACCGAGTACAGCTTTCCCGGGATGAGGTCACCCGTCGTGATGGCCCGACGAATGACTTGGACGGCCCGTTCGGTCAGCGACGGAACGACGGGGTCCAGAGGATCGAGAATTCCCTCAGTGAAGATCATGGATATATTGTAACCCGCAGGCATGTTGCAGGTAACATGTCACCTGTGTCGTGTTGTGCAAGCTGCGTCAGGCCGGCGGGTGAAGGTCCCGTCCGGGTAGGCACCGGAGCGCCCGGTAGCGGGCGCCGGTGCTGCGGAGAGATCCAATGGGCTGAGCGGGGTGTCAAGAGCGTCTCTGATTGGCTTAGCGATCCTGTGCGTTACACAGAATCAAGGCACAACGAGCTGCCCGGTATTCACCGATCGTCTTCGTGCCCTGGTGCCGGCAACTGGAGCCGCCGGCCCGCTGAGCACGTCCCTCCGGACGCTGACCGGTCAGGCGTGCACAGCCGTGCATAGCCTGACCGGGGAGGGTGCCCGACGTCGCCTGGGCGCCGGGCGTGTTGGTAACAGTATGCCACGACCTAACTACGATTCGCTAATCGAAGGAACGTGCTCACGGTCTGGCCTGGAACAGGAGAGACCCGTCCGCGCACGCCGTGCGTCGGGCGGAGACCGGGCGTATGAGCCGATGGTGAAGTCGTCCGGAGCGCAGCGGGAGTCCGAGGGGGTCGTAGTACCCCTGATCGGCGTGCACCATAACCCGCCGGGAGGGAAGGGCCCTCACTTTGATCACGCGGGCGGAGCAGGTAAGCGTCAGGGCATGACCGACGTGACTCGGTCCGACTACCCCGACGGTCCGTGGCCCGTCGTACCCGTCGAAAGTGCTTCGCCGGGGAAGGTGCGAGGACTGCGACGCACGCCATGGACTGCGGCCAAGCAGTCAGAGGATCGGCGTTTCCACGCCCTGTATGACCGTGTCTACCGGGGTGACGTTCTGTGTGTCTAGACGATCATCGGTAAGCCGTGTGCGGGAAAACCGCACGCACGGATTGAAAGGGGGATGGGGAAACGGGCTCACACGAGCACCGCATCCCTGACTACCAATGAAGCCCGGATCAGAGGTAACCGGAGCACTCTTAGCGGCACTGGGAGGGGCCTCCGGCATGGATATCCGTGCCGACGCAGGCACCCGTGCCGCCTACTCCAGTGATGCCTCCCTGTATCGCGTTCCACCACTGGCCGTCGCCTACCCGAGAACAAACGACGATATCGCCCGAGCCCTCACCGTCTGCCGCGACCTCGGGACCTCACTCACCGTCAGGGGCGCCGGAACGTCGGTAGCAGGTAACTCGATCGGTGCCGGCTTGGTGCTCGACCTGAGCAGGTACTTTAACCGCATAGGTGATGTCTCTACCGAACGGCGCACCGTGACCGTCCAGTCGGGTGCTGTTCAGAAAGACGTCCAGCGCGCCGCAGCGCGTCACGGCCTCCGGTATGGGCCGGACCCGTCGACGAGTTCGCGCTGCACGATCGGCGGGATGATCGGCAACAACGCATGCGGAACGCGTTCACTGGCCTATGGCCGCACTGTCGACACCGTTGAACAGCTCACGGTGCTTCTCAGCACCGGGGACGTCGTCAACCTCTCGGCGGGAACGGTTCCGCAACTGCCTCAATTTGAACGGCTCCGGGCACTGGTCCTGGAGAATCTGTTCACGATAAGAACCGAGTTCGGAAAGTTCCACCGGCAGGTCTCTGGATACGCCCTGGAACACCTATTGCCGGAGAACGGGTTCGACCTCCGTCGTGCTTTCGTCGGCAGCGAGGGCACTCTCGGGGTCATCCTCGATGCCGAGCTACGGCTGGTGGTCGACCCCACCTACAGGGTGATGGTCGTCCTCGGCTTCGACACCATTGCCCAGGCCGGTGAGGCCGCTCCCTTGACGGCGGCCTTCAGACCGACGGCCTGCGAGGGGCTCGACTCGCGGTTGGTCGATGTCGTACGTGCTGGGGCTGGGGTCCGGCTGCCGGAACTCCCCACCGGATCGGCATGGCTCTTCGTCGAGGTGGCCGGTGATGACCAGACGGAGGTCATGGCCAGGGCACGTGATTTGGCCCGAAGCGTGCCCTGCCGCGATAGTGCAGTGATCGTGGCCCCCGGGGCGATGTCGGCTCTGTGGCGCATCCGAGCCGATGGTGCTGGACTTGCCGGCCGGTCGCCCGCCGGTCGGCCGGCCCACTCGGGGTGGGAGGATTCGGCGGTTCCCCCCGCCCGGCTGGGCGACTACCTGCACGATCTCGACGAGCTCTTTCGCGACCATGGACTCACCGGGATGCCCTACGGTCACTTTGGAGAGGGCTGTGTCCATGTCCGCCTGGACGTGCCGCTTGATCGTGTCGACGGCCCAGCGGCCTTCCGGCGGTTCATGACAGACGCTGCCCATCTCGTTGTCGCACATGGCGGCTCGCTGTCCGGCGAGCATGGGGACGGCCGCGCTCGCAGCGAACTTCTGCCGCTGATGTATTCCCCCTCGGCCATAGGGCTCTTCGCCCAAGTCAAGGCACTCCTCGATCCGGATGGCGTCCTCAATCCAGGGGTTCTCGTGGATGCCGCGCCGCTTGACCAGAACATTCGGGTCGCCCAGGCTCAGCCCTCCCCCTCGGGACTGGCAATGTTGCTCAGCGCAGACGGCGGTGACTTCACGCAGGCGGTGCATCGCTGCACCGGAGTTGGAAAATGCCGAGCCGAGCCCGCCGATCACACCGTGATGTGCCCGTCCTTCCAAGCCACCAAGGAGGAGATGCACTCGACACGGGGACGAGCGCGGATACTTCAGGAGGCGATCAGCCGAGGCGGGCGGTGGGACGCACCCGAAGTCCATGAAGCCCTCGACCTGTGCCTCATGTGTAAGGGCTGTTCCACCGATTGCCCCAGCGGGGTGGACATGGCCATGTACAAGTCAGAGGTCCTGTACCAGTCCTATCGGGGCAAGCTTCGGCCGGCCACGCACTACACACTGGGGTGGCTCCCCAGGTGGCTTACGCTTGCCGGACGGATGCCGCGGCTCGCGAACGCACTGGCTCGTGTCAGGCCGCTCGGGGCCCTGGCGAAACGTCTCGCCGGCATAGACCACCGGCGCACGATACCGACCTTGAACTCGGAATCCCTGCGCACGTGGATCTCACGCCGTAAGCCGATCGGAACGGGGAGGCGGCGGGTCGTCCTCTGGATCGACACGTTCACGAACACACTCTCGTCGGACGTTGGCCAGGCTGCCGTACGCGTCCTGGAACGCGCCGGCTACGAGGTGCTCATCCCGCCCGAGCCCGCATGTTGCGGACTTACCCTGATCTCGACCGGACAGCTTGACCGGGCACGCGCCTCGCTGGAACACGCACTCGATGTGCTGTATCCCTACGTGCGAGAGGGACTACCCGTCGTCGGGCTGGATCCATCGTGCGCGGCCGTGCTGCGATCCGACATTCGTGAGCTGCTCAAGGACCCACGAGCAAGGGAACTCTCCGCAGCAGTGAAGACACTCGCGGAACTGCTCACCGAAACACCCGGCTGGAAACCTCCCGACCTCTCAGGTGTGGTGGCAGTGGCCCAGCCTCATTGCCATCACCATGCCGTCTTCGGCTGGGACACGGACCAAGCACTCCTGGAACGGGCGGGTGCGCGCGTTACGCGGCTTGGCGGTTGTTGTGGTCTGGCGGGGAACTTTGGAGTCGAGCGCGGTCATTACGACGTCAGTGTCGCCGTCGCGCGACTGCAACTTCTCCCAGCGCTGGACGAAGCCCCCGACGATGCCGTGGTGCTCGCGGACGGCTACTCCTGCCGCACACAGATCAGCGACTTGTCTTCGCGATCCGGAGTCCATCTGGCCCAGTTGCTCGACCGCGCTGACCGAAACGAATCCGATGAGAGGGATGTCTTGTGAAGTCTGAGGACAGGTCGACCGACCGTGCATCGCGCGGGCCCGCCGGCCTCCGCGCGGGGCTGACGAGTTACGGTGATGACGGCTTTTCGCTCTTCCTGCGACGAGCCTTCATCAAAGGCGCCGGCTATAGCGACGACGCTCTTGAGCGGCCGATCATTGGCATCGCCACTGCGATCAGTGACTACAACCCGTGCCACGGTGCGAATCCTGGGCTCGTCGCGGCGGTCAGGCGCGGCGTCATGCTCGCCGGCGGGCTCCCCATGGAGTTTCCCACGGTCTCCGTTCACGAGAGCTTTTCAAGCCCGACAAGCATGCTGCTACGCAACCTCATGTCCATGGATGTTGAGGAGATGATTCGGGCGCAGCCGATGGATGCCGTCGTGTTGGTAGGCGGGTGCGACAAGACGGTCCCCGCCCAACTCATGGGCGCAGCCTCGGCCGAGCGCCCGACCATCCAACTCGTGAGCGGTGCCATGCTCACCGGTACCCATCGGGGAGGACGGGTAGGAGCATGTACCGACTGCCGAGCCTTCTGGGGGCGACACCGAGCGGGAACCCTGGATCCGGGCGAGATCGATGAAGTCAACTCCGCTTTGGTCGGGAGCGCAGGGACATGCTCGGTGATGGGAACGGCGAGCACGATGGCCTGCGTGGCAGAGGCCCTCGGAATCGCGCTGCTCGGTAGCGCGGCGCCGCCTGCCGTGACCGCGGCCAGGCTCCGGGTCGGAGAGGCCACAGGGGCGGCCGCGGTGGACCTTGCCCGGGCCGGAACGCCCATCAAACAGATCATCACTGCCGACTCGATCGAAAACGCTGCGCGGGTCGTGTTCGCGATCGGAGGATCCACCAATGCGATCATCCACCTGACGGCGATCGCCGGCCGACTGGGGATCCCTCTTGCGCTGGATGACATCGATCGGTGGGCACGGGACACCCCCGTCCTGGTCGATCTCAAGCCGGCCGGTGAGGGATACATGGAGGACTTCCATCGGGCGGGTGGGCTCGTCACGGTACTGCACGAAATCTCTGATCTCCTCCACCTGAACGTGTTGACCGTGACAGGGCGGACCCTGGGGGACGAGCTGGAGCGCGCACGCCCCGTTCCCTCCAGCACGGTGGTTCGGCCGCGGACGACACCACTCTTCACCGACGGTGGTATCGCGGTGCTCCGTGGCAACCTCGCGCCTAGGGGTGCCATCATCAAACAGGTGGCGGCCTCGCCCGAGTTGCTGTGCGTAACAGGCCGGGCTGTGCCGTTCGACGGCGTCGAAGACCTCGCCTTGAGGATCGATGACCCCGAGCTGGACGTGCGTCCAGAGGACATCCTCGTGCTACGCGGTGCAGGTCCGGTCGGCGCTCCGGGTATGCCGGAAGCGGGTTACATCCCTATTCCCCGGCGCCTTGCCGAACGAGGGGTCACCGACATGGTCCGCATCTCTGACGCACGGATGTCCGGCACGGCGGCCGGGACGATCGTTCTCCACATCACACCCGAGGCGGCTGTCGGTGGGCCGTTGGCATTGGTGCGTCATGGTGACCTCATCACACTGGACGTCCCCGCGCGCAGGCTGACGCTGGATGTGTCCGAAGAAGAACTGGACCGCCGCAGAAGCGAACTGCACGCCGACGGACAACCTGTTGCATCCCGTGGCTATCGACGGCTCTATGTCGAACATGTCATGCAGGCGGATGACGGCTGCGACTTCGACTTCCTGCGCCATGCGGGCGCCAACGAGGTGCTCTGAGATCGACCTTCACCCACTTCCGGAACCCTCAGCGTTGTGGGTAACATGCAACATGTGGCAGATCAATGGGAATGAGCTCACTGCCCTCAACACGACAGGGGCAGGCAACGCCCCATGACCAAATCGGAGGGACTGGTGACCGCAATGAAGCCCGTCGCCACACGACGGCGAAACCTCGCCGTAAAGGCAGGCGCCGTTATGGCGGTGGTGGTGTTCATGCTGACGGCGTGCGGATCGAGCGAGAAGCTGACCGCGGCTGGGAGCGGGGATTCTCCCACCTACACCAAGTTGCGCCCCGGCGTCGTCGACCCGACCCCCGAGGACACTAAAGCGCTCGATGCCCTGCCCGAGTCCGTGCGGCCCGACTACGCCGGCTTCTGGAACAGTACGCGGCTCGGACCGAACCCGTACGCAGGTTGGAAGGCGCCCAAGGCGCCCTGGAAGTTGTGCTACTCCAGCGCCTACCAGGGCAACTCCTGGCGTGTAGAGGGGCTCAAGACGGCCCAGCTGCTAACCCAGCAGTTGCGGGACAAGGGTCTCGTCAAAGATGACCTTGCTGTCACGGACGCAAACAATGATGGGACATTGCAGGCCAACCAGATCACGAATCTGACCCAGCAAGGCTGCAATGTCATTTTTGCCATGCAACCGCCGACGATCGGTGTCTGCAAAGCCTTCGACGCCGCAAAGAAGGCAGGGACCCTGGTTATCGCCATGCAGACCGGAACGGACTGCACCAATGTCATTCAGAGCGACTCCGGCGCCTTTGCGGCAGGAAACCGTACTGCCACCTGGCTGGCTGAACAGATCAAGCCGGGTAGCACCGTCGTGATGTGCAAGGGGATCCCCGGCGTCGCCGCCGCTGAAGCCCGCCAGCTTGGAGCAAAGGTTGCCCTTGAGAGTGCGGGAATGAAGGTCGACTCGATCACTGGTGAGTGGAACTCGGCCACGGTCAAGTCTCAGATGGTGAACTACCTGAGCACGCATCAGGGCGATGTCGCAGGGGTCTGGGACGGCGGGGTCTGCGCTGCTCCCGTAATCCAAGCATTCAAGCAGGCGGGTCGCCGGCTCCCCGTGGTGACCGGATTCGAGGGCTCGTGTAACTGGATGGCCGCGACCAAGAATAACGGCTTGAAGACGATTGGGTTCGCGGCCGGTGGTGGACAAGGCGTCGTCGAGGCCTACCGTATTGCGCTGCGAATGCTCTCGGGTCAGAGCCCCAAGGTCAACACGCTGCTCTACCCCCTCGCAGAGGTGAACCCTTCGAATTTCGATGAGTATTACGACAAGGCCATGACCGAGAACAGCTCGTGTTCGGTGCAGCCCAAGGACGGTGCGTCCGTGCCTGACAGTTACTACGACGCGCTCTTCACCGGTGGCCAACCCGCGCCACAAATCGAGTCCGTTCTGGACACGAAGCACCTTCCCATCCAGTAGTCCTCGGGCTCACTGCCGATCCGGTGCGCGGGGCCCTCGCCATGGGCCCCGCGCACCGTGGAGCAATTCATGACGACACTCGACAATCCACCGGCGAAAACCCACGAACCGCGCGCCCTTCGCAGAGGACTCTTCTTCCGCAACACCGTCTACTTCGTCTACTTCGCGCCGGTGGTCCTCCTCCTGCTCATCGGTCTCAAACTGCCGTCAGTGATGACATCGCAGGGCCTGCTTTCGCTGATGATCTTGTCGGCCGTGCTTGGAATCGCCGCGGTCGGTCAAACCTGGGCGATCATTATCGCCGGGATCGACCTGTCGATCCCCGCGGTCATCGGCCTCGCTTGCGTTGTCGTGACGGTTCGCACCCTTGCGGGCGCGTCCTTCCTCTCGATCGTCCTGTGGCTTGTCGCGTTCTCCCTCGTGGTGGGGGTGATCAATGGCACCCTGACCAGTCTCCTCAAGGTGCACCCCTTGGTCATCACGCTCGGCGTCGGTGCGATCGTCACGGGGGCGGTGCTCCTCGCCACCGGGGGCAACACAGGCGGATTGGTTCCCGACTTCGTTACCTCGGCGGTCTCTCCTATAGGGAAGACAGGCTTTATCCCACTACCGCCCGCGGTCTCCATCTGGATCGCGATCAGTGTGCTGGTTTTGGTCATAGAACGCCGAACATCTTTCGGACGAAGACTTTTCGCGTTGGGCTCGAACCCCAGAGCCGCGGGCTATGCTCTGATACGCGCGACCGTGGTCAGGATCGGCGTGTACACCGCGAGCGCGCTGTGCGCGAGTATCGCCGGCGTCCTACTGGCTGGATTCAGCGGGGCAGCCGCCGCTGACATCGGTGTCCCCTACATGTTCAAGACCCTGATGGCTGTCGTCGTGGGCGGCACGTCCCTGCTAGGTGGGCGCGGTAGTTACTCGCGCACTATCGCGGGTGTCCTGCTCACCACGGAGTTCACAATGCTGCTCATCGGCTTTTCAATCGACGCCAGCCTCCAGCAGGTATTCCTCGGCGTCGCCATCCTCATCCTCATCGCCATCTACGGACGGGATCGTCATGTCGCCCAGCGACTCTGAGCCCCGCACCGGTGCCGCCGCCTCGGAGTGCCTCGTTGCGCTGGTCGACATCATGCACCGCTACGGGAACACCGTCGCGCTGCGTGACGCGCGACTCGACATCAGTCCGGGCGAAGTCCACGGTCTCGTCGGTGAGAACGGCTCGGGCAAGAGCACGGTCGTAAAAATCCTCAGCGGAATTGTGAACCCCACCCAAGGCGAACTCCGCATCAATGGAGATGCCGTACGCCTGGCATCGCCGCGAGACGCACAGGCAAACGGAATCGTGACCGTCTTTCAAGAGACTCTCATCGCTGAGGAGAACACCGCGATCGAGAACATCTTTCTGGGGACGGACGAGCAGGTACGGCGGGCCCGGTCCCACGGCCAAGAACGGGACCTGGCGCGGGAGGTACTGGACTCACTTGGGACTCCCGTCGAGATCCTGGAGCGTCCCGTGCACAGCCTCTCCATCGCGCAACGACAGGTGCTGACCTTGGCCCGCGCCCTCGTCCGGCCCTGGAAACTGCTCGTCCTCGATGAATCTACCTCTGCACTGGACATCGAGACCAGAGACCGACTTTTCGAGATCATCCGTGCGCGGCGTGATGAGGGGCGTAGCGTCCTGTTCGTCTCTCACCGTATGGACGAGCTCGAACTGCTCATTGACCGAGCCACGGTGCAACGCTCGGGTGTCACGGTCGGAGTGCTCAAGAAATCCGAAGCGACCCCGCAGCGGCTCGTGGAACTGATGAGCGGCGGCGGGCCGGAAGTGTCGGCCACCGCTGGTTCCTCTCCTCGGCGGGCCATTAAGGACCTGGGGCACAGCCCGACCCAGGAACACACCCGGTCCCGTGAGATCGCCATCGAGTGCCACTCGGTGCAATTGCGTCCCGCAGCCACTGCGTTCGATCTACAGGTGCGTCGAGGCGAAATACTTGGTATTGCCGGTCTCGAGGGCCAGGGGGCCTCGGAACTCGTGGAAGCTCTGGTCGGTCTTCGTCGCCCCACGAGCGGTGTGGTAGAGATTGTCGCATCGGCACGGGGCAAGGGAGTATCGCGACTTCGGAGCTACCGGGAAGCGTTCCGGCAAGGGGTGGCCTACGTTCCTGCCAAGCGTCAAGAAGAGGGTCTCTTCGGCCCGATGTCTGTGCGCGACAATCTCATGATATCGGTGTTGTCACGGTTCACCACTTTGGGGTTTTTTCGTCAGGCGACCGTCGACGCCAAGGCACAGGAGTACATCGATAAGCTCTCTGTGCACCCCGACGATCTGCGCTACCCGATTTCGGGTCTCTCTGGTGGCAACGCGCAGAAAGTTCTCATCGCGCGATGGCTGGCGTCCGATCCGAAAGTCCTTGTGTTGAATGACCCGCTTCGTGGTGTCGACATCGGCACCAAGCGGCAGTTCTACGCGCTGCTACGAGAACTTGCCGATTCAGGCGTTGCAGTCGTCCTGCTGTCGACAGAAATCGAAGAACTATTGGTCGCGAGCGACCGGATCGCCATCTGCCGCGCCTCCACCGTCAGCCGGGTTCTCCAGCACGCAGAACGCGAATACGACGTGGTCCTGGCGGGAATGTTCGGGGTGAGTGCGATGCCAACTCAGGTTGTGAATGGAGCTCACTCATGAGCGTCATTTCGGCAGCGGTCGGGCACCGCACCGCCCGCCTGATCCAAACCGTTCCCTACTACGTCCCGGCGCTCGCCCTCACCGTGCTGATGGTCGCGCTCACGTCGGCCCAGAATCCGGGGTTCCTCTCCGGCGGCTGGCAACTCGTTCTTCTCTACTCCTCCCCACTGGTGGTCCTCGCGATGGCGCAGGCACCGGTGCTCATGAGCGGTGGAGGCGGCCTGGATCTATCCATCGGCCCGGCCGCCGGTCTGGTCGCCGTTCTGCTGAGCGGCTACCTCATGCCCATGGGACTCGATTCCCTGCCCGTCATCATTCTGATGGCTCTGGGAATGGGCCTGCTCAATGGCATCGTCAACGGTGTGCTGGCTGCCATCCTGCGTGTCCCTCCGATCATCGCGACGTTGGCCACCTACCTCGTGTACGGCGGTCTGGCCACCTACCTACTGCCGGCACCGGTGGGGTTCATCCCGGACTCGATGGCTTGGTTCGAGTCGACCACCGGACCTGTGCCCAATGTCACCCTGGTGGTGCTGGTTCTGGGCCTTCTGTGGATGCTGCTCTGTCGCACTGCCTTCGGTCGGCATCTGCGCGCAACCGGCTCGAACGACCGGGCCGCCTACACGGCCGGCGTCAACGTGACACCGGTGCGGTTCGCCGCATATGTCATCTCCGGTCTGGGCGCAGGTCTTGGCGGCACCATGCTCATAGTCGTACTCGGTGGTGCGGACGCTACGGTGGGACCTGGCTACACGCTTAACGCGATCGCGGCCGCGGCCCTTGGCGGAGTCAGCCTGCTGGGTGGGCGTGGCGGCATGCTCGGCGCCGCGGTCGGAGCCCTGCTGATCTATCTCGTGCAGAACTTCCTTACCTACATGGCAGTCTCGACCTTTGTGCTTCAGATGGTCTTCGGCTTGGTTCTCGTCGCGGCCATCGTGCTCAATGGCGGGTGGGACCGGTTCCGGCTGGGAGGGACCAGATGAGCACCGGCGCAGTTCTCAAAGCCGTCAAAGTCGCTGTGGCACAGGTGCCGGTCGCCATTAATGATGTCGAAGCCAATCTCGCGACGGTCCTGGGCACGATGCGGGAGGCCGCACGTCTCGGTGCCCGCATGGTCGTCTTCCCTGAGTGCGCGCTCACGGGCTATTTGCAGGTGTCCCTGGAGGAGTGCCGGTCGGTTGCTCTGTCCCGGAAAAGTCCAGAGTTGGACAAGCTGCGCCACCGCGCCCGCGAATTGGACCTCGTTACGGTCGTCGGCTACCTCGAGCAGGAAGACGGTCGCGTCTACAACACGGCGCTACTGGTGGACCCTGGCGGCAATGAGGGCCAGTACCGCAAGGCGCACTTGCCTTATCTCGGTGCGGACCGGTTCGTCACACCAGGGTCAAACGAACCAGTTGTCGTGGACACCGGCCTTGGCGGTGTGGGGCTGAGCATCTGTTACGACCTCCGGTTTCCGGAGTGGGCACGGTGCCTTACCTTGGCTGGGGCTTCGATCATTGCCCACCCCACCAACTGGGCCGTCTCCGCCGGGTACGTGGCGAAGATCCTCCCACAGGCCCGGGCCCTGGAAAATTCGATCTTCCTCCTGGCCGCTAATCGCGGTGACGATGAACGCGGCACGGAGTGGTTCGGCGGCAGCTCGATCGTTGCTCCAACCGGTGAAGTGCTCGCTACCGCTCCTCGGGGGAATCACCTGGTCGTGTCCGAGATCGACCTCTCGCTGGCACGACGATCCAAAGTCATCTTCGAACCCGAGACCTTCGAACTCGATCTCTACGGTGACCGCCGTCCCGATTTGTACGGGCGAATCGTTCAATGACCTGACCATCATTGGCATGGTCATTAATTCATGTAAATGCAATACGAAAGATAGGTTCCAACATGTGTGGCCCACTGTTCATGGACGAAGGGTCCAAGCGCATCATCGCTGCCAACGCCGCCACCTTCCGGCAAGTGACCGAGAGTCCGTTCGGCCCGGACGACGAGATCGGCATGCTCAACCTCATCTCCAAGGAGATGGCCCAAGATATCGGTCGCCGAGCCGATTTCGGCCACATCATCGACATGAGCGTCGACTACTTCGTGGGGATGCCCAGCTTCACTGCGGCCGGACAGCCGAACTATCAGATCTGGATGACGAACACGCCTCGCGGCACGGCCAACGACGACCCCATGGGAATCGGCCGAGAGGAATCTGAGTTGGTGAGCTACTCCGGAGATGCGTTCTCCATGTACACCCATACGGGAACCCACATCGACACATTGAACCACTTCGGCTACCACAACAAGATCTGGAACGGGTTCGACGCCGACGAGCACCTCGGAAACCGCGTCTGGGATGTCTGCGGCCCGGAGAAGCAGCCGCCCATTGTCGGGCGGGGCGTCATGATCGACGTCGCGGCCCTGCACGGTGTCGACGTACTGCCACAAAGCCATGGCATCGGTGAGAAGGACCTGCGTGAGGCGCTGACCCGACAGGGGACCGAGCTGCGGGTCGGCGACATCGTCATGATCCGCACCGGCCAGATGACCCTCTGGCCGAGCCAGGCGTACATCCAGAACGAGGCCGGCCTGACCCGCGAGGGCGCCGAGTTCCTGGCGCGTTCAGGTGCTGCCCTGATCGGGGCGGACAACCTCTCGTTGGAACAGATCCCATCCAGCGAGGAGGGCAACTGGTTGCCCGTGCACACCTACCTCATGGCCGAGGCCGGTGTGACGATCATGGAAGTCGTCGACCTTGAGGGCTTGGCCCGCGAGCAACTGTACGAATTCGCCTTCGTGGGGGCTGGACTCAAATTGCGTGGAGCGACCGCGGCGCCGATGCGGCCCATGGCGATGCCGCTGTTGTCGGCATGACGCTCGGTCCAAGCTGCGGAGACGTGATGCCGTGACCAAGCGAGTCGCAGTTGTCGGCGGCGGCATCATCGGCACCGCAGTGGCACGGGAGCTGACCCGTCGGCTGCCGGGGGTGGATCTGACACTCTTTGAGAAAGAGACCGGCTTGGCCCGACATCAGACCGGGCGCAACTCAGGGGTAGTGCACGCCGGCTTGTACTACGAGCCTGGTTCTCAGAAGGCCCGTCTGTGTCGCCGTGGGGTCGGCCTGCTCACTGAGTTCGCCGAGGAGCACTCCATCGCCCATAAGATTTGCGGCAAGGTCGTCGTAGCCCGCACCGAAACCGAGGTCCGGTTCCTTCGGAATATCCTCAACCGGGCCGTCGCCAATGGAGTGCCGGGGGTGGAACTACTATCCCCGGCAGCTTTACGCGACATAGAGCCTCATGTGGAGGGTATGGCCGCACTCCACTCGCCGACCACCTCGATCATCGACTATGTCGCGGTCACAGAGGCTCTCGCGCGCGAGGTGGTCCTCGCCGGCGGAACCATCAAACTTGGCACACGGGTCACACGCCTCGCATTTCAAGGAGGGCTGGTGCGGGTCACCTCGTGCCCGACAAGCGACCCCACAAGCGACCTGGCAAGCGCCGAGTCCGCGACGTACGACCTTGTGGTCACATGTGCGGGGCTGCATTCTGACCGACTGGCCCCGAGGGCCGGCGACCAACCGCGAATCATCCCCTTCTTTGGGACCTACCTGGAGGTGAGCGAGCCGCGGGCACATCTCGTGCGCGGACTTGTCTATCCAGTTCCAGATCCCCGCTACCCGTTCCTCGGCGTCCACCTCACGCCGACTGTGGACGGCCGGCTGCTGCTCGGACCTAATGCCTTCTTGGCACTGGACCGCGAGGGCTACGTTGCTCGGGCTTTCAATCCCCGCGATGTGGTCGACATCCTCGGCTTCCGGGGATTCTGGAGATTCGCGGCATCCAACACTCGCGCGGCGGCTCGGGAGCTGGCCGGGGTGCTCACACCACGGTTCCTGGTCCGCGACGCCCAGACGATGTTTCCGGACCTCCGGCCTGCCGATGTGGCGCCGGCCGGTCGGGGCGTGCGTGCCCAAGCGGTGACGCCGGCCGGGCGGTTGCTCGATGATTTCGCGATTCGCTCGAGTGGCCCACTCGTAGAAGTGCTCAACGCGCCCTCCCCGGGTGCCACGGCCTCGCTGGCCATCGCGGAGCACATCGTCAATGAGGCGTTGGCAGTGTCCGCGTAGACCCGGCCGGTACGGAGATCAGGCCGGGACGGGGCGCGTCGCGCGGCGTGGGAAGCGGTACGCCGCCACGGCGGACGTGAACGCCGTCAGGAAGCCCTCCATGTCCGATTCGGAGGTCACGATCACCCCGCGCGTGGGATCGGGCGCGACCCGGGCGAGGTCGAGCAGGTCGGTGCCCTCGCCGATCGCCCCGACCGGCTTGCCGTGCTTGTACGCCTCGGCCACGAAGTGCACCGCGTCGCCGTCCTCGGCCAGGGCGCGCACGCTCTGCGCGCCGCCGGGCACGACGACCGCGTCGTACAGCACCGATGCCGTGGTCGGCATGGGCCTGGTGACCATGAGCTCTTCGCCCGCCGTGCCCCGTACGGATCCGCCGCGTGCGGCGAGGACCTCGCAGATGGCGCCGCGCATGGTCAGCTCGGTCATGAGGCATCGCACGTGCGAGGCGTCGACGCCGTCCGCGACCAGGAACGCGATCTTCCTGGTGGCGATGGTGTCGGCGCGCTCGTGGTCCATGCTGAGCGCCGGGGAGCTGCGGCCGTGGTTGGGACGCAGCGGCGTGCCCGGCGGGTCCACGCCGATGCCCTCGGCGACGGTCACGGCGAGGTCGTGGTCGACCTCGTTGAGGTTGCGCACGACGCCTTCCTGCACGTGGCGGGCCGTGACCTTGCCCAGCTCGAACTGGAAGGCGGCGACGATGTGCGCGCGCTCCCAGTCGGACATGCTGTTCCAGAACAGCGTGGCCTGGCTGTAGTGGTCGGAGAAGCTCTCGCTCCGCTTGCGGATCTTGTACCCTTCGACCCGCTCCTGGTAGTGGTGGTACGCGCGCCCGTCGGCGGGCACCGGCCAGCCGCCGTCCAGCGAGTTCGGGTGGTAGGCCGCCTTGCCCTTGTCGATCCGCATCTGGTGGTAGCCCTCGCGGTGATGGTTGTGGACGTCCACGACCGGGCAGTTGACCGGGATCTGCGGGAAGTTCGGCCCGCCGAGCCTGATGAGCTGGGTGTCGAGATACGAGAACAGGCGGCCCTGCAGCAGCGGGTCGTTGGTGAAGTCGATCCCTGGGACGACGTTGCCGAGGTGGAAGGCGACCTGCTCGGTCTCGGCGAAGAAGTTGTCCGGGTTACGGTCGAGCACCAGCCGCCCCACCGGTCGCACCGGTACCAGCTCCTCGGGAATGATCTTCGTCGCGTCGAGGAGGTCGAAGTCGAACGCGTGCTCGTCCTCCTCGGCGACGAGCTGGACCCCCAGCTCGTACTCGGGGAAGGCGCCCTGCTCGATCGACTCCCACAGGTCGCGGCGGTTGAAGTCGGGATCCTTGCCCGCGATCTTCTGCGTCTCGTCCCAGACCAGGGACCGCTTGCCGAGCTTGGGCGTCCAGTGGAACTTCACGAAAGTCCCCAGGCCGTCCGCATTGACGAGGCGGAAGGTGTGTACGCCGAAGCCCTGCATCATGCGGAAGCTGCGCGGCAGCGCCCGGTCGGACATCAGCCACATGATCATGTGGGTGGTCTCGGGCTGGAGCTGGACGAAGTCCCACAGTGTGTCGTGCGCCGACGACGCCTGCGGGATCTCGTTGTCCGGCTCCGGCTTCACCGCGTGGACGAAGTCGGGGAACTTCACGGCGTCCTGGATGAAGAACACCGGGAAGTTGTTGCCGACCAGGTCGAAGTTGCCCTGCCGCGTGTAGAACTTGGTGGCGAACCCCCGTACGTCCCGCACCGTGTCGGCGGAGCCGCGCGACCCGGCGACGGTCGAGAAGCGAACGAACACCGGCGTCCGCAGGCCGGGCGTGGTCAGGAACTCCGCGCGGGTGAACACGGACAGGGAGTCGTCATAGGGCTCGAAGTAGCCGTACGCCCCCGAGCCGCGGGCGTGCACGACGCGTTCGGGGATCCGCTCGTGGTCGAAGTGGGTGATCTTCTCCCGGAAGTGGAAGTCCTCCATCAGCGTGGGACCGCGCTCACTCGCCTTCAGCGAGTTGTCGGTGTCGTCGATGGGGATGCCCTGGTCGGTCGTGAGAACCGTGTCCCGCTTCTCGACCCGGGAGGGATCGAGCCGCCTGTCCTTCTCCGTGCGGTGGTGGTCGCCGCGGTGTTCGTCGCTGGTCATCGTCGTAACCCCCGATCAAACGTCGATCGATGGACCTCGGGCCCGTTCATCGTGGCCCGCAGGCCACGGGCTTCGCGCGGGGGCGGCACTGCAGGCCTCCTCGCGACGCCTTTCCGGGGGCGTAACCGGGGGAGTACGCCCGTCCGGGCGGTATGTTCTCGTGGCGCGAGCCCGTTCGCGGCGGCGCAGGCGATTGTGCGTGAGCACGGGCGACGCGCCGTAGACGACGTGCGCCGCGATCATGGTCACCTGCCGCCCGGGGCGGTCGCGGTGGGCGGGCGACAAGGTTACAGTGCCCCCGGCCGGGGAGCGCAAACCCGCGTCGTCGCAGGTCAGAGGGCTTGTGTAGGTATAGCGGAGGTCAGGGGAAGGACGCGTCGGCGTCATGGCCGGCGACGGCGAGCACCCCGTCGATCTCGCTGAGCGTCGCGATGAGCTGGGGGATCGAGCCCGCGCCGTGCAGGCTGACCCACACGGTGATCGCCCGGGGATCGTGCGAGGTGCTCTGCTGGTCGATCGACAGCTCGCTCAGGCTGAACCCCCGCCTCGTGCACTCCTCCATCACCTGCCGGAGCACGCCCCGGCCCTCGGTGTACCGCAGGTGGAGCCGCGAGGGCGTCAACTTGGAGACCGGCAGCAGGCGGGCCAGCGGCGCGAGGAGGTACATCGTCGCGAAATGCCCCGCCGTGACGACGAGGGCCAGCAGCCACAGACCGGCCCCGGCCGCCATCCCTACACCCGCCGTCAGCCAGATCGTCGCGGCGGTGGTCAGCCCGCGCACCGCGTCCCGCCGGATGAAGATCAGGCCCGCGCCGATGAAGCCGATGCCCGAGACGATCTGCGCGGCCACCCGGGACGGGTCCAGGGCGACGTGGGTGCCGAGCACGTCGAAGAAGCCGTACTTCGACACGATCATGATCAGGGCCGCCGCGAACCCGACGGACGTGTGGGTGCGCAGCCCGGCGCTCTTCTGCCGGGCCTCCCGCTCGGCGCCGATCGCGGCGGAGAGCACGAACGCGAGGACGAGCTCTCCGATCTGCCGCCAGCCCTGCCCGGAGAGCTCCAGGTATGGCAGCCCCATCGACCCAGATTAGTGCAGGTCAGGGCACTGGAGCGGCAAGGCGCAGCGCCTCGGCGAGTACGCCGGGCGCCTCGGCCAGCGACGGCCCGTACCAGGTGAGGTGGCGGCCGCTCACGAGCGCCGCGGGGACGCCGGGGAAGAACCCCGGGCCGTCGTCGGCCGTGAACCGGTACGGCTCGTCCGGCAGTACGACCAGGTCGGGGGCGGTCGCGAGCAGCTCGGGCAGCGGGATCTTCGGGTACCGCTCCGGATGGCCGGCGTAGATGTTCTCGACGCCCAGGCGCAGGAGCACGTCGCCGAGGAAGGTGTCCCGCCCGGCGACCATCCACGGCTTGCGCCACACCGGGATCACGGCCCGCCGCGTGCGCGCCACGTCCCCGGCCGCCCGCCGGGCACGGGTGGCCTCCCCGGCCTCCTGCTGGGCGCGGGTGACGTCCCCGCGCGTGGCGTCCCAGCCCTCCTGCGGCGTGCGCGCGACGTCGCCGGCCTCCTGCCAGGCGCGTTCGGCGGCGGTCAGCCATGGCGGCTCCGGCAGACCCAGCGCGCCGGTCAGCATGCGCCGCAGCGAGGACAGCGCGTCGTCGAGCGTCCGCACGTCGGTGACCCAGACCGGCACGCCCGCCGCGCGCAGCGCGTCGAGGTCGGGGACCCGGTTCTCCTCCTCGTTGGCCACGACCAGGTCGGGGGCGAGCGCGATCACGGCCGCGACGTCGGGGTTCTTGGTGCCGCGCACGCGGGCGACGTCGAGGTCCTCCGGGTGCGAGCACCAGTCGGTGGCGCCGACGAGCAGGCCGGGCGCCGTGGCCGCGATCGACTCGGTCAGCGAGGGCACCAGGGAGACGACCCGGCGCACCCGCGCGGGCAGGGGGACGGGCAGACCGAGATCGTCCTCGGCGAGCCGTGCATGCGCGTTCACGACGGACCTCCTGGCCCTAGGCGGTGGTTGGCACGGGGACGTTCCGAAGGGCGGCGGTGGTTCACGTGGAGACGTTCCGCGCGTCGGTGGTGGTTCAGGCGGGGGCGTTCCGCGGGCCGGTGGCGGTGCACGCGGGGATGTATCGCCCGCAAGTGGCGGGTCACAGGGGGCCTCCTGTCAGGCGTGCCCACTGGGCTGCCCGGTCGGCGGTGGGGATCAGGGCGCAGTCGTCGCAGTAGCCGCCGGGCTGGACGCGGTAGTACAGGCAGCAGCTCGACCGGACGAACAGGTGTGTACCGGGCGCGGGCTCCGCGAGCCGGCCGGTCCCCGCGAGGACGCCGAGCCGCAGCACGTCGCCCACCAGGCGTGCCGCGCGCGGCGCGAGGTCGGGCCGGGCCTGCGGCAGCGTGCGCAGGATGCCGGCCAGCGCGGAGCCGGCGTTGCCCCACAGCAGCCCGCTCGCGATCTTGCTCACACTGCGGAAGGCTTCGGCCAGGGGTTCCAGCATTTCGGTCACGACGGTCCGGTACACCAGCTCGGCCACGTGACCGTTTCCCGCGCCGGGTCCTCCGATGATTCCGGCCGCACCGGCGGGCGCGGCGCCGGTTCCGGGGGCCAGGGCCAGGCCGATTCCGGGGCCGAAGGCCGGACTGGCTTCAGAGGCGGGGGCCGGGCCTGTCTCGGGGGCGGGGGCCGGGCCGGCTTCGGGGGCTGCACCGGTCGCAAGGGATGGGAGGACGAGCCAGCGCATGGTGGAGGGCGGCGCCCACAGGGGCAGCGGTCCGGTCGGGACCGGGCGCCACAGCAGGTGTTCGGACACGGTGGCCGGGAGCAGGCCGTACGCGCTGACCGTGCCGACCACCGGGGACCACATGCGGGCCGCGAGCCCCTGGAACAGGATGGACGCCGCGACCCGGTCCTCCCGGGCGCCCAGCCGCCGCCTGTAGTCGGTGATCCGGGCGCGCAGGGCCTCGGTGTCGCGGGACAGCTCGCGCAGAGGCCGCCAGAGCGGCTCGTCCTCACGCCCGGCGTCGGACGAGATCTCGAAATACGGCCCGATGGCGGACACTTCGGCCAGGGCTTTCGTGACCAGAGCGGGTTCGGCGGTCACCATGCCGGAGGGGAAGCCCTCCGGGAGGTCACCCGGAGACGGAGTTGGAGACGGCGACGTCGTCACACCTCGCATTCTTCGTCATCCGCCCCGCCCGGCCGTGCCCGGCCCCGGGTGTCACCCGTCCCGCGTCCCCGGCCGGCCCATCGACCTCGACCTCGTCCCCGTCCCCGGCCAGCCCTCGGTCGGCCCCTCGGCCTCGTCGCCGGCCGCGGCCCGGCTTCGTCGCGTCCCCGGAGCCTGTCCCCGGGCCTTGTCCTCGGGCCTCGTCCCCGGGGCCCGAGCGCTGTCTCGGGTCAGACGGCTTCCATGATTTCGTGCATGAGGTCGCTGTTCGCCATCTCCGACGCGACCGGGGTGGGGACGGCGGCCATGCCGTCGATCTGGACGGTCAGCTCAGGGGTGCTGAGGCCGGCGAGCACGGCGATCGAGTTGGCGGGGTAGCCGCCGTCGGGGTACCACCGGTCGAACGTCCGCTGCCGGGCGAGCCTGCTGCCCTCCAGGTGCTCGGTGCCGGACACCATGGTGAACAGCCGCACCAGGTGCTCGGGACCGGCGCCGGCCGCCCTGAGCAGGGTCTCGATGTTGGTGAAGATCTGCAGGCTCTGTGTCAGGGCGTCGGGCCCGGCGAGCGTGCCGTCCGGCAGCAGCCCGAGCTGGCCGGCGATCATGATGAGGTCGTAGCCGGGCGGCACGGAGACCAGGTGGCTGTACTGGGCGACCGGCGGTGCCACGCCGGGTGGATTCCAGCGCCGGATCATCGTCGCCTCCTTGGCCGGTGTCGGATGGACGGTCACGCTGAGGGTGCCGTAGATCACCGATGGTATTCGCGTCGATCGCCGAACGTGGGGTGACCGCGCTGGCGTTCGGGTCGATCCTCTTCGTGGGACGCCCGGCCGTTTTGGGTCTTGCCCAAGGGTTGGCCCGGAGTTATGTTGCACGCAACTCTTAGGAAACTTTCCTAAAGGAAAGAGCTCCCACATGCGCCGATTCTCCGTCGTACTGCTGCTCGCGCTCGTGGCGACCGCCCTTGCGATCCCCGTGAACGCGGCTGCGGCCCGCCTCACCGCGGCGTTCACCCTGACCGGCACCCAGGGCAAGTTCGTCGTGAGCAACCCGGGCACCACCGCCGTGACCGGCTGGTCGATCCAGTTCGACCTTCCCGCCGGAGTGACCGTCTCCAACCCGCAGAACGCCACCGCCACCCAGAGCGGGACCCGCGTGACGCTCAACCCGGCGTACTACATCGCCACAGTCCAGCCGGGCGGGAACACCGAGCCGTACAGCCCGGCGTTCACGTTGAGCGCGGCGGCCCAGCCGGCGAACTGCACGATCGGTGGCGCCAACTGTGACGGCAGCGGAGAAGACCCGCCGCCCCCGGCGCCGCTGACCGCGATCTACTCCGCCTCGGGGACGACCGGCACGTACGTCGTCAACAACAACACCGCCACCGCGCTGAACGGCTGGACGATCACGTTCGACCTGCCCTCGGGCGTCACCGCGAGCGGCGCGCAGAACGCGACGATCAGCCAGAGCGGCACCCACGTCACGCTCACCCCCGTCTACTACAACACGACGGTCGCCGCGAACCGGAGCACCGAGCCGTACAGCCCGTCGTTCACGCTGAGCAGCGCGTCGGCCTCGCCCTCGAACTGCCGGGTCAACGACGTGCGCTGCGACGGCGCCGCCGACACCCCGCCCGGCGCGCCCGGAAACCTGCGCTCGCCGGTCAAGACGACCAGGACCGTCTCGCTGGCGTGGGACGCCTCCACCGGCGGCAGCCTGCCGGTCACCGGCTACCAGGTCTTCCAGGGCACCACCCTCGCCGCCGAGGTGACCGGCACCAGCACCACCGTGACCGGCCTCACCCCGAACACCGCGTACTCGTTCACGGTGAAGGCCAAGGACCGCAAGGGCAACCTGTCCCCGGCGAGCGCCGCCCTGTCGGTGACGACGAGCAACCCGGCCGACGACACCCAGGCGCCGACGGTCCCCACCGGCCTGCGCAGCACGTCCACCGGCCCCGCCGAGATCGCACTCGCGTGGACCGCCTCCACCGACAACAAGGGCGTGGCCGGGTACGACGTCTACAACGGGTCGGCGCTGGCCGCCAGCGTCATCGGCACCTCGGCGACGGTCACCGGCCTGTCGCCGTCCACCGAGTACACCTTCACCGTGCGGGCGCGCGACCTGTACGACAACCTGTCCGCGCCGAGCGCCGCGCTCAAGGTCAGCACGACCGACGTCATCGGCAGCGGCTACGCGCGGGTCGGCTACTTCGTGCAGTGGGGCATCTACGGCCGCCAGTACTTCGTCAAGAATCTGGACACGACGGGAGCCGCCGCCAAGCTGACCCATCTGAACTACGCGTTCGCCAACATCGACCCGCAGAACCTGACCTGCCTTCAGGGCGTGACCCGGGGCACCACGACCAACCCGCAGGACCCGAACCAGGGTGACGGCGCGGGCGACGCCGACGCCGACTACGGGCGGCCGATGAGCGCCGCGCAGTCGGTGGACGGCCAGGGCGACACCGGCTGGGAGAGCCTGCGCGGCAACTACAACCAGCTCAAGAAGCTCAAGGCCAAGTACCCCAACCTCAAGATCCTCATCTCGATCGGCGGCTGGACGTACTCGAAGTACTTCTCGGACGTGGCGGCCACCGACGCCGCGCGCAAGAAGTTCGTGGCCTCCTGCATCGACACCTACATCAAGGGCAACCTGCCCGTCTACAACGGCGCGGGCGGCCCCGGCAGCGCCGCGGGCATCTTCGACGGCATCGACCTCGACTGGGAGTGGCCGGGCGCCGAGGGCCACCCGGGCAACCACGTCAGCCCGAACGACAAGGCCAACAACACGCTGCTGATCGCCGAGTTCCGCCGTCAGCTCGACGCGCTGACGCTGGAGACCGGCAAGCGGTACCAGCTCACCGCGTTCACCCCGGCCGACCCGGCGAAGATCGCCGCCGGCTGGGACCTGCCGGAGGTCGCCAAGTCCCTGGACATCTTCAACGTGCAGGGCTACGACTTCCACGGCTCGGGCAGCGACAACTCCTGGGAGCCGAACCGGACCGGCCACCAGGGCAACCTGTACGCCGACGCCGACGACCCGTACAGCTTCCACTTCAGCGTGGAGAACGCGATCAACGTGTACCTCCAGGCCGGGGTGAACCCCCGCAAGCTGACCATCGGCCTCGCCTACTACGGGCGCGGCTGGCAGGGCGTGGCGGACGGCGGCAAGTTCGGCGAGTGGCAGTCGGCGACCGGCGCGGCGCCCGGCCAGTTCCAGGAGGAGGCGGGCACGCGCGGCTACGCCAACCTCGTGGCGAGCGTGCCGGGCTGCACCGTGCGGCACGACGAGGTCGCGGTGGCCACGTACTGCTACACCGGCAACGGCGGGCAGTGGTGGAGCTTCGACGACACGTGGTCGATCCAGAAGAAGGTCGCGTGGCTGCGGTCGAAGAACCTGCTCGGGGCGATGATCTGGGAGATGTCCGGTGACCCGGGCACGCTCACCGGCGCCCTGGACGCCGCGCTGAGGTAAGGGCGAGGAGTCAGGAGCCGCTCGGCCGGTCGTCCTCACGGGCGGCCGGCCGTTCGGTTCCCGGGATGCTCCCGTGCTGGTCGCGGGTGTTTCGCCCGGTCTTCGGGTCCCGGCACGGGCGCCCGCGCCGGGACCCGACCTATGTTACCTACGAGTCAGTAATTTGTAATGTGAGCTTGTAAATCAGGCAAAGCGGGCTGACATTCTGATCAACCGTTGCCACGGGGGACCAGCCCCAGGAGGCCCGCTTGCCCACCCCACCCCCCACCCTCAGCCTTCGCGTCCTCGCCGTCCTCACCACACTCGTCAGCCTGCTGGCCGTCGTCGCCGTGGTCGCCGCTCCCGCGCCCGCCGTCGCCGCCGCGCCGCCCGTCCCCACGTCCATCGCCTCGATGGGCGACTCGATCACCCGCGGCTTCAACGCGTGCGGGTTCTACGTCGACTGCCCGTCACGGTCGTGGTCCACCGGGTCCACCACGTCCGTCAACAGCCACTACCTGCGCGTCCGCAACGTCTCCCCGTCCCTCGTCGCCTACAACGACGGCAAGACGGGCGCCGTGGTCGCCGACATGACCGCCCAGGCCCAGCAGGCCGTCTCCCAGCGCGTCGGTTATGTCACGATCCTCATCGGCGCCAACGACGCGTGCACCTCCTCGGAGTCCACGATGACCTCGGTCGCCGACTTCGAGGCCCGGTTCCGCTCGGCGATGAGCACGCTCACCACCGGCCTTCCCGGGGCGGCGATCTTCGTCGCCAGCGTCCCCGACGTGAAGCGGCTGTGGGAGGTCGGCAAGGACAACACCGCAGCCCGCACGGCCTGGGCGGCGTTCGGCATCTGCCAGTCGCTGCTCGCCAACCCCCGCTCCACCAGCCCCGCCGACGTCGAGCGGCGCGACCGCGTGCACCAGCGCGTCGCCGACTACAACGCCGTGCTCGCCCGCGTGTGCGGCGAGGTGGCGACCTGCAAGTACGACGGCGGCGCGGTGTTCAGCTACCCGTTCGCCCTCTCCCAGATCAGCACCTGGGACTACTTCCACCCCAACACCACCGGCCAGCAGGTGCTCGCCTCGGTGACCTACGCCGCCGGCTTCGGCTGGTAGCGGACCTCAGGAGCCACCGGGAGCCGCCGGGATTCGTCGGGATTCGCCGGGAATCACGGCACGACGTACGTCGCGTCCCGGGCATCGGTGATCGCCATGTGCCCGGGCGCGTGCCCGATCGCGAAGGGCGGCCGTGACGCGGTCACGGCCGCCTGCGGCGTCACCCCGCAGGCCCAGAACCGTTCCGGCCGGAAACGCCCTTCTAGTCCGCGCTCAGCCGGAACCGGACCCGCTGCCCCGGGCGGACCTGCGCCGCGCGGTCCACGTCCCGCGTGAGCACCACCGCGATCACCGGATAGCCGCCGGTCACCGGATGGTCCGCCAGGAAGAGCGTCGGCTGCCCCGACGGCGGCACCTGGAGGGCCCCCGGCACCATGCCCTCCGGGGGGAGCTCCCCGTCCCGCACCCGTTCCAGGACCGGCCCGCGCAGCCGCATGCCGACCCGGTTGCTGTCCGCCGTCACCTCGTACGGCTCCGCGCACAGCGCCCGCAGCGCGCCCGAGGCGAACCAGTCGTCCCGCGGCCCCGGCAGGACGGCGAGGACGGGCACGTCGTCGCGCGGCTCGGCGACCGCCGCCAGGTCCACGCCGGGGAAGCGGCCCGGCGGCGGGCCCACCGGCAGCAGCGCGCCGGCCCGGAGCAGGTCCGGGCCGAGCCCCGCCATGACGTCCGTGGCCCGAGACCCGAGCACCTCGGGCACGTCCAGCCCACCCCGGACCGCGACGTACGTGCGCAGGCCGTACCTCGGCACCCCGAGCCGCAGCGTCGCCCCGTCCGGCAGGCGCTCGACTGCGTGATGGCCGATGCCGCGCGCCCGCCCGGACGCCTCGATCACCGTCCCCGGGCACGGCGCGCCGCTCAGCGCGACCAGCAGGTCGCCGTGCGCGCGGACGGCCAGGCCGCCCAGCGTCACCTCCAGCGCCGCCGCGCCCTCGGGGTTGGCCAGCAGCCGGTTGGCCAGCCGCAGCGAGCCCCGGTCGGCCGCGCCGGAGCGTCCCACCCCGAGATCGCCCCGCCCGGGACGCCCGAGGTCCTGCACGCTCGCCAGCGGCCCGGTCGCGACCACCTCCAGCAGGCGGAACGTCTCACCCACGGCCGGCCTCCACGAACCGGACGCGCGCGCCGGGCCGCAGCAGCGCGGGCGGGTCGGCGGCGACGTCCCACACCGTCAGCTCCGTGCGGCCGATGAGCCGCCAGCCGCCGGGGGACTCGCGCGGGTACACCGCGCTGAACCCCGCCGCCAGCGCCACCGCCCCGGCCGGCACCCGCACGCGCGACTCGGTCCTGCGGGGGACGCGCAGCCGGGGGTCGCCGCCGACCAGGTAGGCGAACCCGGGGGCGAAGCCGGAGAACGCCACCGTCCACAGCGTGCCGGTGTGCGCCTCCACCACCTCGCGCTCGGACATGCCGGTCAGCCCGGCGACGTCGGTGAGGTCGGCGCCGTCGTACACGACGGGCACCGTCACCTCGCCCGCCGCCGCGCGCCGCCCCGGGGCCGGGCGGGCGTTCAGGACCGCCGACTCGACCGACCCCCGGTCGGCAGGGGGCTCGAACCGGACGAGCAGGGTGCGCGCGGCGGGCAGGATGTCGGTGACCCCGGGCGGAGGGTCGGCGGCGAGCGTGTCGTACAGGGCGAGCACCTCCGCCGCGCCGCCCACCTCCACCAGGACGGCGCCGTCGCCGCAGCGCCGGAACCGCGGGCTCACCGGGGCCTCGCCTCGCCGGCGTCGGCGAAGGACGCGATCTCGAACCCGGACGCGGCGAGCGCCTCACGGACCTTGCGGGCCATGGGCACCGGGTCCGGGCTGTCGCCGTGGACGCAGATCGACGCCGCCCGCGGCGACAACGGCGTGCCGTCCACGGCCTCCACCGGCTCGCCCTGGGCCACGCGCAGGCAGCGCCGCGCCACCTCCTCCGCATCGTGCAGCACCGCGCCGGGACGGCCGCGCGGGACGAGCGTCCCCTCCGGCGTGTAGGCGCGGTCGGCGAAGAACTCGCCGATCGGGGTCAGCCCGGCGGCCTCGGCCATGCGCAGCCACGCGGAGCCGGGCAGGCCGAGGACCGGCAGGCTCGGATCGTAGGCGCGGACCGCCGCCACGACGGCGGCGGCCTGCACCTCGTGGTGGACGATCGCGTTGTACAGCGCGCCGTGCGGCTTCACGTAGGAGACCCGGCCGCCCGCCAGGCGCGCGAAGGCGTCCAGGGCGCCGATCTGGTAGACGATCTCGTCCGCCAGGTCGCCGGGCGGCACCTCGATGAAGCGGCGCCCGAAGCCCGCCAGGTCCCGGTACCCGACCTGCGCGCCGATCGCGACGCCGCGCGCGACCGCCGTCTCGCACGTGCGCCGCATGATCGTCGGGTCTCCCGCGTGGAAGCCGCACGCGACGTTGGCGCTGGTCACGATGGCCAGCAGCGCCTCGTCGTCGCCGAGCTCCCAGCGGCCGAACCCCTCGCCGAGGTCGGAGTTGAGGTCGATCGTTCTGATCAGGCGGGACATGTGGTGCTCCGGGGTCGCTGTTCCTGGTTCCAGTGTGGTCCGTCGCTCGCGCGGCGGTCGGGCCGGGCTCAGATGAGCCGGCGGGCCCGTGTCTCCGGCAGCCCGAGCAGCGCCACGACCGCGAGGCCGTACGCCAGGGTGGTGATGGATTCAACATAAGGATCGTCCTACGATTTGACAATAGCCTAGTGCTAAGATTCTTTCCGTCCACGTCACGGGGAGGGTTGAACGGTCGTGATCGATAGTGCGGAGGCCGCGGCCGCGCGGCTGGCCATGGACCGCGACCTGCTCGGGCGCACCAGCACCGCCGAGCGCGTGGCGGCCATCCTGCGCGAGCGCATCACCGAGGGCGTCTTCGAGCCCGGCGTCCGGCTGTCGGAGGAGACGATCGGCACGGCCCTCGGCGTCTCCCGCAACACGCTGAGAGAGGCGTTCCGCCTGCTCTCGCACGAGCGGCTGCTCGTCCACCAGCTCAACCGCGGGGTGTTCGTCCGCCACCTCACCGCCGAGGACGTCGTCGACCTGTACCGCGTCCGCAGGCTCGTCGAGTGCGCCGCGATCCGGGACGCCGTCCCGCCCTCGCCCGAGGCGCTGGCCGCCCTGCGCGAGGCGCTCGTCGCGGCCGAGGGCGCGGTGGCCGAGGAGCGCTGGCAGGACGTCGGCACCGGCAACATGCGCTTCCACCAGGCCGTCGTCGCGCTCGCGGGCAGCGGCCGGCTCGACGAGATGATGCGCCAGGTGCTCGCCGAGCTGCGGCTGACCTTCCTCGCGATGAAGAACCCGCGCGCCTTCCACGAGCCCTACATCGCGCGCAACCACGAGATCCTCAAGCTGATCGAGGCGGGCGACGCCCCGGGAGCCGAGCGCCTGCTGGACGACTACCTCGCCGACGCCGAGGCGCAGCTCCTCCGCGCCCACTCCTGAGCGGAGCCGCGGCCGTGCTGGTAGGGGCCGATTGGGATCGTCATGAGAGTGGTGGCGCCGCCGGTCCGCCCGGCTTCGGTCACCGGTTCGCCGCCGATCCGCCGGGAAGGGACGCGGGAGGGCGGTGAGGCGTGACGCGTCGCCCGTGGCGGGCGTGGCCGTCCGCGCGCGGAAATTCGGGGGCGTGAATTCTCGCGTATTCCTATCGTTTGACGGGCGATCACGGCGGTGGGTTGATCGTGCGTTACGGGCGGGCGTTCAGGGCGGGGATTTTCGGCGAAGGCCCGGTGTGCCCGCCGGACGGCCAATAGGGGGCCCAAAAAACAAAAACGGCCGGAGCCTCCGCTCCAGCCGCCATGTTCCCGGGCTCGATGGGGTGATCATCCCCAGGGGGTGTTGCCGTTCTGGGTCGGCGTCGGAGTCGGGGTCGCGGTGGTGCCGTCGGCGAGGTTGACCACCGCGGTGGGCTGCGCTGTCGCCACGAAGGCCGTCGTCGCGAGGGCGGCGGTGCCGCCGGTGGCGATGATCGCGAGAACGATGATCCGGGTGGCGGTGGTCTTGATGTGGTTGCTCATCGGGCTGACCCCTCGTCTGTGGCCGGTGGCTCACGTCCGTGCCGTTTTCCTGCTCGCAATGACGAAGTTATTAGGGGTCGCTATCCAGGCTCTATCGGTACGCTTCTGCGCCGCCACCCCTCATAGGGGGTTCTTCGATAGCGGCATTTCGCGTGTGCTGGTGGGGGTGCTGGGAATCGGCCGGACGCCTGTGACCTCAGAGGCGCCCGCCCGCGGGGCCCGGCGTCGCCTTCCCCTGGCGGTGGCGGGTACGCGCGTCCGGCGGGGGAGGGGCGGCGATAGTGATCAAGGGGTGGGCCCGCAGGGGTCAGAGCGCGGTGCCTCCGCCGGACCTGAAGGGGCCGAGCCATGCCAGGACGACACTTCCGAAATTCACGAAGATGACGCGCGGCGGACTGTTCGCCGTCTCGCTGACCAGGAGCCTGACGACGGTCCCGTCCTGCATCCAGGCGGCGAGGTCGTCCTCGCTGGGCTGGTCACCGTGCAGGCGGAGCATCTGGTCGTGAGCCTGCCCGGTCATGCGGATGTGTAGCTCGCACGTTGGGTCGGTGTGCGCCATGGAGGGCCGTCCGGGGTGTTATTGACCGCGCCGAAATCGCCGCCGCTCGCACCCAGCGTACTCCCCGGGGAATCGGTACCCACATGACACCCCTATCGATGAGCGGCGAAAAAGCTCTAAACCGCCCGATCTAACGCGTGGACCCCTATAGGGGGATATTTCCTTGACCATGCCCTCCATCGATCGCAAAGTTGCAGCGGGCCCGCCGGTATCCAGCGTCTCTGATTGGCTTAGCGATCCTGTGCGTTACACGGAATCAAGGCACAACGAGCTGCCCGGTGTTCACCAATCGTCTTCGTGCCCTGGTGCCGACGACTGGAGTCGTCGGCCCGTCGAGCACGTCCCTCCGGACGCTGACCGGTCAGGCGTGCACGGCCTGACCGGGGAGGGTGCCCGACGTCGCCTGGGCGCCGGGCGTGCCGGTAACAGCATGCCACGACATAACTACGATCCGCTAATCGAATCAGAAAGCCTCCCCGACTCCCATGACCTTCGATGTCTGTGAGGGTGTGCCATGACGTTGACCGAAGCCGCCGACAGCCACCGTTCCCCTGATTCCCCTGGCTCCACCGTCGCCGCCCGGAACCGGGCCCGTCTCGTCCTCCTCAGCGTCCTCGCGGGCGCGGTCGCCGCCTCCCTGTGGTCCTTCCACTTCGTCGACAGCGTCATCGGGGACAACGTCGCCAACACGCTGCTCGGCTACGACGCCAAGGGCACCGCCATCACCGGCGTCGTCGCCGGGGCGATCTTCGCGTTCGTGTCCGGGCTCGCCGGCACCTTCACCGCCTGCAACGTGGCCGCGTTCGGCGCGGTGCTCCCCCTGGTCCGCCAGGGCGCGTCCTGGCGGGACCGCCTGCGCGAGACGCTGCGCCCGCTCAGCCGCCTGGCGCTCGGCATGATCGTCGTCAGCGGTGTGTACGGCGCCGTCGGGGCCCTCCTCGGCGAGCGTCTGCCGCAGCTCTCGAAGGCGACGATCGGCGACGGGCTGCCCGTGCGGCTGCTCCAGGCGTCCGTGGTGTTCGGGCTGGTCGGGCTGGCCTTCCTCTGGCTCGGCCTGGCCTCGCTGAAGATCCTCCCCGACCCGCTGGCGCGCCTGGAGCGCCGCTACCCGAACGTGCGCATGGTCGTGCTCGGCGCGCTGGTCGGCGGCTTCCTCATCGGCCGCCCGTTCCCGCTGTTCCACAAGCTGTTCGAGTACGCCGCCGAGATCCACAACCCGCTGTACGGGGCCGCGGTGTTCATCCTGCAGTCCCTTGGCAACATCGTGGTGATGGCGGTGCTGTTCGCCGTCCTCATGCTCGCCGCGCGCGGGCGCTTCCCCCGGTGGCTGGCGGCCAAGCCCGGACGCCTGGCCACGGTGGCGGCGGTCGCCTTCCTCGTCGCGGGCTCGTTCACCCTGATCTACTGGGACATCCGCCTGCCGTCGATGTTCGGCTACGGCTGGTATCCCGTCGTCCCCTGGTAGGCCCGCGCCCGATCGAAGTGCAGGCGCACGCTGGTGCCCGACGGGCGGTGGTGGACCCGCACCAGGTCGGCCAGCTCGTTGACGATGACCAGCCCGCGGCCCCGCCTGGTGTGGTCCGGCGGGGGGATCCGCCCCGCGAGCGGGTCGGTGATCTGCCCCGAGTCGTCGAGCTGGCACACCAGCGTGCCGTCTTCGAGCCAGACCGTCACCGTTCCGGGTCCGCAGGTGTACTCGGCGGTGTTGGTCGCCAGCTCGTTCATCGCGATGAGGACGTCGCCGACGCGCCACTCGTCCAGCCCCGCCGACGCGCCGCAGTCGGCGAGGAAGGCGCGCACGCCCGGGAGCCCGCCCGTGCCGTTGAACGTGTGGGACGCGGCGTGCGGCGGGGGCGCGGGCAGCGGCTCGTCGAACAGGGCGGCGGCCTGCGCCGGGCCGGTGTAGGCGGGGCTCGGCCGCGAGCCCGCCGCGTCCTGGAGCAGGGGGTGCGTGCGCTCGGCGTCGGCGAGCGCGCGCGCCTCCAACCCCGTGGCGTCGTAGGGGCAGAGGATGGTCGCCTCCCGGCCGGCGAACGCGGCGTTGATCAGGGCCTCGTGCGTGGCGCAGGCCGGGTACTCCAGCTCGGTGCGGCCCTTCCAGATCGGCTCCCCGATGATCCACACGCGGCGCCCGGGGTGCGCGTGGGCGAAGGCCAGCAGCACCGAGGGGATGATGCGGCCGGGGTTGCGGCCCGCGACCGCCATGTCCGCGAACTTCACCCGGCCGGCGTCGTCGCCGAGCCCCGCGCGGATCGCCTCGCCGCCGCCGGGTACGGCCACCATGGCCGGGTCGCCGAGCGCCAGCGCCTCTCGCAGGAACGCCGTGCACCGCGACGTGTACTCGATCTCGTCGCGGTAGAACAGGCCGACGTGCCGGAACGGTTCGACGGCCTGGGCAGGTGCTGCCGGTGATGTCTGCTTCATAGCTGGTTGCCCGAAGTGGAGGGGGCGCGGGCCGTCCGCGCCTCGGTATTTCGCCGGCGCTCCTCGCCGGGAAACGCCTTGTTCGTCCAGCTCATATCGCCTACCACCCTGTAGTCCCGCATATGCACTTCCCCGTGCCGCGGCGATCTCACGCGGCGGCCTCTAGCTCACGCGAACGGGTGGCGACGGGCGAAAACCTCGCTTTCCTCCAAAGTGAACCTCATTTGTCCCACTCCAGGCAAAGCGTGGAGGCAACTGATCACATGCTCCGGGACGCCGATGGCGCCGACCAGGCCCATGGCCGGGTGCGGCGCCGGTCGCTGTGGCGGTGCCCGCACGCCCGCGACCGCCCCCTGAGATCGCCGGGGCCGCCCCTAGGGCCCGGATCGCACACTCCGTGACCCGGCGGGCGCGGATCGTGATTGCCGGGGGGTCGGATCTCCACTTATGCTGCGCCCCATGGGAATCCCTACCGAACCGATCGGCAGCATCCCCCGGCCCCCCGCCCTGCTCGCCGCCCTCTCCGGCCACGCCGAGGGGAAGATCGGCGACGCCGAGCTCGCCGCCCGGCAGGACGAGGCCATTGCCGACACCATGGCCCGCCTCGAACAGGCGGGCTCACCGGTGCTGGTCGACGGAGAGCAGTCCAAACCGAGCTTCGTCACCTATCCCCTCGCGGGGCTGACCACTCTGGCCCCCGACGGCGCCGTGATCCCGTTCGCAGACGGGCACACCCGCCAACTGCCGTGCCTGACGGCCGGCCCGTTCCGCTACCAGCGGCACGCCGTCACCTACCTGCGCGCCGCGCGGGGCCACACGACGCTCCCGGTCAAGCAGGCGATCATCGCCCCCTCGGCGCTGAGCCTGCTCTACCCGGCCGCCGGCGTGGACGGCTACCCGCGCAAGGCGTTCCTGGACGACCTGACCGCCGAGGCCGAGGCCGAGATCCGCGAGTGCCTGGACGCGGGCGCGCACGCCGTCCAGCTCGACTTCACCGAGGGACGGCTGTCGCTCAAGCTCGACCCCAGCGGGTCGGTGCTGGACGACTTCGTCGCCCTGAACAACCAGGTGCTGGAGCGCTTCACCGACGCCGAGCGGGCCCGCATCGGCGTGCACACCTGCCCCGGCGGCGACCAGGACTCCACGCACAGCGCCGACGTCGACTACGCGGGTCTGCTGCCGAAGCTCTTCCAGCTCAAGGCCGGCAACTTCTACATCCAGCTCGCCGGGGAGCCCGACCCCGAGCGGGTGCTCGGCATCATCGCCGAGAACCTGCGCCCCGGGGTCAGGGTCTTCGTCGGCGTGACCGACCCGATCGACCCCGTCGTCGAGACGCCCGAGCAGGTGCGCGACCGCGTGCTCGCCGCCGCGCGGCGCATCCCGCCCGACCAGCTCGGCACCTGCGACGACTGCGGTTTCTCCCCTTTCGCCGACGACACCTCCACCTCCCGCGACACCGCGTTCGCCAAGATCGCCGTCCGCGTCGAGGGCACCCGCCTGGCCTCCGAGGCCCTCGGCCTCTGACCGCGCCCGCAGCCTTCCTCGCCGCCCACCGCGGACGAGGGAGGCTTTTGGCGTTCCCGGCGGGCAACCTTCCGCGCGGCCGGGGCGTACTGGAGGGCATGAGATGGGACCAGAGCGCGTGAGCGCGCGGCACGAAGCGTTCACCGAGTTCGTCGCGGCCAGCGGCACGCGGCTGTTACGCATGGCCTACCTGACCTGTGGCTCCCACGACGACGCCGAGGACGTCCTCCAGGTCGCGCTGGAACGCGCGTACCGGAACTGGGGGCGGCTGTGGGACGAGGCGGACCCGGAGCCCTACGTCCGGAGGATCATCGTCAACACGGTGATCAGCCGGGCGCGGCGGCGGGCGATCCTGCGGATCGTGCCGACCGCCGCGCCCCCTGACCGCCCGGCGCGCGACACCGACGTGGAACTGCGGCGGGTGCTCGTGGACGGCCTGCGGCGCCTGCCGCCGAGGCAGCGCGCGGTGCTCGTGCTGCGGTACTGGGAGGACCTGAGCGAGGCGCAGACCGCCGAGATCCTCGGATGCTCGGCGGGGACCGTCAAGAGCCAGGCGTCGAAGGGACTCGCCAGGCTCCGCTCGGTCATCGCCGGGGACTTCGACGGGACTTTGGAAGGAGTGATCGGAAATGCCCATGCTTGAGGACGACCTGCAGCGGGCCATGTGGGAGGAGACCGGCCACCTGCGCGCGGCGCCCGACCTCGCCGAGCGGGTCGTACGGCGGGCGCGGCGGCGGGCCGTGCGGGTCAGGGTCATCGGGAGCGCGGTGGCGGCGGTGGTCGCCGTGTCCGGGGCCGTGTTCGCGCAGGGGGTGTTCGCCAAGCGCTCGGAGGTGGCGGTGGGCGTGCGGGACGAGCCCTCCGTCGTCGCCGGGGTCCGGGTCCGGTACGTGCCCGAGGGCCTGGGGAGCCCGAGGGAGGGCCAGGCGCGCGACGGCCGGCTCAACGGCAGGAGCCTCACCTGGGGCGCGGGGCCCGATCTGGTTCGCGTGACCGCGTACCGCTTCTCGGAGAACGGCTTCTCGGACGCCGTCCGCATGTTCTCGGACGACGGCCTCGCGGCGAGTTCCGTCGGCCTCGGCCCGGGCGAGCCCGCGACGGTGCGCGGGCGCGTGGCCCGGTCGGTGTCCGGGGAGGGCACGTCCACGCTGGTCTGGCTGGAACAGATGGGCGTCCTCACCCTGCGGGTGACCGTCGGCGCGAACCGGGTGGACGACCTGCGGAGGATCGCCGACGGGCTGTGGGTCGACCCGAGCGGCCCTGCGGGCGGCACCCTCGAAGGGCTGCGCGTTCCCTACCTGCCCGAGGGCGTCTTCCTGCACCACCGGCCGCTCTCGGTCATCGACACCAAGGGCGGCGCATGGGTAGACGCGCCGTCCGCGAAGTGGACCGGCGAGAACGGCGGCGAGGTGGTTCTGAGTGCCGTGCGTGGTACCGACGCCAGGACGCTGGAGGACCTGGTGCGCTGGTCGCGCGCGACCAAGGAACAGGCGGCCGCGTTGCGGACGGTCACGACGCATGGCAGGCCCGCCTACGCCGGCGTGATCGACGTCTTCGGCAGCAGGAAGTCGTCCGTGTGGATGTGGGTGGAGAAGCCGGGCCTCGGCTTCCTGCTGACCGTCACCGAGCCGCTCGCGGGCGAGCTGGACCGGATCGCCGAGGCCATCGTCCCGGTGGACGACCCGGTGCCGGCCGAGGACGGCGGCGGGGTGGACGGGGTCCCGGTGACCTACGTTCCCGCCGGGCTCACCCGCGCGACGCCCGACGCCACCGACATGGGCGACGGCTGGACCTCGGTGACGGGCCGCTGGTCGGCCGGGTCCGGCGGGGAGATGCGCGTCAAGGTCATCAGAGGCGCCATCGTCAGGAGCTCCGGCTGGCCTGAGGGGTACTTCGACCAGGGCCGGTTGACGGACATCGGCAAGCTGACAGGGGCGATGGACACCCGTCCAGACGGGACGGTCGAGTTCCTGGCGGCCACCACCGGCAACCTGGCGGTCGCGGTCACGCTGAGCCCGGACATGGCCGGGGAGCTGAACCGCGTCGTGCAGGGCCTCAAGCCCTTGATACAGCCCAGCGCGTCGACAGTGCACACGAAGGACTAGAGGCACCCGACCCCCCGCGCGCGCCCACGGGGGCCGCGCGGGGGTCAGCGCAGGGCCGAGCGCAGCTCCCACAGTTCGGGGTAGAAGCGGTCGCCGAGGCGGGCGGTGAGGTGGGCGGCGCCGGTGGTCCCGGCGGTGCCCGCCCGGCGGCCGATCTGGCGTTCGACCATGAGCACGTGCCGGAAACGGAAGGCCGACCACCCCTGGTCGTGCTCGACGAGGGCCTCGGCGAGCTCCCAGAGCGCCGCGTGGTCGGCCCGGTTCGCGGCGATCTCCAGGTACGTGGCGAACCTGTCCCCCTTGGTGCCCACGCGGAAGCCCGCCTTGACCAGGACGGCGAGGAAACCGTCCCACAGCGTCGGCGCGGACGCGCCGGGACGCGGCTCGCCGGACAGCAGCTCGATCGCGCGGAACTGCGCCGACTGCGCGCCGCTCGCCGAGCCGAGCGCGTCACGGAAACGCAGGAAGTCGGGCGGCGACATCGTGTCGAGGATGTCGAACTGGTCCACCAGCATGCGCGCGATGACGTGGCACCGCCGCAGCCGCAGCCGCGGAAGGTAGCCGTCGCCCGCCATCATGTGGTCGCGGGCGTCGGACAGCTCGGTAAGCATCTGCCGGAACCACAGCTCGCATACCTGGTGCACCGTGATGAACAGCAGTTCGTCGTGCTCGACGGGGACGGACCTCGGGCGCCGCAGGTCGAGCAGGGCGGGCAGGCGCAGGTACTCCTCGTAGGTCAGTGACGTGAGTGACGTTAGTGACGAGACCGACCTGGGTGACGTGGGTGACATGGTGCCGACCCTTCATGGCCGCGGTGACGATGGGTGGCGCGTCGTTGGGTGCTGTACCGGCGGGTCCTGCGGAGAGGGAAGACGTCCAGATATGTCCTGCGGAGGCGGAGGGTGTCCCGATGCGTCCTGCGGAGACGGGGGGCGTCCCGGCGGGTTCTGCGGGGACGGCAGGAGGTGGTGTGCGGCGAAGGCCTCGGCGGCGCCGGGGACGTCCAGCACGCCCGCCGACTGGAAGGTCCGCACGGTGGCCTGGCAGGTGTCGGCGAGCTGCCCGGCCGCGGCCTCGCCGAGATAGCAGTCCGCGACGACCTGGTCCGCGGTGGCGGCGTCCAGGCCCGCCAGCAGGAGCGAGGCGCGCACCGGCTCGACGTCCCAGGTCAGGCATGCGTGGACGAGCGCGGGCAGCGTCCGGGCCACCGGCGCGCGCAGGCCGGGGTCGATGCCGGTCCACAGCTCGGCGAAGAAGCCCGAGAAGAAGCGGTGGTGGCGGCCCTCGTCCTTGGCGTGGTCGCGGGTCAGGTCGCGGACGACGCCGACCACGGACGGGTCGTTCGGGATCTCGTTGAGCACGGCGGTGATGAGCGTCTCGAACACGACGGTCTGCAGCAGCGGCACCAGCGCGGGCGCGTCCGGCAGCAACGCGCGTCCGGTCAGCTCCAGCCGGTCCACGAAGCCGCCGTAGTCCCATGGCGGGATCGCGATGCCGGTCGCGTCCGCGATCTGGCCGGCGAGGTCGAGGCTGTACAGCGCGTGGTAGCCCTCGTCGCAGTAGACCTTGAAGGCGTCCAGCCGCGCGGACACCGGCAGGTCGAGCCCGGCGCGGTTGTTGGCGATCAGTTCGGCGGTGGTGTTGACGACCCGCGTCTCCAGGTGCGTGGTGGAGAGCAGGAACTGGTAGAGGTGCCGGACGGTGAGCTCGCGCCGCCGCTCGGGCGGCAGGCCGGCCAGCGCCTCGTGGTCCAGATAGGGAACGAGGCGCTCGGGGTAGAAGACCTTGCCGGCCTCAGTCTCCTGCGCGAACATGCGGCGGGCCCCGGTCCGGACGCCCGCCGTCTCGTACCACTGGCCGAAGGGACTCCTCACGTCGTATCTCCCATGCTGGCGAGCCGGGCGACGCCGGCGGCGACCGTGCCGGCGTCCGTGGCGTGGCAGAGCCGGAACCAGCCCGGCCGGGGGCAGCCGAACACCGTGCCGGGCAGGATGTTCACCCGCGCGGAGTGGAAGATCCGCCGCCACAGCTCGTGCTCGCCCTCGGCGGTCTTGTCGGGCAGGCGCTCGCTCAGGTCGATCCAGATCGAGAAGCCGCCGTCGGCCTCGACGTGCGGGATGCCGCCGTCCGCCAGCAGGGCCGCGGCGGACGAGTACGAGCGGCCGAGCCGGCGCCGCGACTCGTCGAGGAAGTCCCGCACCCACAGCGTGTCGTCGAGCAGCCGCGTCAGCGTGGCCTGGGTCTGGGTGGAGACGGGCGCGAAGTACGCCAGCGCGCGGGCGGCGGCGCGCACGTCCGGGTCGCGGGTGTGCAGCACGCCCACCTTGAGGCCCGGCAGGCCGAAGTCCTTGGCGAAGCCCCAGATGCCGTGCACCCGGTGGGCATGGTCGCCCGAGAGGGCGGGGTCGAGCATGCTGACGAACGGCTCCGCGCCGAACACCGAGTGGGCGTAGATCTCGTCGGCGATCACGTCCACGTCGTGCGCCCGCGCCACCCGCAGCACCTCCCGCAGCACGGGCTCGGGGTGGACGTGCCCGACCGGGTTGGACGGCGAGGTGATCGCCACGGCGCGCACCGTCACGCCGTCGCGGTGCGCCGTCTTCAGCACGCGGTCTACGGCCTCCGGATCCAGGGTGTACCCGGTGGCTTCGTCCATCGGGGCGGGGATCAGCCGGGCGCCGGAGCGGCCCGCCAGGTCGGTGTCGAACGCCGCGTAGTACGGCGCGGGCACCACGATGGCCTCGCCCGGGTCGCACAGCGCGGTGGCGAGCACGTCCAGCGCGGCGGTCGCGCCGCTGACCACCACCACGTCGTCCGGGTCGATCATGGTGTTCCAGCGGGGCCCGAGCAGCGCGGCGACCGCGGCCCGCAGCTCCGGGGTGCCGTGCAGCGGCCTGTACTGGCAGTCGGGCGCGCGCGGCGGACCGGCCTCCGCCAGGCGGGGGGCGAGCAGGTCCCACACGAGCCGGTTGTCGGCGGTGCCCAGGTTGACGTGGCCACCCGGGTTGTCGGTGGCGTGGTACGGGTCGGCCTCGGCCTCGAAGTGGGCCGCCGCGATCGCCGGGACGTCGGCGACGAGCCGCCGGGCGGTCCGCGACAGCATCAGCGCACGCCTTCCGGTTGCGATTCCACGGGCGCGGCGGCCGGCATGCCGGTCAGCAGGCCCGGGTGCACGCCGAGGCCCATGGACGCGTCGATCACCGCTCCGTGCAGCGGCACGGCGTGGTCGCCGGTCAGCCACCACACGACCTCGGCGATCTCCTCGGGCTGCAGCAGCCGTCCCCGGGGCAGGCGCGACTCCAGCGCCGCCCGCTCGCCGGTCGTCAGCCCGGACAGCGTGCTCGCCTCCAGCATGGCCGTCTCCACCGCGCCCGGGCTGACCGCGAAGACCTCGACCGGCCGGTGCGCCAGCTCCGCGGCCAGTTGCTTGGTGAGGTAGGCGAGCGCGGCCTTGCTCATGCCGTCGGCGATGTGGAAGCCGGGGAACACGGAGATGCCGCCGCCGACGCTCGCGACGTTCACCACCTTGCCGTAGCCGCGTTCGAGCATGCCCGGCAGCAGCCGCTGGATCAGCCACAGGGGGCCGACGCTGTTGACGCGCAGGAAGGCGGCCACGCGCTCGTGGTCGGGGCCGGGGACGTAGTCCTCCACCGTCTTGGAGCCGACGGCCGCGTTGTTGACCAGCACGTCCACGGGGCCGGGCAGCGCGTCCAGAAGCTGTTCGTGGCTGGCCCACTCGCCCTGGTCGAACTCGAACGCCCCCGACTGCGCGCCCGCGTCGGCCAGTTCGGCCACGAGTTCCTCGGCCCTGGACCTGCCGGAGCGATAGGTGAACCACACCCGGTCACCTCCGGCGGCGAACCGCCGTACGCACGCCCGTCCGATCCCGGCCGAACCGCCGGTCACCAGCACCGTCCGCGATCTCGCCGGCATCGCACGCCTCCTGTCCGCCGGTCGGCCCGGGCCGACCGCTCGCGCCTCTCATATGCCAGGTCGTGCGATGTGCGGGCTCATACGCCGAGCAGGGCCAGCACCGCCCGGCCCAGCGGGTCGCCGGGGTCGGCGAGCCCCATCGGCAGGTCGAAGTGGTGACGGCCGGGCACCACCATGTCGGTGACGTCCAGGCCGTTCGCGCGCGCCGCGGCGACCAGGTGGTCCTGCTGGTCGGCGAATCCGATCGGCTCGTCGGCGCCCCGCACGGCCAGCAGCGGCGGCATGCCCGGGCGCAGCGCCCGTACCGGGCTGTTGCGCTCCGCCTCGTCCGCCGTGAGCCGGATCGCGGGGCCGATCGAGGCGTGCAGCAGGGGCTCCAGCTCGTAGAGGCCGCTGAGCAGCACGGCGGCGCTCACCGGCTCGGCGTCCAGGCACATCGCGACGAGCTGGGCGCCGGCCGAGTGCCCGGCGAGGACGATGCGCCGTTCGTCCACGCCGAGCGCCGTGGCGTTTCGGCGCAGCCACCGGACTCCGCGCCGCGCCATCTCCACGATCTCGTCCAGCCGGTATCGGGGCGCGAGGCCGTACCCGAGGGCGGCGTACGCGGCCCCGCTCGCGACGAGAGCCGGGGCGGGGAACGTGGAATCGGTCTCGCTCAGCTCCTGCCAATATCCGCCGTGCACGAAGACCAGCAGGGGTGCTCCGGGCGATTTCGCGGGGAAGAATTGCAGCCGCTCCGCCTCGCCGGGCCCGTACGCCAGGTCGCGCCACAGGGACATGTGGCGGGCCTCCTCGGAAAGATGGGCGTATTCCTTGAGGAACGGGTCCGGGGAAACGCTCAGGCCCGGCAGATATGCCTCGTCCCAGCGGTGCCGGTCGGTGCCCCAGCCGCGGTCCGGCAGGGGCCGGGTGTCCGCTCTCGCGATCATTGGGGTACTCCGGTAATCGTTGTCACGGCAAATATGCCTTTGGGCCTGGATGAACGCACTTGTCCAAGATCCCATCTGGGCGAGGCGCGCAGGCACCTTTCCCGGGAAGACCACCGGCACACCGTTAACTGATCCGAACCACCCGTACGAGTTCCCTACGTTTTCCCGGTCGTCTGGGACTCGACCTGCCCGCGCATCTACCGGATACCGGCTAATCGCTGGGAGGTTTCCTTGACCCCGATGGCGAGAGGCGTTTCTCGTCACCGAATGAGGCTTTTGTTCGGGACAGCGTTGTTCGTGGTGCCCGGTCAGGCGACTGCTGGCGGATTCCCGCCCGATCCTTCACCGCCGACGTCATCTGGCCCCCGACGAAGCCGTCCGCCCCCTGCTCTGCCCGCCGTACGGCGACGTCGGAGGTCGCCGGAGGGGTGGCCGTTCGTGCGCGGTGCCGGTTCGTGGCGCGTAGCTCGAGGACGCCGAGTGCGCGCAGCCGTTCCAGGCTGAGCCCCAGGTACGCGGCGGCGGGGGTCGCGATGATCGACCCCACGGTGTCGGCCGGGTAGTGGGCTCCCAGGTAGACCCGGGCCAGCATCTGCGCGACCACCACCAGGCCGCCGCCAACGACGACGGCCCGGAAGTGGCGTGTCCGCCGGGCCAGCAGGGCGACGGCGATCGCCATCGACAGCGTCAGGCACACGTGGCCGCTCGGGAAGCTGTTGTCGCCGAGCTCGCCGAGCAGGGCGTGTGCGACCGGGGGCCGGGGACGGCCGATGGCGATCTTGAGGATGGCGCTGACGCCCCAGCCCGCGAGCACGACGGCCGTCGTCCGCCAGGCGGCACGCCTGCGCCCGGTGAAGACGAGCGCCGCGACGAGGCCGGCCACGGCGACGGTGCCGACGACCGGGTTGAAGCCGATGTCGAGCGCCCGCGCGACCACGGTGAGCCACGGAGTCCGGACGGACTGGATCGCCTGGCCGAGCGCCGCGTCCCGCGCCGTCCAGCCGGGTGTGCGCGCCGCGAACCCGAGGAGCGAGGCGAGGGACAGCAACAGCACGCTCACGAGGAGCCGGACGGCGTTCACGGACCCCTTCACAGGCCCCTCAAGATTCGCAGGTCCCTCAAGGTTCACGGACCCCTTCGCAGGTCCCTCAAGGTTCACGGACCCCTTCGCAGGTCCCTCAAGGTTCACGGACCCCTTCGCAGGTCCCTCAAGGTTCACGGACCCCTTCATAGGTCCCCCAAGGTTCACGGATCCCTTCATAGGTCCCCCAACGTTCACGGATCCCTTCACAGGTCCCTCAAGACGGTCAGTGGCGGGCGGCGGGCCGCGCGCAGGGCGAGTGCTCCGGCGGCGGGTAGGACGATCAGCCCCACGGCCGCCATGGCGGCCACCTGGCCCCAGGGGACGGCGAGCTGATCGGGTGCCGGATCGAACACACCGGTGAGGACGACCACGAGCATCTGCGCCAGCGCCCACCCCGCCGCCGCGCCGAGCACGGTCGCGCCGAGCGCGACCAGGCCGACCTCCGTCCAGATGAAGGCGCCGAGCTGGCGCGGCCGGGCGCCCAGCACCCGGGCCAGGGCGAACGTGCGGCGCCGCTCGGTGAAGCCGAGGATCAGCAGCAGCCCGGTCGCCGCGGCGGCGAGCGCCAGGCCGTACCCCAGCTCGATGGCGCTGAGCCCGGACAGATCGACGGCCGTGAGGCTGGAGCCGACGACCTTGCGCGTGGTGTCCAGGTCGGTGATCCCGGCGTCCGGGCCGAGCCGGTCCCGCACCCGGCCGGCGACCACGTGGGGCGCGGTCCCGTCGGTGGAGATCAGGAAGGTCGTCGAGCCGCACCCGCCGGGGCACGCGGAGGCCAGGTAGGAGGCGTTGGCGACCAGGAAGCTGTCGCGGGGGGCGGTGGGGAACTCGGTGACGATGCCGGCGTAGTGGAACGGGACGATCCGTCCGTCCTGCGTCCGTAGCCGGAGCAGGTCTCCGGGGCGCAGTTGGAAGTCGTTGACGGTTTCCTGGCTGACCAGCAGGGCGTCGGGGCGCGCGGCCAGCTTCTTGACGGCCCCGGCGGCGGTGTCCCCGGGGAAGTACGTGTCCTGCAGGTGGGTGGCGGCCAGGACGGTCCCGGGCCGGACGCCGTAGAGGTCCTGCAGGTCCGATCCGACGTAGGCGAAGCCGTGCTGGAGCGGTTCGACGCCCGACACGCCGGGGACGGCGGAGAGCTGGGCCTCGGTGGCGGTGGACCGGGTCACGGTGACGTCCGCGCCGTTGGTCAGCACGGCGTCCACGAGCGCCTGCCGGCGGTAGGTGGCGTTGAACGTGGCCGTGGACAGGACGAAGGCGACGGCCAGGGCGGCCATGGTCACGCCGCGGCTCAGCGGCCCGGCCTGCCGGGCCAGGGACACCGCGACGGTCCCGGCGAGCCGGCCGGCCAGGGGTGAGGACAGCCGGGCGACGATGGCCCGCCCGGGGCCGAGGAGCAGGCGTGTGAGCCGCCACATGAGCAGGCCCGCGCCCGCCCACAGCAACGCCGGCCCGGCGAAGGCCCAGTAGTCGACGGAGATCTGGGTCAGTCCTTCGGGCACGAGGACGAGCTGGTGGCCGGTGCCGCTGGTCAGCTTGAAGACGACCAGCGAGGTGGCGATGAGGACGAGGTCGAGCCCGTAGCGCAGCGGGACCGGCATTCGTCCGCCGATGGTGATCGGCGCGCGCCCGGCGACCACGCCCGCGGGACGCAGCGCCGCGGGCAGTACGGTGCCGCAGGCGACCAGCAGCCCGACGACGGCGCTGGCGATCGTCCATCCGGCCGCGCCGCCGAGGCCCGCCGTGCTGTGCGACAGCCACCCGGTGAGGGCGGCCAGGCCGAGGCCCACGACGGCGCCGGCGGCGCCCACGGCCAGCGTCTCGGCCAGTGCGAGCCGCAGGAAGGTCGCGGGCGAGGCGCCCCGGGTGCGCAGCAGGGCTTGGTCGGCGGTCCGCCGTACGGCGCCGACGCGGGTGATCGACGCCGTGAGCAGGATCGCGAGCACCACGCCCGGGACGCCGAGGAAGACGAACAGGAGCTGGGAGTAGAGGGCGTCCTCGCGGGCCGCGCCGAGGGCGGCGCCGAGGTTGTCGCCGACCAGGCCGGTGCCCGCCATGCGCACCTCCAGGTTGCGGGCGGCGCCGGTGACCTTGATGTAGGCGTCGGCGGGGTCGGGCGGCAGGCGGTGGTCCAGCCGTACGTGGAACTGCGTGCGCACCCGGTCGCGGGGGATCGCGTCGAACAGCGCGTGCCATTCACTCGACGGCAGGATCAGCACGTTGTCCGGCGGGGCCGTGGGCTGGGCGCCGGGCGGTGCGCCGACCCGCTGGAAGAGGGAGTCGGCCTCGGGCAGTTCGACCACGCCGGCGATCTTCACCTGGGCGTCCGGGAGTCCGGGCCGGTGGACGCTGATCGTCGAGCCGGGGACGGCGCGCAGGTTGGCGGCGGTCTGCTGGGCGAGGAGGGCGCCGGAGGCGGTGCCCGTGAGCAGCCTCATCTGGCCGGGGAAGACGGTCGCGTAGTCGCCGGGCAGGCCGAGGGCCCGTCCCGGCCCCGTGGGGACGGTCCGCCCGGACTGCCGGTTTTCCAGGCCGTCGAACTGGGCGAAGTCCACCTGCCGCGAGGTGCCGGGCATCGGTACGGAGATCTTGGCGCCCGGCTGGGCCTCGACCTGCCAGTCGACGGCCACACGTGCGACCGAGCGGGTGGTCATGGTGGCCTTGGCGGACGCGAGGAACACGCCGAGCGCGGCCGGGAGGGCCACGGCGAGGGCGATCCCGGCGGCGGCGCCGGCGAGCCGTCCGCCGCGGCGGGTCAGCAGGCCGCGCAGCCAGAGGATGGTCAGCATTCCAGCGCCCCGTCTCGCATTCGCCAGTGGATGGGCAGGAGGCCGGCGATCATCTGGTCGTGCGTGGCGATGACCAGCGCGGCCGTCAGCCGCCGGGCGACGGTGATGAGCAGCTCCACCACGCGGGCCGCGAGCGCGGAGTCCAGCTGCGCGGTCGGCTCGTCGGCGATGATCAGTCGCGGGGACCCCGCCAGGACGCGAGCGACGGCGACCCGCTGCGCCTGCCCGCCGGACAGCTCCTGCGGCAGCTTGCCCGCCAGGTCGCCGATGCCCACCGAGTCCAGCGCGCGCAGCGCCATGGCCCGGGCGTCGACGTCGGGGAGCCCGGCGATGAGCAGGGGCAGGGCGACGTTCTCGGCGGCGTCCAGCGGAGGGAGCAGGCTGGGCCCCTGGAAGACGACGCCGATGCGGCCCCGGGGCCGGTCGTCCAGCTCGGGCCACGCGACGGTCCCCGTGGTCGGCCGGTCCAGGCCCGCGAGCAGGTGGAGCAGCGTGGTCTTGCCCGACCCGGACGGGCCCATCAGAGCGACCTGGTCGCCGGGGGCCAGGGTGCAGCTCACGCCGTGGACGGCGACCACGGCCTTGCTTCCCCTGCCGTAGGTGCGGGCGACATCCTGGCAGGTCACGACGGCCGTGCCCATCACGCCACCCGTCCGTCGGCGATGCGGACGACGCGGTCGGCGACACGGTGGACGGCCGCGCTGTGCGAGGCGATCACGACGGCGACCCCGTAGCACGCCTGGTCCTTGATCAGGCTCAGGACGGACGCCTCGTTGCCCGCGTCCAGTTCCCCCGTGGGCTCGTCGGCCACCAGCAGGACGGGCTTGCAGGCCATCGCGACGGCCAGCGCCGCGCGGGCCGCCTCGCCTCCCGAGAGGCGGCTGGGCCAGGCGTCCGCCAGCGTGGCGATGCCCAGCCGGTCGAGCGTCTCGGCCATATGGGCGGGGTCGGGCCGTGCGGCCAGGCTCTGCGCGAGCCGCGCGTTCTGCGCGACCGTGAGGTGCTCGATGAGGTTGCCGCTCTGGAACACCACGCCCACCAGCCGCGCCCGCAGCCGCGCCTTGTCGGCCTCGCTCCGGTGGCTCACCCGCTCGCCGGAGATCCGCACCGTGCCGCCGTCCGGGTCGTCCAGGCCCGCGACGCAGTTCAGCAGCGTCGACTTGCCCGAGCCGGACGGGCCGCTGATCGCGACGACCTCCCCCTCGTCGACGTTCAGCGAGACCCCGCGCAGCGCGCGCGTCTCCTCGTCGCCGGAGCGGTAGAAGCGGTAGAGCTCGTCCGCCTGGAGGATCATGACGTCCACCGGAACGAGTCGGAGACCGTCCGCCAGGGGTCGACGTTGTCGGCGCCGACCGGCCCGGTCAGCGTGAGCACCGCCCGGCGCCCGCCCTTGGTGAAGACGTACCGCTCGACCTCGTCCCTGATGACCTTGTTCGTCACCGGGTCCGGCGCGCTGTCGACGCGGTAACGGGTCAGCTCGGCCTCGCCGCCCTTGCGGCTGACCTTCTTCTGGTCCACCCGCTCGATCCCGGGCGGGTCGGACGGCGGGCCGATCTCGATCCGGACGCTGTTCAGCTTGTCGGAGAAGCTCGCGCCGGTGGGCAGGTCGGTGCGCTCCCACCCCTCCGGGATCTTCACCTCGTACCCCTGGCCCTGCGGCCGGAACGGGAGGAAGACGGTGTCGTCCGGGATGTCGCCCGGGGGACTGGACTCGGTCGGGTGCGCGGCGGGCTGAGTGGCGGCCTGAGTAGCGGGCTGAGTGGCCTGGGTGGCGGTCGGGCCCACTGGCGCGGTGGCCGCCGTCGGGGTCGGGTCGGCGGCGTTCCCGCCGCACGCCGTGGCTGCCATGGCCACGACCAGCGCAAGGACGGTGTGTCGCGCGTTCATGGCGCCAACGTAGGATCGGGCGGGTCAGCGTCGGCTGAGCGGTAGGTTAACGCGACGTTCACGTTCGATTCGCGTTCGCGACGCGGGCGTTCGTTCGCGACCTGCGACCGTCCGCGGCCGGCGTCCGTGCGCGACCTGCTATGGTCCGCGGCCTGCGACGCCGGGCCGGGCGTACGGGCCATGCCGCCCACGGTCAGGCCGACGGCCGTGCCGGAGAAAGTTATCCGAATGCTTACCTGCGAACCGCCACGATGCGCGCATGAGCGCTGAAGGCACGCCGCTGCGGCGGCGGGCGCTGGCGGCGATCGTCGCCGTCACCGCCCTGGCCGTGCTGCTGTTCGCCGCGCCGCTGGCGGTCTCGGTGGACCAGCTCTACCACGACGAGACCGCCGCGGCGCTCCAGCGCGACGCCGCCTGGATCGCCGCAGCCGTGCCGGACGACGTGGGCAAGGACCCTCGCCTGCCGGCGGCGTTGCCCCGCGACATCGCCGCCGACCTCACCGTCGGCGTCTACACGGTCAACGGGGCCCGCCGCCTGTTCGGCGCGGGCCCGGAGACCTCCGCCCTCGCCGCGATCAGCCGCGACGGGCGCACGCACCAGCGCATCGAGGACGGCTACCTCGCCGTGACGGCCCCGATCCCCTCGGACGAAGGGATCAGGCTGGCCGTCCGGGTCGCCGTCCACCACGACCTGATCGAGGACCGGATCCACCGGGCGTGGCTGTTGATGGCCGCGCTCGGGCTGGTCGCGCTCGGCCTTGCCGCCGGCATGGCCATCTACCTGTCCCGCCGGCTCGCCACGCCGCTGGAACGCCTGACCGGCGCGGCCCTGGCGCTCGGCGACGGCGACTTCACCGTACGGGCCCCGCGATCGGGGCTGCGCGAGGCCGACCAGGCGGGGGAGGCGCTGGAGGCCACGGCCCGGCGGCTGGGCGACGTGCTGGCCCGCGAGCAGGCGTTCAGCGCCGACGTCTCCCACCAGTTGCGCACCGGCCTGACCGGTCTGCTGCTGGGCCTGGAGTCGGCGCTCGCCCGCCCGGCCGCCGACCAGACCGACGCCATCCGGACCGCCCTGGCCCGGGGCGAACGGCTGCGGACGGTGATCGAGGACCTGGTCACCCTGGCCCGCCACACCCACGCCGGGGGGCGCCCGCTCGACCTGCCGGCCCTGGCGGAGGAGGTGCGCCGGCACTGGCACGGCCTCCTGGCGGAGCGCGGCCGGCGCCTGACCATCCGGATCGAGCCCGACCTGCCCCCGGTGACCGCCGCCCCGGCGGCCGTGCGGCAGATCCTCCTCGTGCTGCTCGACAACGCCCTGACGCACGGGACCGGCGAGGTCGTGATCACGGTCGCGGACGTCGGCCCGGGCGTGGCGGTGAACGTCGGCGACCAGGGGGAGGGCGTCCCGGAGGGGAAGGACGTGTTCGCCCGGCCGGCCTCGGCCCACGACGGCCACGGGATCGGGCTGCCGCTCGCCAGGTCTCTCGCGGAGGCCGAGGGCGGCCGCCTGGTGCTGCACCGCAACGCCCCGCCGGTCTTCAGCCTGCTACTGCCCGCCTCCCCGGCGTGATCAGGCCACCCGGTACGGCCGCGCGATGCCCGCGAGGCGGCGCGCGCGCCGATCAGTGCTCGTAGCGGTACCCGCGGCCCCGGACGGTGGTGATCCGCGGGACGCCCTTGTCCGACCGCGCGCCGGACTCCTCCAGCTTGCGGCGCAGCGCGAACACGTGCACGTCCAGGGTCTTGGTCGAGCCGAACCAGTTCTCGTCCCACACCCGGTCCATCAGCTCCTCGCGGGTGACGACCTCTCCCGCCTTGCTGACCAGCACCGCGAGCAGGTCGAACTCCTTGGGACGCAAGGTCAGCTCGGCTCCGTCCAGGAAGGCGCGCCGGGCCGGCAGGTCCAGCCGCAGGGGGCCCGCCGCCAGCGTGCGCTCCTGTGGGAGGACGGCCTGCCGCCGCAGGTGCGCGCGCAGGCGGGCCATCAGCTCGGCCAGGCGGAACGGCTTGGTCAGGTAGTCGTCGGCCCCGGCGTCGAGCGCGACGACCACGTCCAACTCCTCGGTGCGGGCGGTGAGCACGACGATCACGGCGTCGGGGACGGCCAGGCGGAGCTTGCGGCAGACGGCCACCCCGTCCATGTCGGGCAGCCCCAGATCGAGCAGGACGAGGGCGGGCGGGTCCGCCTGGGCGATGTCCAGCGCCGCCCGCCCGTCGGCGGCCAGTGTGGAGGCGTACCCGTTGACCTCCAGCGCCTCGGTCAGCTCGGCGCCGATCACCAGGTCGTCCTCCACCACGAGAACGCTCGCACCCGCCATGACTCGATCGTAGACGCCGCTCCGTCCGGCCCGGCCGCGTCACCGCCGCCGGGCCGCCGCGACGTATCAAGGGGGCGGCGCGGTCAGAGGATGCGCCAGTCGTGGTCGGGGGTGCCGTTGTCGGTGAACTGTTCGACGTTGGCGGAGTCGGCGGTGGACATGTCGTGGACGGCCAGCACCTTGCCGCTGTTGGCGTTCTGGACGCGCAGGGCGCCGGAGCCGCCGGTGTTGATCCTCAACCTCCACAGGTGGTCGGCGGTGCCGTTGTCGGCGAACTGGACGACCTGCGCCGAGTCGGCCGTGGACATGCCGGAGACGCCGAGGACCTTGCCGGAATGGACGTTGCGGATCCGGAAGTACCCGTTGGCGTCCGGGAGGAACGTCCACAGGTGGTCCTCGGTGCCGTTGTCGGAGTACTGCTGGACGCGGGCGGAGTCGGCCGTGGACATGTTCTCCACGGCCAGCACCTTCCCGGAGTGGACGTTCGAGATCCTGACCTGGCCGTCCGGGATGAGCCGCCAGTCGTGGTCGGCGGTGCCGTTGTCGGCGAACTGGACGACCTGCGCGGAGTCCGCGGTGGACATGCCGGAGACGCCGAGGACCTTGCCGCTGTTGCGGTTCCGCAGCAGCAGATACCCGTTGCCGCCGTCGACGAGCTGCCACTGGTGGTCCAGGGTGCCGGTGTCGGAGTACTGCTGGACGCGGGCGGAGTCGGCCGTGGACATGTTCTCCACCGCCAGCACCTTGCCGGACAGGACGTTGCGCAGCTTCACGTAGCCGCCGCCCGCGTCCTCGATCCGCCACAGGTGGTCGGCGGTGCCGTTGTCGGCGAACTGCACGACGTTGGCCGAGTCGGCCGTGGACATGCCGTCCACGCCGAGGACCTTCCCGGAGTTGCGGTTCTGGAGGCGGAAGGCGGCGCCCGGCGGCAGCCAGGGGCGGGTGCCGCCGGTCTGCGGGAAGGACGTGATGCGCAGCCGTGCCGCGCCCATCGGGATCAGTGTGACCTGCTCGACGGGTGTGGACGCGGCGACCGGGCCGTCCTGCAGCGGGGTGACCACGTGCTGCGCGTCGGCCTGCCAGGCGTCGATGCGCTGGGCGCCGGTGCGCAGCCGGACCGGCGCGCCGGCGGAGGTGAACGGGTCGTCGGCGTTGCCGCCGGCGACGACGGTGAACGTGCCGCCCTGGACGAGGCCGTAGTTCCATGGGGTGGTGGCGTGCACGTCGTATTCGGGGAACTGGGCGGATCCACCGGTTTGCACCCAGTTCTCGCCGATCTGCAGGGAGAAGGTCAGCGGGCCGTAGTTCACGGAGGCGGCGTTGTGCTGGGCCGGCCAGATCTTCACGGCCGGCTGCATGGGTAGCCGGAGGGTGACGGTGTCGCCGTTGGACCAGGTGCGGGCGACGGTCGCGTATCGGGGGCCGGGGCCCGCCGTCACCGGGGCGCCGTTCACGCGCAGGTCGGGCGCGGAGCACCAGCCCGGGATCCGCAGGACGAGCGGGAACGCCACCGGCGCGCCGAGGGCGAGCGTGAAGGTGACGGTGCCGGAGAAGGGGTAGTCGGTGCTCTCGGTGACGGTCACGCTCGCCCCGCCGGCGACCTTGGCGGTGACGGTGCACGGGCCGTAGAGGGCGGCGCAGAGCCCGCCGTCGCCCGTGGCCAGCCACATCTCTTCGAGGTAGTACGGCCAGCCCATGCCGTAGTTGTGCGGGCAGCACCGGTACTGGTCGACGCCGGGCCGGTAGGACTGCATGGCGAACCCGTTCTCGAACTGGCCCATGGTCTTGGGGCTGTTGTCCAGGTCGACGCAGTTGGCGCTGGTGATGTAGTGGACGGCCCTGCCCTGCGGGTCGAGCGCGGCGGGCAGCGAGTTGAAGGCCAGTTCCTCGGTGCGGTCGGCCCAGACCGGGTCGCCGGTGACGCGGGTGAGGATCTCGTGGCTGAGCATGTACTCGACGATCCCGCAGGTCTCGAACCCCTGCCGGGGGTCGCCGAAGCCGGGGCGGGCGTTCTCGTCCCCGGCGAAGCCGCCGCCGGGGAACTGGCCGTAGGCGTTCTGGACGGCGGCGTAGTCGTTGTACGTGGCCGTGCGGTGGCTCAGGTCGCCGGACAGGACCCAGTACTGGGCGGGCTCGCGGAAGCCCTGGGTGATGTTGACGTTGTGTTGGCTCGGGAGGTTGTTCACCCAGTTCGCGGAGTTGGCGTGGATCTTCCGGACGAGGTCGAGCAGGAAGCCTTCGCCGGTCCGGTTGTAGAGCCAGTAGACGACGTCGATGGTGTCGGCCCACCGGTAGGTGCCCCAGCCGTCCCGGAAGACGCCCGCGGGCTGGGCGTTCATGTACGTGAAGAAGCGGCCGAGGAAGGGGTTCACGCGTGCGTCGCCGGTGTACTCGGCGTGCGAGCGCAGGGCGTGCAGCATCGGCATGTGCGGCCAGAGGTCGGCGTGGCCGTTCAGCGAGGTGCGCAGCGGCTGCGGGCCGAAGAACCCGTCCGCGCTCTGGGTGCCGAGCACCCCGTTGATCCAGCGGTCGGCGGTGGCCAGCGCGGTGGCGTCGCCGGTGACGTACGCCAGGTCCACGTATCCGCGCAGCCAGTACGGCACCTCTTCCCAGCCGCCGAGGTTTCCGCGTGTCCATCCGGTGTTGTCGTATTGCAGGAAGTGGGAAATTTCGGGATAGCGACCGCAGAGCCCGGTGAGCTGGCGGTTCAGCTGGGTGGCCAGCCAGCCGCGGGCGCGGGTGGCGCCGGGCGGCAGGCGCAGGAATGCGGCGGGCTGGAGCGGGGCCCGGTTGCCGGGGTAGGCGGGCGCGGCGGCCGACGCCGGGGCGGCGGGCAGGCCGGCCGCGGCGATGCCCACCGCGGCGACGCCGCCCGCCAGGAAGGTGCGACGTGCGAGGGTCATGGTTCGGGTCCGTTCGGCCAGGGCGTCCCGCCCGGAGGGCGGTCCGGGCGGGACGAGTGTGGCGGGCCCTGGGTCAGGGAGCCCAGGGGGCGGCGAGGTGCCAGGTCACGTCGGCGTCGTAGGAGGTCGGCGAGTCGTAGGGGTGCGAGCCGCCGTTGGAGGCGATCCACACCTCGGCCGCGTAGTGCCGGATGTTGTTGTCGCCGAAGTTGAAGGAGTTGAGGGTGACGTCGCCCGAGCCGTAGCGGCCGGGCTGCGCGCAGAACGTGGCGTCCCGGTCGAACAGGACCGTGCCGTCACGAGCGTCGTTGCGGATGCGGAAGGCCGAATGGCGCAGGTAGTTCCCGGGGAAGTTGCGCGACTCGAAGGAGTAGCAGCTCGGCTCGGCCAGGCCCGGCCTGATGATGAAGGTGGCGTCGGCCTTGAGCGTGGCGTCGCTCGCGCCGGTGACCACCTCGGTGGTGCCGACCCCGTTGATGTGGCGCAGGTAGCGGTCGGTGAACCCGGGCGTCACGACCTGCAGGGACCGCGCCTGCCCGGTGGGCAGGTCCGCGCCGCTGACCCACCAGGGCGAGGTGACCGCCCAGGTCGCGTCCTCCGCGAAGCTCGCCGGGTTGTCCCACGGGTTGGCGCCGCTCTTGTTGGAGATGTACACCTCGGAGTTGATGTGGCGCAGGTACCGGCCGGGGAGGTTGTAGGACTCCAGCGAGCTGCCGCCGCCGGCGAGCCCCGCGCGGACGCAGAACGTCGCGTCGGCCTTGAACAGCGCCGAGCCGTCGTTCGCGTCGCGGCGCACCCGGTGGTTGTAGTGCCGCAGGAACTGCCCGGGGGCGCTGCGCGACTCGAACGACACGCAGCCGGCGTCGGCCAGGCCCGGCCGCGTCCAGAAGGTGCTGTCGCGCTTGAGCGCGTCGGAGGACGCGGCGTCCACGACCGAGGTCACGCCGAGCCCGGCGGAGAGGCTGAGCGACCTGTCGGTGTACCCGCTGGTGGTGACCTTGAGCGACACGAGCCGGTTCACGGGGACGTAGGTGCCCTGCGCTGCGTTCACGACCGAGGTGTTCACCGCCCGCACCTGGGCGAAGTCCATCTTCTCGATCCGCCGGTCGTAGGTGTAGAAGCCGTTGACCTCGTTCTCGACGTCGGTCGGCTCGGTGTACACCGACGCGGACAGGCCGTGCGTGAAGATCAGGTCGCGCAACCGGCCGGTGATGTCGACGTACCGCTGGGTGAGCGCGGCGGAGGTGGGCAGCAACTCGTAGCCGAACCCGTTGCCGGGCGACCACTCGTGGCCGGACACCCGCAGGCCGAGGCCGCCGTACTCGCCGAGCACCGCGACGCGGGTCGCGGTGGGCATCTGAGGGCTGCCCGGCCCCACATAGATGTGGTCGTCGATCGTGTCGCCGTTGCCGCCATCGAACCCGCAGCAGTTGGAGCCGGAGTTGTTGGTGACCAGCCGGGTGGGGTCCCAGCTCTTCACCAGGTCGGCGATCCGCGCCGGGTCGTACTCGCCCCAGCCCTCGTTGAACGGCACCCACAGCACGATCGAGGTGATGCCTTTGAGCTGGTCGACCATACGGCGCAGCTCGGACTCGAAGTTCGCGCGGTCGGCGGTGGACGGGTTGACGCCGGTCCGCATCGACGGCATGTCCTGCCACACCATCAGCCCGAGCCGGTCGGCCCAGTAGAACCAGCGGGCGGGCTCGACCTTGATGTGCTTGCGCACCATGTTGAAGCCCAGGGACTTCTGCTTCTCCAGGTCGAAGCGCAGGGCCTCGTCGGTGGGCGCGGTGTAGATGCCGTCCGGCCAGAAGCCCTGGTCGAGGGTGCCGAGCTGGAACACGAACTTGCCGTTCAGGACCGGCCGCAGCACGCCGCCCACCATGGCCTTGCCGATGGAGCGCATGCCGAAGTAGCCGCCGACCACGTCGCCGCCCCCCTCGCCGGTCAGGGTGACGCGCAGGTCGTACAGGAACGGGTCGTCCGGGGTCCACAGGCGCGGGTTGGGGATCGGCACGCGCAGAAGCCGCCCGGGAGTCCCGGTGGCCGAGGCCACCACGGCGCCGTTCTTGAGCACCTCGGCCCGCACGCCCTGCGCGGTGCCGCTGACCTGCGGGACGAGGTCCAGGGCGCCGGCGGCGAGGTTGGGGGTGGTGTCGAGGCGGGTGACGCGGGCGGCCTTGGTCGGCTCGATCCACACGGTCTGCCAGATGCCGCTGGAGGCGGTGTAGAAGATGCCGCTCGGGTTCAGCCGCTGCTTGCCCAGCGGGTACCCGGCGGCGTCGACCGGCGCGTACACGCCGACGACGATCTCGTTGGTGCTGTACCCGCGGTTGAGCGCGCCGGTGATGTCGAAGGTGAAGGCGTCGTAGCCGCCGCTGTGCGTGCCGACCTTGACGCCGTTCACCCATACCGACGCCTGGTACATCACGGCGCCGAAGTTGAGCTGGACGCGCTGCCCGTTCCACCCGGGCGGGACGGTGAACGTGCGGCGGTACCACATGTTGTTCTCGTGCCGCTTGATGCCCGACAGCGCCGACTCGATCGGGTACGGGACCAGGACGGTCTCGGCGAGGTTCCGGCCGATCGGCGGGCTGTTGAGGTCGGCGGCGCCGGCGAACTGCCACTGGCCGTTGAGGCTCTGCCAGTCCGGGCGGGTGAGCTGCGGGCGGGGGTACTCGGGCAGCGGGTTGGTGAGCGACACCTGGCTCGTCCACGGCGTGGTCAGCGGCGGCGTCTTGGGGATGTAGTCGGCGTGCGCGGGCGCGGCGGTGACCAGCGTCCCGGCGAGCAGCGCCACGACGGCGGTGAGAACCTTGATCAGTCTCATCGGCTGGGCTCCTGCGGTCGGCGGGATCCGGTGCTGGGCTTCGGGGGTGGCTGCGACATGGCTCGTCCTCGGATCGGGGGGATGGATGGAGTACGAGTGAGCGGGTGGGGTGCGAGCCGCCGGCCTGGGAGCGTGCCGGGACTCGCGCGGACATGTGTTTTGCGGGGTCAGCGGCGGCCGTGGGACAGGGTTCGCTGGACGACCACGACGACCAGCAGGAACGCGCCGCTGACCACCGACTGGAAGTTGCCGTCCAGCGTGCCGATCTGGTTGATGATGTTCTGGATGACGTTGCGCAGAAGTACGCCGAACAGGGTGCCGATCAGGGTTCCCGCGCCGCCGGTCAGCAGGGTGCCGCCGATCACCACGGCGGCGATCGCGTCCAGTTCGGTGCCGACGCCGATGACGGTTACCCCGGACTGCAGGTAGGCGGCGGTCATCGCGCCGGAGAACCCGGCCAGCAGGCCGCTGAGCACGTACACGATGATCTTGGTGCGGGCGACGGGGAGCCCCATCAGCACGGCCGAGCTCTCCGAGCCGCCGGTCGCGAACAGGGCGTGCCCGAACCCGGTCCGCCGCAGCAGGAGGCCTCCGGCGACGAACAGGGCCAGCGTTATGTAGACGGGGTAGCCGATGCCGAACAGGACGCCCCGGCCGATCTCCAGGAACACCTGGTCACTGTCGATCTTGTAGGTGGTGGCGCCCTCGCCGGTGATGGCCAGCAGCAGTCCCCGGGCGAACAGCAGGGTGGCGAGGGTGGCGATGAACGGCGCCATCGCGGCGCGGGCGACGAGCAGCCCGTTGATCAGGCCGATCAGCCCGCACACCGCCAGCGGCAGCAGCAGCGCGCCGAAGAAGCCCCAGCGTGAGCCGTAGGCCGCCAGCACCCCGCCGAGCGCGTAGACCGAGCCGACGGACAGGTCGATGCCGCCGGAGATGATCACCAGGGTCATGCCGAGCGCGATCACGGCGAGGAACGAGCTCTGCAGCGCGAGCGTCCGCAGGTTGCCCGCCGTGCCGAAGCCGGGGAAGGTGATCCACGCCACGGCCATCACCGCGGCGAAGACCAGCGCGGCGCCCTGCCGCTGGAGCAGCCCGGCGACGAGCTCACGGCGGGCCGCCCCCCGCGTGGCGCGGCCGGGCGCCGGGGCGCTCTCGTGGAATCCGGTGGGGGTGGTCGAGGTGCTCATCGGCCGCTCCGTTCGCGCGCCACGTACACCGCGACGACGATGATCGCCGCCTGGACCATCTGCGCGCTGGAGTCCGGCAGGTTGTGTTTGATCATGGTCGCGTACAGCAGTTGCATGAGCAGCGCCCCGGCGACCGTGCCGGCGACCCGCACCCGGCCACCGGACAGGGGAGTGCCGCCGACCACGACGGCCGTGATCGCCGACAGCTCCATCAGCATGCCGGTGTCGGCGGGGTCGCCCGCGCCGAGACGGGCGGTGGCCAGCACGCCCGCGAGCGCGGCGAGCAACCCGCAGATCGCGTACACCGTGACCAGCACCCGCCGCACCGGCAGCCCGGCGAGGGCGCTGGCCGAGCGGTTGCCGCCGATCGCGACGATCCGCCGGCCGAGGGCGGTCCGGCGGATCAGCAGCCCGGTCAGCACCGCGAGGACGGCCGCGACGACGACGCTGATCGGGATGCCGAGCAGGTCTCCGGAGCCGAGGTTCAGGAAGGCGGGGTTGTGGATGTCCACGAGCCGCCCCTGGGCCATGACCAGGGCCAGGCCCCGGCCGCCGACCAGCAGCGCGAGCGTCGCGATGATGGGCTGGATCCCGACATAGGCGACCAGGACGCCGTTCAACACGCCCGCGACCAGGCCCGCGATCAGGGCCATGGCCAGCGCCGGCACCAGGCCGTAGCCGAGGTAGAGCGGGATCAGCGCGGCGGCCAGCGCCATGACCGCGCCGACCGACAGGTCGATGCCCTCCGTGCCGATCACGAGGGCCATGCCGAGGGCCACGATGACGATCGGGGCCACCTGCACGAGCTGGGTCCGGAAGTTGCCGAGCGACAGGAAGTTGGAGGTGAAGGCCACGTTGAACAGCAGCAGGGCCGCGACGGCGACGTACACCCCGTACTCCTGCAGCCGGTTCGCGTGGGCGCGCCGGGCGCGCGCTGGTGAGGCCAGGGCCGCGTCACTCATCGGGGTCCCCTTCGGTTTCGGAGGGGTGCGCGAGCGCCGCCAGGACGCCGCCCTCGGTGACCTGGTCGCCCCGGAGGTCGCCGACGACGGCGCCGTCGCGCAGGACCACCAGCCGGTCGGCGCCGTCGATCAGCTCCTCCATGTCGGAGGAGATCAGCAGGACGCCCATGCCCTCGGCGGCGAGTTCGTCGATCAGCTTCTGCACCTCGGCCTTGGCGCCGACGTCGATGCCTCGGGTGGGTTCGTCCAGCAGCATCACCGCGGGCTGTGTGCACAGCCAGCGCGCGAGCAGCACCTTCTGCTGGTTGCCGCCGGACAGCTCGGAGACCTTCTGCTCGGGGCTGGAGATCTTGATGCGGAGGCGCTTGACGAAGATGTCCACGATCTTGTCCTGCTTGGCCCGGCTGACCAGGCCGTACCTGGATAATCGGGGCAGCGCGGCCAGGACGATGTTCTCGCGGACGGACAGGTTGGGGATGATCCCGTCGGCCTTGCGATCCTCGGGCAGCATCGCCATGCCCGCGGAGATCGCCGCGGACGTGCTCCCGGGCCTGACCGCCTTCCCGGCGAGCACCACCGAGCCGGCGTCCAGGGGCAGCGCGCCGAAGAGCGCCCGGGCCGTCTCGCTGCGTCCCGAGCCGAGCAGCCCGGCCAGGCCGACGATCTCCCCGGCCCGGACGGTCACCGAGACGTCCGCGAGCCGGTGACGGCTGGAAAGGCCCTCGGCGCGCAGCAGCGTCTCGGCCGCCGCGTGACGGTCCTCGCCGAAGCTCGTCACGCCATGGGCCCGCACCTCGCCGATCTCGCGGTCGAGCATCATCGAGACCAGGGAGAGCCGGTCGACCTCGGCCAGCGGGCCGGTGTGCACGAGCTTGCCGTCCCGCAGCACGGTCACCTGGTCGCAGATCCGGTACAGCTCGTCCATGCGATGGCTGACGTAGAGGATCGCGATGCCCTGCCGGTGCAACCGGCCGATCACCTCGAACAGCGTCTCCACCTCGCGGGGCTCCAGCGACGAGGTCGGCTCGTCCATGATGACCACCCGCGCGTCCACCGACACGGCCCTGGCCAGCGCGACCATCTGCTGGGCGCCGACGCCCAGACTGCCGAGCGGCCGCCGCACGTCCTCGGTGATGCCGTACCCGGCGAGCAGGTCGGCGGCCATCGCGTGCATCCGGGACCGGGAGATCAGCCCCAGGGCGTCCCGGGGTTCGCGGCCGAGGAAGACGTTCTGCGCGATGCTCATCAGCGGCACCAGGTTGACCTCCTGGTAGATCGTCGAGATCCCCGCCCGCTGCGCCTGGATCGGCGTGCCGAACACCACCGGCCGCCCATCGCGCAACAGTTGCCCGCCGTCCGGCTGGTAGACGCCGGTGAGCACCTTGATCAGGGTGGACTTGCCGGCTCCGTTCTCCCCGACCAGGGCGTGGACCTCACCGGAGCGCAGCCGGAACGACACCCGGTCGAGCGCCCGCACTCCGGGGAACTCCTTGCTCACCTCGACGACCTCGAGCACTGGTACGTCCATTTCGTCCACACAACCCTCCGTTCTCAGGACGAGCCGGACGCACCCCCTACCGGGATCCGGCCGGCGGACAAGGTCAGTAGGAGTTCGCCAGCTTGGACGCCGCGTTGGTCTCGTCGTACTCGTCGTCGGCGATGATCACGTTCGGCGGGATCGGCGTGCCGTCCACGAACTGCTGGAGGGTCTGGAAGGCGAGCTGCCCGAACCGCGGGTTCGACTCCACGACGGCGTTGTAGGAGCCCTCGGTGATCAGCTTGACCGCGTTGCGCGTGCCGTCGATCGAGACGATCTTGATGTCCTTGCCCGGCTTCTTCCCTGCCGCCTTGATGGCGTTGACCGCGCCGACGCCCATCTCGTCGTTCTCGGCGTACACGGCGGTGAGGTCGGGGTGGCTCTGAAGCAGCTGCTCCGTCACCGCCTGCCCCTTCGAGCGGTCGAACTCGCCGGTCTGCTCGGCGACGATCGAGATGCCGGGGGTGCCGGCCACCTTGTCCTTGAAGCCCTTGGTCCGGTCGGTGGTCACGTTGTTCCCGGACGAGCCGAGTAAGATCGCCACCTTGGCCGTGCCGCCGGTGACGCGGATCATCTGGTCGGCCGCCCGCTCGCCCTGCTTGACGAAGTCGGAGCCGATGAAGGTCAGGTAGTCGGTGCAGGGCTGCGAGGTGACCTTGCGGTCGATCGTGATGACCGGGACCTTCTTGGCCTTGGCCGCGTCCAGCGCGGGCTGCAGGCCGTCGGAGTTGAGCGGGGCGACGATCAACGCCTGGGCGCCCTGGTCGAGCATGGACTTGATGTCGCTGACCTGCTTGTTCAGGTCGCTCTGGGCGTTGGTGACCAGCAGGTTGCCCGTGGGGACGCCCAGCTTGGCGGCCTCGTCCTTGATCGACTGGGTCTCGGCGATCCGGAACGGGTTGGCCTCCTTCTCGGACTGCGAGAACCCGATCTTCGCCGTCTTCAGGTCGATCTTGGGGTAGCCGGTCCCCGCGAGCGTGCAGCCGGTCCCGGTCGGCTGCGCGGAGGCGGCCGTGGCGGCGGGCCCGGTGTTCGTGGCGGTGGACGTGCCCTCCTCGCTCTTCGCGCAGGCGGTGAGCGTGAGAGCGATCACCGCGGTGACGGCGACGCCGGCCGGGATCCGTTGTCTGATGGCTGTCATATGAGCTCCTCTGGTCGTTCCCCGCGGGGCTGTTCGAGACGCGGGCGTAGTACGCCGTCCCGGCCGGTCGTGACGCGTCACCAACTTTTTTACGACGTTGTAGCAACGTTGTAAATAGGGAAAAAACGTCTAGGCTTGCGTTGACATAACAGATCCGTGAAGGGATCCGCGTGAGGGCCGCCACACTCAAAGACGTCGCGGAGCTGGCCGGCGTCTCGGTGAAGACCGTGTCGAACGTGGTCAACGGCTATGCGTTCGTCAAGCCGGAGAACCGCCGCAAAGTGGAAGAGGCGCTGATCGCCACCGGCTATCGGCCCAACATCGGCGCCCGCAACCTGCGTCGCGGCAAGACCGGCTTCATCGCCCTCGTCCTCCCCGAGCTGAGCATCCCGTACTTCGGGGAACTCGCCGGGCTCATCATCACCGCCGCCCAGGCCCACGGGTGGAACGTGCTCATCGAGCAGACCCAGGGCACCCGGGACCGCGAGCGCACCGCCCTCACCTCGATGGGCCCGCACATGATCGACGGCGCGATCCTCAGCCCCGAGGCCCTCTCGGCGGAGGACTTCGCCGACCTCGACTCCAGGGTGCCGCTGGTCATGGTCGGCGAGCACGCCGTGGACGTGCCGATCGACCACGTCGCCATCGACAACGTCCTCGCCGCGCGGACGGCGGTCGGCCACCTGGCCACGATCGGCAGGCGCCGGATCGCGGCGATCGGCCGCAACCCGACCCGCGGCACCGCGGCCCTGCGCCTGGAGGGGTACCGCGCGGCCCTCGGCGAGGCCGGGCTCCCGCAGGACGACGAACTCGACGTCCCCGTGCGCGAATACCACCGCGGGGAGGGCGCGCGGGCCATGAGCCACCTGCTCGACCTCCCCGAACGGCCCGACGCGGTCTTCTGCTTCAACGACCTGCTCGCCATCGGCGCCCTGCGGGCGGCGGCCGACCGCGGCGTCCGCGTCCCGGAGGACCTGGCGATCGTCGGCTTCGACAACACCGAAGAGAGCGCCTACAGCGTTCCGTCGCTGACCACGATCGCCCCCGACAAGAGGGCGATCGCCGAGGCCGCCGTCTCGCTCATCCACGCCAGGAGCGCCGAGGCCGCCGAGAACGCCGCGCCCTTCGACGTCCAGGACGTCCAGACCCCGTTCGCCCTGGAGATCCGCGAGAGCACCATCGGCCGGACGTGAGCCGCCGCCTCCTTCCGGAGCGACCTCCACGTGGCCGGCGCCGGGGCGACGCCGGCCACGTGACGGCGGGTCACTGCACGGCGAAGCGCTGTGCCGCGGTGCCGTTGCAGTCGTAGATCTGCAGGCGGGTGCCGTTGCCGGTCGCGCCGTTGGGGGAGTCGATACACCGGCCGGACTGCGGGTTCTGCATCGACCCGTTGGACAGTTGCACCCAGTTCTGCGCGCCGGTGTTGTTGCAGTCGTAGAGCTGCAGCAACGTGCCGTTCGCGGTGCCGCCGCCCTGCACGTCCAGGCAGCGGCCGAGGGTGCGCAGCGTCTGCCCGCTCCAGGTCCAGAACTGGTCCTTCGCGTTGGAGTTGCAGTCCCAGAGCTGGACGACGGCGTTGTTGCCGCCGGTGTCGTCGCCCGAGACGTCCACGCACTTGCCGCCGGGGCCGGCGATGTTCGCCCCGCCCGCGAAGGACCAGCGTTGCGCTGCGGAGCCGTTGCAGTCCCAGATCTGCAGCCGGGTGCCGTTGCCGGTCGCGCCGTTGGGGGAGTCGAGGCACCGGCCGGACCCGGCGTTCCTGATGGACCCGTCGGACTGCAGCACCCACTGCTGGTTGCCGGCGCCGGAGCAGTCCCAGATCTGGACCTTCGACCCGTTCGCGGTGGCGTTGTCCACGACGTCGAGGCACTTGCCGCCGTTGAACGTGCGCAGGGTGTTGCCGACCATCGTGTAGTGCTGGTCCACGGCGTAGGACTGGCAGTCCCAGAGCTGCACCGGCGCGCCGTTGCCGCCGTTGTCGTCGCCCGAGACGTCCACGCACTTGCCGCCCGGACCCGTGATCGGCTCCCCGGCGACCGTGCCGCCGCCTCCGCCGCCCGTGCCGAAGCTTCCGATCGTCATACCGGCCGACGCCGGGTTCGGCTGGTCGATCACCGGGGCGAACCCGCCCACGTCGTCGTAGGAGAAGCCGTACGCCAGGCGGTTCAGCGAGAAGTCGTGGATCGTCTTGCTGAAGAGGTTAGACGCGGACTGCCCGTAGAACCTCGCCGGGTCCGTCGTCGGCTGCGTGTCGAACATGACCCGGCCCGCCGTCGACAGCGTCGCCCGGTTCAGCGCCGCGCACACACGCGCGCCGACCGCGAGGATCGCCGCCTGGTCCGGCTGGTTCGGCGGCTGCAAGCCCCCGGCGCACGCGAAGGCGTCACTCGTCGCGGGCCTGGTGAGCGTGCCGATGACGTTGCCGGAAGTGCCCCTGAACGTCCAGTTCGCTCCGCTGGTCGTGCCGGTGAAGTCGCCCAGCGACGTCTGCACGTTCAACGTGTGCGTGGCGTAGTACGACCACACGGCGTTGACATAGGAGTCGAGGTACCCCGAGGGGAACGACCCCCTGGGGATGGCGTGCACGGGCGAGAGCACGCGCAGCGGGAGGCCGTCGGAGGTGCGCGTCGTGGTCAGGCCCGACCACGGCGACCCGAGCGCGCCGAACGCGTTCAGGATGCCGGTGCGGTTCCCGGTGATGCCCTGCGTCTGCGTCCTGTTGGCGGTGTCGGTGACGCTGACGGTCAGCGGGATGCTGAACATGTCGACCGTCGTGGAGTTGATGAAGATGCCCGTGCCGCCGCTGCTGGCCCGCGCGAACTCCGTCCAGTCGTACAGGATGTTGGCGTTCGGGTCGCTCGGGACCCAGGGCGCGGGCTCGACCAGGCCGTTCGTCGTCAGGAGGAACTGCAGCTTGTTCCCCATCGACAGGTAGACGCGGCCGCCGGACAGGCTCGGCGGCAGCATGACCGTCCTGCTCGCGCCGTTGCCCGGCCCGGGGATGGAGATGTCGGGGGCCAGCACGGGCCCGTTGGGCGTGGACGGGGGGAAGCTGTACGCGCGCCAGGTTCCCGACCCGTCCACGTATCCCTGCTGGCCGGTGGAGTTGCGGGCGATGACATAGATGTACGTCGCGTCGCCGCGGCCGGAGTTGTTGGTGACGGTGAAGGGCAACTGCGTGACGGCGGCGTCGGCCGCCCGCTGGCCCGAGGCGATGAGAACCGCCTGGGCCAGCATCATGACGGCGGCCAGAAGGCGCCACCGCCGGGACGATACGTGCATACCTCGGCTCCTCTGGGACCTGCGCACCCGGCCGCCGTCCTCGCCGCGCAAGGCGGCGGGACAACGGCGGGGGCATCGGGGTGGGGGGTGAAGGGAGCGGGTGCGGCACGGCCGACTTCACCGGCCGTGCCGTCGAGCTGTCAGCCTCGGCGCCACTTCTGGTTGGCGCCGCCGTGGCACTCCCACTGGATCAGGGGGGCGCGGTCGTTCGGGTTCCAGCCGCCGATGTCGACGCACTTGTTGGACTGAGGATTGACCAGGTCACCCGCGCCCGACAGGACGAACTGCTGCGCGCCCGTGCCGTTGCACGTCGCGATCTGGATCGCGGCGCCGTTGTCGCGGGATCCCCAGGCCACGTCCATGCACAGGTTGTTCTGCGAGCGGAGCGTGCCGCCGGTGAACGTCCACTTCTGCGCGATGGTGCCGTTGCAGGTGTACATCTGCAACTGCTTGCCGTCGCTGAAGTTCGCGTCGGGCACGTCGATGCACTTGTTGTTGAGGCTGCTGATCAGCGAACTGGTGCTCCCGCCGGTGGTCGTCAGGGTGAGGCCGTACGCGCCGAGGATCTCGTTGACCGGCTGGTAGACGGTGATGCCGCCGCTGGAGCAGTTGCCGGCGACGCCGGAGGTGACGCCCTGGGCCTGGTCCCCGGATATGAACGCGCCGCCCGAGTCGCCGGGTTCGGCGCAGGCCGAGGTCTGGGTGAGCTCGTAGACGAGCTGCCCGGAGTAGTTGACGGTCACGTTCTTGGACTGGACCACGCCGCAGCGCCAGCCCGTGGTGCGCCCGGACCGGCAGATCGACGCCCCGACCGGCGCCTCCTGCGAGCCGGCCACCGAGACGACGCCGCCGCCGTAGTTGTTGACCCAGGGGCGCGGCGTCCAGTTGCTGTTGGTCCGCACCCAGGCGTAGTCGTTGCCGGGGAAGGAAGAACCGGCGAAGGTGCCCTGGCTGACATTGTTGTTGCCCAGGGTGGGGCTCCCGGTCTGGCCGCAGTGGCCGGCGGTGACGAAGCCGCCGTTGTCCACCGAGAACCCGACCGAGCACAGGGTGTTGCCGTTGATGACGTACTGGTCGCCGCCGCGGAGGTCGTACACGGGACGGAGCGCCTCCCCGATGGAGATCCGCACCGCGCCGCGGTCGAGGTTCCCGGCCTTGACCAGGCGCTCGGCGGCGGCGGTGTCGGCCGCCGACACCACGATGGCGTTGGCCGCCGGGTCGGCGTACCAGCGGTAGACGTCCGTGCCGGCCGCGCCGGCGGCCCGGTCGAGCGCCGCCTTCGCCTCCGTCAGCTGCTTCTCGGTGCGTTGCACCGTCACGGGCAGCGCGCCGGCCGCGCTGACGAGGGCGGCGTCGCGGGTGTCGAGCACGCCCACCTTGAGCCGCTGCTGGGCCGCATCGTACCAGGCGCCGGCGAACCGGTCGGCCAGTCGCGTGCGCAGCCCCTTCTCGACGATGGCCGCGGCCGCCTCGTGGGCCTGGCGGATGTCCGCCTGCGCGGGGGTGAGGTTGAGGTCGCGTTGGAGGGCCTGCTGCTGGGTCACCGCCGAGGCGGCCGGGTCGGGGGAGGGGGCGGCGTAGGCGGTTACGGAGGGGAGGAGCGCGACGGCGAACACCGCCGCGCCGGTCAGCACGGTGAGTCTCACGACGATCCTTAGGGGGGGGTGGGATTGGCGTGAGAGCGCTCTCAATAAAGAAACTTTACAGTTCTACGAACGTCCGTCAACCCCTGAAAATCATCGAGATGCCGCCATGACCTGCCGGTTCGCCCGGCCGTCCAAGAATCGCCAGGTAGGAGACGGCGAGACTCTTACCGAAAACCGCGGCCCGTCCACGCGCAAATCGATTGCACTCCCGACAGCGCCTCCCGATCCGGGCACGCGGCGCGCGTCCGCCCCCGGCGGATGAGCCCGAGCCTGCGGCAACGGCGTGTGACGGCGCGTGTGCGCGGATGCTCGACGGCGGCCGAGCTGAAGCCGAGCCGTCACACGCTCGCTCACACACCGGTGCCGCAGAGTCGATGTCACGGGGGCCACCGGACGTGCCAGGGGCGGCGTGGAGCGCCGGCGGGTCTCGGCGGCCGTCGAGGCGCGATTACGCCAGGCCGCGGCCATGCTGCCGGCATCGGGGTCCGGTGAAGCACAAGCAAATGATCACGCACAGGGGGATGGGGACCTTGACCGCACAACCCGCGCAGACCGCGCGTCTCGCCGTGGACGACCTGAGAGAGGAGTTATCGAAGCCGATATTCAACCATGTACTGAAGACCTTCGTGGGGGAGGGGAAGCTCGACTACGAGCTGTACCTGAAGACCTCCGACCTGTTCACCCTGCAGTCCGGCACGGACGAACTCAGCTGCTCCGAGGAGCTGATGTTCCAGATCGTGCACCAGGTGCAGGAAATGTGGCTGAAGCTGCTGACGCACGAACTCACCGAACTGGTCGGGGAACTGGACGGAGACGCCCTGTGGGACGCGTCCGCCCGTCTTGAGCGGATCATCCGGATCAGCCACTGCCTGGGCGGCGAGTTGCACGTGCTGGACACGCTGACGCCCGACACCTACCAGACCATCAGACGGCACCTCGGCAACGGCAGCGGCCAGGAGTCCCCGGGATTCAACCGGGTGCGCGTGGCCGCCGAATACGTGGCCGAGACGATCGACCGGCTCGTCGACCGCCGCGGGACCTCGATCTACGACGTCTACGCGGTGCCGGACCCGGCGCGGCTCGACCTCAAGCGCGTGCTCGAGTGCCTCGTGGACGTCGACCAGGCCTATCAGACGTGGCTCTTCAACCACTTCATGCTGGTCCGCCGGACGATCGGCGTCAGCAGGGGCACGGCGGCGCTCGACGGGGTCTCCACGCAGATCCTGGCCGGCCGGATGACGCAGCCGCTCTTCCGCCGGCTCTGGAAGGTCCGGGAGCAGATGACCGCCACCTGGAACCGCGGCGGCGGGTACGCGCCGGGGGCGGAACGGACCACGCGGACGGGGCTGTGATGGACCAGACGACGCTGCGCGCGCAGTTCCCACTGCTGGAGAAATGTCTCTACCTGAACAGCAACTCGACCGGAGCGGTGCCCCGGGGCGTCGAGACGGTCCTGCGGCGATATTGGGAGACGCTGGCCGGCTGGCGGGACGAGGCATGGTCCGGCTGGCTGGAGCAGATGTACGCCTACGCCGACGCCGTGGCCGGTTTCATCGGCGCGCCCGCCGGCTCGGTCGTCACCGACCTCAACCTCAGCACTCTTCTCGCACGCGTGGCGACCTGCCTCGATTTCCGGGGCGGGCGCCCCAAGGTGATCACGACCGACCTGGAGTTCCCGACGGTTCCGTTCCTGTGGCGCGGTTTCGCCCGCTACGGGGCCGAGCTGGAGGTCGTGCACGTCGAGGGCCATGACGTGAGCGCGCTGGAGGCCGCCATCGACGAGCGCACCACGTGCGTCTGCGTCTCGCACGGCGCCTACGCCACAGGGGCGGTCCTCGACCTGGAACGGATCACCGCGCGTGCGCACGCGGCCGGAGCGTACGTCATCGTGGACGCCTACCAGACCGTGGGCACCGTTCCGCTGGACGTCACCGCCCTCGGCGTCGACTTCCTCCTGGGCGGCGCGCACAAGTGGATGTGCGGGGCGTCCACCGCGTTCCTCTACGTGCGCCCCGACCTTCTCCCCGAGCTCCGGCCCGCGGCGACCGGCTGGCTCGCGGGGGAGGACCCGACCGGTTTCGGCCCGGTGGCAGGGTGGGCCCCGGACGCCCGCCGCCTGGCCGGGGGCACGCCCATGCCCCTCGGGCCGATGATCTCCCGGGTCGGGCTCGACCTGCTGACCCTCGTGGGCATCGACGCGATCAGGCGCCACTCGCTGGCCTGCACCGACCGCGTCCTGGAGCGCGCCGACGCCGCCGGCATCCAGGTGCTCACGCCGCGCGACCCCGGCGGACGCGGAGGCGTCGTCTGCCTGCGCTTCCCGGGAGCCGAGCAGGTCAAGAAGGCGCTGGCGGACCGCGGCGCCGTGTGCAGCTGGCGCGGCTCCCTGCGGGTCGCGCCGCACATCTACAACACGATCGAGGAGGTCGACGCGTTCATGGACGCCGTCGAGGCCGAGAGGAGGCGGGCCCGCAGATGACCGGTACGACGTTGTCGCCGCGGGCGCTCATGAGCCTCCTCGCCAACGGCGCCAAGGCCGTGGACGTCGTGCGCACCGCGCTCGACCTCGGCCTGATCGACGCTCTGGAGGAGGGCGAGACCTGTGTGGCCGAGCTCGGCGCCCGGTTGGGCGTCGTCCCCGGGCGCCTGTACAAGCTCCTGGACTGCCTGGAGAGCCTCGGCATGGTCCGCGGCGAGGCCACCGGTGACGACTTCGCCCTGACCCGCTACCGGGCCGTGCCGGGCCTGCGTGAGGCGGCGGGCGTCGCCGGCCCGGGTTCGCTGGAGCTCGACCGCGACCGCTACCCGTGGCGGCTGTTGCACGGCAGGCTCACGGACGTGCTCCGCGGGGAGACCTCGATTCCCGAGGATGACTTCGCCTGGCCGCCGAAGGGACCCGAGCAACTGGCCGGCTTCGAACGCAGCATGGCGGCGGGCCTCGCCCCGTTCGTCCAGACGTTCGCCGCGCACGCGGCGCTGCTGTGGAACGCTCCCGCGCCGCGCCTGCTCGACGTCGGGGGCGGCGACGGCACGCTCGCCGCCCACCTGCTGGCGGGGTCCCCGGGACTGCGCGTGGACGTCTACAACCTGCCGGAGGCGGAGCCGCTGGTCGGCCGCACCCGGTGCGAAAGCCCGCACGGACACCGGCTCGGGTTCGTCGGCGGCGACTTCCTCGGCGAAGCCCTCCCGGCCGGGTACGACGCCATGTCGTTCGTCCGGGTCCTGCACGACTGGCCGGTCCCCACGGCGGGCGCGCTGCTCCGCAAGGCCCACGACGCCCTCCGGCCCGGCGGCCGGATCCTGATATGCGAGGAGTTCCGCACCCCCGAACGGCTCGCCGCCCAGTTCTTCTGGTCGTACTTCCTCATGGGCGTCGACGCGTGCGTCAGCCGCCTCTACGACGTCGAACACTACGTACGCCTTCTGCGGCGGACCGGCTTCGGAGACGTCACCGTGCTCCCCGGCCCGGTCGAGCTCATCGTCGCGACGAAGGACGCACGGCCCCTCGAACCGGTGGCGGAGTCCACCACGAATCCGTCCCGACGCCCGCACATGCTGGAGGAAAGGTGACCTGTGACATCCCGTTACGCACGCTGGCGGAGGGCTTCGCCGGGGAGGTGATCCTGCCCGGGGACGACGGCTACGAGTCGGCCCGCCGCGTGTGGAACAGGTCGATCGACCGCAGACCGGCCGTGGTCGCCCGCTGCCGCACGGCGGACGACGCCCGCTCCGCGCTGGCCGTCGCCCGTGACGCCGGCCTGGAGATCGCCGTCCGCGGCGGCGGGCACAGCTTCCCCGGCTTCTCCACCACCGAGGGCGGGCTCGTCCTGGACCTCGGCCCGATGAAGCGCATCGTCGTCGACCCGGCGAGCCGGACGGCCAAGGTCGGCCCCGGGGTGCGGTGGGGCGAGCTCACCACGGCCGCCGCGCGGTACGGCCTCGCGCCGGTCGGCGGGCACGTGGCCGACGTCGGGACCTACCTTTGCGGAACTGGAGGCATGCACTACCTGGACCCGTCAGCATTCAGGAACCACTCGATCGAGATCCTCCCCTTCCAGGCACCCACGTCGGGCATCTGGATGCGTGCCCGCGAGTTGAGCGCCCTACATGCTCTGATGCTTGTCGGGCCGCATGTCGTGCAGCAAGAGCTGGCGGCGTTACGGGCACGAGTCCGGGAGGGGATCCCTCTACAGTAGCCCCTCCGGTCTACCTGCCCACCGTGGCGACGGTCTGATTAGCCACCCTGCCTTGCTCTGGTGCAGACGGAGGTGACTGCGGTCGGCTGTGACGTGGGTTGTTACTTGTGCCGGTTGCTTATCGGGTAAGCGTTGAAGGGTGGGAGCGCGGTGCTTGACCACGACGGAGCGGCACGGGTGGGTGAACGAACCTCAGCCGGTCTGGTTAAGAAGGACAGCGCTGCCGACATGGCGTCGGCTGGGATGAGCACGCGAACGCGTCTGTTGCGCGAATTCGTGTCCCGGGTACTGATGAAACTCGACCTCACCACCCGGGTTCAGGCGGTCGTCTTCGCCTACGAGAGCGGCCTCGTCCGGCCCGGCGACCACGACCGCCCTTGAGCCCGAGGCGGGCGGCTATCAGGCGTCATTCGCGCCAGGCGTCAGGAATTAATGGGCGCCGAAGGCGTACTTCAGCGGGGGGATCACGGCCTGGGCGTTGGCGCCGCTGAACCATAGGCCGATCATGAAGGCGGCTGTCGCTTCGAGCAGTGCCGCGCGTTCGAGGGCGCCTCCGTCGATCGGCTCGCATCCGAGGCCGGTCACCAGGGTTCGGACGAGCGCGAGCGCGTCCGGGTCGTCCCCGCAGAGCGGCACCGCCAGCTTGACGCCGTCGAAGACGGGTGGCGTCATGCGCCAGACGTCCTCGTGGCACAGGTTGAACGCCTTGACGACGTGCGCGCGCGTCGCCGCCGCGACGCGTTCGGCCATCGAGGGACCTCCGGCCGTTTTCAAGGTGAGTTTCTCCGGCACGACCGGGTTGGTGCAGTCGACCAGCACGCGCCCCTGTAGCGTGCCGTCGGCCGCGCCGGCCGCGGCCAGGACGTCCTGGACGCCGTCGTCGCGGATGGCGAGTAACACGGCGTCGCCGAAGGTCGCCGCCTCGCGGAACGTGCCGACCCGGGCGGCGGGACCGATTCGCTCGGCGAGGGCCGCGGCCTTCTCCGGGGCCCGCCCGCTGACCATCAGTTCGTGGCCCGCACGGGCCCACTGGGTTCCGAGAGCGTCCGCCATCCGGCCCGCCCCGAGGATGCCGATGCGCATCCGTCCTCCTTCGCTCGACAAGGTGTAGGACGAAGGTAGACATTCCGATGGGTACCGTTCGGTGCCCGACGGGGGAGCGATCCTGGAGGCTCGGTGGACGACCGTTCCGCGGTGAGCGAGATGTTCCTCGCCGACTGCCAAGCGCGGCTCGCGTTCGACCTGATCGCCAACACGTGGAACGCCGTCGTGCTGTGGGGGCTGCGGGACGGGCCGCGCCGCCCCGGTGACCTGCGCGAGCGCATCGGCGGCATCAGCGCCAAGGTGCTGACCGAGACGCTGCGCCGCCTCGAGTACAACGGCCTCGTCTCCCGCCGCGCCTACGCCGAGGCGCCGCCGCGGGTGGAGTACGAGCTGACCGGCCTCGGCCGCACGCTGCTGGGCCCCATCGAAGCCTTCGGGGAGTGGGCTTTCGAGCACGGCGATGAGGTTCTCCAAGCACAGGACCGCGCCGACGCGGCCCTGCCCACCTTCTCCGCCGACTGATGTGCCGCCGCCTGGACGGAGAGGTTATGCGTCCGGCTGGGGTATCCGGCCGTAGGTGACGGCTTCGCGAACGAGCGGCGGCACTTTCTCGACGAGCTCTTGATCGGGCCACGCTCCCAGCGCGTCGTTGACGGTGGAGAACGCCGTCCGGAACGCGATGAAGGTCGTCGCCTCGAAAATCTCCCGATCGCTGAAGCCGGCCTGGCGCAGCCTGTCGATGTCGGCCTGGCTCGTGGCGTTGGGGTCGAGGACGACCTGACGGGACCAGCGCGCCAGCGCGGCCTCCCGATCGGACAGGTTCGCGTCACCGCCGCGCAGCACCGTGGCGGCGGTCTCCTCGTCGCTCAGCTCGGCCAGCCTGGCGCCCCATGCCAACGAGCAGTAGGCGTCGCCGCGGGCGGCGGCGGTGGCGGCGACCATCACGGCCACCTCGCGGGTCGACAGGCTCGAATCGGCCGCGAGCTCGGCGCGCAGGTTCTGGAAGGACGTGAGCACGTCAGGACGCCAGCACCAGACACGCGTGAGGTTGTTGACGTAGCCGTCGGAGGTGACATCGGCCTCGTAGGCGGCCGTCACGGAGGGGTCGTCGGAGGGCGGGTCTGCAAGGAACGCAGCGGGACGTTTCATGAGCGTTAGTGTGTCCAACCCCAAGGCCACGCGCCATACCGGGCGGAACCCGGCGCTGCGGAGGGCGAGGCTAGGTGGAGGCGCGGAGGTAGGCGAGGGCGGCGAGGACTCGGCGGTGGTCTTCGTCGGTGGCGGGGAGGCCGAGTTTGGACAGGATGGAGCCGATGTGGGTTTCCACGGTTCGGTCGGTCAGCCAGAGGCGGCGGGCCACCGCCTTCTGGCACCGTGGCGCGTCCTACTGCCTGGAGATGGCGGCGGCCTGGCCGGCGGACGACGAGAACCCGCGCAGGCACGTCGACTGGGCCGACCGGTTGTGGGAGGCGACACGGCCGTGGGCGGTCGGGGCCGAGGTCAACCACCTCGCCGACGAAGGGCCCGAGGGGGTTCGCCGGGCCTACGGCGGCAACTACTACCGGCTGGCCCGGCTCAAGCGGATCTGGGATCCCCAGAACGTCTTCCGGCTGAACCAGAACGTCCCACCGGCGGCCGCCCGCGGAGCCGGCGCGTCACACCGTCACGGCCGGCCTCCAGCGGGGCCTTGGCCAGTGGGCCCGTCACCCGGCCGGACGACCGGGTGACGGGCCCACCGTCTCACTACGTCAGGCCGGTCAGTTCGCCATGTCCGGGAGGATATCTCCGCTGTTGGCGGTGATCCCCTCGGCGGACGCCTCGCCGCCCAGGCGGACGATCAGGGCGTCCGCGTCCCGGACCAGCACCGCCCGGGCCGCCGGGTCGGCCACGCCGGTCGCCCTGTCCCGGAACTTGCCCAGGTGGTGGAGCGCCTGGTCGGTGTGGCCCTTCTCGGCGCTGCTACGTGCCGACTCCAGGAAGTTGCGGAGCTGGCTCCCGAGCGGGCCCTGGACGTCGAACCTGTCGAGCAGGGTCGCGACATCGCCGAACGACGTGGTCACCCTCAGGTTCCGCGTCTGCTCGGTCGTGTTGCCCGCCTTGTCCTTGGCGGTCACCTTGAGGGTGTGCGTGCCGAGCGCGACGGACGTGAGGTCGAGCGCCGTGCCGAGCTGCAGTTCCTTGCCGTTGAGCGTGGCGGTCACGGTGTCGATCCCCGAGCCCGCGTCCTTACCCTCGGCGGTGACGGTGATCTGGGCGCTGTCGCCGTACTTCCCGTCGGCGTTCAGCCCGCCGACGGTCAGCACGGGCTTGGTGGCGTCCAGCTTCAGCGTGACGTTCTTGGCGTCCTCCTGGTTGCCCGCCTTGTCCTTGGACCGGAAGGACACCGTGTGGGTGCCGTCGCCGCCGACCGTGAACGGCCGGGTGTAGGCGGTCCACTGGCCGCCGTCCACCTTGTACTCCGTCGTGGCGACCCCGGAACCCTCGTCGGTGGCCGAGAGGGTGACCGTCACCGGCGCGGTGTACCAGCCGGTGGGCCGCTCCGCCGGGTCCAGGGCGGCCTTGGTCACCGGCGCCTTGGTGTCCTTCGGGACGCGGACGAGCGTGAAGTCGTCCACGTCGAAGTCCGACCCGGTGAACACCAGGTAGAGCCTGGCGCTCCCGGAGGGCACGTTGGTCAGCGGCGTGTAGGCGTCGGCGTAGGTCTCCCATCCGCCGGTGTTCGGAACGGTGATGGTGCCGAGCACGGGCCCGGACGGGGAGCCGGTGCGGATCTCGAAGCCGCCGGACGGGGTGGGTGAGGCCACCCGCGCCGTGAAGCCGATGACGCCGGTGAGGTCCACGTCGTCGTAGGCCGCCCAGTCGCCGGGGTTGACGAAGCCGAGAACCGTGCCGCCGTGCGCCGGGGTGTGCCAGTAAGGCTGCACCCCGTTGGCGTCGGTCCAGGCCTCGGCCTGGACGGTGACGTCACCGGTCGCGGCGCCGAGTTCCTTGATCCGGATGTTCCGGAACGCCACCTCGTCGCCGTCGCCGTGGTTCTGGATGCCGATGTACCCCTGCTGCAGGGACCGGACGGGGTCGGTGTTGGTGAAGTCGTTGATCTTCACGCCGTTGAGGATGACCTGCAGGCGCTCGCCCTCCACCCGGATCTCGTAGGTGTTCCACTGCCCCGGCGGGTTGAGCGCGGCGTCGCGGGCCGCGAGATCCGCGGACTTGAAGCCGTAGACCGCGCCCGTGGTCTTCTCGGGCGCGTCCGTGGCGTCGATCTGGATCTCGTAGCCGTTGTTCACCGCCGACCACGGGTCGTCGGAGGCGGGGAAGCCGACGAAGACACCGGAGTTGTCGTCGCCGCGCATCTTCCAGTCCATCTTCAGCGAGTAGGAGTTGTACTCCTTCGCCTTGTACCACAGCATGCCGAGGCCGCCCTGCGAGGTGAGGGTGCCGTCGGCGTTGGTGAAGCCGCCGGGTCCGGCCTGCGACCAGCCCGTGGTGGAGCCGTTGTAGATCGTGGTGTAGCCGGTCTCGGGACGGCAGTCCGCCTTGACGTCGCCCACCGCGTAGCTGATGCCGCCGAGCAGGTGCCTGCGGAACTCCGGTTCGGCGAAGGAAGCCGCGGTGTGCCCGCCGCCGGTGTAGAACGACCGTCCGCCCTGGTAGGTCTTGCACCAGGCGATGGGGTGGTCCTTACCCATGCCGCCGCCGGAGTAGGACGACTCGTCGAGAGTGGCGAGCACATGGGCGGTGGTGCGGGCGTTGGTGCGGAAGTCGTACCACTCGTCGGTGCGGTTCCAGGTGGGCCCGAGGTGGGCGGTGGCCGCGTGGGCCCGGTCCTCGACCTTGACGGTGGCCGGCTGGATCGCCGGGTGGGAGGCGAACCACGCCCCGACCAGGCCGCCGTAGAACGGCCAGTCGTACTCGGTGTCCGCCGCGGCGTGCACGCCGGCGTAGCCGCCGCCGGCCTTGATGTAGGACTCGAACGCGGCCTGCTGAGCGTCGTTGAGCACGTCGCCGGTGGTGCTGAGGAAGACCACCGCCTTGTACTTGGCGAGGTTGGCGGTGGTGAAGGCGCCCGGGTCCTCGGTCGCGGTGACCTTGAAGCCGAGGTCCTTGATCGCCTGGATGCCGGCCGGGATCGAGTCGTGCCGGAAACCGGCCGTACGCGAGAAGACCAGGACCTCGGCGCCGCCGGTGCCGCTGGACGGCATCGTCCACTTCTGCGCGGCGCTGCCGTCACAGGTCTTGATGACCATCTGCCCGGCGTTCGAGCCGTCGAGGCACTTGCCCGACTGCGGGTTCTTCAGCGTGCCGTCCTCGCCGATGGTCCACACCTGCGCGCCGACGCCGGCGACGCAGTCCCAGATCTGCACCCGGGTGCCGTCGGCGGTACGGCCGCCGTCGACGTCCAGGCACTTGTTGAGCGACCGGATCGTGGATCCGTTGACGCTCCAGACCTGGGCTCCGGTGTCGTTGCAGGTGTAGAGCTGCACCTTGGTGCCGTTGGCCGGGTCGGCGTTCGAGACGTCGAGGCACTGCCCGCCGGTGCCGGTGATGGGGCCGATGACGGGGCCGCCGCTCGGCGGCGCGGCCGTCAGCGTGAAGTCGTCCACGTCGAAGAGCGCGCCGTCGTTGCCCTTGAAGTACAGGTAGAGCTGCGTCATCCCGGCCGGAGCGATCGACAGCGGCGCGGAGACGTCGACGAACGTCTCCCAGCTGGGGGTCACCGGCACGCTCAGCTTGCCCAGCACAGGGCCGGTCGCGGAGTCCGCGCGTACCAGGATGGTGCCGCCCTTCCCGCCGGAGGAGACGCGGGCGGTGATCCCCCTGGCGCCGGTCAGGTCGTACGGCTTGAACGCGATCCAGTCGCCGTTGTTGATGTCCCCGACGGTCCTGCCGCCGTGCGCGGTCGACTTGCCGATGGGGTTGACCCCGAACGAGGTCGAGTAGTGCTCGGCCTGCCGGTGCCGCGGCTGGAGGATGTGCTGGGCGTGCGTGGTCAGGCCGCCCTTGTCGGTGTACTCGGCGTCGAACACCGCGAAGATGTTCGCGGCCTCGTCGTGCTCGCCGTCGAGCGGGATGGTCAGCGCGCCCGAGCAGCCGTTCCTGGAGGTGATCTGGTGGCCGTGGCTGTCGTGGCCGAGCACGTAGGTCAACGTGACCTTCGCGCAGTCGATGGCGCCGTCCTCCGCGTCGGTCACCTTGATCGTGTAGGGGACGGTGTCACCCCACTGGAACAACCCACCGTTGCCGGGCGTCTCCACGGCCACGGCGGGCGCCGTGTTGCCCGCGTTGATCACTACGCTCGCGGTGCCGGTGTTGCCGGCGGGGTCGCTCACGGTGAGCTTCGCGCTGTACCGGCCCTCGGTCGTGTACGTCTTGACCGGGTTCGGCTCGGTGGAGGTGGTGCCGTCCCCGAAGTCCCAGGCGTAGGTCAGCGCGGCCCCCTCCGGGTCGGCGGAGCCGGCCGAGGAGAACGTCACGGTCAGCGGGATCTTGCCCGAGGTCTTGTCGGCCTTGGCGGCGGCGATCGGTGAACGGTCGCGGCCCTTGATGTACTCGTAGCGGTACAACGCGGAGTTCGCGTCGCCGCCGAAGTAGCCCGAGCCGTAGTCGAGGACGTACAGCGCGCCGTCGGGGCCGAACGCCAGGTCCATGATCTGGGTGCCGGTCCACGGGAAGTTGCCGATGGCGCCGGGCGTCCCGTCGGCGTTGATGGCGATCGGCTTGATCCAGCGGCGGCCGAACTCAGCGGCGAAGAACTGGCCGTCCAGGTCCTGGGGGAACTTGACCGCGGACTTCAGGTCGGGGTCGTAGTGGTAGACCGGCCCGGCCATCGGGGACTCCGAGCCGCCGCCGAACTCCGGCGGGGAGCCGGCGTCACCGCCGTACCTGATCCAGGCGGGCTGGGCGGGCGGCAACCGGCGCAGGCCGGTGTTGCGGAACGAGTCGTTGGTCGGCCCGCCGGCGCAGTCGTACTTCGGCCCCGAGGGTCCGGAGGGGAAGGTGAAGCGGTTGTAGGTCTCGGCGGGCGTGTTCGTCCCCGTGCAGTACGGCCAGCCGTAGTTGCCGGGGCCGGTGACCCGGTTGAACTCGACCTGGCCGCTCGGCCCGCGGTTCGGGTCGCTGCTGTTCGAGTCGGGGCCGTAGTCGCCCACGTAGACGATGCCGGTCGGCTTGTCGACGGTCAGCCGGAACGGGTTGCGGAAGCCCATGGCGTAGATCTCGGGCCTGGTGTTCGCGGTGCCCGGCGGGAACAGGTTGCCCTGCGGAATGTCGTAGGTCCCGTCCGGCTTGACCTTGATCCGCAGGATCTTGCCGCGCAGGTCGTTGGTGTTCGCCGAGGAGCGCTGGGCGTCGTAGGAGGGGTTGCGGTCGGTCCGCTCGTCGATCGGCGAGTAACCCGCCGAGTCGAACGGGTTGCTGTCGTCGCCGGTGCTCAGGTAGAGGTTGCCCGCGGCGTCGAAGTCCATGTCACCGCCCACGTGACAGCAGATGCCCCGGTCGGCCGCCACGTCGAGCACCTTGACCTCGCTGCTCATGTCGAGCGTCCAGTCGGGCTTGACCGTGAACCTGGAGAGCCGGTTCACCCCCTTCCACGCGGAGAAGTCCGTGGCGGTGAGCGGGGCGTCGCCGCTGGGGGTGTTGAGGCGAGGCGCGTAGTAGAGGTAGATGAACCGGTTGGTGGTGAAGCCGGGGTCGGCGGCGACTCCCTGGAGCCCCTCCTCGTCGTGGGAGTAGACGTTCAGGACGCCCACCATGGTGGTGTCGCCGCGCGCGTCGGTGCGCCGCAGCGTCCCGTCGCGTGAGGTGTGCAGCACCGACAGGTCGGGCAGCACGGACATGGACATCGGCTCGCCCATGTCGGCGGCCCCTTTGGCCATCTCCACGCGCTGGTAGTCGGCGGGGTCGACGGCCGCCGCCTGGGCGGGGGTGGCCAGCACGGTCAGGCCTGAGAGGGGAATGAGTAAGGCGCAGATCTGCGCGATCCATCTGCTGGTGCGAGCGGTCAGCCGCCTGGGGGGCATGGCGGACCTTCCTTTCCTGTGGTGCCTTACGGCCCGGCGTTGGATCGGCCGGGCCGAGTGCGACGAGCCTCGGGTCCGCACGGGGCGGCCCAGGCGGGTCACGGCCGGGCGGCGGTGCCGTGCCGCCCGCGCGGAGGCCGGTCTGATCCGGCCTCCGTCCGCCGTCCGTGACGTGGGTCGTCTCCGCTCATCCGGAAGTCGCTGGTGGGATGGGCTTTCGCTTCACAGCTCCTCCATAGAGGCGGTGATTGCCCAGAACATAAGGCACTTTTGGTGAGATGTGAAGATATTTAGCCGCAAGCCATCGAAACTTCTGTCACTGGCGACGAAAGTCTGATCATCGTGTGCGCCGCTGTCACGGGATGACGGGGTAGGAGCGCCTGGTGGGGGGCTCGCGGAAATATGGGGGCATCGCCCCCATGTGGGGGCTGCGCGAAGGTCGCCATACTTAACGCCTGTGACCCTAACGAGCCCCCCCGCCGTCGCGCCACCCGGAGCCCGGGACGCGACGCGTCCCTCCGTCCGGGCGGCCGTGCACGGCGCGGCTCGTGAAACGGAGCGTCCCGTCGCCGGAGCCGGCGTGTTGGAGGCCGTTGTGGACATGCCCGGCGTCTCCCCGGTGCGGGACGCGACCCTGTCGGACGCGGTGCTGCCGCTCGTCCGGCAGGCGGTGGAGCAACTGGCCGGCGCGGCTCCGCTGGACGGCGGGCCCGTGCCCGCCTCGGTCCGGGAGCGCTTCGCGGCCGACCTGACGGCCCGGCTCACGCGCATCGCCGCCCGGATCCTGGTGTTCGAGCTGAACGCCCGGCGAGTGCGGGGGGACCTGTCCGGCGCCACGCCGGCCGAGCGGTTCGCGGACTTCGTCCGCCGGATCGGCACGGACGAGGGCCTCGCCGGGCTGCTGGGGGAGTACCCGGTTCTCGGTCGCCTGCTGCGCCAGGCGGCCGACCAGGCGGTGGAGGCGGGGCTGGAACTCCTGGCCCGCTTCGCCGCGGACCGCGAGGATCTCCGGGAGTTGCTGGGGGGCGCCCCCGGAGGCCTGGTGGAGTTCTCCGCGGCCGGCGACACCCATCTCCGTGGGCGCGCCGTCACCGTGGTGACGCTGACCGGCGGCGCGAAGGTCGTCTACCGGCCGCGGCCGGTCGAGGCGCACCTGCGCTTCGCCGAGGTGCTCGGCCGGCTCAACGAACGCGTCCCCGGCCTCGGCCTGCGCACCCCGCGCGCGTTGCGGCGGGAGGGCTACGGCTGGACCGAGTTCGTGCCGGCCGGGCCGTGCGCGGACGCGGCCGAGGTCGAGCGGTTCTATGTGCGCGCCGGTGCGCTGCTGGCCCTGCTGTACGCGATGAACGCCCTCGACGTGCACTACGAGAACCTCATCGCCTGCGGGGCACAGCCGGTGCTGGTCGACGTCGAGACGCTGTTCCACCCGGCGCTGCCCGCGGAGGCGTCCGCGGACCCGGCGCTGAACGCCCTGCGGGACTCGGTGCAGCGCACCGCGTTGCTGCCGAAGATGATGGTCGGCGAGCAGGGCGCGCTGGACGTCTCCGGACTGGGCGGGGACAAGGACGGGGTGTACCCGTTCCTGTCCGCGCAGTGGGAGGAGGCCGGGACGGACACGATGCGGCTGGTGCGCGGCGTCGCCCGTTTCACCGGGGCGGCCAACCGCCCCACGCTGGACGGGGTGGACGCCGACCCGGCCGACCACGTGCCGAGCCTGCTGGCCGGTTTCCGCCGGGCCTACGACGCCATCGCGGCCGGGCGCGAGGAACTGCTGCGCGGGCCGCTGGCGCGGTTCGGCCAGGCCGAGATCCGGGTGCTGCTCCGGCCCACCCGCTTCTACGGGGAACTGCTCATCGAGTCGACGCACCCGGACGTGATGCGGTCCGCCGCCGACCGGGACGGGGTGTTCGACCTGCTGGACGCCGTGTCGGCCGGCGACCCCGCGCGGTCGGCGGCGGTGCCGTCGGAACGGGCCGAGCTGTGGGCGGGGGACATCCCGTACTTCAGCGCGACCCCGGGGGAGCGGGAGATCCGCGCCGGTGACGGCGCGGTGCTGCCGTGGCGTCCGGAGCGGAGCGGGCTGGACCTCGTGGCCGCCAAGCTGGCCCGGCTGGGCGCCGCCGACCGGGAGAACCAGGAATGGATCATCGAGGCGTCGATGGCGGCGCGGGTGGCGAGCGGGCGGCACGCGCCCGGCGAGCCGTCCGCGGCGCCGCTGCCGGTCACGGTGCCGCACCCGGAGGCCCTCGTGGCCGCCGCGCGGGGCATCGCGGACCGGCTGTGCGCCACCGCGCACCGCGACGGCGACACCGTCAACTGGCTGGGGCTGGAGCCCGGGGAGGACGGCCGGTGGACGATCATGCCGCTCGGGGCGGGGCTGGCCGGCGGGTATCTCGGCGTCGCGCTGTTCCTCGCGCAGGCGAGCCGTGCCACCGGGATCTCCCGCTATCTGGACTTCGCCCGGATGGCGGTGCGGCCCCTGCCGGGGCTGCTGGAGCGGATCGCCGCGCACGAGGTCCTGCTGCACGCCGTCGGCTGCGGAGGGTTCGGCGGCCTCGGCGGCATCGCCTACGGCGCCTCCCAGCTCGGCGTGCTGCTGGACGACGCCGAGGTGGCGAGCTGGGTGGAGCCCGCGGTCGAGGCCGCAGGCCTGGCGGTGACCGACCGGTCGCCGCTGGACGTCCACGACGGCCTGGCCGGGTGCCTGGCCGCGATGCTCGCCGTCCGTCAAGGCACGGGGTCGGCCGCGGCCGGTCGTGTGGCGGCGGCGTGCGCGGAGCGCCTGGCGGCGGCGGTGCCTTCGGCGGCGGACCTGCCGCCGGGGTTCGCCTTCGGCGCCGCGGGTGTGGGGTGGGCGCTCGTCAGGCAGGGGCCGAGCCAGGACGGCGCCCGCCTGCTCATCGAAGCCGCCGTACGGGCGGAGGAGGGGGACACCTGGTGCCATGGCCGGGCGGGAGTGCGCCTGGCCCTGTCCGATGCCGCCCTGTCTGGCGCAACCCTGTCCGACGCCGCCCTGCCGGGGGATGCGGCGGCGTCCTTGGTCTCCGACGTCCCGCTGGGGGGGCACGGCCTGTGCCACGGCGAGACAGGACGTCTGGAGGCGCTGAGCGCCCTGGCCCGGCGAGGCGACCCCGCCGCGCAGCGGTCACTGCGCCGCCACGCGGGCAGGCTGCTGGCCTCGCTGGACACTCATGGAGCGCGGTGCGGCACTCCCCGCCACGCGCCGACACCGGGCCTGCTGGACGGCCTGGCCGGTATCGGCCACGGCCTGCTCAGGCTGGCCCTACCCGAGAAGACATCGTCGGTGCTGCTGTTGCAGGCCGTTGGAGAAGGAGAGAACCGTGGAGTCTGAGAACCGTTTCACCGCCGAGGAATCCGTCGCGTCGCCGAACCCGGCCGGTGCCATTCTGATCAGGCTGGCCGGGGTGTCCCCGGTGACCCGCGCGCTGGTGCTGGCCGGGCTGACGGCCGGGGCGACGATCGCGTTCGGCTCGCCGGACACCGCGGCGCACGCGGTGCTGGCCGCGGGCGGGGACGACACCGTCAACCCCGTCACCATCAGCACCTGCTGAAACGCCGCATTTCGCCGGCACCCCTGAGGTGCCAATAAATCGTGACATGACGGCAGTTAATCTGTCGTCATGTCATTCACCTCCCCCGTTCTCGTCGGGCGCGAGCGGGAAATCGAGCAACTCGACCGGCGCCTGGCCGCCGCGCGAGAAGGCCGAGGTGGCGCGGTATTCCTGCTCGGCGACCCGGGAATAGGCAAGTCCCGCCTTTCCGCGGAGTGCGAGTACCGCGCGTTCGACGCCGGGATGACCGCGTTACGCGGACGGGGCGGAGGCGTCAGCGCGGACATCCCGTTCAAACCCCTGTGCGAGGCGCTGCTCTCCTACACCAGGACCAAGGAGCCGCCGGACGACCCGGCCCTGGCGCCCTACCTGCCCGCACTGACCAAGCTGGTCCCCGAGTGGCGGCGGGCGGGGGTCGCCGACCACCTGGAGTCGGTGATGGTGCTCGCCGAGGCCGTCCTGCGGCTGCTGGCCGCCATCGGCCGGGACGGCGGCTGCCTGCTCGTCCTGGAGGACCTGCACGAGGCGGACGCCGACACGCTCGCCGTCGTCGAGTACCTGGCCGACAACCTCCCCGGCGTGCCCGCCTTCCTGCTGGCCAACATGCGCAGCCACGCCGGGCCGGCCCGGTCCGTCGCCGAGGCCAGCGCGCAGCGGCGCACCGCGGCCCTGATCGACCTCGCACCCCTGCCGCCCGAGCAGCTCGTCCGGCTCACCGCCGCCTGCCTGGACACATCCCCCGACGACCTGCCCGAGCAACTGCTCACCCGTTTGGAACGTGACACGGCAGGCGTCCCGTTCGTCGTCGAGGAACTGCTCGCCGCCATGGCGGGCGTCGGCGCCCTGGAGCGCGACGGCCGTCGATGGCTGCTGAACGGCGACCCCGCGATCGACGTGCCCACCACGCTCGTGCGCAGCATCACCCTGCGCGCCGCGCAGCTCAGCGACACCGCCCAGGAACTGCTGCACACGGCGGCGGTCTTCGGCTCCCGCTTCCCGATCCCGGTCATCCAGGAGGCCACCGGCCTGGACGACCGCGAGGTCATGGACTTCCTGCGCGCCGGGACGGGCGCGCGGCTCATCCTGCCGGACGACTCCGCCAGCGACTGGTACGCCTTCCGCCACGCGCTGATGGCCGAGGCCCTGCGCTCCTCGCTGATCCCCGCCGAGCGCGCGATGATCGCGCGCCGCGCCGCCGACGCCCTGGAGCGCCTGCACCCCGGGCTGCCCGGCGAGTGGTGCCAGATCGCGGCCACCCTGCGCCTGACCGCCGGGGACGCCCTCGGCGCGGCCGGCCTGCTCGCCGGCGCCGGCCGCCGCCTGCTGGACGACGGCGCCGCCGACCTGGCCGTCATGCTGCTCGAACGCGCCTACGCCATGCTCGGCCAGGCCCCCGCCGACCTGCGGGCGAGCACCCTGCAGGGCCTGCTGCACGCGCTGACCGAGAGCGGCCAGGCCGACCGCGCCTTCGCCCTGGCCAAGGACCTCCCGATCACCGGCGACCTCGCGATGACGATCCCGCTCGAGATCGACCTGCGCACCAAGCTGGCCTGGGTCGCCGCAGAGATCGGCGGCACCGCCGACGGCCTCGCGCACGTCGCGTCCGTCCGCAGGCTCCTGCGGATCAGCCCGGACGAGGCCCGCACCGCGGCCATCGACGTGATCGAGGCCCAGCTCATCGTCCCCGACCACGGGGTGCTCCAGCAGAGCCCCCAGCGGATGGCCGCCGCCGAGGCCCTCGTGCGGCACGCCGCGGAGGTCGCCGAGCGCGTCCCACTGCCCGAGGTGGCCTGCCAGGCGTGGGAGCGGATGGCGCTGTACTCCCGGACCCGCGGGTTCGACGAGCCGGACCGCTGCCTGACCCGGGTGGTGTCCATCGCCGAGGCCCACGGCCTGAAGCTGTGGAAGCTGCGCGCGATGCTGCGCCTGGCCGCCAACCGCGCCCTGCGCACCGGAGAACGGCAGCCGCTGGAGGAGGTCGGCAGGGCGGCGGCGCGGGCGGGCGCGATCAGCCTCGTCCACGCCACCCAGGCGTCGCTGGTCATGACGGCGGTCCTGCGCGGCGAGTACGGCGACGCCCACGAGATCGCCGTCCCGTGCGTCGAGTCCACGATCCGGTTGGGCCACACCGCCTACACCCAGTACATCCTGCTCGCCCAGGCCACGCTCGCCGCCCACCAGGCCAGGCGCGCCGACATGGACCGCGCTCTGGAGCGGTTCCGCAGGTGGGGCGGGGAGAGCAGCCTGCACATGCCAGTGGTGTACGGCCTGTGCCAGGCGATGTGCGCGCTGCTGGAGGAGGACCGCGACCTGTGTGGCGAGATGCTGACCAAGGCGCGGGAGTGGGAGGACGACAACCCGACCATCTACTACATCACCGGCAGGTACGGGCTCGGCGTCCTCATGGAGGTGCTGGCCGGGCGGGCGGGCGCCGCCGAGTGCGACGCCGCGGAGACCACCTCGGCCGCCGAACTGGAGTGGAACCGCACCTTCCTCCACCTGGCCAGGGCCGTGCTGCTGGGCCGCCAGGGCGACCCGGACGGCGCGCTCGCCGCGTTCGGCAGGGCCGCCGACGCCGCCCGTCCCTTCCCCCTCGCCCACCACCTGGGACTCCGGCTCGTCGCGGAAGCCGCCCTGGCGGACGGCTGGGGAGAGCCCCTGGTCTGGCTGCGCACCGCCGAGGAGTACTTCCACCAGGCGGGCATCCCCGCCGTGACCGGGGCCTGCCGGGCGATGCTGCGCGGGGCCGGCGCCGCCGTGGCGCAGCGCCGCAGCGGACGGGAACAGGTGCCGAGCCTGCTGCGCGGCAAGGGCGTCAGCGTGCGCGAGTACCAGGTGTTCGCCCTGCTCGCCGAGCGGCGCAGCAACGTCGACATCGGCAAGCGGCTGTTCATCTCGCCCCGCACCGTGGAGAAGCACGTCGCGAGCCTGCTGCAGAAACTGGCCCTGCCCGACCGGAACGCCCTGTACGAGCACGCGGCCGAGCTGATGCGCCCGAGCTGATGCGCCCGAGCTGAAGTGACGCGTCCAGCCGGATGCGGCCGATGCCCCCATGACGCCGTCGGCGCCCCTATGACGCTCAGGTAAGCCCGCGCAAATATGGGGGCGCCGCCCGCATGTGGCGAAAGCCGCCGATCGGCAGAGTTCTTGCCATGAGCGGAGACGGAATCACCCCAGGAGCGGCCCCCGGGCTCGACGCGGCGTGGTGGGCCGGCGGCCTCACCCTGGCGGAGCGGCTGGACCGGACCGGCGGAGACATCCCCGCCGCCCGGTCGCCGGAGTCGGTCGGCGAGACCGCGCGCTGGCGGCTGCGGGAGTGGCAGAGCGCTCACGGGCTGCTGAAGACCGGGCAGTTCGACCGGCGGCTCGCCGCGGCCGGGCTGACCCTCGACGAACTGGCCGCGCTGCTGGACGAGGAGCCCGCCGCGCTGGCGGGCCGCGTCGCCCGGCCGGACTGGGCCGCGCACGCCACCGAGGCGATCGCCGTGGCGCACACGGTGCCGGCAGAGACCGGCGAGGGTTTCGCGGCCATCATGGCGCCGTTCGCCGAGGGCGCGCTGCGGCGCCTGGCCGGCGCGCTGGACGACTGCGGCCCCGCCGTCGACGCGGACGGCCTGCTCGCGGCCTGGGGCGTCGAGCTCCGGCAGCGGCTCGCGTCGCTGGCGTCGCGCACACTGGTGCTGGAGCTCAACGTCATGCGCGTCTCGAAGCGGCTTTCCGGGGAGACCCCCGAGGAGCGGTTCGCGGACTTCGTCCGGTGGTACGGGCGGCCCGGCGCGCTCGCCGCCCTGTGCGAGGAGTACCCGGTGCTGGCCCGGCTGCTCGCCGAGACGACCGGCCGGTTCGCGGACGGCCGGAGCGAGATGCTCGCCCGCTACGCGCAGGACCGTCCCGAGATCGTGCGGACGCTGCTGGGCGGCGCCGACCCCGGCCCGCTGACCGCCGTCACGGGCGGCGGCGACACCCACCAGGGCGGGCGCGCGGTCAGCGTCCTGGCCTTCGAAAGCGGCGCGCAGACGGTCTACAAGCCGCGCTCGCAGGCCGTCCACCGGCACTTCAACGACGCCCTGGCCTGGCTCAACGCGCGCGTGACAGGCCTGGACCTCACCCGGCTGACCGTCCTCGACCGCGGGCCGTACGGCTGGGTCGAGTTCGCGCCCCACCTGCCCTGCCAGGACCGGGAGCAGGTCGCCCGCTACTACCACCGGCTCGGCGCGCTGCTCGCGCTGCTGCACGCCCTGGACGGCTCCGACTTCCACTGCGAGAACCTGATCGCCTGCGGCGAGCAGCCCGTGCTGGTCGACCTGGAGGCCCTGCTGCACCCGCTGGTGCCCGGCGCGGGGATCGAGCGCCTCCTGGACGACCCGGCGGCCATGGCCCTGGAGTCGTCGGTGAGCCGCAGCGGCCTGCTGCCCGAACTGATGGTCGGCGAGAACGGCGTGATCGACCTGTCCGGCATGGGCGGCGACAAGGACGCCGTGCTGCCGATGAAGACCCCGTCCTGGACCGGACAGGGCACCGACGAGATGCGGCTGGTCCGCGACCACGTGGCATTCCCCGGCGTGCGCAACCGCCCGCGCCTGGGCGACGAGGAAGCCGACCCCGCCGACCACCTCGACGACCTGCTGGCCGGCTTCGGCCGCGGCTACGAGGCCATCGTCGCCGACGGCCCCTCCCTGGTCCGGCTGCTGACCACGTTCTCCGCCGACGAGATCCGCGTCGTCCCGCGCGCCACCCGCACGTACGGCAAGCTGATGATGGAGTCCACCCACCCGGACGTGCTCCGCCACGGCCTGGACCGCGACCGCGTCCTCGACTACCTGTGGGCCATCACCCGCGGCGACCGCTCCCGCGAGCGGCTGATCGCCTACGAGGTCGAGGACCTCTGGGCGGGCGACATCCCGATCTTCACCACCCGGCCCGGCAGCCGCGACCTGTGGACCTCCGGCGGCGTCCGCGTCCCGGACGTCCTGCCCGAGCCCAGCCTGAGCCGCGCCGTCCGCAAGGTCCTCGGCGCGGGCCCCGCCGACCGCGCGCGCCAGGAATGGGTCATCCGGGCGTCCATGGTCACCCGCGACCGCTCCGGCCTCGCCGGCGTCGCCGTCGGCACTGTTCCGTCACCCGCCGCCGTCCCCTCCGCCACGGACGGGCCGGACCAGGCACGGCTGGTCGCCGCCGCCCGGGACATCGCCGACCTCGTCGACCGCCTCGCCTGCGCCTCCGGCCCCGGCGGGCGCGTCAACTGGCTCGGGCTGGAGCTGGTCGAGGAGAAGTACTGGTCGCCCCAGCCGCTGGGCTGGAGCCTGTACGGCGGCTACACGGGTGTGGCGCTGTTCCTGGCGCAGTGCGCCGCCGTCACCGGCGAGGAGCGGTACGCCGACCTGGCCCGCCGCGCGGCCGTCCCGCTTCCACGGCTGGTCGAGGACCCGCCCGAGGAGGGCGTCATGGGCGCCTTCACCGGACTCGGCGGCGTCGCCTACGCCCTGGTCCACATGGCCGATCTGCTGGACGACCCGAGCCTCGCGCGGCCGGTCGAGGGCCTGGTCGAGCTGTGCGCGAAGGCGGCCGGCCAGGACGAGGCGCTGGACGTCATCGGCGGCGCCGCCGGCACCCTCGCCACGATGCTCGCGATCCACCGGGCCACCGGGTCACCCGCCGCCTGGCGTACCGCGGAGGCGTGCGCCGAGCGCCTGCTGACCACCGCGGCCCCCGCCGGAGCCGGAGTCGCCTGGCACACGCCTCTCAGCGACGACCTGCCGCTCACCGGCTTCTCCCACGGCGCCGGCGGCATCGGCTGGGCGCTGCGCCGCTACGCCGAGGCGGGCGGCGACCCGCGCGCCCGCGACACGGCCCTGGCCGCCTTCGCCTACGAGAGCGAGCACTACCGGCCCGACCTGCGGGGCTGGCCCGACTACCGGCAGGGACACGGCGCCGACGACACGCTCCACGCCTGGTGCCACGGAGCCCCCGGCATCGGCCTGTCGCGCGCCGGCGGCCCGGCGTCCGAGGACCTCGACCGCGCGCTCGCCGCCGAACTGGAGCGCGGGCCGATGGCCAACCACAGCCTCTGCCACGGCGAGCTGGGCAACCTCGAACCGCTCCTCCACCTGCGCGACCGGCCGGAGGCGGCGCAGCTGCTGGCGGCCCGCACGGCCCACCTCCTGGACGACCTGGCCCGCCGCGGCCCCCGCTGGGGCGCGCCCGGCGCGGCCCCCACGCCCGGCCTGATGAACGGGCTGGCCGGCATCGGGCACGGCCTGCTCCGGCTCGCCCTGCCCGAGCGCGTCCCGTCCGTCCTGCTCCTCGACGCGCCCCTCGGGAGTGACCGCTGATGGCCAGGGTCCCGCTACGACACCAGCTCACCTCCACCGAATGCGCTGCGGCCTGCCTGGCCATGATCGCCAGCTTCCACGGCCGGGACACCCGGGTCGCCGAGTGCCGGGAGATGCTCGGCATCGGACGAGACGGCGTGTCCGCCGCCCACCTGATCGCCGCCGCCCCCCGCATGGGCCTGCACGCCCGGACCGAGCGGACCGAGCGCCTCGGCCCCGTCGAGGAGCCGGCCATCGCCTACCTGGCCGACCACCACTTCGTCGTCGTGGAGAAGGTCACCACGCGGCGCGTCCGCGTGGCCGACCCGGGCGGCGGCCGCCAGTGGCAGAGCAGGGAGGACTTCGACCGGCGCTTCGGCGGCGTGCTGATCCACGTGTCGCCCGGCCCGGAGTTCGTCCCCCGGCGCACCCCCATGCGGGAGTGGCTGATGCTCCGCTACCTGAAGGACTTCGTCGCGATGCCCGGCAGCCGAGGCCTGCTCGCCGCCGTGCTGGCCACCGCGACCGTGCTGAAGCTGCTGGCCCTGGTGCTGCCGCTCGCCACCCAGCAGGTCGTGGACACCTTCGCCCCCGACCGGCGGACGGACATCCTGCCGATGTTCGCCGCCGTCGTGCTCGGCACCACCGTCCTCGCCTGGCTGACGACCCTGCTCAGGGAGAAGGCGGTGCTCGCCCTGCGCATCCGGGCCGAGGCGACGCTCGGGCGGCAGCTCATCCGCCACATGCTGCGGCTGCCGCTGTCGTTCTTCATCCAGCGCCGCAGGGGAGACCTGCTCGCCCGGCTCGGCAGTGTCTCCACCACGCGCGAGACCGTCACGCAACGGCTGATGATGCTCGTGCTGGACGCCGCCCTCCTGACCGGCTACCTGATCGGCCTGGCCCTGCTCGCCCCCGGCTACGTGCCGGTCGTCCTCGCCCTGGGCGCCGCCCACGTGCTGCTGGTCGTACGGGTCTCGCCGCGGGTCGCGGCCGTCTACCAGCGGGAGCTGTCGGCCAAGGCCGAGGAGCAGAGCTACCTCACCGAGACCCTGGAGGCCGTGGTCCCGGTCAAGGCCAACGGCGTCGAGGGGCGGGCCGAACAGCACTGGGGGCGGCTGTTCGACACCTATCGCGGCGCCCTGGTCGTCCGCGGCCGGATCACCGCCGGCCTCGAAGCACTCCACCAGGCCCTCGCCACCGCGGCCCCGCTGCTCCTGCTGCTGACCGGGCTGGCGCTCGTCCTGAACGGCGGCATGACGCTCGGCACCGCGCTCGCCGCCAGTACCGTAGCCCTCGCCGTCCTCGCCCCGCTCCAGTCGCTGGCCGGCGCGGGCCAGAGCTACCCGATGCTGCGCAGCCAGATCGAGCGGGTCTACGACATCGTCGACGCCGACGAGGAACCCGCCGGCCACGTACGGCTCCCCGCGCACACCGCGAGCGGCATCGAGGTCGAACGGCTGGTCTTCCACTACCAGGCCGACGCCCCTCCGGTGCTCGACGACCTCACCTTCGCCGTCCCGCCCGGCGCCAAGCTCGGCATCGTCGGCCGCACCGGCTCCGGCAAGAGCACCATCGCGCTGCTGATCCTCGGCCTGCTGCGCCCCACCGCCGGGACGGTGCGCCACGACGGGCACGACCTGGACGACCTCGACGTCCACGACCTGCGGTCACGCTGCGGCGCCGTCCTGCAGGACCTCAACCTGTTCAACGGCACGATCAGGGACAACCTGACGCTCGGCCGCGAGGACGCCACCGAGGCCGAGGTCGTGCGCGCCGCCCGCGTCGCCGGGCTGCACGACGACGTGGTCGCCATGCCCATGGGGTACGGCACCCTCGTCGGCGAGGCCGGCGCCGCGCTGTCGGCCGGGCAGCGCCAGCGGGTCGCCCTGGCCCGCGCCCTCGTCCACAAGCCCCGCCTGCTGATCCTGGACGAGGCCACAAGCCACCTCGACCCCGAGACCGAGCGTCGCGTGGACGCGGCGCTGTCCGGGCTCGAGGTCACGCGGATCGTCATCTCGCACCGGCTGAGCGCGATCCGCGACGCCCACCAGATCCTCGTGCTCGACCGCGGCCGCATCGTCGAGCGCGGCACGCACGAGGAGCTCGTCGCACGAGAGGGGACCTACCGAGAGCTGTTCGCGCACGACGCGGCGCCCCGGCAGCGCGCCGAGGCACTGAACGCGTGAGGCGCGCCGGGTCCCGCCGGCGCGCCCCATGGACCGAGTCCGATCACGATCCACCAAATCTCAATCCAAGAGGAGAGTACGTCATGTCCGACAACGAGCTCATTCGTCAGTGGAAGAACCCGCAGGCCCGTACCGCCGAGATCGCGCACCCCGCCGGGGACATCGCCCTGGACGACGCCCGCGTGGTCGGCGGCCGTCCGCCGGTGACCGAGTACGCCTTCTCCCTGGGCTGCTGCCCCACCGACATGTTCTGCGGCGGCGGTTTCTGAGCCTCGGCCGCTTACGCAAAGGAGTTCGCGAAATGTCTGACAACGAGCTGATCCGTCAGTGGAAGAACCCGCAGGCCCGTACCGCCGACCTCGTCCACCCGGCAGGGGAGATCAGCCTGGACGAGCTGGTCGGCGGCCGTCCCCCGGCGACGGAGGGCATCGCCTCCTGGGGCTGCTGCCCCACCGGCGTGTACTGCGGCTGACCCGCGTACACCAGGGAGATGTCCGACAACGAGCTGATCCGTCAGTGGAAGGACCCCCGGGTCCGTACCGCCGACCTGGTCCACCCCGCCGGTGAGATCGACCTCGACGAGCACCTCGCCCGTGTCGTCGGGGGCATGCCGCAGGAGACCTGGCCTCCGGTGATCTCGCACAAGTGCTGCACCGTGGACCTCTGCTAGGCCCGGACCGGCCGGTCCGCGGGAAATGGCCCGCCCGGCCGCCGCGCCGGCCGGTCCGACCCGAGCGCCACGAATCTCAACGAAGCCCAACTCGAAACTCGACCAAGGAGCATGTGATGTCCGACAACGAGCTGATCCGTCAGTGGAAGAACCCGCAGGCCCGTACCGCCGAGATCGCCCACCCCGCCGGGGAGATCAGCCTGGACGAGCTGGTCGGCGGACGGCCGCCGCAGACGGAGTCCTTCATCAGCATCGGCTGCTGCAACACCAGCACGCTCGCCTGCCCTGTGTAGTCCCGGTGTAGTCCCGTCCCGGCGGCAGGAGCGCTTCGGCCCGGTCCGGCCGGGCCGGAGCGCCCACCACCGAAATCTCATCGAACCCGCATCTAGCCAAGGAGTCGCGAAATGTCCGACAACGAGCTGATTCGTCAGTGGAAGAACCCGCAGGCCCGCACTGCGGAGATCGCCCACCCCGCCGGGGAGATCGCCCTGGACGAGCTGGTCGGCGGCCGCCCGCCGGCCACCGAGGGCGCCTTCACCTGGGGCTGCTGCCAGCCGAGCTGGAGCCTCTGCTTCTAGTACGCCCTGACGCCTCCGGCGCCGGCATACGGCGACGAAGCCGATGAACCCTGGCACGGAAACCCGGCAGAAGAACCCCGTGGCCACCGCACAGCCCGTGCGGTGGCCGCTTTCTTTCACCCGGTGCGTGAGCGGTCCCGCCCTCTGTCGGCTCCGGTGATCGAAAGCGGACTAAAGCGCAAGCGCATGTCGTAAACCTTGGCCGATGCGCATCATCGTTTGGAGGGTGAGGTCCCCCAGGTCACGTCGTAGATCCATAAGTAGGCGAGGTCGCGGGCGACGACATCGTTGGTGCCCTAGGCTCGCTTCAGGCCGGTCTGTAGCGCGCTTTCGCCCCTGGGGCCGGCTGTGGTGCGCGTCTCGCTGTCACCTGCTCGCGAACGTCGATGCCGTAGGTCTGGATCTTGCGGTAGATCGTCGCTCGCGAGATACCCAGGAGGGTCGCCGCCCTGGCTTTGTCGCCGGCTGCTTCGATCAGCGCGCGGGCGATGGCGTCACGCTCGACCGCTTCCAATGAAGTCAGGATCCGGCGCGTGATCGCGTGGCACCGCTCGGGCAGGTCACCGACCTGGATCTGCCCTGCACGGCGTCTGAGCAGGGCGGCCCCGAGCACACGGTCGAGTTCGGCGACGTTCCCCGGCCATGCCATGCGCAGCAGCACTTGCATCGCCTCTCCTGAGCAGGTCACACGCCGTTCGCGTTGCCGTCGCTGGAGTAGTGCGGGAACGAGCTCGCGAAGGTCGTCAATGTGGTGACGCAGGGGCGGCACGGCCACGGTAACCGGGAAGAAGTCCTGAAGCTCCAGCACCGCGGCACTGGTCTCGTCCGTCGCGGTCGCGGTCACCCATGCCCCGGATCCCGCGACCCCGGCCTCCTCTTCCAGCGTCAGGGTGAGCAGCCGTGTGGTGGCGTGATCCAAGCGATCGACATGACGCAGGATGACGGTCGCACAAGGCTCGCGCAGGTGGGAGCGGAGCAGGTCCAGCCAAGCGGGAACGTCCGCCTCGCAGTCGGAGGCGTCCAGCACCGCTACGTGAGACGAGGAGAAGCAGCGGCGGTGGGCGGCTTCCGCGATCGCCAGCTTTCCCACTCCGGGCTCACCGAGAAGCAGCGTCCAGGTACGCGCGCGGCATCGGGTCTCGACCTGCTGGCAGACGTTGAGCCAGGAGGGATGCCGGCCGGCCAGGCCGCCCCAGGGAGCCTCAGGCCGTGGCGGAACACGGATGCTCTGGCCCGGTTCGTCGTTGAGATTGATCTCGATCACCGCCCCCGCGGCGACCGTGCCCACCTCGATCGGCCGGTAGCGTACCCGCGCCACCTGCCCGCTGGACAGGACGATGCTGTCCACCGTGTCTCGTCGCGAATCCAGGAGCTCGAGCGCGCGGTCGCGGAGCGTTACCTGGTCGTTCGGCTGAAGAAGGCGTGCGGCGGCTGGGTTGGTGATGACGAGCTGGTCGCTCACGGTCACGACGGGTCTGCCGGCCCTTCTCGTCGCGGAGAGGAACTCGGCCAGCAGCGCCCGCTCCCGCTCGGTGCTGTCCTCCAGTAAGCGGTGCGCGATGTCGGCCGCGGCCTCCTGGACGAGTGCGGTCATCAGCGGGCTGGCGTGAGCGGAGCGGCAGGTGAGGTCGATGACCCCTTCGACGCGGCCGCTGAGCGGATGCCGGATGGGCGCCGCCGCGCACGACATCCCCTGCAGACGGGCGGAGTAGTGTTCGGCGCCGAAAACGTGGGAGGCCCGCTTGTCCTCCAGTGCCGTGCCGATGCCGTTGGTCCCCACATATTCCTCGGCGTAACTGAATCCGACGGCCAGACGGATGCGGTCGAGGAGCTTGTTGAGCGACTCCTCTCCCGCTCTGCGCGCGATCACGCGCCCACGCGCGTCGGTGAGGATCACGGTCATCGGTGTTCCGGTCAGTGCCGACTCGAGCCGGTCCAGGGCAGGCCGCGCCGCCAGGCTGAGGGCTGTGCCGGGATCCACGTCCGGCCGGTACGGGGGATCCAGCTTGTCCACATCCACGCCGAAGAACTGGGAACGGCGCCAAGAGACCTCGATTGGTTCGCGTATGCGCCCACCAGTGAAGTCGCCTGCTTCGATGAAGCGTTCTCGTGCTTGGGCGATCAGCCTCGAGGCACCCATTACCGACATCGCCTCCCTGGAGCGCCGGACCAAGGATTCAAAATGTGACACCGAAGTTACGCCGAGGCTACGCCCTGGTTGACCCCAACGGTAGAGGGAGTGCCGTCACCCTGCCCGTCTCAAGATGAGACGCCGCGTCGTCTCCGTCTCCGCTGTCATGGCCGTGTCGTGATTCCGACCGGAAAGCAGGGAGACGACGTGAGCCGACAGAGTCTCACCAAGGCGCACCAGAAGATCACCGAGCTCTCCTGGGAGCCGACCTTCGCGACGCCAGCCACGCGTTTCGCCACCGACTACAGGTTCGACAAGTCCCCCAAGAAGGACCCGCTCAAGCAGGTCCTGCGGTCCTACTTCCCGATGGAGGAGGAGAAGGACAACCGCGTGTTCGGGGCGATGGACGGGGCCATACGCGGCAACATGTTCCGCCAGGTCCAGCAGCGGTGGATGGAGTGGCAGAAGCTGTTCCTGTCCATCATCCCGTTCCCGGAGATCTCGGCGGCGCGGGCCATGCCCATGGCCATCGGGGCGGTGCCGAACCCCGAGATCCACAACGGCCTGGCCGTACAGATGATCGACGAGGTCCGGCACTCGACGATCCAGATGAACCTCAAGCGGCTGTACATGAACCACTACATCGACCCGGCCGGCTTCGATATCAGCGAGAAGGCCTTCGCCAACTGCTACGCGGGCACCATCGGGCGGCAGTTCGGTGAGGGGTTCATCACCGGAGACGCGATCACCGCGGCCAACGTCTATCTGACCCTGGTCGCCGAGACCGCGTTCACCAACACGCTGTTCGTCGCGATGCCGTCGGAGGCGTCGGCCAACGGCGACTACCTGCTGCCCACGGTGTTCCACTCGGTGCAGTCGGACGAGTCGCGGCACATCAGCAACGGCTACTCGATCCTGCTGATGGCACTGGCCGACGAGGAGAACCGGCAGCTTCTGGAGCGCGACCTGCGCTACGCCTGGTGGAACAACCACTGCGTGGTCGACGCGGCCATCGGCACCTTCATCGAGTACGGCACGAAGGACCGCCGCAAGGACCGCGACAGCTACGCCGAGATGTGGCGGCGGTGGATCTACGACGACTACTACCGCAGCTACCTCATCCCGCTGGAGAAGTACGGCCTGAAGATCCCGCACGAACTGGTCGAGGAGGCCTGGAACCGGATCTACAACAAGGGCTACGTCCACAAAGTCGCGCAGTTCTTCGCCACGGGGTGGCCGGTGAACTTCTGGCGGATCGACGGGATGACCGACGATGACTTCGAGTGGTTCGAGCACAAGTACCCCGGTTGGTACAACCAGTACGGCCGGTGGTGGGAGGCCTACAACCGGCTGCGCTACCCGGGGCGGAACAAGCCGATCGCCTTCGAGGAGGTCGGATACCAGTACCCGCACCGCTGCTGGACCTGCATGGTGCCCTGCCTCATCCGCGAAGACATGATCGCCGACGAGGTCGACGGCCAGTGGCGCACCTACTGTTCGGAGACCTGCCACTGGACCGACAGCGTGGCCTTCCGGCCCACCTACGAGGGCCGGGACACGCCGTCCATGGGCCGGCTGACCGGCAAGCGCGAGTGGGAGACCCTCTACCACGGCTGGGACCTCGCCGACATCATCAAGGACCTCGGCTACGTCCGCGACGACGGGAAGACGCTCGTCCCGCAGCCGCATGTGGATCTCGATGACCCGAAGAAGCTCTGGACCCTCGACGACGTCCGCGGCCTGCCGTTCCCGAGCCCGAACGTCACGCTCAACGAGATGACCCCCGAGCAGCGCGCGGCGCATCTCGCCGAGTATCGCGCGAACCCCAACGTAACGCGGGTCTGACCCGGAGGCGGGGGCGCGGAACCGTCGCGGGATCTGCCGCGCCCCCGGTCAGGAAGCCCACGAGGGAGAAGACCACATGGGAGACAAGCACCGGGTCCGGTTCGAGCCGGTCGATGTGGAGATCGAAGTCGAGGAGGAGGAGACCATCCTCGACGCGGCCTTCCGCCAGGGCGTCATGCTGATGCACGGCTGCAAGGAGGGTCAGTGCTCGTCGTGCAAGTCCTTCCTGCTCGACGGCGACCTGCAGATGGACCGCTACTCCACGTTCGCGCTCGCGGACTACGAAAGCGAGGAGGGCTATGTCCTGCTGTGCAAGGCGCACGCCTACAGCGACCTCCAGATCGAGCTGATCAACTACGACGAAGAGATGATCCACGCCGGGGTGCCCCCCAGGCTGGTGGACACCGAGGTCGCTGAAATCACCCCCCTCACCCACGACATCACCGCTCTGCGGCTGGTGCCGGCGGAAGAGGTGCCGTTCACCCCCGGGCAGTACGTCGACGTCCGGATCCCCGGCGCCGACGAGTGGCGTTCGTTCTCCATGGCGAATGTCGGGAGAGACCACCTCGACTTCATCATCAAGTGCTATCCCGGTGGAAGGTTCTCCGGACTGCTGCGGGAAGGCCTTCGCCCGGGTGACACGCTCCAGGTGAAGGGCCCGTACGGCACGTTCACCCTGCGGGAGAAGTCGGACAGGGACATCGTCTTCGTCGGCGGCGGCGCCGGCATGGCGCCGATCCTCTCCCTGCTCACCCAGATGCGCGAACAGGGCATCCGGCGTGGAGCGCGGTACTACTACGGGGCCCGTACGGCGCGCGACCTGTTCCACCTGGACCTCATGGCGGGGTTCGAGAGCGACCTGCCGGGCTTCAGGTTCGTGCCCGTGTTGTCGGAGGAGGGCGGCGGGCTGGTCACCGAGGCGCTGGACCGGGCCGAAGACGACCTGTCCGAGGCCGACGCCTACCTGTGCGGACCTCCGCCAATGATCGACGCGGCGATCCCCGTGCTGGAAGGCAAGGGCGTGCCGCGCGAGCGCATCTACTTCGACAAGTTCACCACCACCGCGGGATCGCAGTGACGGCCCGCGGCCGTACCGAGCAGAACAGGAGCACAGCCGTGGCGACTCCTACCGAGCAAACGTCCCGCAGAAGCTTCCCCAAGCCGGAGCTCACCGACGCCGAGGCCGGGGCGTTGACCTTCCCCAGTTCCACCAGCCGGGCGTTCAACTACTTCAAGCCGAAGAAGCTGCGCGCGTCGATGTACGAGGACGTCACCTTCGACGTGCAGCCCGACCCTGACAGGCACCTCACCCAGGGCTGGATCTACTCCTTCGCCAACGGCGACGCCGGCTACCCCCAGGACTGGACGGCGCTGCGGTCCGGCAATTGGCACGCCTTCCTCGACCCGAACGAGGAATGGGAGCAGACGATCTACCGCAACAACTCGAGCATCGTGCGGCAGACCCAGCTCAACCTCGACAACGCGCGCCGGGCCGGTGCCTACCGTGCGTGGACGCGGAGCTGGACCACGTTCGTCGAACGGCACGTGGGCGCCTGGATGCACGCCGAGAACGGGCTCGGCATGCACGTGTTCGTGTCGACCCAGCGGTCTGCCCCCACCAACATGATCAACACCGCGCTCGCCGTCAACGGCACGCACAAGCTGCGCTTCGCGCAGGACCTCGCCCTCTACAACCTCGAGCTGAGCGAGAACCTCCCGGACTTCGACGGGACGGCGCACCGCGACGTCTGGCACACCGACCCGATCTGGCAGGGGGTGCGGGAGAACGTCGAGCGGCTGACGGCGATCGAGGACTGGGCCGAGGCCGTCTTCGCCACCAATTTCGTTTTCGAGCCCCTCGTGGGCGAGTTGTTCCGCAGCCATCTGGTGATGCAGATCTCCGCCAGGAACGGCGACTACGCCACGCCGACCGTCATGGGGACGGGCGAGCATGACTACGACCGCGACCTGCGCGCGTCCCGCACGCTCTTCTCGCTGCTGCTGCGCGACGAGCGGTACGGCGCGGCCAACGCCGAGGTGGTCGCCGGCTGGCTGACCCGGTGGGTGCCCGTGAGCCTCGACGCGACGCGGCGGCTCCAGCCGCTCTGGTCGCAGCCGGCGGAGAAGGTGCTGCGCTTCGAAGAGTCCCTTGACCGGGCCAAGGACCGTCTCCGCGGCCTGCTGTCCGACCTTGGTCTGAACGAGCCGAAGGAGCTGAACCAGTGAGTGCGTTCGGTGCGGCGAACCCGACGTCGTCCAACAGGTGCGGCGTCACGCTGATGAACAACCAGAACGGCCACGTCGTGGCGGACGTGATGCGCGGCAAGCCCGGCGTCACGGTCAGCGAGTACCCCTCCATGATCCGGGTGGACGGCGAGGGGAAGATCGAGTTCGACTTCGACGAGATCTCCGACGCCATCGGCTTCGAGTTCGGCCCCGCCGACTTCGAGGAGATCATGTCCACCCACTATGGCCGCATGGTGCATCTCGACGACCGCACCTTCCTGTTCGCCAACCCCGAGGACGCGGCGGAGTACATCGACTTCGACCTGCGCCCGGTCCAGTGAGGAGCCCGGCATGTATCACAAGGACGGCGTGAGCTACTACGTGGTGGACGGCCACGTCCACTACTGGAACGCCAGCCCGGAGAACCGCAACCGGTACGGCGAGGGCTTCATCGAGTGCTTCTACAACTACCAGACGAGCCTCAGCCCGGCCGAGTGGGTCTGGCCGTTAGAGAAGTTCTGCAAGTACACCGAGGAGGACCTGATCCACGACCTGTTCGAAACGGGCTACGTGGACATGGCCATTTTCCAGCCGACCTACCTGCGCGACTTCTACCCGGGCGAGGGCTTCAACACGACCGAGCGCAACGCCGTAGTGAAGGAGCGGCACCCGGACCGGTTCGTGCTGAACGGTTCCTTCGACCCGCGCGACGGCGACGAGGGCCTGCGTGTGCTGGAGCAGAAGGCCGAGCGCTACGGGCTCAAGGGCGTCAAGCTCTACACGGCCGAGTGGAAGGGGGACTCCAAGGGGTACAAGCTCTCCGATCCCGAGGCGTACCGCTACCTGGAGAAGTGCCGAGAGCTCGGCATCGTCAACATCCACGTGCACAAGGGCCCGACGATCTGGCCGCTGAACCGCGACGCCTTCGACGTCGCCGACATCGACGATGTGGCCACCGCCTTCCCTGACCTGAACTTCATCGTCGAGCATGTGGGGCTGCCCCGCCTGGAGGACTTCTGCTGGATCGCCAAGCAGGAGCCCAACGTGTACGGCGGGCTCGCGGTGGCGATGCCGTTCATCCACTCCCGGCCCCGCTACTTCGCCCAGATCATCGGCGAACTGCTCTACTGGCTCGGCGAGGACAGGCTCGTGTTCGGCAGCGACTACGCGATCTGGAGCCCGCGCTGGCTCGTGGAGCAGTTCGTCGACTTCCAGATCCCGGAGGACATGCAGGGCGAGTACGGCACGCTCAGCGTCGAGGCCAAGAAGCGGATCCTCGGCCTCAACGCCGCCCGCCTGTACGACCTCAAGGTCCCCGCCGAAGCGCAGCTCGACTCCGTGCCGGCGGGAGCCGCGCCCGGGGGCCGATCGTGATCAGCCGCCAGGCTGCCTGGGCGGCGCTCGGCCAGGTCCGCGACCCGGAACTGGACGAGCCCATCACCGACCTGGGGTTTGTGCGGATGCTCCGCGTGGACGGCGGCGCCGTCCACGCGGAGCTTCGGCTCCCGACGTACTTCTGCGCGCCCAACTTCGTCTTCATGATGGTCGGCGACGCGGACGCCGCGCTTCGGGCACTGCCCGGAGTCACCGAAGTGCGGGTCGATCTCGCCGACCACTTCACCGCGGGCGAGATCAGCGAGGGGGTGGGCCACGGGTTCGAGGCGACGTTCCCCGGCCTGACCGACGGGGACCTGACCGAACTGCGGAGCGTCTTCCGGCGCAAGGCCTTCGTCGCGGCGCAGGGCCGCCTCTGCCGTGATCTGCTCACCCAGGGGTGGACCACGGCCGACCTGACCGGCCTCAGGCTCGGCGACCTGCCTCCTTCCGCCCTCGTGGCCGCGTACGAGCGGGCCCGCGCCGCGATCGGCCTGCCGGCCGGTCCCGACGCGTGGATGCTCACCGATCCGGACGGGGGCAGGGTCCCCGCCGAGCGCGTCGACCAATACCTCCGCTTCGCCAACGCCCTTCGGGTGAGTGCCGAGGCCAACGCCGAACATTGCCGGGCGCTGCTGGCCGCCCGCTACTCAGATGATCTAGGAGGTGCCGCTTGAAGGCCGTAAGACTGCATGGTTACCACCGAATCCCCCAGGTGGAGGAGGTGCCGGAACCGGAGATCACCGGCCCGCTCGACGTCGTCGTACGTATCGGGGGCGCGGGCCTGTGCCGTACGGACCTGCACATCGTCGAGGGGCAGTGGCGCGAGAAGTCCGGCGTCGCCCTGCCGTACACGCTGGGGCACGAAAACGCCGGATGGGTGCACGCGGTCGGGCCCGCCGTCGACAACCTGGCGGTGGGCGACCCGGTCATCCTGCACCCCCTGATCACCTGCGGCCTCTGCCCCGCCTGCCGGGCGGGCGACGACGTGCACTGCGCGGCCTCGGCCTTCCCCGGCATCGATACGGATGGCGGGTTCGCCGAGCTGCTGAAGACCAATGCCCGGGCGGTGGTCAAGCTGGCACCGTCCCTGGAACCGGCGGCGGTCGCGGCGCTGGCCGACGCCGGGCTCACGGCCTACCACGCCGCCCGCAAGGCGGCACGGTTGCTGTCGCCGGGACAGCGGGTGGTGGTCATCGGCGCCGGCGGGCTCGGGCACATCGGAGTCCAGGTTCTGAAAGCGCTCAGCCCGGCACAGATCATCGTGGTCGACCGGTCCGCCGAGGCACTCAAACTCGCCGCCGGCCTCGGCGCCGACCACGTGGTACAGGCCGACGGAGAGCAGGTCCAGGCCGTCAGGGATCTGACCGGCGGCCTGGGCGCCGAGGTGGTCCTGGACTTCGTCGGCGAAGGCGGCGCGATCGCGGACGGCGTCGCGATGCTCCGGCGGGCGGGCAGCTACCTGGTGATCGGGTACGGGGGTGTGCTGTCCGTGCCGACGATCGACATCATCTCCACCGAGATCAACTTCGTCGGCAACCTGGTCGGCTCGTACACCGACCTGGCCGAGCTCATGGCGCTGGCGGCCGAGGGCAAGGTCGCGCTGCACACCACCACCTATCGGCTGGAGGAGTTCGGCGAGGCACTGGACGACCTGGAGCACGGCCGCATCCGTGGCCGCGCGATCCTCGTTCCCTGATCCGGAGGAGTGAGATGGCGAAGCTACTGCGATTCGACACCGAGGCGCGACACCTGCTGGAGACGGGGGTCAACGCTCTCGCCGACGCGGTCAAGGTGACGCTCGGCCCGAAGGGCCGCAACGCCGTACTGGAGAAGCTGACCGGCCCGCCCACCATAACCAACGACGGCGTGACCATCGCCCGGGAGATCCAGCTCGGCGACCCGTTCGCGAACATGGGCGCCCAGCTCGTCAAGGAGGTGGCGAGCAAGACCAACCTCGACGTCGGCGACGGCACCACCACCGCCACCGTCCTGGCCCAGGCCATCGTGCGCGAAGGGCTGCGCAAGGTGGAGAAGGGCGGCAACCCGATGCAGCTCAAGGCCGGAATCGAGCAGGCCGTCGACAGGGCGATCGCCGTGCTCCGGCATTGGGCACGCCCGGTGACCAGACCGGAGGACCTGCTGCACGTGGCCTCCCTGTCGGCCAACAACGACGTCGTGATCGGTGAGATCATCGCCGACGCCATCGCCCGCGTCGGGCCCGCCGGCGTCGTGACCGTGGAGGACTCGCCGTCGCTCGGCATGGACGTCGAGTTCGTCGAGGGACTGGAGTTCGACAACGGCTACATCTCGCCGTACATGGTCACCGACCAGATCCGCATGGAGACGGTCTTCGAGAACCCCTACATCCTGCTGACCAACGAGAAGATCTCCAAGGTCCAGGAACTCATGCCGGTACTCGAGCAGGTCATGCGCAGCGGCTCCCCATTGGTGATCATCGCGGAGACCGTCGACGGGCCGGCCCTCGGCATGCTCGTGGCCAACTCCGTGCACGACACCTTCAGATCGGTGGCCATCAAGGCCCCCGGTTTCGGCCACCGCCGGCTGGCCCAGCTCGACGACCTCGCCGTGCTCGTCAACGGCGAGGTCGTCACCGCCGACCGCGGAACCGGCCTCGCCACCGTACGGCTTGAGCAACTCGGCAGGGCGGCGAAGGTGACGGTCACCGAGCGGAGCACGACGATCGTGGGCGGCGCGGGATCCGGCGAGGACGTCACTGCTCGGATCGAGCAGCTCAAGGCCGAACTGGCCCGCGCTCAGAACGAGCACGACGTGGACAAGCTCCAGGAGCGGATCGCCCGGCTCTCCGGCTGCGTGGCCGTCATCAGGGTCGGCGCCGCCACCGGCGTCGAACTGAAGGAGAAACAGCACCGGGTCGAGGATTCTCTGGCGGCCACGCGGGCCGCGGTGGAGGAAGGCGTCGTCCCCGGTGGCGGCACCGCGCTCCTGCAGGCCAGGGCGGAGCTCTTCGAACTCGACCTCGAGGGCGACGCCTCCGTCGGGCGCGACATCGTCGTCATGGCGCTGGCCGAGCCGCTGCGCTGGATCGCCATCAACGGCGGATACTCCGGGGACGACGTCGTGGGCAAGGTCGAAGAACTGGAGCCCGGGCAGGGCTTCGACGTGCTGCGCGGTGAATACGGCGACATGTTCGCCCGCGGCATCATCGATCCGCTCAAGGTCACACGCTGCGCCCTGCAGAGCGCGGCCTCGATCGCCGCGCTCATCCTCACCACCGAAACCCTCATCGTGGAGGAGGTGATGCGGAATCCGGGTGCGATCGTCGCTCCGGGATTCGGCGACCTCGCCGAAGGCCTGCCGAGACCATCGAACATCGCGTGAGTATCGCGTGAGTTCAGCCCACGGGGACGGGTCAGGCCCGTCCCCGTGCTCCCCTTGAAGGCGGTGACGTGAAGCCCTCGCTCGAAGTCTCGTCCGACACCATCCCCGTCCCTCCGCCCGGCGGCATGAAGCAGCGCATGGTCGCCCTGATGGGTCCCGCCTTCGTGGCCGCCGTCGCTTACGTCGATCCGGGGAACTTCGCCATCAACGTGGAGAGCGGCGCCCGCTTCGGCTTCCTGCTGCTCTGGGTCGTCCTGGTCGCCAACGCCGTCGCCATGCTGCTGCAGTACCTGTCGGCCAAGCTGGGCCTCGCCACCGGCCGGAGTCTGCCCGAACTCTGCCGTGACCACTATCCGCGGCCGGTCGTGCTGGGACTGTGGCTGCAGGCGGAGGTCGTGGTCATCATGACCGACCTGGCGGAGTTCATCGGCGGCGCCGTCGCACTGAACCTGCTCTTCGGCCTGTCGATGCTGCAGGGCGGAACCATCATCGCGGTCGCCTCCTTCCTCGTCCTGGCCGTCCGTACAGCCAGGCAACGAAGGTTCGAGGCGCTGATCAGCGGCCTGCTGGCCGTGGTGGCGGGCGGATTCCTCTACCAGACACTCCAGGTCACGGTGCCGCTGAGCGATGCGGCAGCCGGTCTCGTCCCACGTTTCGACGGTGCCGCCAGCATGCTGCTCGCGGCGGGGGTGGTCGGCGCCACCGTCATGCCCCACGCGGTCTACCTGCACTCGGCCCTCACCCGGGAGCGCTTCGATCCAAGCCATGGGCTCCCGCGCCGCACGCTGATCCGCGCCCAGCGGGTGGACATCGTTCTCGCCATGGGCGTGGCCGGACTGGTCAACGTGGCGATGCTGGTGGTCGCCGCCGCCATGCTGCACGGAACGGCCGCCGAGCCGACGCTCGCCGGTGCGCACGCCCAATTCGCGCAGAGCGCCGGCTCGCTGACCGCTCTGCTGTTCGCCATCGCGCTGCTCGCCTCGGGGGTGGCCTCCTCCAGCGTGGGCGTCTACGCGGGACAGGTGGTGATGCAGGGCTTTCTCCGGCGCCGAATTCCGCTTTATGTGCGAAGGTGCCTTGCCGTGGTACCGGCCTTGGCCGTCCTCGCCTTCGGCGTGGAACCCACCCAGGCGCTCGTGTTCAGCCAGGTGGTGCTGTCCTTCGGCATCCCCTTCGCCCTAGTTCCGCTGGTCCTGCTGACCAGACGCCCGGACGTGATGGGCGACTGGGCGAACCGAAAGATCACCACCACCGCAGCCGCCTCCGCAAGCCTAGTGATCATCCTCCTCAACGCGGCACTGGTCATCGTGACTCTGGCGCCGTAACGACGACCCCCTCGCCGGCGGCTTATGAGAAGTTCGCGGAGACCTGCTCGGCGAGGTCCTCGGGACGGTCGGTGCCGCACAGGTGCAGCTCTGGGTAGGCGGTGGGGCGCGTTTGCGGCACCTTCGCCGGCGTCGTCTGCAGGGCTTCCACGAAGGTGTCTGCCGGCTCACCGGACCGAAAGCCCCTGCCGCTCCGGGAACGGCAGGGGCGCGGTCGGCTTTCCTTTAGTGGAACCTCTCCCACGGGCCGACCGTCGTGGCGCGGGCGCGCAGCATGCCGACTCTGTCGCCGCTGTAGCCGAGCTCGGCGGAGACCAGTCGGTCGTTGGCCAGCGAGCGGATCGTCACGCAGCCGCTGCCGCAGGACGCGATGCGGAACTTCTCCCACGGGCCGAGGGCGGTGTCGCGGGCGCGCAGCATGCCGTAGTCGTCGCCGCCCCGGCCGAGCTCCGCCGAGACGAAATCACCGGTCTCCAGCGACTGGATCGTGTCAAAGGAACCGCCGAAACAGACGTAGAACTTCTCCCACGGGCCGACCGCCGTGGCGCGGGCGCGCAGCATGCCGTAGCCGTCGCCGCTCCAGCCGAATTCGGCGGAGACCAGCCGAGAGTTGGCCAGCGAGGTGATGGTGACGGTGTCGCACACCGCCGCCGCCGCGGAAACGTCGCCCCGCGCGCCGACAACGTCGGAAAGCGACGGGACCGGGTCGGCGGCCGATGTCGACGCGCTCGCCGGGAGCGACGTCAGGATCATGGTCGCGCAGGTTAGGAGGAGTGCCGCAGTCGAGATGATCTTCTTCATGGTAAAGCTCCTTCTGATCGCCGTGATGGAAACGGACACCTAATTCGCCTGATCAGGCCAAATCGAGAGATGGCCCCCCTGTCTGCTTTGGGCATGTGCAACCCATCCGTCGAGGTAGCACTGATTTCCAGGGATAGATATAGTCGAGGCGGGGTTGTCCAGACGGGGAATGCTGGACTTTTCAATCAATGATCGGACTGCACGGGGGTGGCAGTGGGACGACCGGAACGTGCGCTCGACCCGAATGCGGACTTGATACAGCAGTTCGCACATGGTTTACGCGCCTTACGTGAAGTCGCGGGGAAACCCGGATATCGGGAGTTGTCCAGACGGGCCCACTATTCGGCGACGGCGTTGTCCGAGGCCGCCGGGGGCAAGGTGTTCCCGACACTCGCCGTGACCCTGGCCTATGTACGGGCATGCGGCGGCGACCCGGCCGAGTGGGGGCGGCGCTGGCGGGAGACGGCCGAGCGACTTGCCGCCGGGGATGCCCCGGGCTCCGTCGCCGAACCCGGCGCATCGGCGCGGGACGCTCCGTACCGGGGGCTGATGAGATTCGAGCCCGAGGACGCCGCCCGGTTCTTCGGCCGGGAGAAACTGGTGGCCGAACTCCGTGTGTACGTAGCGGGTAATCCATTTCTTGGGATTTTCGGACCTTCTGGAAGCGGAAAGTCGTCTTTGCTGCGTGCGGGCCTTATCCCCGCGCTCCTGGAGGAAAGCGCCGGAGGCGAGGTCGAATGGTTGCCGTCTCTGCTCACGCCGGGTCAGCACCCGGTCGAACAGCTCGCGATAAGCCTGGCGAACCTTCAGGGAATCTCCGCCGGCTCACTGCACGCGGACCTCATGGACGATCCCGCCAACACGCGCCTCGCCATCGGCCAGATTCTGGCCCGTCCGCCGAAAGACGCGCGCGTCGTCATCGTCGTGGACCAATTCGAGGAGGTCTTCACCCAGTGTGAGGACGAGGCCGAGCGCGTCCGCTACATCGCCTGCCTGCTCGCGGCTCTGGAGGGGAACAGCGACCGCGTACGGCTCGTCATCGCCGCCCGCGCGGACTTCTACGCCCGCTGTGCCGAATATCCGGCGCTCGCGACCGTGCTGCGCGACGCGCAATGGCTGATCGGCCCGATGGACGAGGCCGACCTGCGGAGCGTGGTGACCGGCCCCGCCGAGGTGGCCGGGCTGCGACTTGAGTCGGCGTTCGTCGAGACCATCCTGGCGGACGCGCGCGGCGAGCCGGGAGCGCTGCCGCTCATTTCCCACGCCCTGCTGGAGACATGGCGGCGCCGCAGGGGAAACACCTTGACCCTGGCGGAGTATCGCGAGGCTGGAGGCATCCACGGAGCGGTCGCGCGGACTGCGGAACGGGTTTACGGAGCGCTGGACGGCGCCCTTCAGGAGCTGGCCAGGGACATGTTCCTCCGGCTGACCGCGTTGGGGGAGGGCACGGGCGACACCCGCAGGCGGGTCTCGCTCGCCGAGCTGCTCGCCGGGCCCGACGACGACGCCGTGCGCGACGTCCTCGCCCGGTTGACTGAGGCCAGGCTCCTCACCGTGGACACCGACAGTGTCCAGGTGGCCCACGAGGCCATCATCCGATCCTGGCCTCGGCTGTCTGGATGGCTAACCGAGGACCGCGAGCTGCTACGCGCGCATCGCCGCCTCACTGACGCGGCCCTGGAATGGAAGCACCACCGGGCCGAGGAGAGCCTCCTGTACACCGGCCATCGGTTGGCGGCATGGGACGGCAGACCGCTGGACTGGCTCAACCAGCTGGAGCGCGGCTTCCTCGCCGCCAGTCGCAAGCGTCATGCGCGCGAACGGGCGGCGGTCCGGCGTCGTACGCGCGTTACGCTCTCCGGCCTGGCGATCACGCTCCTGCTGGTGAGCTCGCTCGCCTTCGGTGCCGTCCTGAACGCCCGCCAGTTACGAGTCGAGCGCGACACGGCCCGGTCCCGGCAGCTCGCGGCGAACGCCCGAGGCCAGTTGCCGCTGGATCCTGAGCTGAGCGTGCTCCTCGCCAGGCGGGCGCTGGAAGTCAGCCCCACCCGAGAGGCCGATGCGGTACTGCGCCAGGCGGTCGTCGAGTCCCGGGTACGCCTCACCCTCCCCGTCGGGCCGGGCAAGGTGTGCGGCGTAGCGTTCAGCCCGGACGGACGTCACCTGGCCGCCAGCGGCGAGGACGGCACCGTCCGGGTTTGGCGGACCACCGGCGAGGGCCTGACGGCCAGCGATCCGATCACCCTGCGGGGACACCAGGGCGAGGCGTGGAGCCCGGTCTTCAGCCCGGACGGGCGCCGCCTGGCCACTGCGGGCGTGGACGGCACGGTCAGGGTGTGGAAGTGGGATGTCGGCGGCGAACCGGTGGTGTTACGCGGCCATCGCGACGCGGTGTGGAACATCGCGTTCAGCCCCGACGGACGGCGTCTGGCGAGCGCCGGCCAGGACGGCACCATACGGATCTGGGATGCAGAGGGCAAGGCCGAGCCCGTCGTGCTGCGCGGACACAAAGGACGGGCGCTCGGGGTCGCGTTCAGCCCGGACGGGCGTCATGTGGCCAGCGGCGGCGGCGACGGGACGGTACGCGTCTGGGATCTGCGCGGCGAGGCGCAGCCGCTCGTGCTGCGCGGGCACACGAACTCAGTGGAGGATGTCGCGTTCAGCCCGGACGGGCGGCGGGTGGCCAGCGCGAGCACCGACGGCACCGCACGGGTGTGGGACGTGGCCGGAGATGGGGACCCGCTCGTGCTGCGCGGGCACGACGGCACCGTGGAGGGCGTCACGTTCAGCCCCGATGGATACAAGATCGCGACCGTGAGCAACGACGCGACCGTACGGGTTTGGAGCTCGACCGACGCCCTCGACCCGCGCGTGTTGCGCGGGCATCGTGGCACGGTGTGGGCGGCGGCCTTCGGTCCCGCCGGCCGCACCATGGCCACGGCCAGCGACGACGGCACGGTGCGCATCTGGGACGTGCGGGGCCCCGAGGAGGTCGTGCTGCGCGGCCACGCCGGGCCGGTGTGGAGCGGCGCGTTCGACCCCGCCGGCCGTCATGTGGCCGGCGCCGGGGCTGACGGCACTGTCCGCCTGTGGGACTGGGCGAGTGGCCGCGACCCCGTGGTGTTACGCGGCCATCACGGCGAGGTGCTGGACGTGGTCTACGGTCCGGACGGCCGTCGCGTGGCCAGTGCCGGCGACGACGGGACCGTGCGCATCTGGGACGTCACCGGCAAGGCTGAGCCGGTCGTGCTGCGCGGGCACCAGGGAGCGGTCTGGAACGCCGCTTTCAGCCCCGATGGCCGTCGCGTGGTCAGCGGGGGCAACGACGGTACTGTCCGCATCTGGGACGTCGCGGGCGGGGCAGGGCCAGTGGTCCTGCGAAGCGGTCAGGGCGTAGTGCGGAGCGTCGCCTTCAGCCCCGATGGCCGTCGCGTGGTCAGCGGGGGCAACGACGGGACCGTGCGCATCTGGGACGTCACCGGCAAGGCCGAGCCCGTGGTGCTGCGCGGCCACCAGGGCCTGGTATGGACGGTCGAGTTCAGCCCCGACGGACGGTACGTGGCGAGCGGCGGCAACGACGGGACCGTGCGCATCTGGGACGTCACCGGCAAGGCCGAGCCCGTGGTGCTGCGCGGCCATCAGGGCATCGTGTGGACTCTTTCGTTCAGCCCCGACGGGCGGCTCGTCGCCACCGGGGGCAACGACAACAGCGTGCGGATCTGGCAGTCGGCCGGGGACGGCGAGCCGCTGGTCTTCCGCGGCCACGGCGCATCGGTCGAGAGCGTCGCGTTCGGCCGGGACGGGCGGCTGGTGACCACGCACGACGATGCGACGGTACGAGTGTGGCGCTGTGCGGTCTGTGGCCCCATTGAGGACGTGCTCACCCTCGCGAGTGCCCGCACCCGCAGAAGACTCACCGCAGAGGAGTCCAGACTCTATCGAAGCGACCCCTGACTCCAGTGTGGCGGTCACGGGGAGGCGGTCGCCGCCGGCGCGGCTGGGCTCACCGCGATGAGGGTGCCTGTCGCCGCGACCGCGACGATGGCCGACATGCGGATCCTGGCCGTGCTCCTGGCGATGATCGAGCCCATGTTGCCTACCTCCGTGTTGGTGCGGCGCCGTCTCGCCGCTGCCACAGACGCTCACGCCAGTCGTCATCGCCCCTATATCGGCGCGCTTATGGAAGGCCGGTTCTCCGCGGGAAACCCGGCGCTCTCCGATAAGGCCTGCGGCCGGCCCTCCCTGTTGGGATGTCCGGTCGATAGCGAGACGAAGCCGCCGGAACAGCGGGCCGAAGGCGCGGGGATAGTCGGCCGCGACAGCCTTGGCAGGGGGACCAGGTGGCGCGAGCAGGCGGCGGGTCACTCGGGTGGCCAATCCCTGCGGCGGGGCGGACCCGGCAACAGCGGTCTCAGAAGTCGGGATGCGATCGCCATAAATGCAGATGGAATTCTGGACAGGTGGCGATGGATGGGCATTGATGTGCAGGCGTTGGACAGCGTCTGCGGCCGGCCGGCCGCCGGCGTGGACGTGCGTCTGGACCGTGCCGACAATGGCCAGTGGGTGATCGATGCCCGAGCGGTGACGGATCACGAGGGACGCGTCAAAGAGTGGCGCGGGCACAAGCTCGACCGCGGCCTGTACCGCATTGTGTTCGGAAGTGATCGCTACTTCGTCGGCCTAGGTCTCAGCGCCGCTTATCCGGAGATCGTCGTCGTGTTCCGCATGATCGACGAAGCCTCTATGTACCAAATTCAGGTTCTGCTTTCGCCGCACTCCTATTCGGCCTATTTCGGGTCGTTCAACTGAGTATCGCGCGCGAGCAGTGAGGGGTCCGCCATGAAGATCAATCGCTATGCCGCATTTCCGACGCTCTCGCTCGACGACCGCTCGTGGCCCTCGGCCACGATCATCGCCGCGCCGCGCTGGCTCTCGACCGACCTGCGCGACGGCAACCAGGCGCTGGCCAGGCCGATGGACCCGGAGCGCAAGCTGGCCATGTTCGAGCTCCTGGTCAGCATGGGCTACAAGGAGATCGAGGTCGGTTTCCCGTCGGCCAGCCAGGACGACTACGACTTCGTCCGCCTCCTCATCGAGGAAGACCGCATCCCCGACGGCGTGCGCATCACGGCGTTCGTGCCGGCGCGCGACGAGCTGGTCGAGCGCACCATGGAGAGCCTGCGCGGAGCGGCCACGGCGACCCTGCACCTCTACAACGCCACCTCGCCGGCGATCCGGCGGCTGGTGTTCGGGATGGACCGCGAGCAGTGCCGGGAGCTCGCCGTCCACGGGACCCGCACGGTCATAGCGTACGCGGATAAACTCATCCCCGGCTGTGACCTGGCCTTCCAGTATTCCCCCGAGCACTTCAACGACACCGAGCCGGACTTCTCGCTGGAAGTCTGCGAGGCGGTCATGGACGTGTGGGAGCCGGGACCGGACCGGCCGATCATCCTCAACTTCCCCACGACGGTGGAGCGCTCGACGCCGAACGTCTTCGCCGACCAGATCGAGTGGATGCACCGCAACCTGTCCAGGCGTGAGCACATCTGCCTGTCGGTGCACCCGCACAACGACCGCGGCACCGGAGTGGCGTCGGCGGAGCTGGCCCTGCTGGCCGGGGCCGAGCGGATCGAGGGCTGCCTGTTCGGCAACGGGGAGCGGGCCGGCAACGTGTGCCTGGTCACGCTCGGGATGAACCTCTACACGCAGGGCGTCGACCCGGGCATCGACTTCTCCGACCTGGACCGGGTCCGCCGGATCGTCGAGAGCTGCACCGGCCTCCCGGTGCCGCCGCGCCACCCGTACGGCGGAGACCTGGTGTACACCGCGTTCTCCGGCGCCCACCAGGACGCGATCAAGAAGGGCTTCGACGCGATGGAGCGGGAGGCCGCGCGGACCGGGCTGCCGCCGTCGGAGCTTCCGTGGAACATGCCCTACCTTCCGGTCGATCCCAGGGACGTGGGGCGGACCTACGAGGCGATCGTGCGCATCAACAGCCAGTCGGGCAAGGGCGGCCTGGCGTACCTGATGAGCGCCAGGCACGGGCTCACGCTGCCCCGGCCGCTGCAGATCGACTTCGCCGAGGTCGTGCAGGCGCTGGCGGAGGCCGAGGGCGGCGAGATCCCGCCGGAGCGGATCAGGGAGGTCTTCGAGTCCACGTACGCCGTCGCGCAGGCGGCGCCGGCGATGGAAGGCGCCACCACCGAGCTGTACATCGACGGCCCGGAGTACGGCGCCGGCCCGGCCTGGGCCGCCGCTCTGCGGACGTTGCGCTCGGCGCTCGCCGCGAAGGGCTTCGACGTACGCGCGGTGCACCACATGGGCGGCTCGCCTGGCGACAGCGATGAGGTGGCCGTCTACGCCCGGTGCCGGATCGGCGACCAGGCCGCGTGGGGCGCCGGGATCCGGCGTGACGTCGCGGGCGCCGCGCTGGCGGCCGTCGGGTCGGCCGTCGCCAGGGCGTGGCCGGCGCCCCAGGCCGCCCGCGTGCGCCCGCCTGCCGACGCCGAATGCCGACGTCAGCGGCAGGTTCCCGCCTGAGCGCGGCGGATGATAGCCGGACGATAAGGAAGCGATGGTCTCCCGGACTAACGTTCCAAGCAAGCCGACGACGGACTGATACCCGAGGTGAGAATCATGAGGCGCAGGTGAGGAAGCCGAAGCCGCGCGTCCGCGGCGGCGGTTTCCGGTACTGGCTCGACCTTCGGACACCGTCGGGCCGGGTCCTGCCGACCTGACAGCGGAGGCAACGCGACAGGAGACGGCCATGGATCTGATCGAACGACAGGAGGAGCTGGCTGCTCTGGAGTCGCTCCTCGCCAACGCGGTGCTGAGCAGGGGCAGGATCGCCCTGGTCAGCGGGGCTGTCGCGACGGGCAAGAGCACGCTGCTGCGTTCCCTGGCCGAGCATGCCATCGAGCTGGGCGCGCTGGCCGTCTCGGCGACCGCCTCGGTCATGGAGCGGGACCTGCCGCTGGGCGTGCTGCGTCAGCTCATCCAGGACGCGCCGCTCGTGGAGGCCGACAGGGAACGGGCGATGGCGCTGCTCGAGGAGGGCACGCAGGCCGCGACCGTGGCCGGCGCGGACGCCGACCACCTCATCGACGCGCAGGTCGTCCACTCGCTGTGCACGGTCCTGCTGGACCTGTCCGAGCGGTGCCCGCTGGTGATCGTCGTCGACGATGTGCACCACGCCGACCGTACCTCGCTGCTCTGCCTGGCCTATCTGGCCCGCCGGGCCAGGAACGCCAGGATCGTGGCCGTGTTCGCCCACTCGGACCGGATGCGGGGCACCGACGCCTACGTTGAGACGGACCTGCTGCGGCAGCCCCACTGCCGTCGCCTGCAGCTGTCACCGCTGTCGCGCGAGGGCGTCGAGGAGCTGATGGCCGAGCGGCTGGGCGCGGAGGCGGCCGGGCGATTCGCCAAGGAGTGGTACGCGCTCAGCGGCGGCAACCCCTTGCTGGCCGACGCCCTGGCGGAGGACTACAGGGAGTACCTGCGCTCCGTGGGCGAGCCGCCACCAGAGCCGGTCGCCGGCGACCAGTTCGGCCAGGCCGTGCTGTCGTGCCTGCGGCGCGGCCACTCGCAGACCATGCGGGTGGCGCGCGGGCTGGCAGTGCTCGGCGAGAGCGACGGGCTCGACCGGCTGCTCGACATCTCGCCGATCGACATCAGCAGGGAGCTGCTCTCGCTCGGCGCCGCCGGACTGGTCGTCGGCCGCGAGTTCCGCCACCGGTCCGTCTGCCGCGCCGTCCTGGCGGGGACGGACCCGCAAGAGCGGATGGACCTGCACCGCAAGGCGGCCCAGATCACCCACGACGCGGGCATGACGCCCTGCGTGGTCGCCGACCACCTCCTGCAGGCCTCCAAGCTGGAGGCCCCCTGGGTGCTGCCCACCCTGGAGGAGGCGGCCATGAACGCGTTGCGCGGCGGCCAGGTCGAGTCCGCGGTCGCCTACCTGCGGCTGGCCTGGCGCGAGTGCACCGACGAGCCCCACCGCTTGAAGATCATGACGATGCTCGTAAGGGCGGAATGGCGCATCAACCCCGCCGCGCCCGCAGAGCACCTGGCCGAGCTCGCCGAGGCGGTGAACCGGGGCAGCCTGCGCGGCGGGGACATCATCGTCCTGGCGCGCGCCCTGCTGTGGCACGGCCGGTTCGACGACGCCCGCGACGTGCTGGAGCAGCTCAGCGACGAGACCGAGGGCGTCGACCACGAGACGCTGGCCGAGATCGTCGTCGCCCAGCTCTGGCTGCGCGTCACCTACCCGCCCCTGCTGACCGGCGTGCCACGCCCGACCGGCCGGCGCGCTCTGGCGGGCATGGTGTCCGTGGCCGTCAACCGGCGGGTGGAGGCCACGCTCGCCCTGGCCGAGGTCCTCACCTGCGGCCCGTGGGAGGAGAGCCTGAACGCCGTGGAACGCATCCTGGAAGACTCCCATCTCGACGAGATGTCGATGGACACCGTGGAGAACGCCCTGCTCGCCCTCACCTACGCGGGCCGCTTCGACTGCGCGGTCCCATGGTGCGACAAGTTCAGCGCCGAGGCGATGTCCAGGCAGGCCCCCAGCAGGCAGGCCAGGCTCGCGGCGATCCGCGCCGAGATCGCGTTCCGGCAGGGCGACATGCCCGCCGCCGCCCACCACGCCCACATCGCGCTCGACACCATCCCGATGAGCAGCTGGGGCGTCGCCATCGGCGGGCCGCTGAGCAGCCTCATCATCGCGCTGACGGCGATGGGCAAGTACGACGCCGTGCGCGAATACCTGGACCGGCCGGTGCCCGAGACCATGTTCCAGACCCGGTACGGCCTGCACTACCTGTACGCCCGCGGGCGCTACAGCATGGCCAACGAGTACTTCGCGCCGGCGCTGCGCGACTTCCAGCGCTGCGGCGAGCTGATGGTCACCTGGAACCTCGACACGCCCGGCCTGATCCCGTGGCGCGCCGACGCGGGCGAGGCCTGCCTGCGCATGGGGCACGTCGAGGAGGCCAGGGAGCTCATCGAGGCCCAGCTCGGCCTCTGCGGCGCCGACGCCCGCAGGGGAAGGGGCATCGCCCTGCGGCTGCAGGCCGCCGTCTCCGAGCCCGCGCGCCGCCCGGCGCTGCTCCGGCAGTCGACCGAGTACCTGCAGATGGCCGGTGACAGGTACGAGCTGGCCAGGGCGCTGTTCGACCTGGTCGAGGCGTACGACGCGCTCGGCGAGTACCGCCGCGCCCGCACGATCGCGGGCCGCGCCCAGGCCGCGGCGCGCGAGTGCCGGGCGGAGCCGATGATCAGCGCGCTGAGCCGGGCCGACGACCCGAGCGTCGTGCCGGCTCCGCTGCCGAGCGAGCTGATCGGCGTGCTGAGCGACGCCGAGCGGCGGGTGGCCGCCCTGGCGGCGGCCGGCTACGCCAACCGGGAGATCGCGGCGCGGCTCTACATCACGCTCAGCACGGTCGAGCAGCACCTCACCCGCACCTACCGGAAGCTGAACATCAGCCGGCGCGTCGACCTGCCCCTGGTCGCGGAGTTCGACAACCAGGTCGAGCACTGAGGCGGCCTGCCGACAGGCAGGGCATCCAACGCGATCAGCTCCCGTGGCCGTTCGCCGACGACAGCAGGTCGCGCAGGGCGAGCAGGACCGGCGGGTCGAACGAGCTCATGGGCTTGAGCCGGATGTCCGCGTGCTGCACCCCGCCGTCGGAGCCGACCACGATCGGCCCGGACCGCGCGATGCACAGCGCGTCGTCGCCGGGCGGCGGATGGTGGATGGCGTCCTCGCGGCCGGCGGCCACGGACTGCGCGATCAGGTGCCAGCGGCCCTCGGGAACGTTCTCCAGCAGGTAGGGTCCCGGGCGACTGATCACGGTGTAGCTGACCGGCCGCCCTTCGAGGATCTGGTCGGGGAACAGGCCGGTGAAGACCGGCTGGTCCTCCAGCGGAGAGGTGACGGTGCCGCTGAGGGTCATCGTCGTGGTGGCCGGCGGCGCGTCCCGCCCGGCCTGGAGTGCCTGCGCCGTGATGCTCATGTGCTGGCGGTACTTGCTGGGCGGCAGGCCCACGCTGTGCGTGAAGCGCGAGCTGAATGTGCCGACGCTGGAGTAGCCCACCTGGTGGCTGATGTTCGTGATGCTCAGCGACGTCGTGGCGAGCAACCGCTTGGCCTCGCGTAACCGCACCGCCGACAGGAACCGGCCCGGCGACAGCCCCGTGACCCGCTGGAAGACGCGGGAGAAGTGGAACTTGCTGAACATGGCTGTGCGGGCCATGTCGTCGATCGTGAGCTGCTCGCCGAGATTCTCCTGCATGCTCTCGATCACCCGCATGACCGCTCGCTCGATGACGTCGTCCATTTGTCCTCCCGGGTTGAGGAGGGGGTCGGGCAATCCCGGATAAGATCGCCCCCTTGTTTGGCGGCCGAATTCTTCTCCTAGATTGTGACGATTCCTCGATCACCCCTGGTGCGCATTCTTGGCATTCGCAATCGAATGGATTTCGGCTGCCTACTGCTACACGCGGCGGAGGTGGTGGAATGCTGCATGGGGACGTCAATTCATTCGAAAGAAATTTTGGGTGACCATATGGTCACTGTGGGTGAGTTCCTGGCGGTCGTCGAGCTGTTCACTGCGCGAGTTTACGTTCGCGCCGTCCGGCCAGACCGTCGTACACAGGAGAAATAGGGGTACGGCCCCGCGCAATAGGGGTGCCGTTGTGAAGTGGCCGTCGGAATGCGAAGCCGTGCACGTCGCAGGAGCGCCGGCCGCGGCTCTCGAGGCCGGGGCGCGAGAGCCGAACTTGTCGCCGCCGACCGTGATGCCCTGCAACCGCGTTCGCCGACAAGTGGACACGGTACCACCGGGACTTGCCCGATCGCCATCGCCTGATTATTGAATCTCTATTGCTCCGGGCGAGGAAAGAGGGGTCGCAGGAAGGCGAATATGGGTTGGGTGGTGAATAAGGGCACAGGGGCTGGCAAGGGGTTGTGACGCGCGTATGCGGAGGCCGATTTTGGGGAGGCTGGCAAACATTTCGAATGCGGCAATGCCGATGCGCCCGCGGGACGGGCCGGATCGGCGTCCTTGGAGTGTGGACAATGGCTGAAGCGCGAGAGGACGGGGATTTCGCGCGTTTCGTTCGAAGAACCAGACCGGCGCTGCGGCGCACCGCCTTCCAGCTGTCACAGGACTGGTACGAGGCCGACGACCTGGTCCAGCGCACGCTGATCGCGCTCCACAGGCACTGGGGCACCCTCGAAGGGCACGACAGGATCGGCGCCTACGCGCGGCGGGTCATGCGGCGGCTGTTCATCAGCGACCGCAGAACGTTGCGCTGGTCGCGCGAGGTCCTCAGCGGAGCGGTGCCCGAGACCGCCTCCACCGCCGACCCGTACTTCCTGGTGAGCGAGCGCATGGCGCTGATAGACGCGCTCGCCGGGCTCGGCCCGCGGCAGCGGGCCACCCTCGTCCTCCGCTTCTGGGAGGACCGCAGCGTCGAGGACGTCGCCCGCGTCATGGGCAACGAGTCCTCCACGGTCCGCAGCCAGACCGCCCGCGCGCTGAACGCTCTGCGCCAGGCGCTCGACGCTCCGGAGGCGGACGCCGCCGGCGTGGACGGCGCGGCGGCGACCTCCGATCACGACCGACGGCTCCGCCGTGCCGGGGGCGCTGACGGCGGCACGGGGCCAGCGTGCCCGGCGCCGTCATCCGGCTGAGCATCGTGGGCGCCCGTACGTGACCTCGACCCCGCGCTCCTGGCAGGGGCTGCTTCTTGGGGATTGCTGGATGGCGGGCCGAGCGTTGACGCCCCGGCCGACCTGCGACTGTACTGGGCATGGGTCAGCATCCGGAGGATCGCCCCGATGCTGGCCGGTGGGGAAGCTCGGCCCGCGGTCCGCCCATCACCGGACCCCCTCCGTTTCCGCCGGCGTGAGGCGGCCGCGGTGCCGATCACCCCCACGCCGGGCCTGCCCCGGCCGGGGACGAGCGGGGAGGAGACACGATGGGATCCACGCCTGCGGGCTCGCGGCCGGCCACAGCGGTGCCGGGGGTGGTGGCGGAGCTGGCCGACTGCCTCGGGGGCACCGTTCAGCTGGCGTACGCGCAGGCTTCCGGACTGGAAGCCGTCGTCGCCGGTTTCTCCCGTTACGAGGCGCAGACCAGGGCTCTCGCCCGGGCGACCGCACTCGACCGGTTGCACCGGCTGCCGTACGACTCGCCCGCCCGCCCAGACGCCCCGCGCGGCAGGGAGCTGCGGCTGGCCGACTTCGTGCCCGACCCCCCGGAGGCGGTGGGGCTACTCGTTCCCGGCACCGGCCTGGTGAGCGGGAACCGCTACCGGCTCCCTGCGGAGGTCGTTTGGCTGGGCGAACGTGAGACCCAGGTGGAGCCCGTCATGACCGGCGTCGTGGACCTCGGGGTCGCCGAGGCCATCGCCGAGATCACCGCCCACGACGTGGTCTCGCGCTGGTGGGCGAGCCCGCGCCGGCAGCCGCTCCTGAGGGTCTCGGCCCAGCTCGACCGCCTGCTCCCCGCCGGTGTGATGGCCGCGGCCTCCGGGCTGGGGCTGCGGGTGTCGGCGTTCGCGCTCACCGGGCCCGACGTCAGGATCGCCATGGTGATGGTCGGCGGTGAGGGCGACACGCTGGGGGTCGCGGCCGGCCGGACGGTCAGGAGCGCGGTCGGTGAGGCGTTCCTGCGGGCGATGGCGGCGAAGGCGCAGCCATGGACGGCGCTCGCGCTGACCGACGCCCTGCGCCGCTTCGCGGTCTGGCACCGTGAGGGCGACTACGCCGCGCACCTGGAGCGCCTGGGCGTGGACGCCGAGCCGTCGCTCATCGGTGAGCCGGGTGACCTGCGGCCGTCGAGCTGGCCGGAGATCGCCGCCCGCCGGTTCGGTCACGAGCCCGTGGCGGTCGAGTCCGGCGGCACCGGCGTGATCGTCAAGGTCGTGTGCCCGGGAGCCGCGTGCTACCGCGCCGTCCCCGCCAGGCTGCCGTGCCCCATTCCCTAGTGGCGGCAACCGCGTTATTGCTCAGTTGGGCCGCGGACGCCACAGCGCACGACACAAGAGGTTCCGCGCCCACTGAATGCAGATAATTGCCAATATGCGGGCTGAAGTCGGACAAAAGATCTAGCTTCCGCGGGAACGACATGTCGACTGCCGGGAGGTGGGCCATGGACCTTACAGTCATCGGTATCACTCCCGAACTGGAGGAGATCTACCGCTACTTCCTCCGGCACCGGGGTGAAGGCGTCGGCTCGCTGCCCGAAAGCCTGTCCATGGACCCCGACACCGTCGAAGCAGCCGTGGAGACGCTGGGCAAGCTCTCCATGCTCGACCTCACCGACGGGCACCGCGTCGTGGCCACCGAGCCGCGAGTCGCCATCGAGCGGCTCGTGGAGAAGCGCCTCGACGAGCTCAACGCCGAGATCCGCCGGGTCTTCGCCGCACGGGACGCCATCGCCGGCTTCCTCGAGGACATGCAGGAGGGCGAGCGCACCGGTGCGGCGCTGGACATCGAGCGCGTGGAGAACGGCGCGCGGGTCCGCCAGCGCCTGGACGACCTCGCCTTCTTCTCGTACAAGGAGACGCTCTGCCTGCACCCCGGCGCCCCGTTCAACAAGGTGATGATCGAGTCGGCGCTGCCGCTCGACACCCGCTCGCTGCGCCGGGGGCTCGCGATGAAGGAGGTCTTCCACCCCTCGGCGCTCGATGACCCGCACATGCTCTCCTACCTCCGCGAGCTGATCAGCCTCGGAGCGGAGATTCGCATCACCGAGCAGCCGATGGACCGCATGCTGATGTACGACCGCAGCGTCGCCGTCGTCCCGATCGACCCCAAGCAGAACTCCAAGGGCGCCCTGCTCGTACGGGAGCCCGGCCTGGTCTCCCAGCTCTACAGCTACTTCGAGGGCCTGTGGAACTCGGCCGTGGACGTGCGCACCTACATCGACCCGCCGGACGAGCAGCCGGTGCTGACGGAGATGGAGCAGCGCGTCCTGGAAGCGATGGCCACGGCGGACAAGGACGAGATCGCCGCCCGCGAACTTGACATCTCGGTGCGCACCTACCGGCGCTACGTCGCCGACCTCATGGCCCGGCTGGGAGCCGTCAACCGCTTCCAGGCCGCGCTGCGCGCCAAGGAGGAGAACTGGATCTGATCGCTTTCTTCGCTGTCCGCGCACAGCGTGAACCCCGCGACCGGTGGTCGCGGGTTTTTTGATTTCGATCCGCGTCTCTGTTGCTCATTTCCTGGGTGGTGTTCGATTGATTGAGATGTCGGTTGCGGTCACCTCCTTTTCTGTATTCAATTTCCGCAAATCGGGGAGTCAAGCGGCGTCAGGCGCTCGCGAGCTTCGGCCAGGTGTTGCCGTCGGGGTTCACAACCGGCCAGGTGTTGCCGTCGGCCACCGGCGCGGGCCAGGTGTTGCCGTCAGCGACCGGCGCGGGCCAGGTGTTGCCATTGGCCGCAGGGGCAGGCCAGGTGTTGCCGTCGGCCACCGCCCCGTTCCCGGTCAAGTTGCCCACTGCCTGGACGGCGGCGGCGCCCGAGGTGAGCACTGCGGCGACGGCGACAATTGCGACGGCCCACTCGGCAACGTTGTTGAACATCGTCTGGATAATCGTCTTGTTCGCCATCACACTGCCTCTTTCTTCAGGGGCGAGTTTTTGTTCTGCGTTTTCCTTCGCACCTCCAACTTTGCTAGGCGGCAAGGGCTCGGACCAGGCTTTTCGCAGGCAGCAAGCTGCACGCCGGTTTCCGCTTCCTGCCACGGCCCCCGTGTCCCCCCGCACAGCAGGAGGTGACAGGAAACGGCCACTGACCATTGACTGGAGGCACTGAAGAGGGATCCGAGGGAGGGAAATCATGAGCATCTCGGAACTCGACACGGCCGCGATGCCGTCCGTGGAAGCCCTTGACGAGGCGGTCCAGTCGCCGCCTCCGTCCATGAACCGGCTGCGTGAGGAGCGCGAGCGCCTGCGCGAGGCGGTCGCGCAGGGACGCCCGCAGGCCGTGGCCCGGCAGCGCTCGCTCGGCAAGCGCACCGCGCGCGAGCGGCTGGAGCTGCTGCTCGACGAGGGGTCTTTCTTCGAGCTCGACATGCTCCGCCGGCACCGGGCGCAGGGGCTCGGCATGGAACGGCAGCGTCCCCACACGGACGGGGTGATCGCCGGATCGGGCACGATCGACGGCCGCCGGGTGTTCGTCTACGCGCAGGACTTCACCGTCTTCGGCGGCTCGCTCGGCGAGGCGCACGCGTTGAAGATCCAGAAGGTGATGGATCTGGCGCTGTCCACCGGTTCCCCGTTCATCGGGCTGAACGACAGCGGCGGCGCCAGGATCCAGGAAGGGGTGATGTCGCTCAACGGGTACGGGGGCATCTTCCAGCGCCACGTCGAGGCATCCGGAGTGATCCCCCAGATCAGCGTCGTGCTCGGCCCGTGCGCCGGAGGGGCGGCCTATTCGGCGGCCCTGGCCGACTTCACGTTCATGGTGCGGGACACCGCGCAGCTCTACCTGACGGGGCCGGACGTGGTGGAGGCGGTCACCGGCGAGCAGGTCTCCCATGCCCAGCTCGGCGGCGCTCAGGTGCACGGCGCCCGTTCCGGGCTGGCCGCGTTCGTGCACGACGACGAGGAGAGCTGCCTGGCCGACGTCCGCTACCTCGTCTCGATGCTGCCGAGCAACAACATGAGCCGCCCGCCGGCCCTGCCGTCGCGCGGCGCCGTCGACGACCTGCGGCCCAGGCTGGCGGAGATCGTCCCCGTCGAGCCGAACAAGCCCTACGACATGCGCCAGGTGCTGGCAGAGCTCGTGGACGACGGCGACTACCTGGAGGTGCACAGCGCCTGGGCGCCGAACGTGATCTGCGCGTTCGCCAGAATCGACGGCGAGGTCGTCGGCGTCGTCGGCAACCAGCCCATGGTGCTCGCAGGCGTGCTGGACGTGGCCGCCTCGCAAAAGGCCGCGCGCTTCGTCAGGATGTGCGATGCCTTCGGCATCCTGTTGGTGACGCTCGTGGACGTGCCCGGCTTCCTGCCCGGCACCGACCAGGAGCACGCCGGGGCCATCAGGCACGGGGCCAAGCTGCTGTACGCCTACTGCGAGGCGACGGTCCCGCGCATCCAGGTCATCGTCAGGAAGGCGTACGGGGGGGCGTACATCGTGATGGACTCCCGCTCCATCGGCGCGGACCTGTCATTGGCGTGGCCCACCAACGAGATCGCCGTGATGGGCGCGGAGGGCGCGGTGAACGTCATCTACCGCAGGGAGCTGGCCGCCGCGAGCGATCCCGACATGCTCCGCGCGGACCTCGTGGCCCGTTACACCAGCGAACTGGTCAACCCCACGTACGCGGCCGAGCGCGGGCTGGTCGACGACGTGATCGACCCCGTGGAGACGCGCTCGGTCGTCGCCCGCGGGCTGGCCATGCTGCGCGACAAGCGCAAGCACACGACCCCGCGCAAGCACGGGAACGTGCCCTTGTAGAACACCGGCGACGCCACTCGGAGAGCCCCGCGGGCCGCGCCCGCGGGGCTTTCGCATGGTGTGCATCAGGCGGTGCGGGTCGCGCGGCGGGCGATTGATGACGGTCTGAGGTGGGTCGTGGATGTTGATCTTGACCGGTTCTTCGACCGGGTCGACTTCGACATCTTGATGGCGCGGGTGGCGCGCAAGGTCACCGATCGCAAGATCCTCAAGCTTATCCGGGCGTGGGATGACCTGGGTTTGCTGGGGCTACAGAATACCTGGCGCAGGCTCAGAACCACGGCTTGACGAACCGCCGGATGCGAGCCCGCATGTCGGGTGGTGTGAGAGGAGGGTGAGGTGACCTCACCCTCCATACTCGATTCCGGGCGGCGTTGACAGCATGCGGCTGTCGGGGCGGCGTTGACAGCATGCGGCTGTCCACGTGCAGCTTCCTGACTCGCCGAGCTCTGGTTCGCCTGCCGCGCGGGTCGCACAGTGGGAAGTGCGACAAACGGAGGCCATCGCTAGGAGGTGGAACACGAACAGCATGGCCGACAACGCGGAACCCGCGCTTCCCGGCACGTTCGCCAAGGGGAGCGCGGGGGAGCCCGCGAGGACGGAGTTCCCCGAATCATGCTGATCCAGCTGACGATGCGCAAGGCCCACGGCCTCCCCATGCCCGGCTCGCCGGTCGACGGGATCCGCATCATGGCACTACTGCCGAGCCGCTGGCACAAGGACCTCACCCAGGCCACCGGAGACATCGTCATCCGGGTGCGCACGGACGAGTCCACGACGACCGCACAGGTGCGCGCCGTGGTCACGGAGATCCTCACCAACCCCGAGGTCGACAACTGGGAGCTGGTGACCTGCCGCACGCTGCTCGCGAAAAATCACGAAGAGGACGCCGCTGAAGGAGGAAATCAATGATTGCTTCCCTGCTGGCCCCCGGAGAATGCCGTGTCTGGTGGGCCACACCCGGGGACCGGACCGTGGAGACGCTGTCCGCGGTGCTCAGCGACCCGGAGCTCGAGCGGGCCGCCAGGTTCCGGCGCGACCCCGACCGCCGCCGCTTCCTCACCGGAGCCTGGCTGCTGCGCAATGCGGCCGCCACCCAGCTAGGGGTGCGGCCGGAGGACGTGGTGGTCGATCGGAGTTGCTCGGACTGCAACCGGCATCACGGCAAGCCGTACATCAGGACGTCCGGCCGCCGGCTGCACGTCTCGGTCTCCCACTCGGGGGACCGGGTCGCGGTCGCCATGACGAGCGTGGGAGCGCTGGGCGTGGACGTCGAGGCCGTTCCCTCGACGCCCGTGGATGATCTGGCCAGGTGTGCCCTGACACCGGGTGAGTTGCGGGCCATGGACGCGCTGCCGCCGATGGAGAAAAATGAGGCGTTCGCCAGGGTTTGGACGCGCAAGGAGGCGGCGCTCAAGGCCACCGGGCACGGCTTGCGCATCTCGCCGGACAAGCTGGAGGTCAGCCGCCCGGAGGAGGCTCCCAGGCTGCTCAGCTGGCCGCTGGAGATTCCGCCAGGTAACCTCCGTTTCGTCGACCTGGACCCCGGCGAGGGGTACGTGGCCGTGGTGGCGCTGATCGCCGGCGCCCAGCGCGTCAATGTCGTGGAATCCCAGGTGACCGGCTGGCAGCCGGCCCCCTTCTTGACGCAGCCCGCGCGCTCGCGCGTGCTGCGGGCCGTCTGAACATGTGGACCTGAACCTGTGGACACCGTGGGAGAGCCTCGATCAGATGAGAGGGAAGGGAGGTGACCGTCGGTGAAGAGAGGGCTCGTCCTGATCCCGGGCCCCTGGATGGGGGCCTGGGTCTGGGAGCCGGTCGTGCGGCGGCTGCGAGCGCACGGGCACGACGCCCGCGCGGTCACCCTGCGGGGCCTGGCCGCCGGCGAGGACGACGTGTCGGACGTCGGCCTGGAGACGCATGTCAACGACGTGCTGGCGCTGCTGGAAGCGGACGACCTGCGCGACGTCGTGCTCGTCGGGCACAGCTACTCCGGTCTCGTGGCCGGGCAGGTGGCCGACCGGGCGCGCGACCGGGTCGCGCATACGGTGTTCGTCGAGGGGTTCCTGCCGCACCATGGCAGGTCGATGTTGCACGCGTTCCCCGAGCGCCAGCGGACCCAGGAGTTGCGGCTCATCGCCGACAACGAGGGCCGCTGGCCCGCCCCCGACCCGACGGTCGTGGGCGAGGGACAGGGGCTGACCCGCACGCAGGCGCGGTGGCTCGCCCAGCGCCTCATAGGGCACCCTGGACGCACCATCGCCGAGCCGGCCACGCTGACCCGGCCGCTCGAGCGGCAGCGGGCCAGCTATGTCGTCTGCACCATGGACCACTTCGCCGGGCGGCTGGCGGCCGACGTGTCCGCCATGCGGGCCGTGCCGACCTGGGACTTCCACACGCTGGAGACGGGGCACTGGCCGATGGTCTCCGCCCCGGGCCCGCTCGCCGCCCTCCTGGCCCGTATCGCGGGCCAGGACTCCTGAACCGGGGATCAGGACCTCGGGATGAGCTCCCGCCGGCCGGTAGTGCGGCGCAGCGCACCGCCGTACTGCCAGAGGAGGATCCCCAGCCCGCTCGCGAGTATGAGAGCCGTGAGCACCCACTCGTTCGACCCGCCGGGCCCGTAGACCCGGCCGGCGAGGCCGATGTCCACCGCCCGCGTACGCTCCCCGGCCCGGTACGATTGCCGGTCGCTGCCGTACATCTCGACGCCGGACCTGCCGATCGAGCCGTCGTCGGACCGGAACTCGCCGACCCAGACGCACGACTCGTGACCGGGATGCAGCACGCACGTCAGCTCCCGCGCGATGAACACTCCAGGCGCGCCGTCGGCCCGTGCCGCGCGAACGGCCGTGCCGATGTTCGGCACGGCCAGATAGAGCAGGAACGCCGCGATGAGGGTCAGTACGGCGGTGAAGGCGGGAGAACGCCGGGCCATCACTACGCGGGGGCCACGGCACAGGCGCACCGCATGGCGGCGCGCTCGCCGGGCCGCGGGTGGCGGTGCAGGAGCATCGCGACCACCATGGGGGCGAAGACGATCGCGTTGTAGAACAGGTGCAACTCCACGCGCGGCACGAGGAGCTGGATGAGGCTGGTCGGCACCGGGCGGCCGAGCAGGTTGTTCCCGGTGATCGCCTGCAGGAGCAGAAGCAGATGCTCCAGGTGGTGCCAGACCTGGATCCCCAGCGAGATGTTCCACCACACGCGGGACCGGCCGGTGAAGCCGCTCCGCAGCATGAGCAGCCCGGCCAGCATGAGCAGCGCGTAGCCGTAGTGCATCCATTCGGAGGTGACCAGCCAGGGGAAGGGCACGCCGAGCACGCCGCGCGCCTCCTTCAGCGGCCAGCCCAGCACGTAGATCTGGACGGCCTGGGCCACGTGCTCTGCCCAGTGGGCCAGGACCACGACGAGATAGGCGGTCAGAGCCGCCTTGTGATGCCGGGTGTTCAGCCGGTACAGCGGCCCGGCGGATACGGCTTGCGTGACCATGAGCGGGACCTCGATTCTCCAACCGTTCGGCTCGTTTCGCGGTACCGAGCTTCGATCGGGAGACCGGCGCGGTGCACCTCCGGGATTGCGGACTTCCCCACGAGTGCAATCCAGGAGATGCGGGCAGCCGCCGCACACGGTGAGTATGGGGCCGTGAAAGCACGCTGACCCACTGGTCGCCGGGGCCTCCGCGCTTGTAGCGTGATGTGATTCGCCTTGCTGGAAAGCAGGAACGCGACGGCCTCCGCGATATCGGCGGGCCTGGCGATCTCCCCGAGCAGGATGCCGGTGCGATACACGCCGGGGCTGCCCTCGATCGACGCCTGGAGCGCCCGCTCGTGGTCGCTCCAAAGCGCCGAGAGCATCGGGGTGTCGGTCGAACCCGGGGTCACCCGCGCGCCGCGCCGGTGACCAGTGCCACCATCAAGCGCTCCCGGCGGAGAACCGCGCCGTGGTGATGAGCGTCATGAATTCAACTGCCTTTCTCCGCGCGCCCGGCCTTATTCCCGGTGCGCCGGATTGCCGATTCCAGTGATTTCTTCTTATTGCCAAAGTGCGGTCGCCGATTGCTCGGAACAAGGCGGGAAGGTGGCGGCAAGTTGTCCCCGGCCCGCTGTTTCCTGCCGGCTCGAGGCAACGCAGCACGCCAAGAGATGCCGCGCGCGGCGGCCCGACCTGACGATGTCGTGGTGAGGAAGTCCGGTGTTAAGAGAGCGGCGACCTCGTGGCTGCAGGACCAGGCGTGGTTTCTGCAGAAACTGGTCCCGGATTCACCCGCGTACACAATGTTTCGCGCCTACCGAACGACCGGCGAGCTCGACGTGGCCGCGCTGCGGGCAGCGTGGCGGAGTGTCGTGCTCCGCCATGAGATCCTGCGGACCACCCTCGTGGAGGTTGGCGGGCTGCCCGTGCAGGAGATCGCCGCCGACTGCCATCCGAACGCCTTCACGGAGGCCCGCGCCACCGGCTCATCGGCCGAGCAGCTCTGCGCCGACCTCGCGCGTACCCCGCTCGACCTGGAAGAGGGGCCGCTCGCCCGCCTCACCGTGGCGCGGCTGGGCGCCGGCGACCACCTTCTCGTGCTGCGGCTGCACGAGGCCGTCGCGGACGAGTGGACCGTCGCGACCTTGCTGGACGAGCTCTCCGACTGCTACGCAGCCCAGGAGGCCGAGCAGGCGCCGCCGCCGAACGGGATCCAGTACACCTCCTACGCCCGCTGGCAGCGCGACCAGGTGCACACCCCCGAGTTCCACCGCCTGCTCGGCTATTGGACCAGGACGCTGAGCCCGCCGCCCGCGTCACCGGCGCCACCCGCCGACCGGCCCCGGCCCCAAGGGCCGTCGTTCCACGGTGGGGTCGTCCGGTTCGAGTGGGAGTCCGCGCTGGCACACGCGCTCGCCGGGCTGGCACGCGAGGAGCGGGTCACCCGCTCGGCGGTCATGCTGGCCGCGTTCCTCTGCTTGCTGCGCAGGCACAGCGGGGAGGACCGGGTCGCGGTCGGCACTCCGGTGAACGCGCGGCCCAGTGTCCGGGGCGGCGCTCTCGTCGGCCCGTACCGCAACCACCTGGTGCTCTGCGCCGACCTCTCCGGCGGGATCACCTTCAGAGAGGCCGTCCGCCGGGTGGCGCGGGTGGCGAACGAGGCGTACCGGCACCGCGGCCTGCCCTTCGAGCGCCTGGTGCAGGCGCTGCGGCTGGACCGGGATCCGCGCCAGATCCCGCTGTGCGACGTGATGTTCGACTACCGCGACGAGGCCGAGCCCATGCCCTTGCTGGGCGCGGCCGAGGTCCGGCCCGAGCGGCCGCGCTCCGTCGCGGCCAGGACCGACCTCTCCCTCGCGGTGGAGCACGTCGGGTCCACGCTGGCCGGTTCGCTCACCTACCGCCACAGCCTGTACGAGGAGGAGTCGGCCGAGCTCCTCCTCGACCAGCTCCGCACGTTTCTGGCCATCGCCCTGCGCGCACCGGACCTGCCCGCCGACCAGATCCCGCTGGAGGACCACGCGCGCACGCGCAGGAGGGTCCGCGAGGCGGACCAGACGGCGGTGCCGGACCCCCTCCTGCCCTCCGCGCCCGAGCTGGTGCGCGCCTGGGCCGAGCGGGCGCCGGACGCGGTGGCGCTGGACTGGCAGGGCGGCAGCCTGACCTACCGCGAGCTGGACGGGCGCGCCGCCGCGGTCACCGCCGCCCTGCGCGCGATCGGCCAGGTCGAGGGCGCCTCCGTGGTCGTCCGGATGCCGGCGGGACCGGCCCAGGTCACCGCCGCGCTGGGCGTGCTCGGCGCCGGGGCGCGGCTGACCTGCCTCGGCACCGGCGACGTGGGCGAGCGCGGCAAGGTCGTGCTGGCCGAGCTGCGGCCCGCCTGCCTGCTGGTGGAAGGTCCCGCGGACGGGGACGGCCTGGTCAGGTGGTACGAGGAGGAGCTGGCCGGCACGGTCATCGACGTCGCCGCCCTGGACCTGCCGGGCCAGGCGGTCGCCCCCGTCTGCCCGACGACCACCGCGCCCGCCTACATCGCCTACACCTCGGGCTCGACCGGCAAGCCCAAGGGAATCATCCAGTCGCACGGCAGCCTGGCGCAGTTCGCCACCTGGCTGGCCGCCGAGTTCCGGATGCGGCCGGGCGCCAGAGTGGCCCAGTGGGCCGCGCCCGGCTACGACGCCGCGCTGTGCGAGACGTTCGCCGCGCTGGTCGGCGGCGCGACGCTGTGCCCGGTGCCCGAGCGGATCAGGGCCAACCCGGAGAAGATGGTCCGCTGGCTCGCGGACGAACGGATCACCCTGCTCCAGACCGTCCCGAGCTTCGCGCGCAAGCTCCTCGACGCGGTCAGGGCCGACGGCGCCACGGAGCGGCTCGCGCTCAACTGCCTGCTGCTCGCGGGGGAGCCGCTGTCCGGCGAACTGGCCAACGACCTGCGCGCGTACCTGCCCGCCGTGCGGCTGGCGAACCTGTACGGCGCCACGGAGACGATCCTGGCGACCTGGTACGAGGTCTCCGGCCCGGTGCACGGCATGACCCCCATCGGCCGGTCCATCCCCGGCCGGCAGGTCGTGGTGCTGGACGACTGGGACCAGCCCTGCCCGCCGGGCGTCACCGGGCACATCGTGGTCAGGAGCCCGTACGTCGCGCTGGGGTACACCGGCGACGGCGAGGACACGCCGGCCTTTGAACCGGTGGACCACCTCCAGGCGCGCGGGACCGGCTACGGCCGCTTCTACCGCACGGGCGACCAGGGCCGCATGCGGTGGGACGGCCTGCTGGAGTTCCGCGGCCGCGGCGACTCCCAGATCAAGTTCCACGGCACCCGCGTCGAGCTGGCCGAGGTCGAGGCCGCGCTGAGCCGGCACGAGGCGGTCGCCGAGTGCGCGCTCGTCCCGGTGAACGGCCCCGACGGCTGGGTCACCCGCCTGGTGGCCTACGTCGTGCCGCGGCGCACGCAGGCGGGCGAGGCGGAGGTGCGGGCCGCCGACCTGCGGGCCGCACTGCGCGCCCGGTTCGGGAAGAGCGAGCTGCCGCTGTCGGTCAGGACGGTGAGCGCCTTGCCGCGGAACGTGGGCGGCAAGATCGACCGGCGCGGGCTGCCGGCGCTCGTGACCGACGGGCCGCGCGGCGCCGCCAGCACCCCGGTGGAGCTGGAAGTGGCCGCCATCTGGTCAGACGTTCTGGGGACCGAGCTGGACAGCGACGGCGACCCCTTCTTCGAAGCCGGCGGGCACTCGCTGATGGTGCCCCGTCTGCTCGACCGCGTCCGCGAGAGGTTCGGCGTCGAAGTGCCGCTCTGGGAGTTCTTCGCCGACCCGACTCCTGGCGGCCTGGCCGCCCAGGTCAACGCGCACGCGCTTTCCACCGATGCAGTCAAACAATCTACGGCGGGTGAGTGATGTGACACTGGTTGAGACCTCAACCTCAGTCGACTTCGATGGGGAGAGCCTGGATGTCCCGACAGTGCGGCTGATCGCCGAGAACGAGATCACCTGTGGCGTCGCCCCCTCCGCCCTGGCCAAGGTGGCGGCGAACAGGCGGCTGTTCGAGGACATCATCGCGCGCGGCATCCCCGTCTACGGCGTGACCACGGGCTACGGCGAGATGATCTACATGCTGGTCGACACCTCCAACGAGGTGCAGCTCCAGACCAACCTGGTCCGCAGCCACAGCGCCGGCGTCGGCCCGATCTTCGCCGAGGACGAGGCGCGGGCGATCCTCGCCGCCCGGCTCAACGCCCTGTCCAAGGGCTACTCGGCGGTGCGGCCGGAACTGCTCGAACGCCTGGCGCTCTACCTCAACCTGGGCATCACGCCCGCCATCCCCGAGATCGGGTCGCTGGGCGCCAGCGGCGACCTGGCGCCGCTGGCGCACGTCGCGTCGACGCTGATCGGCGAAGGGTACGTGTTGCGGGACGGCAAGCGGGTGGAGACCGGGCGGGTGCTGCGCGAGTTCGGCATCGAGCCGCTGCAACTGCGGTTCAAAGAGGGGCTCGCGCTGATCAACGGCACCTCGGCGATGACCGGCCTCGGCTGCCTGCTCGTCACGCGGGCCCTGGACCAGGTGCGGCAGGCCGAGATCGTGACCGCGCTGATCTGCGAGGTGCTGCAGGGCTCGACCAGCCCGTTCGTGGCCGACGGGCACGACATCGCCCGCCCGCACCAGGGGCAGATCGACGTCGCCGCCAACATGCGGGCCCTGCTGAACGGCAGTGGCCTGGCCGTTGAACACAGCGAGCTGCGCCAGGCGCTCAGCGTCGACCCGTCGCGCCAGTCGGCACTGAAGGACAGGGAGCCGCCGAGCCGCCGGCGCAAGGACGAGGACGAATCCGCGCAGCACGGCGTCCACCGGACCGAGGTCTACCTGCAGAAGGCGTACACGCTGCGCGCCATCCCGCAGGTCGTCGGCGCCGTCAGGGACACCGTCTACCACGCCGCGACCACGCTGCACATCGAGCTCAACTCCTCCAACGACAATCCCCTCGTCTTCGAGGGCAAGGAGGTCTTCCACGGCGCGAACTTCCACGGCCAGCCGGTCGCCTTCGTCATGGACTACCTCACCATCGCGCTCACCCAGCTCGGCGTCTTCTCCGAGCGGCGGACCAACCGGCTGCTGAACCGCCATCTCAGCAACGGCCTGCCCGAGTTTCTCGTCGCCGGCGATCCCGGGCTGAACAGCGGGTTCGCCGGAGCGCAATACCCCGCCACCGCCCTGGTCGCGGAGAACAGGACGATCGGGCCCGCCAGCACGCAGAGCGTCCCGTCCAACGGCGACAACCAGGACGTCGTCAGCATGGGCCTGATCGCCGCCCGCAACGCGCGCAGGGTGCTGCAGAACAACACCAGGATCCTCGCGGTGGAGTTCCTCGCCGCGGCCCAGGCCGTGGACCTGTCGGGCCGCAAGGACCGGCTCAGCCCGGCCGGGCTGGCCACGTACGAGAGGGTGCGCTCCCTCGTGCCGGCCGTGGACGAGGACCGTTTCATGTCCGACGACATCGAGCTGGTGGCCGCCGCGATCTCCCGCGGGGAGTTCCTGGCCGCCGTCGAGCAGGCCGACGTCGCCCTCCGCTGATTCTCCGGCAATACCAGAGCGCCCCCGGGATCACGACCCCGGGGGCGCTCTCGTATGAAGGGAAGGCCAGGGCACGCGCCTTCCTGCGACGGAAAGCCGGGGCGCCTTCCTGCGGCGGCAAGGCCGGGGTGGCCCGCTACGACAGAAAAGGCGCTGGGAGGGCGAGCCTCCCAGCGCCTTTCCGCGGCGGCGGATCAGAAGTCGTGCAGCCCTGCCCTGGCCTGCCGCAGGTGCTCGAACGAGGACAGGTCGGGGACCGTCCAGCCGTCGAGGTCGTACTCGCTCAGGCACTGGTCGACGAACGCCTTGTACCCGTCCACCTGGCCGCTCGCCGTCTGCGCCGACAGCAGCTCCACGCGCGTGTTCTCGTGGTTGCCCGCGTAGTTGCGCTCGTACAGCTCGTGCCGCCCGCCGAACTCGGTGCCCACGGCGTCCCACAGCAGCTTCATCACCTTGATCCGCTCGACCGAGTCGATGCCGCCGGAGCCCCGCAGGTACTTGTCCAGGTACGGCCGCACATCGGGGTTCTTGAAGTCCTCGGCGCTGGAGTTGATGTAGATCAGGCCGCTGGCGATGTCCTGCTCGATGATCTCCTTGACCCGCGGGTAGCCGATCTGCATGAACCAGCGGTAGGCCAGGCCGTATTGGGGGTTGGGCAGCACCGCGCCGTTCGTCCACGGCACAGGGTTGCGCGCGGCCGCGTCCGACAGCCCCCAGAACAGGTTCCGCCAGGCCAGCACCTCGCCGATGCGGCTCTGCACGCCGCGGAAGTCCTTGGTGCCGGTGATCTCCACCGCCTTGGCCAGCAGGCCGGCGATGAACTCCAGCTTCACGGCCAGGCGTGTGCACCCGTGGAAGGTGAAGCGCTCGGGGAAGCCGGAGCGGCCGGTGAAGAGCTGGACCTTGCCGAGGTGGCCGTAGATGAAGACGTTCTCCCAGGGGATGAGCACCTTGTCCAGGACGAGGATGGTGTCGTTCTCGTCCAGCCGGGAGGACAGCGGGTAGTCGAACGGGCTGCCCATGACGGTCGCCGCGGCCGAGTAGGACGGGCGGCAGATCAGCTTCAGCCCGGGGGCGTGCATCGGCACGGTCGCCACCAGGGCGAACTTCCTGTCCTTGATCGGCAGGCCGTAGTGGGCGATGAAGTTGTAGTGGGTCAGCGCCGAGCCCGTCGCCACCACCTTCGCGCCGCTCACCACCAGGCCCGCGTCGGTCTCCTTCTCCACGTGCACGAAGACGTCGGCGACCTCGTCCGGCGACCGGCCGCGGTCCACGGGCGGGTGCACGATCGCGTGGTTCCAGAACAGGACCTTCTCCTGCGACTCCCGGTACCAGCGCCGCGCGTTGTCGGCGAACGGCTCGTAGAACTCGGCGTTGGCGCCGAGCGTGCCGAGGAAGGCCCCCTTGTAGTCGGGGCTGCGGCCCATCCAGCCGTAGCTCATCCGCGCCCATTCGGCGATGGCCCGCTGGTTGGCCACCAGGTCCTCGGCGCTGCGGGGCGTGGTGAAGAAGCTGTGTGTGTAGCCGTCGCTGCCGGTGTCGGTGGGCGCGACGATCGCGTCCCGCCGGTCCGGGTCGTGCAGCGAGTCGTAGAGCCTGGCGGTCATCCTGATCGGGTTGTAGAACGCCGGGTGCGCGGTCACGTCCTTGACGCGGTCGCCGTACAGGTAGATTGCCCGGTCGTCGCGCAGGCTCTCGATGTACTCCGCGCCGGTCATCGGGCGGGTCTTCGGCCGGGCGTGCTCGACGGGTGGCGCGTCCTGAAGGTCGGTCATCGGATTCCTTCCGCTATTCGAGCCCGAACCGGGCCTTGGCCAGATCGCGCTTGGCGATCTTCGCGAGGTAGGTGGACACCCCGGCGTGCGTGACGAACATCGACATGTCCCGCCACACCCGCTCGATGCGCTCGCCGCCGCGCACGGCGCTCGAACCCGCAGTGGGGAACAGGTACGACTCGACCGCCCGCCAGCACAGCGCGACCGCCTCGCTGCAGATCCCGGCCAGGCCGAGCTCGTGCTCCTTGGTGACGGCTGACGCGCCGTGGGCGCTCGCCTCGCGCCACTGCCGGGCCACGTCCATGGTCGCCGCCTCCGCCGTGGCGATCAGACCGGCGGCCTTGCCGTACGTGAGCTGGAAATCCGGGTCCTCGCTCCGTGTCACGATGGGCGGGAAAGGCGTCGTCCGCGTGCGCATGAGGTCCTCGTACGCGTCGAGCGCGCCCTTGGCCATGCCGACGGCGAGCAGCGCGTCCTCCATGACCATGAAGCTGAGCTGCCCGCCCCCGTACTCGGGGCCGTGGAGCGAGCGCCCCGGGGTCCCCCCGGTGACGTCGATCTGGCTCATGTGGCCCTTGATGGTGTAGCGGTCGGGGACGCGGCCGTTCACGATGCGGATGCTGTGCGACCCGCTGCCCTTCAGCCCCAGAGCCTGCCCCCAGTCGTCCAGGCGGGTCCACTGACTGCGCGGGGCGATGAACAGCATGGGCTCGGGCGGCCCCCCGTCCTCGGGGGAGACCATCGCGTGTCCCATGAAGTGCGAGGCGTACGGCGAGCCGGAGCAGTAGCCCCAGGTGCCGTTGATCAGCCAGTCCCCGTCGGCCGTGCGCTCGGCCGTCCCGCCGGGCACGACGGTAGCGGGGCAGATGAACTCGCCGGAGGCGAAGATCTCCTCCTGCGTGAGCTCGTCGAAGATCGTGGCGGCCGCCAGCGCGTGCGAGGCCCCCAGGCAGAACATCCACCCCGCCGACGGGCAGCCCCTGGTGAGGTTGATCGCCACGCGGACGAAGGTGTCGATCCCGAACTCGTAGCCGCCGTACCGGCGGGGCACCAGGATCCGGTAGAAGCCGGCCTCGGAGAAGCGTTCGTGGACGTCCTCGCCGTAGTACGTGCGCTGCTCGGTCTCGCCCTGGCGCTCGACCAGTTCGGGGATCATCGCCTCGGCCCTGGCGACCACGTCCTCGGGGGTGAGGCCAGGCTCCGGCGGCTCGGCGAGACGGTGCTCGAAAATAGTGGTGTCGACACCCATCGCTATGCGAGTCCTCACGGTTTCGTGGACCAATTGGGCATGTCGACAGCGTCACATTTACGAATTTCCGGCGCATCTTTAGGTGTGCTGTTTTCCCGAGGCTGGAAGGAAGCGGAAAACGGCCTGCAGTCTAATGCCTGTCAAAAGCCTGGTCCGCGCCCTTGCCGCAGCGCAGAGTTCGGGGTGTCAGGAAAACCGAGGCCGCCGACCCTGCCAAGGGTGACACCATTCTCGCTTACGATGACCTCGATCGGCTCGTCTCGAGCACCGATGCGCGAGGTAAGACGACTTTCACGACCACGACGGGCCCGGCCGCAAGACCGGGACACGTGAAGGCTCCGTCACCGGGCGCCTGCCGACCTCATGGACCTACGACACCGCCACCCGGGGCAAAGGCCTGCTCGCCGTCTCCACCCGGCACGGCACGAACGGTGATCACACCAATCAGATTTCCCGCCATGACATGCTCGGGCGGCCCGAGAATCGCGCGGGAAAATGGTCGTGCGCTCGCCACTCTCAGCCAAATGTACGTCGAATTCAAGGCCTGATGAATGCTTTGTGACAACACTCGCGGAGTGCGCACGCAAAGAGAAGGGAATTACCAGCCGGATTTGATCGTGTCCGCTATATGCGCGCGATCGGCCTCGGAAAGCCACCAGCCGACGGGGATGTGGACTATGCGGTCGTGCACGGCGTCCAGGCCGGGCAGCGCCGGATCCACGACGTCCCGCACGGCGCCGTGCGTGTCGTTGCGCCGGACCAGCATGCTCACCATGATCCCCGCGTCGTTCATCTTCCGCATGAACGAGGGCCGGTCCTCGGCCTTGACCGGGTACAGCCAGCAGGACGACTCCCGGTCCGGCTCCCGCGCGGTCAGTTCCAGTCCCGGTACGCCGGCCAGCTCCGCGTCGTAGAACGCGGCGTTCCGGCGGTGCTGTTCCACCCGCTCGTCGACCGTCTCCAGGTTCGCCAGCCCGATGGAGGCGCTGATCTGGTCCAGGTAGAAGTTGTAGCCCCACTCGGGCACGTCGTAGTTGCCGTTGACCCGGTCGGCCCGCCGGTCGATGCCGAAGAAGCGGAGCCTGCGGGCGCGCTCGTACGACCGCTCGTCGGGCAGGGTGAGCATGCCCCCGCAGCCCGTGCCGAGGTGCTTGGTCGCGTGGAAGCTGAACACGCAGATGTTCTCGCCGTCACCGCCCACCGGACGGCCGCGAAGGGTGCTCCCCCAGGCGTGCGCGCAGTCCTCGACGACCACCGGCCGGTAGCCGTGCGCGGCCTCGGCCGCGTCGAGGATCTCCCGCAGCCGGTCCAGGTCCACCGGATACCCGGCCCAGTGGACGATGGCGATGGCGCGGGTGGCCGGTGAGATCTTCTTCGCGAGATCGTCGAGGTCGAGGTTGAGCGTGGCCGGGTCCACGTCGACCCAGCGCAGGCGCAGCCCGTTGGCCAGCACGGCCCAGTTGGTGGCCTCGAAGGTCAGCGGCGTGCTCAGCACCTCGTCCCGGGCGGCGTCCAGTCCGTCGCCGGTGCCGGACGCGCCCGCCAGCCGCAGCGCGAGATGCAGGCCCGAGGTGCCGTTGTTGACCGTGGCCACGTACGGGTTCCCGAGACGCGCGCCCAGCGCCGCCTCGAACTCCTCGACCACCGGCCCGTGCCCGATCATGCCGGTGCGCAGCACGTCGGCGATCCGGTCCAGGGTGCCCGGCCCGATCGCGGCCTTGAGCAGCGGGATCATCGGCGCGCTCCGTCCGGTCCGTTCAGTGCCGGACGCCGACGAAGAGCCCACGGCCGTCCCCGATGTCCCCGCTGTCGATGTACTCGGCGTCGCAGCCCGCGCGCCGGAACGCGGCCGTGTAGTCGGCGGGCTCGAACAGGGTGAAGATCTGGACCTGGTCGAAGTGGCGTACGCCTGTCGCGTCCGCCACGGACCAGTGCGACTCCTGCCGGACGGTGGAGCCCGTGGTCCGCGCCATCCGCCCCACCCGCGCCACCGTACGGTCCGCGCCGCGTACGAAGTCGCCGGCGATGTGGCCGTCGATGAACCTGGAGGGGAAGTACCACGGCTCGACGATCAGCACCCCCCCGGTCGGCAGATGAGCGGCCATGCGGCCCACCGCCGCCTCCAGCTCCGCCGTGTCGGTCATGTAGCCGACCGTGCCGAAGAGGCTGCACACCGCGTCATAGGTCCGGCCGGTGTCGAACCGCCGGATGTCCCCGTCGTGGACCGCCACGCCGGGCACCTTCCCCCTGGCCGCCGCGCGCATCGTCGGGGACAGCTCGACGCCCTCGACCTCGTCGAACATGAGCCGGAACGTCCGCAGGTGCTCCCCCGTCCCGCAGGCCACGTCCAGCAGCGAGGCCGCCCCGGGGTGGCGGGCGCGCACCAGCTCGGTGACGAAGGCGGACTCGTGCGCGTAGTTCTTGCCCCGCCCCAGGTAGACGAGGTCGTAGACCTCGCTCACCTCGGCGCTGTAGACGTTGGCCTTCCGGGCGCCCTCGGCGTCCCGGGTGGCCATGGCGGACATGTCCGTGGTCATCAGCCCTCCGCAGTGAATTCGATCACCCGGCAAGTCTCACATCCGCCGCGTTCGCCGGGCATCTTCCCGATTGCGCAGCGGCGCCGCCGGCGCCGCGGGCGCGGCGAACTGGGCAATCTTCGAGATGTTCCCTGCGAGGGCCCGCGGCTAGCCTCGGCTCATGTCGAATGGTAGCTGTAGGATTTGCGGCGGCACGGTGAAGGAAATCGTCGACCTGGGGCGGCAGCCGTCGGGCAATGGATTTCCGTTGCCTCATGAGATCGAGCACGAGAAGTCTTTCCCGCTCAGCGCGGGGACCTGCGACTCCTGCACGATGTTCCAGCTGCTCGATGATGTTCCCTCAGAGGCGAAATACCGCGACGAATATCCGTATCACGCGTCGGGTTCTGCGGTGCACCGCGCGCATTTCGAGGGGAACGCCCGCCGTTTCCTGGAGACCGAGCTGACCGGGCCGGACCCGTTCATCGTCGAGATCGGCAGCAATGACGGCGTCATGCTCGCCACGATCGCGCAGGCCGGCGTCCGGCACCTGGGCGTCGAGCCGTGCCGGGAGGTCGCCGACGTCGCGCGGGGGCGGGGGATCCGGGTGCTCGGCGAGTTCTTCGACGAGAACACCGCGGCCGCCATCCGCGCGGAGCACGGCCCCGCGGACATGGTGTTCGGGGCCAACTGCATCGCCCACATCGTCCATCTCCGGCGGCTGCTTAAGGGCATCGACACGCTCCTGACGCCCGACGGGGTGTTCGTCTTCGAGGAGCCCTACCTCGGGTCGGTCATCGCGCAGAACGCCTTCGACATGATCTACGACGAGCACGTCTTCGTCTTCTCGGTGCGGTCGATCAAGGCCATGGCGGAACTCGCCGGATTCGAGCTCGTCAACGCCGAGCCCGTGCCGCTGCACGGCGGCACGATGCGCTACACGATCGCGCGGCCGTCCCGGCGCGCCCTGGCTCCCGCGGTGGCGGAGTTCCTGGCCCGGGAACGAGAGCAGGGGCTGGCGGAGCACGGCACGATCGAGAAGTTCGCCGCCGCGGTCCAGAAGATCCGGGAGGACCTCACCGGGCTGCTGGGCGACCTCCACGCGCAGGGCAAGCGGGTGGTCGGCTACGGCGCGCCCGCCAAGGTCACGACGGTGACGAACTACTGCGGCATCGGGACCGAACTGATCCCGTTCGTGGTCGACTCGACCCCGTCCAAGCAGGGACGGCTGGTCGCGGGCTCGCACATTCCGGTGCTGGAGCCCGGGGCGTTCTCCGCGGACCACCCCGACTACGCGGTGCTGTTCGCGTGGAACCACGCCGAGGAGATCATGGCGAAGGAGCAGGCGTTCCGCGAACGGGGCGGACGCTGGATCCTCTACGTGCCCGACGTGCACATCGTGTGAGACGTCCCGGCCCGCCGCCGCCCGCCCCCGTCGAGCCACGGCATCCCGCCGCCGGGCCGTCACGCCGTGCCACCGTGCCGCCGCATGCCAGTCGTGCGGCGGCACGCTGCGTCGCGTGGTCAACATCCCGGTGGGCTGGTGGCTGTCGGACGACGAGCGCGCGCACATCGCGCGGACCATCAGATCCGGCTGGTAGAGCCGCCTCCTGCGGGGGACCGCCCCGGCCGTCACCCGCCGCGCGGGATCGGGCCGGAGCCGCGTGCCTACCAGGTCAGGCCATGACCTTCGAGACCGTCACGGGGACCGCGTTGAAGACGGCGTTGCCCGACACCGGGTCGATGACCGTCTCGTCGGTCAGGGCGTTGGCGTTGACCCCGGCGTGCCGCACCGCCACCGGCTGCTTCCCGCCCGCGTGACCCCACCCATGCGGCAGGCTGACCACGCCCGGCATGATCGACTCGGTGGGCTCGACGGGCACGACGACCTCCCCGGCCGCCGAGCGGACGAGCGCGGTCTCACCCAGCCCGAGCCCGGCCACGTCGTCGGGGTGCACGTGCAGCGTGCACCGGTTGGAGCCGCCGACCAGCACGGGCACGTTGTGCAGCCAGCTGTTGTTGGAGCGCAGCTGACGCCGCCCGATCAGCAGGAGCTGCGAGTCGGGCGCGGCGGGCCGCGCGCGCAGCCGGCGCACTTCCTCGACCATCGCCTCCGGCGCCAGCGCCACCCGCCCTGAGGGCGTGCACACCAGTTCGCCGAGCCGCGGCTCCAGCGGGCCTAGGTCGACGCCGTGCGGCTGGGCGATCAGCTCCTTCAGCGACAGCTCGTACGCGCCGAGCCGCAGCAGGGCGTCGAGCATCAGCTCCGGCCCGCTGTCGCCGGACAGCTCGGCCCGCAGGCCGCTCGCCTCGCCGAGCACCTGCCCGACGATCATCTCGTCGAGCGCCGCCGGGTCGGCCTGCGCGCCCTGGCCCGCGGCGATGAGCGTGAGCCTGGCCAGGATCTCCGCCTCCGACCGCTGGTCGGGGCCGAGCGGGAGGATGGCGGGCGAGAACCTGGCGTAGTTCCGCACGGTCACGGTGGACAGCAGGAAGTCGTAGTGCGGCATCTGCAACATCCGCGGCGGCGGCAGGATCACGTCGGCGTGCCTGGTCGTCTCGTTGAGGTACGGGTCCACGCACACCATGAAGTCCACGCCGGCCAGCGCCCGGTCCAGGCGCGGCCCGTTCGGCGCCGACAGCACGAGGTTGCCCGCCACCGTCACCATGGCCCTGACCTGGCCCTCGCCCGGCGTCTCCAGCTCGTCGGCGAGCGTGGCGACCGGCAGCTCGCCCATCACCTCCGGCAGGTCCCGCACCCGGCTGCGCCAGTTGCCCGTGGTGAACGGCTCGCGCGGCCGGAAGATCTCCGCGATGGCGGGCCGGGTGAACATGACGCCGCCGGGCCGGTCGAAGTTGCCGGTCAGCACGTTCACCACGTCCACGAGCCACTGCGTGAGCGTGCCGAACTCCGAGGTGCAGGTGCCGACCCTGGTGTAGACGGCCGCCGAGGGCGCCGCCGCCAGGTCGCGGGCCAGCGCGGTGATGCGGCCGGCCGGAACGCGGCAGATCCGCGCGGCGGCCTCCGGCGTGTGCGGGGCGACCGCCTCGCGCAGCTCGTCCAGCCCGTCGACCTCGATGTCGATCGAGGTCAGCTCCTCCGCCAGCAGCGTGTGCACGATGGCCAACAGCAGGTGGGGGTCGGTGCCCGGGCGGACGAACAGGTGCTCGTCGGCCATGGCGGCGGTCCTGGTGCGCCGCGGGTCGGCCACGACGAGCCTGCCGCCGCGCCGGCGCAGCGCCTTGAGCCTGCCGGGGAAGTCGGGGGCCGCGCACAGCGAGCCGTGCGACTCGGCCGGGTTGGCCCCGATGACCAGCAGGAAGTCGGTGCGGTCGAGGTCGGGCACGGCGATCGCGAAGGGGTCGCCGAGCATCAGCCCGCACGCCACCTGCTTGGGGGCCTGGTCGATGGTGCTGGCGGAGTAGACGTTGCGGGTGCCGAGCGACTGCGTGAGCGGCATCCGGTACATGAACCCGGCCATGGTGTGGAAGGTCGGGTTGCCGAAGTAGACGGCGACCGCGTCCCGTCCGTGCTCGGAGATCACCCGTCCCAGGCCGCGCTCGACCGCCTCGAAGGCCTCCTCCCACGACGACTCGCGCAGCTCGCCGTCCACGCGGACGAGAGGGTGACGCAGGCGGGAGGGGTCCTCGTCGAGCGCGCCGAGGCTGGCGCCCTTGGGGCAGACGTAGCCCCGCGAGAACGGGTCGTCGGCGTCCCCCTTGACCGAGAGGACGTGACCCGTGTCGTCCAACTGGAGGCGCAGGCCGCAGACGGCGTCGCAAATGGGACAGGTTCTGTGCGCGATGGTCATGGAAACTCCCCGATGTCGAAAGATCAGAGCACGTCGAAGTCGATGCGCACCCGGGCGGTCAGCGGCACCGCCTGGCACGTCAGGATGTCGCCCGCGGCCCTGTCCTCCTCGCTGAGCGCCCAGGTGCGCGCCATGCGCACCTCGCCCTCGACGACGCGGGCGCGGCAGGTGCCGCACACGCCGGTCTGGCAGGAGTACGGCACGTCGGGGCGGTCGGCCATGACCGCGTCGAGCACCGTGCGCCCCGGCTCCAGGGGCACGCTCGTGACCCGGCCGTCCATGACGACGCTCACCTCGGCCGCCCCGGGGACCGTGCCCGTGGGGGAAGCCGGACGGCTCTCGCCGGCGGGCACGCCCGGGTGGAACAGCTCCGTGTGGATCGCGGCGGGGTCCACCTCGTGCCCGGCCAGGGCCGCGAGCGCCTCGTCCACCATGCCGGCGGGCCCGCACACGAACCACTCGTCCACCTCGGCGGGCCGCAGCAGCCGGGCGAAGAGCGCGTCGAGCGTGGCACGGTCCAGCCGCCCACGGGGCAGGCCGACGCGCGGCTGCTCGCGGGAGAACAGGTGCACCAGGTGCAGCCGGCCGGGGTGGCGGTCCTTCAGGTCGCCGAGCTCGTCGGCGAACATCGTCGAGCCGGCCGCGCGGTTGCCGTACAGGACCGTGAAGCGGCTGCCCGGCTCGGTGTCCAGCGCCGTGGCGACGAGCGACAGCACGGGCGTGATGCCCGAGCCGGCGGCCACGGCGGCGTAGCGGCGTCGGCGGGCGGGGTCGAACCGCACGCCGAACGTCCCGACGGGCGACAGCAGTTCGAGCTGGTCGCCCGGCGCGAGCTCCCTGGCCGCGTACGTGGAGAAGGCCCCGCCGGGCACAACCCGCACGCCCAGGCGGAGCCTGCCCCGGCCGGCCAGCTCGCGCGGGGTGGAGCAGAGCGAGTAAGACCGGCGGACCTGGCGCCCGTCCACCGGCAGCCGCACCGTGACGTGCTGGCCGGCGGTGAAGGAGAAGGCGCCGGTCAGCTCGTCCGGGACCAGGCAGGTCACCTCGACCGCGCTGCCGTCCGCGGCGACCGGCGTGACCGACTCGACGCGGACGCGGTGGAAGCGCGGTCTGGCCATCAGTGCGCCTTCAGATGCTCGAAGGGCTCGCCGCAGCCCGGGCAGAGCCGCAGCGCCATGCAGGCGGCGGCGCCGGCGCTGGCCAGCTCCGTGGTGTCGGGGAACGCGCAGCGGGGGCAGCCGGGCTGCAGCAGCGGCAGCGACAGCCGTCCCGGCGGCGCGATGCCCGCGTCGGCGAGCTTGGCGCGCGCGGTCTCGCTCAGCCAGTCGGTCGTCCACGGCGGCGACATGGAGACCACCACCTCCACGTCGGCCGCGCCCGCCGCCCGCGCCGCCGCGGCGACGTCCGCCTTGATCAGCTCCAGAGCGGGGCAGCCCAGGTAGGTGGGGGTGACCGTGATGACGGCGTTGCCGTCGTCGTCCACGCTCACCTCGCGCAGAATGCCCAGCTCACCGATGGACAGCACCTGCAGCTCGGGGTCGGGCACCGCCCGCACCGCCGCCTCCACTTCGGCCTTCACCATCGTGCCCCCACATGCGCTCGGTGGACGTACTGCATCTCCGCCAGCAGCGGACCGAACCACTCCGTGCGCCGGCCCTCCCGGCCGCCCGTCGCCGCCCAGCCGTCCCGCGGCCTGGCCAGCGTCGCCTCGCCGAGGACGCGGTCGACGACCTCCAGCCACGGCCCGCGCAACGCCGCCGGGTCGAGGCCCGCCTCGGGCGCCGCCCACGGCTCGAACAGCTCGTGCGTGTACGGCCACACCTCCTCGACCGCGTCGCGCATCCGCCGGTGCGACAGCGGCGTCCCGTCGCCCAGCCGGACCGTCCAGACGGAGGCGTAGCTCACGTGGAACGCGCTCTCCTTGGCCGCCTTGGCGGCGATGCCGGCCAGCTGGGGCTCGGCCGCGTGCGACAGCCGGGTGTAGAGCAGGTTCTGGTACACGGCCAGGAGCAACGTCTTGGCCACGGTCGTCGCGAAGTCCCCGTTGGGCAGCTCGACGAGCTGGACGTTGCGGAACTCGTGCTCGTCGCGCAGGAACGCCAGCGCGTCCTCGTCCCTGCCGGCCCCTTCGAGGTCGCCGGCGTAGGTCAGGAACGCGCGGGCCTGTCCGAGCTGGTCCAGCGCGACGTTGGCCAGCGCGACCTCCTCCTCCAGCTGCGGCGCCCGCGCGCACCACTCGGCGGTGCGCTGCGCGGCCACGAGCGCGTCGTCACCGAGGCCGAGCAGGTAGTCGAACAGGGAGGTCACAGGCCCTCAACCCCTTCGGGCGGCGGGAAGGAGGAGGCGTGGCGGTACTGCTTGTCCGCGGCGGGGGCGAAGTAGGCGTCCTTGTGCTCGGGGTCCGAGGAGGTCATCGACCGCGACGGCACCACCCACAGGGACACGCCCTCCTCCCTGCGCGTGTAGAGGTCGCGGGCGCTGTGCAGCGCGAGGGCGGCGTCGGGGGCGCGCAGGCTGCCCGCGTGGGTGTGGCCGAAGCCGCGACGCGGGCGCACGAACACCTCCCACAGCGGCCACTCCGCCTCGACCGCGTCGACATCCTGAGCGATGGCCTCCTGCGCGTCGATCTCCCGCGCGGCGGCCTGCTTCGCCGCCTCCTTCGCGGCGTGGGCGGCGGCGGCCTCGCGCACCCAGGCGCCCTCCTCGTGCGCGCGCCTGCGGTGTGCCAGCCGCTGCTTGTTGCGCGGCCCGTGCCCGGCCACCACCCGCATCAGCTCGTCGTAGTCGGGCGGGGTGAAGTCGTGGTGCCCCCGCTCGGGGTTCCAGCGCAGCGCCGGATCGGGTAGCCGGACGCCCAGGGCCTCGGCCTGGGGCACGCACAGGTCCACGAACCGCTGCCGCAGCTCGTCGTTGCTCGCCCGCTTGATCCGCCACGCCATGGAGGAGGAGGAGTGGGTCGAGAGAGAATCCGGCGGCCCGAACATCGCCAGCGACGGCTGCCACCAGCGCTCCACCGCCTCCTGCAGCGACCGCCGCTGCGCGGGCGTGCCGCGCGACAGCGTGTACAGCAGGTCGAAGCCCTGCCGGTGGTGGAAGGACTCCTCCCGGCAGATGCGCACCAGCGCCCTGGCGTACGGCCCGTACGAGGTACGGCAGAGCGAGACCTGGTTGACCACCGCGGCCCCGTCGGTCAGCCACGCCAGCGCGCCGACGTCGGCCCAGGTGAGCGTCGGGTAGTTGATGAACGACAGGTACTTCTGCCGGCCCTCGTGGAGCGCGTCGAGCAGGTCCTCCCTGCGCGCGCCCAGCGTCTCGGCGACCGCGTACAAGTACAGCCCGTGCCCGGCCTCGTCCTGCACCTTGGCGATGAGGACGGCCTTGCGCGCCAGGCTCGGCGCGCGGCTGATCCAGGCGGCCTCGGGCTGCATGCCCATGATCTCCGAGTGCGCGTGTTGCGCGATCTGCCTGATCAGGCTCTCGCGGTAGCCGTCAGGCATCCAGTCCTTGTACTCGATCTTCTGATCCCCCGCGATCAGGGCATCGAACGCGCTGATGCTCACGACCCACCTCCTCCGCAGATCGTCTTCAGCGTCGTTCGCGGGCCCCGCGCCGCGCATCTTCATGCTTGCGGCGATCTGCCCTGCTTGCGGAAATCTGCCATAATTTCGGCAATCTGCGAGATGCACGCCGGGGCGGGCCCCCCGACCATGGGCGGCATGACCATACGCGCGAGGGACCTGCCGAGGACGTTCAACATCGCCACCCACTTCCTGGACGGCAACGACCCCGGCAGGACCGCGCTGCTCACCTCGGCGGGCCCGGTGACCTACGGCCGGATCCAGGCGCTGGCCGGTCAGGTGGGGCACGTGCTGCGCGGGCTGGGCGTGCGCCGCGGCGACCGGGTGCTGCTGGCGCTCGGCGACGGCGTGGAGTCGGTCGCCACCTGGTACGGCGTGCAGAAGATCGGCGCGGTCACCGCCGAGGTCTACACCTACCTGCAGCCGGAGGAGTACCGCTTCTTCGCCGAGTACGCCCGCCCCGCCGTGGTCGTCGCCGACGCGTTCACCCTCGACCGGCTCCGCGCCGCCGGCATCCGGGACCTGCTGGTGGTCGGCGTGCCCGAGGAGGAGTTACGCGCGGGCGAGCACCACTTCGCCTCGCTCACCGCCGCCGCGCCCACGGAGCTGGAGGCCGCGCCCACCACGCCCGACGACGTCGCCATGTGGCGCTTCACCACGGGCAGCACGGGCAAGCCGAAGGCCTGCGTGCTGGCCGCCCGCAGCGCCGCGCTGAGCATGGAGTGGTTCGCCAGGGGAGTGCTCGACCTCGGGCCCGACGACATCGTGCTGCCCGTGCCCAAGCTCTTCTTCGGCTACGCCAACAACATCACCGCGCTGTTCCCCTTCCGCGTGGGCGCGAAGGGCATCGTCTTCCCCGAGCGCAGCACGCCCGAGCGCATCTTCGAGCTGATCGCCGAGCACCGCCCGACGATCCTGGTCAACGTGCCGACCATGATGGCCGCCATGCTCGCCCACCCCGACGCCGCCCGCCAGGACCTCAGCAGCCTGCGCGTGTGCATCTCGGCCGGCGAGGCGCTCCCGCTCGAACTGCACCGCCGGTGGCTGGCGACGTTCGGGGTCGAGGTGATGGACGGCATCGGCTCGTCCGAGATGTTTCACGGGTACGTGTGCAACCGGCTGGGCCGGGCCAGGATGGGCACGCTCGGCCAGGCCGTCCCCGGCTACGACGTGCGGGTAGTGGACGAGCACGGCGTGCCGCTGCCCGACGGCGAGGTGGGCCGGCTGGAGATCACGGGGGAGACGGCGGCGCTGGAGTACTGGCAGGACCCGGCGAAGACGGCCGCCACCTTCGTGGCCCCGGACACGGTGCGCTCGGCCGACCTGTTCTCCCGTGACGAGGACGGCTACTTCACTTTCAGCGGCAGGGCGGACGACCTGCTCAAGGTGGGCGGGAAATGGATCGCGCCCAGCGAGATCGAGAACTGCCTGATCGCTCACCCCGCCGTGGTGGCGTGCGCGGTCGTCGGGTTCGAGCGCGACGGGCTCACGCTGCTGCGCGCGTACGTGGTGACGAGCGGCGCGGCGACCGCGCAGGAGCTGCGCGACCACGTGCGCTCGCTGCTGTCGCCGCACAAGTGCCCCAAGGACGTGCGCCTGGTGGACGCGCTGCCCGAGACCGCGTCCGGCAAGGTCAACCGCCGCGCCCTCACCAGCACGAGCTGACGGCGGGCGCGCGGTGAGGGCCGGCACGCGCTAACGGGTGACGGGCGGCAGGTCCGGCAGCTCGACGCCGAAGCGGGAGCGGTAGGTCTCCCGCAGCTCGTCCTCGTCCTCGATCACCACGGTGCTCTTGCCGCCGTTCTCCCTGACGGTCAGCGTCGTCCCGCTGAGGGTGACCCGCCCGCCGTCCCGCGTCGGGATCGTGCAGTACAGGTGCCGCAGATGCGGGGATTCGGGCGCGTGCTGGTACCACCACCACATGGCCTCGAAGTCGGCCACCAGCCGCGGCCGGTCCTCCAGCCGGTACTGCAGCCGGCCGTCACGCAGCAGGTCCGTGTCGCCGTGCGGCGCGCGGGCCAGCTCGAAGGCCCCGTGCGGGTCCTGCTGCGGCAGGCCGGGCACCCAGCGCAGCGGATGGCGCGTGCCCCGGCCGAACCCGACGTCCACGAGCCACGGGTCGGGGGAGTCCGTCGTGTGCACGCGCAGCGCCATGTGGCCGATGATCGGGCCGAGCGCGCCGTCGTCGGCCACCCGGCCCGCCAGCACCTCCGCCCGGAATCCGAGCGCGCGCAGCAGCTCGAAGAACGCGCCGTTCAGCTCGTAGCAGGTGCCACCGCGCCGCCTGGCGATGATCTTGTCGAGGGCGGCCGCGCCGATGCCCATCGGCTCGCGCAGGTGGAAGTCCACGTTCTCGAACGGCACCGTCATGACGTGACGGTCGTGCAGGTCGCGCAGCGCGGCCGAGGTCGGCTCGCCGGGCCGCTCCGCGCCGATGCGCCGCAAATAGGCGGCCACCGTCCGGTCGTCGAGTAAAGGCCCGTGGGTCAGCGTCATAGTGCGGCTCCGCATTCTCACAGAAATGGCGGTACAAGGACCATGCCATTCTGCGGCCGCCCGGACACCTTTTCCGTTGCGCAGATCTCTGGCAATTCATGAGATGCGAATAGCGCGTGCGCCCGGACACCATGAGGCGAGTAAACGTAGCCCCGGGAGGCAGAATTGACCGGCTCGAGCTCCGCGACGGCGACTCGCCCGTTCGCCGTCGTTTCCGCGGGAGTGCGATGGTGGGCGCAGGTGCAGCCGGACCAGCCTGCCGTGGTCAGCGGTGGCGAGGTGCTGACCTATTCCGATCTCTACGGACGTTCCTCTCGGCTGGCAGGTGTGCTGCGGGCGCGCGGTGTGGGCAAGGGTGACCTGGTGGTCCTGGCGCTCGAACGCTCGCCCGACCTGGTCGTGGCGGCGCTGGCCGTGCTGCTGGCGGGCGGCGCGTACGTGGGCGTGGACGTCGAGGACCCCGACGCGCGGCTGTCGGCCGTCATCGCCGACTCCGGCGCCCGCCTGGTGATCGCGCGGGAGGCCGACGCCCCGCGCTTCGCGGCCGGCGGGACGTGGGACGGCGACGCCCTGCCCGCCGAGCGGGCGTGGCGCGGCGACGTGCTGCCCATCGAGCGGGCCTGGGAGAGCGACGCGCCCGCCCTGCGCGAGGGCCCCGAGATCACGCCGGACGACCTGTGCTACGTCGTGTACACCTCCGGCTCGACGGGCGTGCCGAAGGGCGTGCTCGTGCCGCACGAGGGCATCGCCAACCTGGCCGCCTGGCACCAGGACACCTTCGACGTGCAGCCCGGCGACCGCGTCAGCCAGATCGCCCGGCCCTCCTTCGACGCCTGGGCGCTGGAGGTCTGGCCGTGCCTGGCGGCCGGCGCCACGCTGCACCTGATGGAGGGCCGGCTGCCCGGCTCGTCCGACGCGCTGGCCCGCTGGATCTCCACGCAGGGCATCACGGTCTGCTTCCTGACCACCGTGCTCGCCGTCGACCTGCTCGACCAGCCGGTGGGCGGGTCGCTGCGGGTGCTGCTGACCGGTGGGGAGAAGCTGCACAGGAGGCCGCCGTCCGGGCTGTCGTACCGGCTGTACAACCTGTACGGGCCGACCGAGACCAGCGTGGTCGCCACCTACGCCGAGGTGGGGCCCGAGGGCGGGACGCCGCCCATCGGGCACCCGCTGCCCGGCATGCGGGTGTACCTGCTGGACGAGGAGCGCCGCCCGGTGCCGCGCGGCTCCGTCGGCGAGCTGTACATCGGCGGTACCGGCGTGGCCCACGGCTACCTCAACCGGCCCGAGCTGACCGCGCAGCGGTTCATGCCCGACCCGGTCGATCTCGGCGCCCGCATGTACGCCACCGGCGACCGGGCGCGCGAGCTGCCCGAGGGCGGGCTGGCCTTCGTCGGCCGGGCGGACGACCAGGTCAAGGTGCGCGGCTTCCGCGTCGAGCCCGGCGAGGTCGAGTCGGCGCTGCTGCGGCTCGACGGGGTGCGCGAGGCCGTGGTGGTCAAGAGCGAGCAGGCCGACCAGCTCGTCGCGGCCGTGGTGCCCGACGACCCGGCGGACCTGCCCGACCCCGTGGGCCTGCGCCGCGAGCTGGCCCGCGACCTGCCCGACTACATGGTCCCCGCCGTGGTCACGCTGCTCGACGCGCTGCCGCTGACCTCGCACGGCAAGGTCGACAGGAAGGCCCTGGCCAAGCCCCAGGAGCCGGCCGTGCGGGAGGAGGAGAGCGGCGGCTTGCGGACCGACACCGAGCGCATGCTGGCCGAGCTGTGGTGCGAGGTGCTCCAGGTCGGCTCCGTCGGCAGGGAGGACAGCTTCTTCGAGAACGGCGGCGACTCGCTGCTCGCCATCCGCCTGGCCTCGCGGGCCAGGCAGCGCGGGCTGCACATGGTCGCCGACGACCTGTTCGAGTACGACGTGCTGCACGAGCTGGCGGCCTTCGTCAGCGCAGCGAGCCCGGGAACGTGAGGGTGATGAAGACCTGCCTGGTCGAGCTGACGGTCTATCCCAACACACTGCCGCTGGCCTCGGGCTACCTGCAGGCCTACGCGCAGCAGGACCCCGACGTGGCCCGCGACTTCGACTTCGCCATTCACGCGGTCGAGGTGAACACGCCGCTGGAGACGCTCGTGTCCGACCTGCTCGCGCAGGAGGCCGACGTCTACGGGCTGAGCTGCTACCTGTGGAATATGCGCCGCATGAAGGAGCTGTGCGACGAACTCGTCAGGCTGCGGCCCGACGCCTACGTCATCCTCGGCGGGCCGCAGGTCATGCACCACGCCGCGGAGTACGTGCCGCCGTCGGCCCGCAACGTGCTGGTGTGCAACAGCGAGGGCGAGAAGCCGTTCACCGCGTTCCTGCGCGAGGTGGCGGGCGAGCGCAACTTCCACGAGGTGCCGGGCGTCAGCTTCTGGGACGACGACGGCGAGCTCGTCACCACCCCGCAGCCCGACCGCATCAAGGACCTGGACGAGATCCCCTCGCCGTTCGCGGCCGGCGTCTTCGACGGGGGCGAGTACACCTTCGCCGTCGTCGAGACCAACCGGGGCTGCCCGTACCGGTGCTCGTACTGCTACTGGGGCGCGGCCACCAACGACAAGGTGCACCGGTGGGAGCTGGACCGCGTCAAGTCCGACCTGTCGTGGATCAGCGAGCACGGCGTGGAGAGCATCTTCGTCGCCGACGCCAACTGGGGCGCGCTGCCGCGTGACGTCGAGCTGACCCGCCACCTGGTGGAGTGCAAGCAGCGCAACGGCTACCCGTCGATGGTGGCGATCCAGGCGGCCAAGAACCGTCCCGACCGCGTCACGGAGATCACCGAGATCCTGGTCGAGGGCGGCATGCTCACGAGCCAGCCCGTCTCCCTGCAGACCACCAGCCCGCAGGCGCTGGAGCTGGTGCAGCGCGCCAACATCAAGGAGTCCACGTACGTCGAGCTGCAGGTCAAGCTCCGCGAGAAGAAGATCAGCTCCTATACCGAGCTGATCTGGCCGCTGCCGGGCGAGACCCTGGCCTCCTACCAGGAGGGCATCGGCAAGCTCTGTGCGTCCGGCGCCGACGCCGTCGTCTCCTATCCGCAGCTCCTGCTGCGCAACACGCCCATGTACCGGCAGCAGGAGGAGCTCGGCATCGTCACCGTGCGGGTGGACGACCCCGTCGCCGAGGCCGACGTGGTGGTCGGCACGAAGTGGGTGACCCGCGAGGACTTCCAGGAGGGCGCCTGGTTCTACTACGCGGTCATCAGCATCTACAACGCGCGGGCGGGCTTCTACGTCGCGCGCCTGCTCGACCGCCAGGGCGTGTGCTCCTACACCGACTTCCTGCGGGCGGCCGCCTCCTACTTCAAGACCAGGACCGACACCGAGACCTGCCGGTTCTTCGCCGACTCCGTGGCCACGCTCGGCAACTACGACATCAACAACATCGGCAAGGTGCTGCACTACGTCCTGCACTCCCACCGGGGCGAGATGGACGTGCTGCTGGAGGGGTTCCTGCGCGAGCGCGGCTGGCTGGACCTGCCCGGCGTGCGGTCGGCCTTCGAGCTGGACCTGCTGGCCAGGCCGTACGTCTACCGGGAGTCGGTGGTCGCGCCGAGCGTGCCGCTCACGCACATCCGGCTGGCCGAGCAGGACCGCTACACCTTCGTCGCCGAGCTGCCCCCGGAGGCCGCCGCGCTGCTGGAGCTGCCCGACCTGCCCGAGGGCGAGGACCTGGGCGTGGTGCGGCTGCGCGTCGACCACGTCGGCCGGCGCAAGATGCCCTATCCGAAGCACCGCAGCCTCGACTACAACGCGGGCTACTGCCAGGTCATGATGAACCGGATGCGGGACATCGTCCCCTCGTGGACGGTGCTGTCGGCGGTGCACCATGCGGCGTGAGCTGTTCACCGCCGACCACGACGCCTTCCGCGAGCTGGTGCGCACGTTCGTCGCCAAGGAGATCGAGCCGAACTACCGCGCGTGGGAGGAGCGGGGCGCGGCCGGCAGGGACGTCTGGCGCAAGGCGGGCGAGCTCGGCCTGCTCGGCATGGACGTGCCCGCCGAGTACGGCGGGGGCGGCGACCCCGACTACCTGCACCACGTGATCGTCTCCGAGGAGCTGGGCCGGGCCGGCGTGCACGCGCCCGCGCTGTCCCTGCACAACGAGATCGCCGGGCTGTACCTGCGCACGCTCACCACGCCCGAGCAGCGCGCGCGCTGGCTGCCCGGCTTCTGCAGCGGGGAGCTGGTCACCGCCGTGGCCATCACCGAGCCCGACGCCGGCAGCGACGTGGCGCGGCTGCGGTGCCGCGCCGTCCGGCGCGGTGACGGCTACGTGATCAACGGGCAGAAGACGTTCGTCACCAACGGGTCCGTGGCCGACCTGCTGCTCGTGGCCGTCCGCACGGGTGAAGGCGCGGGCGGCGGGCTCAGCGTGATCGCCGTCGAGTCCGACCGGCCAGGGCTGTCACGCGGGCAGGCGCTCGACAAGATCGGTATGCGTGCCATGGACACCGTCGAGCTCTTCTTCGACGACGTCGAGGTGCCCGCCGCCAACCTGCTGGGCCGCGAGGGCAAGGGCGTGGCCTACCTCATGCGCACGCTGCGCAGGGAACGCATGATGATCGCGGTCTCCGCGCTGGCCACCGCCGAACGGGTGCTGGAGTACACGATCGAGCACTGCCGCACCCGCCAGGTGTTCGGCCTGCCCGTCGGCGCGCACCAGCACAACCGCTTCGTCCTGGCCGAGCTGGCCACCGCCGTGGCCGTGGCCCGTTCCTTCACCGACCGGTGCGTGGCCGAGGAGGCGGCGGGCCGGCTGGAGGCGGAGGAGGCGGCGATGGCCAAGTGGTGGAACACCGAGCTGTGCCAGAAGGTCGTGGATCGCTGCCTGCAACTGCACGGCGGCTACGGCGTGGTGCGCGACTTCCCGGTGGCGCGGGCGTACGTCGACACCAGGGCGCAGACCATCTACGGCGGCACCACCGAGATCATGAAAGAGCTGATCGGGCACGGGCTGATATGAGAACACCTCCGTGGTACCTGGCTTTCGAGCCGAGGCCGTCGGCCAGGCTGCACCTCTATGCCCTGCCCTGCGCGGGCGGCGGCCCCTCGGCCTTCCGCCCCTGGACGCGGCACCTGCCGTCCTGGATCGAGCTGCGCGCCGTCACCCTGCCGGGCCGCCCCGGGCGGCACCGCGAGCCCGCGCACACCGACTGCGACACCGCCGCCCGCGCCCTGGCCGCCGAGCTGGCCGCCGAGCTGGAGGGCCAGAGCGTGCCGTACGCGCTGTTCGGCCACAGCATGGGCGCCATGCTCGGCTACCGCATGGTGCGTGAGCTGCAGTCGGCCGGCGGGCGCCTGCCCGAGCTGCTGGCGGTCGCGGCCTGGCCGGTGCGCGGCGCGCTCGCGCAACCCGACCCGCGCGACGGGGACGAGCGGTTCATCGCCTCTCTGCGCGCCCTCGGCGGGCTGCCCGACGAGCTGGCCGGCGACCCCGCCGTGCTGGCGCGGACGCTGCCCGTGGCCAGGGCCGACTTCACGCTGTGCGCGTCGTACGCCTACCGGGCCGAGCCGCCGCTGCCCGTGCCCGTCGCCGCCTTCTGCGGCACCCGCGACCCGGTCGCGCCGGAGCGCGGCATGGCCGAGTGGCGCGCGCACACCACCGATTTCCGCGGGCTGCGAATTTTCGACGGCGACCATTTCTTCGTGCGGGACCGCGCCGCCGAGCTGGTCAGCGCGATAACAGCAATTCTGAAGATGCGCGGCCCCGCCGCGCGGCACGAAGCTGGGAGGGCTGTTCAACTCCGAGGAGCGTCCCTATGACAGCCACCTTTGGCGGCGATTCCCGGCCATCACGTGAAACCAGAGGACAGTATTTTCCTGAGCTGCAGGGAATACGCGCACTCGCGGTGCTGGCCGTCATCACCGTTCACTCCGCCTTCGCCGCCGGGCAGCTCGGCTACGCCGACCAGCCCGGCAACGGCTGGGTCGCCGTCGTGATCGAGCGGTTCACCCGCGAGTCACTGCCGATCCTCTTCGCCCTGTCCGGTTTCCTGCTATACCTGCCCTTCGCGCGCAAGACCATCGAGGGCGCCCCGCAGAGGTACAACCTGGGCTCCTACGCGTGGCGGCGCGCGCTGCGTATCTTTCCCGCGTTCTGGCTGCTGGCCCTGGTGGCGCTGTTCACGCCGCTGTTCCTGATGGCGGGCCAGGAGCAGGCCAGCTACGGCTTCTGGTACATCGTGCGGGTGCTGACCATGCAGCACGTCTACGTGGCCGGCGGCATCCCGTCCGGCATGGAGTCGACGTGGAGCATGGCGACGGAGATCGCGTTCTACATCCTGCTGCCCGTGTTCGCCTGGCTGTTCCACCGGCTCGCCGCCGGCGCGGCGACGCCGCAGGCCAAGGCGCGCCGCATGATGGTGCCGATCTTCGCCATCGTGCTCATCGGCTACGCCTTCAGCGCCTGGAGCCACCACCCCTCGCTCGGCCAGCCCCCGGTGCAGGGCAACTGGCCCATCGGCTGGTTCGGCTACCTGGCCATCGGCATGGCCCTGGCCACGCTCTCGGCCGCGGCCCAGAGCGGCGGCTGGCTGGCGCCGTACCGGCTGATCGCCCGGCACCCCGGCCGCACCTGGCTGGTCGCGCTCGGCGTCATCATCCTGTACTGCTTCTCGCCCATGGGCGACCAGGGCACCTCCGACTTCCCGTACACCGAGATCGTGCTGTTCGATCAACCGATCGACCTGCTGATCGTGTTCCTGCTGCTGGCGCCGCTGACCGTGCCCGACCTGCGCTCGCGCTTCCTCACCGGAGTGCTGACCATCAGGCCGTTGCAGTACATCGGGCGGGTGTCGTACGCGATGTTCCTGTGGCACATCCCCGCCATCTACATCTGGAACCTGTGGGAGCCCACGAACTTCGCGCTCACGCTCCTGCTCGTGCACGGCACCGCGTTCGTCGCGGCCTTGATCAGCTACTACGCGGTCGAGAAGCCGGCGCTGCGGCTGCGCAACAAGCTGGGCAAGGGCTCCGCCGAGCCCAGCACGCCGGTGCTCGTGCGCTGACCCCCCGACGGACGACCTCCGCGCGCGCTCCGTCGAAAGCCGATCCGAAGAAAGGTGATGATCGTGGCGAGTCTGGCCCGAGTCAGGTCTGACGCCGATCTCGACGACGTGGTGGCCGTCCTGGAGAGGGACGGGGCCGTGATCGTCGAAGACTTCCTGGACAGCGAGACGCTCGCGGGGCTGCGGGCGGACCTGGAGCCGACGCTGCAGGACCAGTCCTACAGCGACAACTGGTACGACGGGCTCCGCACGCGGCGGGTGTCGTCGCTGTTCGCCCGCACGACGAGGCTGACCCCCGTGGTCACGCACCGCCTGTTCCTGGGCGCGGCCCGGGCCATCATGCAGAAGCCCATCCCCATGTGGATCGGCAAGTCGCGCCAGGACATGGTGCCGAGCATCCAGATCAGCGCCACCCAGCTCGTGCAGATCCACAAGGGGCAGGGCAAGCAGCCGCTGCACCGCGACGACGCCCTGCACCTGCGCCCGCACCCGGGCCCCACCACCAGGGTCATGGTCATGCTGGCGATGAGCGAGTTCACCGCCGCCAACGGCGGCACCCTGGTGATCCCCGGGAGCCACCACTGGGACGACGAGCGGGCGCCGGCCACCGAGGAGGCCATCCCCACCGAGATGCCGCCGGGCGGCGGGCTGATCTGGCTCGGCGGCGTCTACCACGGCGGCGGGCGCAACGTCACCGACTCGCCCCGCACCGGCATGACCATCGCCTACGACCTGGGCAACCTCCGCCAGGAGGAGAACCAGTACCTCGCGGTGCCGCGCGAGCGGGTGCTGGAGTACCCCGAGGAGGTGCGCAGGCTCCTCGGCTACGACCGGTGCCCGCCCGGCGTGGGCTGGCTGGAGATGAACGACCCCTACATCTGGCTGGAGCCGGAGGAGGCCAGGCACGCCGCTCTCGGTCACCTGGTCTCCTGACTCCCCAAGTGAGCATTCCTGAATAAGATCGGGACAGCCCGGTCGGACACAATGACGATCCGGCTTACACGAAAGGACGACGCGATGAGCAAGATCGATATCACCCGCGTGCTCGAGGCCCCGCGGGACTTGGTTTACGCTGCCTGGACCCAGCCGGAGCACTTCACCCACTGGTGGGGCGCGCCCCTGGACACCATCTCCATGGACGTCCGCCCCGGCGGCGAGTGGAAGGCCACGATCGTGGTCGATGAGCAGACCCAGGTCCCCTTCGCCGGCGTCTACCAGGAGGTCGTCCCGAACGAGCGCCTGGCCTACACGCTGGTCGACCTCAGCGGCAGGGAGCCCGCTCCGGAGCAGGCCGCCGGCCCCGAGACCGTGACCATCACGTTCTCCGACGCTGGCAACGGCACCAAGCTGGTCTTCGTGCAGGAGGGCAACCTCCCCGAGGAGGAGCTCCCCCGCGCCACGGAGGGGTGGGGCTTCTTCTTCGACGCCCTCGACCAGTACGTCACGAAGATCAAGTAATGTGACGACGGGGGAGATCCCCGGTGACCGCCGGCAACGGACGACGTGGGGACCGCCGGCCCGGTCCGATCTCCTCCACCTGCGGGATGTCCGGCCGCGCCGAGGGGCGGAGCCGTAGCCGGCGACGATGGCGAGGTGCCGAGCGCGACCTGCCTAGAGTGGCCGGACATCCGACGGCCGCCGGTGGCGGGGGAGCACACCGCGCGATCGGGGAGGGGCGTGGCCGATGCCGCGCCCCCGTCGCATGCCCGGACTCGTTCGCGCGCGCGGGAATCCCGCAAACGGCGATAAGCAAATTAACGCCCCGCGATGTTAGCGTCAATTCATGGAGACTTCCTGCCGCATCTGCTCTGGGCCGGTGAAAGGCTCGATAGACCTCGGTGTCCAGCCACGCGGAAATGCCTTCCCCAAGCCTGACCAATTGGCTGGGGAATTCTTTTACCCGCTGATCGTCGGAATGTGTGACTCGTGCGCGATGGTGCAATTGATGGCCGAGATCCCGCAGGAAGTCAGATATCACGACCAGTACCCGTACCGGGCCTCCAACTCCACCGTGCACAGCGAGCACTTCGCCGGTGTCGCGCGCCGGCTGCTGCGCACCGAGCTGACCGGCCACGACCCGTTCATCGTCGAGATCGGCTGCAACGACGGCGTCATGCTCGCCACGGTCGCCGACGCCGGTGTCCGGCACCTGGGCGTCGAGCCCTCCCAGGAGGTGGCCGCCCTGGCCCGGTCGAGAGGCGTGCGGGTGCTGCCGCGCTTCTTCGACGAGGAGACCGCGGGGGAGATCCGCGCCGAGCACGGCCCCGCCGACGTCATCTTCGGCGCCAACGTCATCGCGCACATCTCCCACCTCGACTCCGTGCTCAAGGGCGCCGTGACGCTGCTCGGCCCCGACGGGGTGTTCGTCTTCGAGGAGCCCTACCTCGGCGCCGTCGTCGAGCAGACCGCCTTCGACCTGTTCTACGACGAGCACTCCTTCGTCTTCTCCGTCAGCTCCATCCGCGCCGCCGCACGCCTCTTCGGGCTCGACCTGGTGGACGCCGAGCCGCTGGCCATCCACGGCGGCTCCATGCGCTACACGCTGGCCAAGAGCGGCGCCCGCCGCCCCACCGCGGCCGTCGGCGAGCTGCTGGCCTCTGAGCGGGCGCGGCGCCTCGACCGGCCCGCCACGCTCGAGGAGCTCAACCGCAGGGCCGAGCGCGTCCGCGACGAGCTGACCGAGCTGCTCACCTCGCTGCGGGCGGACGGCAAGCGGGTGGTCGGCTACGGGGCGCCCGCCAAGATCACCACGGTCACCAACTACTGCGGGATCGGGACCGAGCTGATCCCGTACGTGTGCGACTCGACGCCGTCCAAGCAGGACCGGGTGGTCGCCGGATCCCACATCCCGGTGGTGGCGCCGTCGGTGTTCCGAGAGGACCGGCCGGACTACGCGGTGCTGTTCGCGTGGAACCACGCCAAGGAGATCATGGCGAAGGAGAGCGACTTCGCCGGCCGCTGGATCCTCTACATCCCCGAGGTCCACATTCTCTGACCCGTCACGGCCGTCCCATCACGCGAGCGGCCCGCCACGATGTCGTGGCGGGCCGCTGCGGCGTCCGGGCTACCTCCGGGTGGCGCCCTGCATGATGTCGTCGCGGAACAGGCCGTCCGGGTCCACGCGGGCGCGCACCGCGTCCACGGCGTCCACCGTGGCCGCGTCCAGGTGTCCCTGGGGCTGGTCGAAGCGCTCCACGAACGTGGGCGCGGTCGTGCCGGCGTCCCAGGGGGTGAGGGCGGACCTGACCACGGGGAGCCGGGCGAGGATGTCCTCCCGCGTGCCCGACAGCCCGGGGACGCCGCCGCCCGAGTAGCCGTAGCGGGCCGTCAGGTGGTTCAGGGCGCCGCCGGTGGGGTCGGGGTCGGCGTAGGCGCCCCCGAGCTGGCGCAGGCCGGCGGCGATCAGCGGGGAGCGCGAGCCCGCGCCGATGACCTCCAGCAGCGCGTCGATGCCCGCCTCCCCGAGCTCGTTCAGCAGCAGGTGGTCGCCGATGACCTCGACGGGGTCGGACGGGTCCATGTGCGTGTCCAGGAGCCCCGCGGGACCGGTCGTCTGCCACGTGTCGAGCACCGGCGGCGCGATGCCGCGCAGTGGGCCCAGGAGCTCGCCGGCCCGCGCCTGGGCGGCCGCCACGTCGTCGTCCGTCCCGGCCAGCACGGCGCCGTCCACGAACAGGACGGGGCCCGCCGACAGCATGGGCGGCACGTCCGGCAGGTCGGGCAGGTTGAGGACGCGCACGCTGGTCGTCGCCTCGCGCGGGGCGGTCAGCGTCCACTCGCGCCAGGCCCGCAACAGCTCGGGCGCGTGGACGGCGGGCCAGCACGCCGCCCCGGTGACCACCTTCGCCACCGGGAACAGGGCGACCTCCACAGCGGTGACGACCCCGAAGCCGCCCCCGCCGCCGCGCAGCGCCCACAGCAGCTCGCCGTCCCCGCCGGCCCCGGTGTCCGCGCCGAAGACCGCGCCCGTGCCCGACGCCCTGCGGAGCTCGCCGTCCGCCGTGACGAGTTCCACCGCGCGCACGCTGTTGGCCGCGAGCCCGGTGCGCCGGCCGTAGAAGCTGAGCCCGCCCCCGAGGAGGTACCCGACCACGCCGACCGTCGGCGACGAGCCGTGCGCGACCGACAGGCCGTGTTCGGCGGCGGCCTTGACCACCGCGCCCCAGCGGGTCCCCGCGGGCACGCGGGCCACCCGCCGTTCGGGGTCGATCTCGACGCGGCCGCTCATCTCCGTCCGCAGCAGCAGCCCGCCGCGCACGGGACGGGCCGCCTCGGCCCAGTGGCCGGTGGTGTGCACCCGGACGGGCAGGCCCGAGCGGCGCGCGAAGCCGACGGCCTCCCGCACCTCCTCGACCGTGCGCACCACGGCGGCGGCGGCCGGCTTGGGCACCGCGCCCAGCGCGAACACCGCGGTCGCCGCCTCGTAGCCGGGCTGCCCTGGCCCGGCGATGAGCAGGCTGGACCGCCCGGGCCCGGCGACGGGCGTGCCGGCCCCTCCCGGCTTGGGCAGGAGCACGCCGGGCTCTCCCGACTCCGTGACGGCCATTCAGCTCACCCGCCGCGCGGTGATGAAGGCGAACGACTCGGGGCCCGAGCTCTCCAGCACCACCATGCCCGCGTCGGCGAGCCAGCGGTCCAGCTCCTCCCGCTCGAACAGCAGCATCCCGGCCGGCCGGCTCGGGAAGTAGTGCGCGGCCTGGAAGTGGCGGCAGACGGGGTCCTCGTCCCACACGAACGTCATCAGCGTGAACGTGCCGCCCGGCCTCAGCACGCGCCCCACCTCGGCGATGGCGGTGGCCGCCTCGTCGGGGACGGCCTGCAGCGCGTTCCAGCAGACCACGGCGCCCATGCTGGCGTCGGCCAGCGGGATGTCCAGCGCGCTCGCGCGCACCGCGGGCACGTTGGGCACACGGCGGCGCAGCACGTTGAGCATGGGCAGGCCCAGGTCGAGGGCCAGCAGCCGGTCGGTGCCGACGGTCGCGGCGATGACGGAGGTCCAGCGGCCGGCGCCCGCCCCGAGGTCGAGCACGGGGCCGTCCACGGGGCGCACGCTGCGCGCGATGTAGGCGTCCTCGTCGGCGAGCGTGACCGCGCCGCCCCAGTTGCCGCCCGCCACGCGCAGGAATTCGGGACGCAGCAGCGCCTCGTAGTACAGGCCCATGCTGGGCATCTCGGCCAGGCTCTTGAGCAGGTCGGCGGTGGCCTCGTCGGCGTCGTCCCGCACGGCCCTGGTGAGGTCGAGGATGCCGCGGGAGGCCGGGTAGGCGACCGCGCAGGCCGGGCAGCGCACGGCGGCGCCGCTGTTGTCGAGCGGGCCCCGGCAGGACGGGCAGACCAGCGCGGACATGTGCCGCGCGAACAGGCCGAGGCGCGGGTCGGCGCCCGACGCGTCCGACTCGGGCGGCGCCTGCGGGCCGGGCACGTCGACCACCGGGCCGCGCCGGATCGACCAGTACGCCTTCAGCCCCATGTAGCCCCACACGGTCCGGCTGTCGTTGCGCCAGTTGACCTCGGCCTGCTCCTGGCTGAGCGCGCCGATCCACGCCTGGTCGAAGGCGCGCTCCTCGTCGGTGAGCCGCCAGATCTCGGGGGCGGGCCAGACCCGGCCGAGGCCGGTCCGCCGCTCGTCCATGAGGGTCAGGCAGCGGTCGAGCCGGGACCGGTCGCCGGAGTCCAGGCCGAGCCGGCCGGCGACGCCGAGCACCCTGTCGCGGTCGTGCGGGAAATGCGCGAGCAGGTAGGCCAGGGCCTGGCCGAGCTCGGGGCCGGCGCCGTCGGCCAGGGCCAGGTAGCGGTCGAGGCCGGCGCGCACGGCCTCGGTCTGCCCCGCCTCGGCGATCAGGCCCAGCAGGATCAGCAGCCGGCCGGCGCGCGCGTCGTCGAGCCCGTCCAGCGCGCCGATGAGCTCGGGGATCGCCGACGGCGCGCGCTCGGTGAGCGTGCCGCCGTCCCACAGCGTCTGGTCCTGCGCGGTGCCGGGCGACCAGAGCGCGCCGACGAGCCGCGCGTAGGCCGCGTCGAGCCCGTCGGGCGACGCGCCCGCGAACTCCTCGAGAAGCATTGCTGGCGCGTACGTGGTGTCAATGCTCATATTAATTCCCTTCGCGCGAAACGCCTCTTAGCATCACACCGGCCCGGCCGCCCGGTCATCTCCGTGCGTGCGGGAAAGGACTTAGCGCAATAGCGGAGATGCGGCGGGAAAAAGACGGATAAACCATGGGCTCATGAAGAACAGGATTCCGATCGAAGTATGGGTCCCCGACCTGACGTTTCCCGGCTGGATGGATCGGTGGTATCAGCAGGCCGCCGATTTCGAGAGACTGCACCCCGAGTACCAGGTGGTGGTGCACGGCAAGGATTTCTGGCAGCTTCCCAGGCAGGTCGCGGAGGCCGCCGCGGAAGGCCACGTCCCGGCTCTGTCGGAGTACTACTTCTACATGACGCAGGTGGCGCGCGACTCGCGCCGGCAGGACGGCCGCCCGCTGTTCACCTCGGTGGAGAAGGCCGTCGGCGGGCGCACCGAGGTGCTGGGCGAGCCGGTCGTGCTCGGCGACATCATCCCTCCGCTGCGCGACTACTACACCCTCGACGGCGACCTGACGTGCATGCCGACCGTGGGCACCACGAGCCTGCTGTACGGCAACACCGACCTGCTGCGGCGCGCGGGCGTGGAGAGCATGCCGCGCACCTGGCAGGAGGTGGAGGAGGTGTGCGCCAGGGTGGCGGCGCTGCGTGACGGCCCCTCCCACGCCATCACGTGGTCCAACCACGGCACGTTCATCCAGCAGGCGCTGGCCACGCAGGGCGGCCTGCTCGTGAACAGGCACAACGGCCGGATGGGGCGGGCCACGATCGCCGACCTGGCCTCGCCGGAGATGCTGCGCTGGGTGGAGTGGTGGCGCGGGCTGCACAGGAACGGCCACTACCACTACACCGGCAAGATCCCCGACTGGGCGGGCACGCTGAAGACCTTCGCCGACCAGGACGTGGCGATCAGGATCTCCTCCTCCAACGACGTCAACTACATGTTCAGGGCCGCGGAGGACAACGGCTTCGACATCGAGGTGGGCATCTTCCCCTACGACGAGAGCGTGCCGTACGTCGGCAACGCCATCGCCGGCACCGCGCTCTGGATGGCCGAGGGGCTGGACGAAGCGACGCAGGAGGGCGCGCTGGCGTTCCTCATGTACCTGCACAGCCCGCGCAGGGCGGCCGAGCGCCACAAGGCCAACAGCTTCCTGCCGCTCACCCACTCCGCGCACGACCTGCTGGAGGAGGAGGGCTGGTACGCCGCCAACCCGCACCACCGGCTGGCCTACGACCACGTCATGCGCTTCCCGACGGGCCAGCGCGGCGTCCCGGCCTCCGAGGGCGGGCTGTTCGGCGACTTCGCCGGTAACCAGGACGTGATGACCAGGGCGATCGGCGACGTGCTCAACGGCGCCGACCCGGCCGAGCGCATGGCGTTCGCCACCGTGGAGGCGCAGGAGCTCCTCGACGCCTACAACACCTACGCGCTGTCGTCCGGGTTCCGCGACCCGCGGAACAGCCCGCCGACCAGCCTCAGCGTGGAGGCCTTCAAAGAGATGCGGGCCGGTCGCGACTACTCGGCCGCCGACATGGAGGCCGTGGTCAAGCTCCACCGCTGACACCCGCCGGAGCAGCGCGAAGGGGGCCGCGGACCTGATGAAGGTCCGCGGCCCCCTTGTCGATGCGGCTGCAGGCGCGGCCTGGTCAGCGGTGCATCGCGGTGAGCTTCTCCAGGGTGGGCACGATGTCGGCGGGGCCCGGCCGGTCCAGCCACTCCTGGTGCACGGCGGCGGCGCCGTCGCGGTAGCGGGGGTCCTCCAGCGCCGCGACGATCGCGGCCCTGATCTCCTCGACCGACTGCTTCTGGTGGTCGAGGCGGAGCCCGCCGTTGCGCGACTCCAGGTAGCCGATCGCCAACTTGGACAGGATGTTCCGCTCGGCCATCTTGCTGTTCTCTCCTTCGACCACGATGACGCGCTGCGGCTCGTCCGTGTCTCCGACGAGCTGCGGCACCCCGGCGGCGACCGAGGCCCAGAACGTGCCGCTGGAGCCGTGGTTGATGCTGGCCGAGCAGGTCGGCAGCAGCTGCAGCAGCGGGACGTAGTCCACGGTGCGGACGTTGGAGGGGATCGAGGAGATGCCTTCGAGCTGGTCGGCGTTGAGCGTGGCGACCAGCTCGACATCCAGGTCGGCGACCGCCTCGAAGACCTTCGGCGCGCGCCACTCGCCCTTGTGGTACGTCCTGGTGGACAGCCCGACCGACAGGGCCAGGCGCGGGCGGCGCGGCTTGTCGTACAGCCAGGAGGGCTTGACGCCGCCGCCGTTGTACGGGCTCCAGCGCACGGGCACCGCGGCCAGGTCGCGCGACAGGCGCATCTCGCGCGGCATCGGGTCGATGGTGAACTGGCCGACCAGCAGCTCGCTGTCCACTTCGACGCCGTAGTGCTCGGCCAGCGGGCGTACCGCCCGCGCCAGCGGGTCCACGGGCGGCGTGGCCTGCCTGGCGTACAGCTCGACGGCCCAGCCGCTGTAGTCGGGCGCCATCAGGATGCGGCCGTGTGCGGCGCCTGCCACCCTGGCCGCCACGGCGCCGGCGGGGAACCACGGGTCCCACAGCACCAAGTCCGGCCGCCACATGCGGGCGAACTCGACCAGCGCCTTGTTCTGCGCGCTCGGCACGGGCGGGAGCTGGAACCTGACCCCCATGAGGTAGTACTGGAAGAACACGTCCCAGGTGTCGCGCTCGTCCTGCGTCACCTGCAGGGCCGTGGCCAGGCGCTCCATCTCCTCCGGGTCGGGCGGCAGGTCGTCGCGGACCCACCCGCCGGTGTCGGGCTCGCCGCACGTGACGGCCGTCAGGCCCGCCGCCACGATGTCGTCGGCCGCGCCGGGCGGGCAGGCCACGACGACCTCGTGCCCGGCGAGCTGCAGCGCCTGCGCGTACGGCACGGCGGGGTAGAGGTGGCACGTCTGAGGCCACACAGTGAGCATGATTCGCATCTAGCGCTCCCTCGCGAACTCCTCGATGGAGTGAAACTCCCCTAACCAGCATCAATCGCCGGAATTGGCAATGCATCTCCTGACGTGCCGGTTTCCGGCAATGCAGGAGATGCGGGACGGCGGCGGAACGCGTTGTCCTTTTGTTCATCCACGCCATTTCTCCGAGGGAGAGTCTCATGTGTTTTTCCGCCGACAATTCGAGGACGGGCTGACATGGCGGGCGCACGCGCGGTCGTGACCGGCGGCTCCGGCTTCATCGGCAGGCATCTGGTGCGGGCGCTGCTCGCCCGCGGCGACGAGGTGACGGTCTTCGACCGCGAGCCTGACCCGCTGGTGCGCACGGTCACCGGCGACATCCGCGACGAGGCGCGGCTGGCCGAGGCCATCGGCCTGGGGACGGACGTCGTCTACCACCTGGCCGCCGAGGTCGGGGTGGACCGCTACCTGGCCCGCCCCCTCGATGTGATCGACGTCAACTTCCAGGGCACCAGGAACGTGCTGGAGCGGGCCGTCGCGGCCGGCGCGCGCGTGGTGGTCGCCAGCACCAGCGAGGTGTTCGGCAAGAACCCCGCCGTGCCGTGGGCGGAGGACGCCGACCGGGTGCTCGGCTCCACCGCCGCCGACCGCTGGACCTACTCCTCGGCCAAGGCGATGTCCGAGCACCTCACGCTGGCGTTCTGCCGGCAACACGGGCTGGACGCGGCGATCGTGCGCTACTTCAACGCCTACGGCCCCGGCCAGCGGCCCGCCTTCGTCGTCAGCCGCACCGTGCACCGGGCGCTCAACGGGCAGCCGCTCGCGGTCTACGACGGCGGCGGGCAGACCCGGTGCTTCACGTACGTGGCGGACGCGGTGGCCGGCACGCTGCTGGTCGCCGACAGGGGCGGCGCCGGCGAGGTGTTCAACCTGGGCAGCATGACCGAGAGCACCGTGCGCGAGGCGATCACCACGGTCGCGGCGCTGACCGGGGCCAGGACCGTCGAGGTGGACGCGCGCGCCGCCCTGGGGCCCGCCTACGAGGACGTGCCACGGCGCGTGCCCGACAGCACCAAGGCGCGCAGGCTGCTGGGGTGGGAGGCGACGACCCCGCTGGCCGAGGGCATCGCGCGGACCATTGAGTGGGCCAGGGCGAACCCGTCGTGGCTGGCCGTCCCCGACTCCGGCGTCCCCGTGGCCGCCGCGAGCTGACCGCATGACGCCGACCGCATGACAGAGCCTCCGCACCTGGACGGTGCGGAGGCTCTTCATGCGTCTAGGACACCGCTGCGGCAACCGGGGCGGTCAGGCGCACGGGAAGCGCCCGGTGCCCGTTCATGATGAACGTCGGCAGCGGCGCCAGGTCCTGCTTGTCCACTGCCAGGCTGAGCTCGGGGAACCGCTCGAACAGCGACGACAGCCCGATCGTGGCGACCGCCCTGGCGATGGAGACGCCGAGGCAGTAGTGCGGGCCGTACCCGAACGACAGGTGCTCCTTGTTCGGCCGGGTGATGTCGAAGGTGCCCGCGTCCGCGCCGTGCAGGGCCGGGTCGCGGCCCACCGCGGCGTAGTTGATCAGGATCGGGTCGCCCTGGGGGATGGTGGCGCCGTCGAGGTGGATGTCCGTGACGGCGTACCGCAGCGGCAGGTGCGCCAGCGGTGACTCCACCCGCAGGACCTCGTCGATCACGTCGTCCCAGGTGGACTGGCCCGACTTGACCAGGTCGAGCTGCTCGGGGTTGGAGAGCAGCGCGGTGATCGCGTTGTCGAAGAAGTTGATCGTGGTCTCCGAGCCCGCGCCGAGGATCGCGAAGATCGTGTCGGTGAGCTCGACCTCCGACAGCCGCGAGCCGTCGGTGTCGCGCGCGGTCACCAGGTCGGTGGTGATGTCCTCGCCCGGGTTCTGCCGCTTCTCCGCGATCAGCTCGGCCATGGCGCCGCGCCAGCCGGACAGGATCGCCTGCGCCTGCTCCGGCGTGACCGTGGTGTCCACCATCATGTCGATGACCTTGGCGGTGGCCGCCCGGGCCTCCTCCGACATGCCGATCAGGTCCGCGACCAGCATGGCCGGCAGCGGATAGGCGAACCGCTCCCGCAGGTCGACCACCTCGCCGGGCTCCGTCGCCGCCAGCGCGTCCAGGAGCCCGTTCGTCAGCGCCGTGATGCGCGGCTTGATCGCCTCGGTCCTGCGCGGCGTGAAGGCCTTGCCGACCAGCCGGCGCAGCCGGACGTGGTTATTGCCGTACGCGGTGACCATGTTGTCCATGGCGATCCAGCTGATCATCTCCCAGTCGGGCGGGATCTCGCCGTTGATGAACGCGGGCCAGTGGTTGCGCGCGCTCTTGGTGACGTTGGGCTCGGCGAGCAGCTGCCTGACCGCCTCGTGGGTGTTGACCGACCAGGCGAGCACCCCACCGGGGAGCTCCACCTGGACGGCGTGGCCCTGAGAGCGCAGGAAGTCGGTTTCCGCATGGATGTCACGGCCGGTGGTGTCGAGAACGGGGCAGCGTCTTTCCACGGTGGTCTCCCATAGAACTCAGCGATTTGGACGGTGTCAGGTTTTGGCCGACGCGGGCTCCTCGGCGGCGTCGGCGGAAGGCTCCTCGGGCGCCGCCTCCATGGCCTGCGCGGAAGCCGGCGGCACCTTCCTGAGCGTGATCAGCGCGACGGCGGCCAGGCACAGGGCCAGCACCGCGCTGACGCCGGTGGCGGCGTTGACCGCCGTGGTGAAGGCCTCGCGCCCGGCGGCGAGCAGCTCGGCGGCCACGGGCGCGGCCACCTGCTGGGCCGCGTTGATCGCGCCCGTGATGCCCTCGCTCGCGGTGTCCGCGAGGGCGGGCGGTACGGACGGGGGCAGCGTGCCGGCGATCTGCACGCTGTAGACGGCGGTGCCGACGCTGCCCAGCGCGGCCACGCCGAGCGCGATGCCCAGCTCGCCGCCGGTCTCGGAGACCGCGGAGGCCGAGCCCGCCCGCTCGGGCGGGACGGAGCCGAAGATCAACGCGTTGCCGAGCGCGCCCATCGGCCCCGCGCCGATCGAGCCGATGATCAGGCCGGTCAGCACGATGCCCACGCCGGAGGTGACGTCGATCTGGCTCAGCACGAAATAGCCGGTCGCCACGACGACCAGGCCCGCCGTGATGACGTACCCGGGGCGCACCTTGCGCGCGATCACGGGGGCCAGCAGCACGCTGGCGATGGTGGCCGCGGTCGAGGGCAACACCCACAGGCCCGTCTGCAGCGGCGACAGGCCGACCACGGTCTGCAGGAACATGCTGACCAGGAAGAAGCTGCCGTTGACGATGCCGCCGAGAACCATGATCGACACCGCGGCCCGGAAGACCGGCAGCTTGAACAGCTTCAGGTCCAGCAGCGGCGAGTCCAGCCTGCGCTGCCGCCGCACGAACGCCAGGGCGAAGGCGAGGCCCACCACGATGGCGACGGCGTACCAGAGCTGCCAGCCGTGCTTGGCCAGCTCCTTCAGCCCGTAGACGAAGGGCAGGATGGCCGCCAGCGACAGCGCGACGCTGGGCAGGTCGAGCCGGCCGCCCTCGGGGTCGCGGTGCTCGGGCAGCAGCGCGGGCCCGGTCGCGAGCAGCAGCACCATGACCGGCACGGCCAGCAGGAACACCGAGCCCCACCAGAAGTTCTCCAGCATCACGCCGCCGACCACGGGGCCGAGCGCGACGCCGCCCATGAAGCAGGCCATCCAGACCGAGATGGCGGTGCCCATCTGCGCGGGGTCCTTGAAGATGGTGGCGATCAGCGACATCGTCGACGGCATGATCGTCGAGCCGGCGACGCCGAGCAGCGCGCGTGAGACGATGAGCATCTCGGCGCTGGAGGAGTAGGCGGCCAGCACCGACGCGGCGGTGAAGGCGGCTGCGCCGATGAGCAGCAGCTTGCGCCGCCCGATCAGGTCACCGAGCCGGCCCATGGTGACCAGGAGGCCGCCGATGACGAAGCCGTAGATGTCGGTGATCCAGAGCTGCTGGGTCAGCGAGGCCCCCAGATCCGAGCTGAGGTGGGGGAGCGCCAGGTAGAGCACGCTCATGTCGATCGAGAGCAGCAGTGTCGGCAGAGCCAGGATGGCCAGCGCCAGCCACTCGCGGGTGCCGGCCTTCGTTGGTGCGTTCACGTCCATCTAGATCCCTTCCTCAGTTGGTCAGCGCGCCCGTGGGCGCCTGCTCGGCCGGCTCCAGTGGTACCGGAGGCTTGCGGGATCTGCTCCAGTACTTCATGGCCGGGCGCTCCACCAGTGTGTAGAGCAGCCAGCCTGTCACGACGGTGACGCCGGCGAGCCCGATCACGAGTAGCGTGCCGCCCACGGGCCCGTACTCGGCCTTGCCGAGCACCGCCTCGCGCAGCCAGTAGAGGACGATGGACTGTGTCAGGTAGAAGCCGAAGGAGATCTGTCCCAGCCAGACCATCGGCCTGGTGCCGAAGAACGTCTTCCTGCCCTTCAGGTTGGCCTGGGCGAAGGTGCCGATGGCCAGCGCGAAGGGGATGGTGGTCACCAGGGAGACGCTGTAGGGCGAGGGGACGTACAGCGTGGCCGCGTACGCGATCACCATCAGCGCCATCACGGGGAGCACCCCGATGCGCGGCCACCTGCCCGCGGCGACGATCCTGGCCAGGATCATGCCGAGCACGAACTCGAACAGCCGCACGGGCGGGAACAGGTAGATGAACCAGAACTGCGGCAGCGACAGCGCCTCGCCCGGGTACTTGGGCGCGTCGGGCAGCAGCGTCAGCGTGACCAGGCACATGAGGGCCATGCCGGCGAAGGCCAGCCCCGCCCACAGCCACAGCCGGTTGTCGGCGATCTTCCTGATCGGGATGATCAGCGCGGGGAAGAGCAGGTAGAACAGCATCTCCGCGCTCAGCGACCAGGCCGGCATGTTCGCGCCGCCCCAGATGGCGTTGTCGTTGACGAAGACGTTGAGCAGCAGCAGGTTCGGCAGGCCCCACAGAAGCGTGTACGAGCCGGCGAACAGCAGCATGGCAAGCGCCCACGTCACCACGTGGTTCGGCATGATCTTCACGACGCGGCGCCGGTAGTAGGCGCGGATCCGGTCACCCGGCTTGGCCGCCCACGTGATCACGAAGCCGCTCAGGATGAAGAAGAACGACACTCCGATGGTACCGCCGGGATATAGCAGCCATATCAGCTTCTGGGTGATGCCGTCGTCCGCGTATGGGGTGGCCATATTCTGGTTCCCCTGCGTGAAGGGGAAGATGACGTGACTCAGGAAGACCAGTAACGCGGCGATGATGCGCATTCCCGTTAGTGCGGGCAGATCTCCGCGCACGGCAGGGGGTGTGGAGGTCACGATGGGCTCCTTTCTCTCAGAATGCCCTGCTCCATCTTTTGTGCGGCCATCTGCCCGCCGCATCTCGCCACGTGCGGACTTCGAATGAGCAGGCCGCCGGATCAGAGGGGAACGGAGGTGGTGAGCCCGCCGTCCACCCGGAGTTCCTGGCCGGTGATGTACGACGAGCGCGGCGAGAGCAGGAACGCCGCCGCGTCCGCCACGTCCTCGGCGGTGCCGAGCCGCCCGAGCGCCACCTGCGCCCGGCAGGCCTCCTGCGCCTCGGGGGTTTGGGCGATGCCCTCGAACATCTCGGTGACGATGTAGCCGGGGCTGATGGCGTTGATCCGGATGCCGCTGGGCGCCAGGTCGGCCGCCAGCGTCCGGATCAGGTTGATCACGCCGGCCTTGCTGGCCGCGTACACCGAGGTGAAGGCCAGCCCGCGGTGGGTCAGCCAGGAGCCGTTGACGACGACGGAGCCGCCGCCGGTCATCAGCCGCACCGCCTGCTGGATGGTGAAGTAGACGCCCTTGAGGTTGGTGGCGACGATGTCGTCGAAGGCCTCCTCGGTGACGTCGCCGCTGCGCGAGAAGCCGGCCACGCCCGCGTTGGCGAACACGCCGTCGAGCCTGCCGAAGCCCTCCTCGACGCGCGAGACCAGCGCGCCGACCTCGGCCGGGCGCGACACGTCGGTGGGCACGGCGAGCACGCGGTCGCCCGCGTCGAGCTCGCGCACAGCCTTGTCCAGGCGCTCGGGGCTGCGTCCCGCGAGCACGACCCGCGCGCCCTCGGAAAGGAGCCGCTGTGCGGTGGCCAGCCCCATGCCGCTGCCGCCGCCGGTGATGAGAACCGCTTTGTCGGAAAACTCGTTCATGGGATCAGAATCACATGCCGCCCCGCGCGGAATTTCTGAAGAATTGCGCTGTCGCGCGCGGCCAGCAATTCAGAAGATGTTACGCATCTTCTCCGATGTGACCCTGTGGTGAACGCTAAAGCGCGCAGGAGGCGATCCAATGGGTGATGAGTCAAAGACCCGTGCGGTGGTGCTCGGCGGCAGTCTCGCGGGGCTCTTCGCCGCCAGAGTGCTCTCCGACGCCTACGACGAGGTGGTCGTCGTCGACCGAGACGAGCTGATCGGTGTGGAAGGCCCGCGGCGCGGATGCCCGCAGAGCCGGCACATCAACGGCCTGCTGGCCCGCGGCCAGCAGGTCATGGAGGAACTGTACCCGGGGATCACCGAGGGACTGTTCGCCGACGGCGTGCCGACCGGCGACCTGGCCGGTGACGTCCGCTGGTACTTCAACGGCAAGCCGCTCCAGCGCCACCACGCAGGCCTGGTGTGCGTGGCGGCCAGCCGCCCCAAGCTGGAACACCACATCAGAGAGAGAACCAGGGTCCTGCCGGGCGTGGTCTTCGCCGAACGCCACGACATCCTCGGCCTGGAGTTCACCGCTGACGGGAGCCGGGTCATCGGCGCCAAGGTGCAGCCGCTCGACGGCGAGGGCGGTGCGCACGTCATCGACGCCGACCTGGTGGTCGACGCCACGGGACGCGGCTCCCGCACGCCGATCTGGCTGGAGGCCCAAGGCTATCCGCGGGTCGAGGAGGAGCGGAAGAAGATCGGCCTGGGGTACGTCACGCAGCACTACAGGCTGACCGCCGACCCCTACCACGGCGACCTGTCGATCAACCCGGTCGCCAACAAGGACCTGCCGCGCGGCGCCATCTTCACCAAGACCGACGGCGACCGCGTCGAGCTGACCACCTACGGCATCCTCGGCGACCATCCGCCCACCGATCAGGAAGGGCTGTACGCGTGGCTGAAGTCGCTCGCCGTCCCTGACATCTACGAGGCGGTCCAGCACGCGGTGCCGTTGGACGAGCCTGTCGCCTTCCGCTTCCCGACGACGCTGCGGCGACGTTACGAGAAGCTGACACGCTTCCCCGACGGCCTGCTGGTGACCGGCGACGCGTTGGCCTGCTTCAACCCGGTCTACGCGCAGGGCATGACCGTGGCCGCGCTCGCCGCGCTGGTCATCCGCCAGCACCTGCACACCGGCGCGCTGCCGGACCCCTTCCAGTATTTCGGCGATCTGGCGCGCAACGTCATCGGCCCGCCGTGGGAGATGACGCACACGGTCGACATGGGCTTCCCGGGCGTGGAGGGCGAGCGCAGCGCCAAGGTCCGCATGGCCCAGACCTTCCTCGGTCTCGTGCAGCAGGCGGCCACCAAGGACCCCGAGGTGGCCGCGGCCTACATGCGCGGCGCGGGGCTCGTCGACGGGCCGGAGGCGCTCATGCGGCCGCCCATGCTCGCCCGCATCCTGTGGAACGCGCTGCCATGGGTCGGCACGCCCGCGCAGTCGCCGCGGCGCGCCGCCCAGTCCAAGGCCCTGGCGAGGAGTGAGAAATAGTGAACGTCACAGAGCTGTTTCCGCTCTCGTGGAACCAGGGGTTCCTGCGCGCCTTTGACTCGGGCGACGAGGCGGGTCCGTTCGGTCCCCGCTACATCATCGTCTGCGGCTGGCGCCTGGCCGGGCCCGTCGACCCCGCCGTGCTGCAGGAGGCGCTGGACGAGGTGGTGGCGCGGCACGAGGCGCTGCGCACCGAGATCTTCCGGAGCGGCGACGGCCACCAGGTCGTCCATCCGCCGAGCCGGGTCCGGCTGACCGTGCACGAGCTGCCGGGCGATGACCGGGACAGGCGCGCGGAGCAGCTGCTCACGGACGCGGAGGCGGAGCCGTTCCCCATCAAGGAGCTGCCGCTGATCCGCGCGGTGCTCGGCCGCTTCGACGACGACGACGCGGTCCTGGGACTGATCGCCCACCACACCGCCGTCGACGAGTGGTCGATGCAGCTGCTCATGCGGGATCTCGCGTACGGGTACGCCGTGCGCACCGGGCACCGGCCCTCGCCCCTGCCGGAGGTGCCGCAGTACCGCGACTACGTGGACTGGGAACGCGCGGGCGCCGGCCAGGACGACGGCGAGCGGTCGCTGGCATATTGGCGTGACAACCTGCGTGGCGCGGGGATGCTCGGCACCAGGACCGATCACCTGCGATCCGCGGGCCTGCCCAAGACCACGGCGTGGCAGCGGTTCACCTTCCCCAAGGCGGTGACCGAGGCCGTCAAGGACATCGTGAAGGAGACGCGGAGCTCGCCCTTCATGGTGCTGCTGGCCGCGTACACGGTCTATGTGGGCCGGCGTGAGGGGACCGGCGACGTCGTCGTGCCGAGCTTCTCCTCGGGTCGCGGGCCGGCCCGATTCCACGACACCATCGGGTCGTTCTTCAACTTCCTGCCCTTCCGCGTGAATCTGGAGGCCTGCCGTTCCTTCAGAGACGTGATCGTGTCCACGCGGCAGGCCTGCGTCGGGGCCTACGCGCACGACCTGCCGTTCGGGCAGATCCTCGGCGTGGCGCCGGAGCTGATGACCCCTGTGATGCGTGACGACGCCGGCGTGGTCGCCTTCCAGGTCTTCAAGTCACCGCTCGGCGGCGACCGCGGGAGCGCGGGCGCGTTCGAGTACTCGGTGATCCGCAGGAGGCAGGTGTCCCAGTGGGACGGTGGCGACGTGCCTGACGGCGCCATGTGGCACCTGGAGATCGACTCCAGCGGGGACATAGTGGGCTCGTTCGCCTTCAACACCAACCTGTACGGCCAGCAGACGGTCGACGGGATGGTCGAGGACTTCGGCGAGCTGTTGAAGCGGCTGACCGCGGACCTCCACGGCCCGCTGGAGCTCTGAGGCTCACCCCAGGCGGTCCAGCCAGCGGAAAAGTCGGGGAACACCTGTCTGGCCGCCTGGTCGGTGAGCATTCCGTGGCCCTCTCCCGCCGGTTCCACCCACTCGGAGTCCGGGTGCAGGCGCGGGAGATGGGCCCGGACGGCGTCCACGGGGATGCGGGGGTCCCTGTCGCCGTGCGCCACGAAGAGCGGAACCGCCGCGAGCGTGTCATCGGGGGCGAACCTCGCCGTCCTCATGAATGCCTTGACGGGGGCGTGTTCGGCCTCGTGCAGGTCCGCCGAGCGCAGGAACGAGCACAGCAGGAAGGCGCCGCACACTTCAGGGGCCGCCGGCGCGAGACGTGAGGCCAGATGGCCACCGTAGCCGAGCCCGCCGGTCACCACGGGACCCACGGTGGTCTCGCGCAGCACCATCACCGCGTCGTCCACGTCGTCGGCGCCGTACCGCTCGGGCAGCGGCGCGGACACCGCGGGGTCGATGAGCCTGCTGCCGCGCAGGTTGGGCCGCACCACGCGCCGGCCCGCCCGAGGTCCAGCCGAGCGCGAGCTCCTCGGGGGAGCGACACGGACGTCGGGGCTTGTTCCATGGCGGCCCGCCCCGTTGACGTCCCGTTCTGTTGTCCCGGCCGCCCGGGGACGACGCCGGTCAGTACGACTTCGTCATGAGCACGTCGAACTCCTCGGCGCTCTCGTCGACCTCACCCAGGTCCCAGGTGATCTCCATGTGCGTCCACTTCCTCTCGGCCGTTGATCCATCGTCGGCCGAAAGCAGAGGCCGGCACATTTTGACGTTGCCCGGCTGGATCAGTCGCGGAAGTAGGCGGCCAGGGGCGGCGCCAGCGCCTCAGGGGCGATGTCGTGGCCGTGGCCGTCCAGCACGGTGAACTCCGCGTTGGGCACCGCCTGCGCCACCGCCTTGCCCGCCGACTGCATCCAGGCGCCGCTGTTGCCGCCGGCCAGGGCCAGGGTCGGCGCCTCGACCTTCTCCAGGTCCTCGACCGGCAGCCGGTTGCCCGGCCCGCACACCGCCGCCTCGTACACCAGCGTGTGCGCCACCGCCTTCATCCCCTCCCAGTACGGGGACTCCCGCATCGGCCCGACCATCTCGGCGGGCACCTCGGCCGCCTCGACCATGAACCGCTCGACGACCTCGCCCCGCTTGCCCTCCGCCACCAGCGTGGCCAGCTGCTCGCGGAAGTCCTCGGCGATCGGCGCCCTGCTGTCGTCGATGATGAACGGCGGCTCATACACCGCCAGCTTGGTGATCGGCAGCCCCGCCGCGGCCGCCCGCAGCGCCAGCGCCCCGCCCGACGACCCCCCGAACACCGCCGCCGAGCCCCCGGCCGCCTCGATCACCGCGGCCAGGTCTTCGATCTCGCGCTCCACCTCGTACGACTCGCTGTCGCCGCTGTCGCCGCGCCCGCGCCGGTCGTAGTTGTAGACCGTGAACTCCTCCGACAGCGCGGCTGCCAGCCCTGCCCAGATCGGGTGCGTCCGATCGCTGAATCCGCCCTGGACCAGCACCACCGCCGGACCGGATCCTGACTTGTCGTAGGCAACGGTGGTACCGTCTGCCGACGTCACATGCATGTGAGTCTCTCCGCTCTTCTGTTGACTGAAGGCGTGCCGCCTGGGCACAGGTCCATCCAAGATGCCGCAAGATCGGTCGCCGGTCTTCTCCGAGAGTGCTTTCCGAGGGGTGCGCGTGTCGCACGGCAGAAGACGCCGCGGGCGCCGCGCCGGCCTCCACTTCCCAGAACTTGCCAGAAACCCGGCATCTTCAAAGTCGCTGCGGATATTTTTCGTGACCTGCGAACGGTGCGCAACTCAGGAGGTGAAGCACGGGAGATGGCCACGCGACCATACGAAAGGCATCGACAATCCGGAGGCTTTGGTCATGGCTGTGGCTGTCCAGAACGACGAAGTGACGATCGAGGTTCCGACCCATGAGGATTGGGAGGACATTTATGCGATGTTCTCCGGGGGCATCAACATCGACGGCGACCCGCAGAGCCTTGAGGCAGAGCGCCCGCTCTTCGAGCCGAGCCGCTCGCTGATCGTACGCGCCGGCGGCCGCGTCGTCGGCACGCTCGGCGCGAACACCCGCCAGATCGCCGTCCCAGGCGCGGTAGTGCCCGCCGCGCACGGCTGCAGGGGCGCGGTGTCGGCCACCATGCGACGCCAGGGCATCCTCACGCGCCTGATGCGCAAGCACTTCGAGGACGCGCGGGCGCTCGGCGAGGCCATCACGCTCTGCTGGGCCAGCGAGGGCCGCATCTACCACCGCTTCGGCTATGGCCTGTCGGTGCGCAGGCTCGGGCTCAACGTCAACGCCCGCGAGGTCACCGTGCCGAAGGGCGAGGAGCCCGGCAGGATCGTCGAGGGGACGGTCGCCGACCTGCGCGACGCGCTGGTCAAGGTCTACGACCAGGTGTACGCCGACCGCCCCGGCTGGTCAGAGCGCACCGCCGCTCACTGGGACTACCGGCTGGCCGACACGATGGCGATGCGCCAGGGCGCCTCCGCGCTGCGCGTCGCGGTCCACGAGGGCGATGACGGCATCGACGGCTACGCCTTGTGGCGGGTCAGGGGCAACTGGACCGCCAACGGCCCCATCAGCGACGTCGTCGTGATCGAGCAGGTCTCGACCACCCCTGAGGCGTACCGTGCGCTGTGGCGATTCCTGCTGTCCGTCGACCTCACTCGCTCGGCCTCGACCTGGGCGGTCAGCGTCGACGAGCCTCTGTTCTACTGGGTCGGCGAGCCGCGCCAGCTCGACGCGCACCTGTGTGACGCGCTGTGGATCCGCGTCGTGGACGTGCCCAAGGCGCTCGCCGCCAGGAGGTACGCGACGCCGATCGACGTCGTGATCGAGGTCACCGACGACTTCATGCCGGAGAACTCGGGCACCTGGCGGCTGACCGGCTCCCCGGAGGGGGCCACCTGCACGCCCACCTCTGAGCAGCCCGAGCTGTGGTTCGACGTCCGCGCGCTGGGGGCGGCCTACATGGGAGGCACCTCGCTGTCGGCGCTGGTCGAGGCGGGCCTGGTCAAGGAGGTACGGCACGGGGCGCTCGCCGCGGCCTCGACGGCGTTCAGATGGCACAAGTCGCCCTACGCCTTCGAACTCTTCTGACCACCGGCACCCAGAGCGTGAACCTGCACGCGCTGTACGGCAGGGGTCCATCGCACATTGGGGATCGATTCTGTGGAAGAAAGTTGACGGGATCCCGTCCGATCAGCTGATCGGACGGGATTTCGCGTTTCCGGTTGATGCCCGGCCACCAGCACCTTCCTGCCAGCGGCAGCCATGGGCGGCGGCCCCGGGCAGCCGTAGGCTCGCGCCATGCCTTACAACGAGCTGCTGTCACGCCACGTCAGAACGCCCGACCGTGTCATCCGCTACGGACCCCACCCCGAACAGGTCATCGACGTCCTGAAGGGAGGGGAACGCGGGGTCGTCATCCTCGTGCACGGCGGGTTCTGGCGAGCCGAGTACGACCGGCTCCACACGCGCCCCATGGCCGACGCCTTGGCCGCCGACGGCTACACCGTCTGCTCTCCCGAGTACCGCCGGATCGGACACGAAGGCGGCGGCTATCCCGGCACGTTCGACGACATCACCGCCGCCATCGCCACGATCCTGGCCGAGGTGCCCGCCCGCGGCCCCGTCGTCGTGGCCGGCCACTCGGCCGGTGGGCACCTCGCGCTCTGGCATGGCTGCTCGGGCGGGAAGATCAGCGGCGTCGTGGCCTTGGCCGCCCTGTCGGACGTGGGCCGGACGGTGGCCGACGGCCTCGGCGGGGGAGCGGGTACCGCGCTGGTCGGCGGCCGTACCGGCCTGTTACGCCATGTCGACACCATGCGACTTCCGTGGCGGAACGAGGGCGGGCTGGTGCTGGTGCACGGCGCCAAGGACCGCGTCGTACCCGTCGAGATGAGCCGCCACTACGCCGCGCGAAATCCCGCCGCCAGGCTGGTCGAACTGCCTGACGTCGGCCACTTCAAACTCATCGACCCGCTCTCCCGCGCCTGGCCCGTGGTCTCGGCCGCCATCGGCGAGCACGTCCGCCCGGAACGCATCAGTCTTTAGGCACAGCGGGTTCAAGGCCGCGGTCGGCATCTCGGCAGGCCCTCGCGTCCACCCCCGATCCCGCATTCGGCGATAAATTGGCACGAACCTGTCAGCGAGCCCCATCTTCCTGCCCGCTCTACACCTCCCTTCGCCACCGACCGCCAGGCACCGTGAGAAGCGAAGGAGGTGCCCATGAATTCCCTGAACATCGCGGAGCGGTTCCTCGACGGCAACGACGGTGACAGGACCGCGCTCATCACCCCATCGGGCCGGCTCAGCTACGCGGAGCTGCGGTCGCTGGCCGCCAGGACCGGCAACGCGCTGCGCGCCCTGGGGGTTCGCCGCGGCGACCGCGTGCTGATCTGTCTCAGCGACGGCCCGGAGTTCGTCGCCACGTGGTACGGCGCACAACTCATCGGCGCGGTCACCGCCGAGATCTACACCTATCTCCAGCCCAAGGACTACCGCTACTTCCTCGACTACGCCGAGCCCCGTGTCGTCGTCACGGACGCCGCCGCGCTCGACGGGCTGCGCGCGGCCGGGGCGCGCGGCCTCCTGGTGGACGGCGTGGCGGAACACGAACTCCTGCCCGGCGAGCGGCACTTCGGCTCGATGGTGGGCGCGCAGGACGACCTGCTGGACCCGGTCCCTGTGGCGCCTGACGACGTGGCCCTGTGGAAGTTCACCACGGGCAGCACAGGCGCGCCACGTGCGTGCGTACTGCCCGCCAGGAGCCCGCACGTGAGCTTCGAGGGGTACGGCAGGGGAGTGCTCGGCCTGCGCCGGGACGACGTGGTGCTGCCGGTGCCGAAGCTGTTCTTCGGCTACGCGCGTGACCTGGCGGCGCTGTTCCCCTTCGGCGTGGGTGCGGCGGGGATCGTCTTTCCCGAGCGGAGCACGGCAGGGCGGATCTTCGAGCTGATCGCCGAGCACCGGCCCACGATCCTGGTCAACGTGCCCACCATGATGAGCGCCATGCTGGCCCACCCGGACGCGGCACGCCAGGACCTCAGCTGCGTGCGCATGTGCGTCTCGGCGGGCGAGGCTCTTCCGCTCGAGCTGCACCGCAGGTGGCTGGAGACCTTCGGCGTCGAGGTGGCCGACGGGCTGGGCTCCTCCGAGGCGTACCACATCTTTCTGTCCAACCGCCCGGGCAGCAGCCGTGCCGGCAGCCTCGGCACCGCGGTGCCCGGCTACCGTCTGCGGGTCGTGGACGAGCATGGCGGGCCGGTGCCGGATGGGGAGGTGGGCCGCCTGGAGATCACGGGTGAGACGGTGGCGCTGGAGTATTGGCAGGACCCGGTCAAGTCGGCGGCCACGTTCGTGGCCCCGCAGACCGTGCGCTCAGGCGACCTGGTGAGCAGGGACGCCGACGGTTTCTTTGTCTATCACGGCCGCGTTGACGACCTGCTGAAGGTGGGTGGCGTGTGGGTGGCGCCCGCCGAGATCGAGAACTGCCTGCGCGGCCATCCGGCGGTGGCCGACTGCGCGGTGGTGGGCTACCGCGCGGATGGGCTCGTCCTGCCCCGTGCCTACGTGGTGGCCGGGGCACCACTGACGGCGCAGGAGGTGAAGGACTACGTGCGGGCGCGGCTGGCGCCGCACAAGTATCCGAGGGATGTGATGTTCGTGGACGCGTTGCCGCAGACCGCCTCCGGCAAGGTGGACAGGCGAGTCCTGGAGGCGACGGCATGAACGACGCCGCGCTGGCCCAGGAAACACGCCTGACCTACGCCTCCTACCTCGAGCTCGGCCGGTTGCTCGACATCCAGCGGCCGCGCTCGCGCGCGCACGACGAGATGATGTTCATCGTCGTGCACCAGGTCTACGAACTGTGGTTCAAGCTGCTGCTGCACGAGCTGACCTGCCTGCAGGAGCGCCTCGAGGCCGACGACAGCGACCCCGCGCTGCACACGCTGCGTCGTTGCGTGGCCGTGCTTCAGGTGGCCGTCGACCAGATAGACGTCCTGGACACGCTGACGCCCGCGCAGTTCGCCGGTTTCCGCGACTGCCTGGGCTCCGCGAGCGGCTCGCAGTCCGCGCAGTTCCGCGAGCTGGAGGCAGTGCTGGGAGCGCGTGACCGCATCGTGCTCGAGCACTACGAGGAGGGCAGCGCCGAACGGCTGCGCATCGAGGCCGCCATGAACAGGCCGTCCCTGCTCGACTCGTTCCTCTCCTACGTGTCGCTGCAGGGCTACCCCGTTCCCGCCGAGGTGCTGCGCAGGAATCCCGCCCTGCCCTTCGAGGCCACCCAGCCGCTGCGTGAGGTGCTCGCGCAGGTCAACCACGACGACATGGTGGCTGCCCAGGTCGCGCAGGGCCTGCTCGACCTGGACCAGCTGCTGCAGGAATGGCGCTACCGGCACAGCAAGATGGTGCAGCGCATGATCGGGGCCAGGCGCGGCACCGGCGGTACCTCCGGCGCCGACCACCTGCGCGCCACCTGGGCCAGACCGGCCTTCCCCGTGTTGTGGGAGGTGCGTGGCGCATGACGGGCGACCTGGCCGCGTATCTCGCGCCGCACTACACGATGTTCCGCGTCTCAGAGCGCCTGCTGCTCACCGGCCATTCGCACCAGGCCTGGCCAGACGTCGCGCTCGACGGTCAGCTGGAGGCGTTCCATGACGCCGCGCTCGGCGTGGACGCCAAGTGGGCTCGGGCCATGGACAAGGCGGAGGAGGTGCGGGCAGGCTTCCGGCGCGTGCTCGACGACCCCGCCGCCGAGCTGGCCCTGGGCTCCAGCACCCACGAGCTGGTGATCCGCTTCCTGTCCTCGCTGCCGCTCGGCGACCGGCCCAGGCTGGTGACCTCCGACGGCGAGTTCCACACGCTGCGCCGCCAGCTCAGCCGGCTGGCGGAGGAAGGGCTGGAGGTGGTGCGCGTGCCCGCGGAGCCCGTCGGCTCCCTGTCCGTACGGCTGGCGGAGGCGGTCGACGACAGGACCGCCGCCGTGCTGGTCTCCGCGGTGATGTACGAGACCGCCACGATCGTGCCGGAGCTCGGAACGCTGGCGGACGCGTGTGACCGCAGGGGCGCGCAGCTGCTCGTCGACGCCTACCACGCGCTCGGCGTCGTCCCCTTCTCCGCCGCGGCGATCCCCTCCGCGTGGGTCGTCGGCGGCGGGTACAAGTACCTCCAGCTCGGCGAGGGAAACTGCTTCCTGCGGGTCCCGCCGCACGCCGCGCGGTTCCGCCCGGTGATCACCGGCTGGTTCGCCGAGTTCGCCGACCTGGCCGCGGAGGCGGGGCCGGACACGGTGGCCTATCCGCCGGGTGCGCAGGCCTTCTCCGGGGCCACCTACGACCCGACCAGCCACTACCGCGCGGCACGCGTGTTCGGCTTCTTCGCCGAGCACGGCCTGACGCCCGACCTGCTGCGCCTGGTCTCCCAGCGCCAGCTCGCCAGGCTGACCGCGCGTTTCGACGCCATGGACACCGGCGGACTGATCAGCAGGGACACCGGCACGCCGCTGGCGGGCGTCGCGGGTTTCCTCGCGCTTCGATCACCGCACGCGGCGCGGCTGAGTGATGGGCTGACCGCGCGGGGCGTGCTTGCCGACAGCCGCGGCCACATGCTGCGGCTCGGCCCCGCGCCGTACCTGTCGGACGATCAGCTCGACGCCGCGATGGACGCGCTGGAGGCCGAGCTGGCCGCCATGCGCGCGAACCGGCCCATCGCCCGGATCAGCGGTGCGGCCTGAGCGGGGCCACCTTCTCCAGATCGGCGGCCGAGTAGTCGCGGCCCGCCGAGGCCGCGCTGAACGACTCCACGCCCAGACTGTGGTCGGGGCTGCCGCCCGGGTCGCGGAAGCCCGTGCCGATCGCGTACGCGTTGTACTCGTCCAGCAGCTTCTGCGCCTCGGCGGTCGCCTCGGTGAAGCGCGCCACCGGATCGGCGCCGCGCGCCGGCACGTCTTCCATGGCGCGCGTCATGACGTCCTGGTCGCCGGCGGAGTCGCCGAACAACGCGCCCTGCGACACCGGAATCGGGCCGCCGCCGGGCAAGGCCCGGCTGGGTAGCTGTTGACGTGCTCGTAGGCGACCCGGTGGTAGGGATGCCGGTCGAACCAGCCCTCATCGAAACTCCTTGAAGGCTGGAGACCCCGGGCTTTAGCCCAAGGCCGTGAAGTTAAGGCCTCAGGGCTGGTGGCAAGGGACGGTCTCGATCTGATGGACCGCCGGACATGGGAAGCGGAGCCCCGATAGAACGG
>NZ_JBFAGG010000013.1:151110-273513 GCF_040653595.1 Sphaerisporangium sp. NPDC051011 | reverse complement strand
ACCGGCAGCCCGCCATGAGAGACGGAGGTTCATGCATGATTCATGCACTGGCTTTTAACACACTGTTGAGTTCTCAAGAAACGGACGCGTACACCGCCGAAACCGTGATCCAGGTGATCGCGGCCCCGTCCGGGGCGTTCGTCTTCATTTTCTACTTTACCAGACCCGAGCGATTCGGCCAAATCAATTGATCTGAATCGAATCACTCAAATCCGTAAAAGTATGTCACCCCGTCGCCAAGGCAACCCGGCCAACTTACCCTGTCACCCACAGCGTGTCCAATCGAGCCGTCAAAGACAGCTTGAACCGTACCGGCGTGGGTGACACGTCAGAGTCGGACCCTTCATCATGAGACGGAGGAATCCGAGAGCATGTCGTTCGGGATACCCCGGAGCCAGGCGCCGTTCGGCAGCCCGTCGTTCCTGGAGTGATCAAAACATTAAGCCTCGTTCGCGGGTCCGTCAAATCGCCGGTGAGCCCGGACAGGCGCGCCACCTCGCCGACCTGCGACGACGCGCCAAAGTCTCACGGAGCCGCTACAGGACTGTTACCAACGGCGCACCGGCCCCTGGCCTTGCGCGCAGGGGCCGGTGGCGGTGGCACAGGGGTCACCCGGCGGCGACCTCTACCCCGCCGACGGACCGCTTCCCGCGCCGGAGCACCAGGAAGCGCCCGTGCAGCAGGTCTTCGGCGGCCGGGACGTACGCCTCGTCGGTGACGCGCGTGTTGTTCAGGTACGCCCCGCCCTCCTTGACGGCACGGCGGGCGGCGGACTTGCTCTCAACGACCCCGCTCTCGGCGAGCAGGTCGACGTAGGAGGCCCCGAGTGCGGGCACGGTCGTCCTCGGCACCTCGGCGAGCGCCGCGGCGAGCGTCCGCTCGGGCAGCTCGGTCAGGGAGCCCTGTCCGAACAGCGCTCCCGAGGCTGCGATGACGGCGGCGCACTCGTCGGCGCCGTGCAGCAGGGTGGTGAACTCCTCGGCCAGCGCGCGCTGGGCCTCGCGGGCCGCCGGCCGGTCCGACGCGCTCTTCTCCAGCGCCTCGATCTCCTCACGCGACCTGAAGCTGAAGATCTTCAGGAACTTGACGACGTCGCGGTCATCGGAGTTGAGCCAGAACTGGTAGAAGGCGTACGGCGAGGTCAGCTCGGGGTCTAGCCACACGGCGCCGCCTGCGGTCTTGCCGAACTTCGTGCCGTCGGCCTTGGTGATGAGCGGGACGGTAAGCGCGTGCACGTGCCCGCCCTCGACGCGGCGAATGAGATCGCAGCCCGCGGTGATGTTGCCCCACTGGTCGCTGCCGCCGATCTGGAGCGTGCAGCCGAACCGCCGGTGGAGCTCCAGGTAGTCGTTCGCCTGGAGGATCTGGTAGCTGAACTCGGTGTAGCTCAGCCCTTCTCCGGCCAGGCGAGCCGAGACGGACTCGCGGGCCAGCATGCGGTTGACGGGGAAGTGCTTGCCGACGTCGCGCAGGAAGTCGATCGTCGACAGGCCCGCCGTCCAGTCGAGGTTGCTCACCAGGACGGAGCCGGAGGCATCGGACAGGTCGAGGAACTTCTCCACCTGGACGCGGATACGCTGCACCCACTCGGCGACGACCTCGGTGGAGTTGAGCGCGCGTTCCTCGCTCTTGCCGCTGGGGTCGCCGATGAGGCCGGTGGCGCCGCCGACCAGCCCGACGACGTGGTGCCCCGCGCGCTGGATGCGCGTGAGGGTCAGCAGCGGCACGAGGTTGCCGACGTGCAGGGAGGGAGCCGTGGGGTCGAAGCCGCAATAGACCGTGATCGGACCCTCGTTCATCGACGCCCTGAGCGCGTCGATGTCGGTGGACTGCGCGATCAGGCCGCGCCACGCAAGGTCATCGAGGATGTCGGTCACGATCCTGGCTTTCGTTCGTCGTCGGTTGGATTGGTGGCTGTTCGCCTTGTTCACAGCCTGCCCGATCATCTCACCGCCGCGCCACTCGAAAGCCGTGCCGGGGCGGCGCGGGGCCGGGGCGGGTCAGTTCGGCCTGGTCTTGGGGACGTGCTTGCGGTACGGGGAGACGGTGGGGTCCGCGTCGATCCAGAAGCGCCAAGGGACGTCGGCCGCGGAGGAGACGCCGGTGCGCGGGCCGGAGCGGATCAGCGCGGGGTCGGCCGGGTGACCTTCCAGAACGCGGAACGCGCCGCCCTCGGCGCAGCAGTCCAGGCCGTTGTGCGTGCGGCCGATGCCGAGCGCGACGGCGAGCCGCGCGGGCCCGCGGGCCAGGTCACGCTCTGGCAGGGGGCGGCCGGGGCGGGTGAGCGCGGGGGCCGTGGCCGGCCTGTGGCGGCGGGTGCGGACGAGGTCCGCCCCTTCGATCACCTCCGCGGCGCGTAGCAGCACCCCGGAGCCCATGCCCTCGGGCAGGCAGACGAGGTTGGCGCAGAAGTGCATGCCGTAGGTGAAGTAGACGTACAGGTGGCCGGGCGGGCCGAACATCACGGCGTTGCGGGGGGTGCGGCCCCGGTAGGTGTGGGACGCGGGGTCCTCTCCCGGAGGGCCGTACGCCTCGACCTCGGTGAGGCGCACGGCGACCGGCCCGTGGACGAGGACGCGCCCGAGCAGGGCGGGCGCGACCTCGGCCGAGGGCCGGTCGAAGAACTCCCTGTCTAGGAGCCGCTCGCCCACGCCGCCTGGCCGTCGACGATCTCGCGGAGGGCGCCGAGCTGGTCGCGGACCCGGTCGGGGGCGGTGCCTCCGAACGCCTTGCGGGAGGCCAGCGCGCCCTGGACGTTGAGCACGTCGAGGGCGCCGATGCCTTCCCCGGTGGCGGTGGCGAAGTGGGGAGAGATCTTCGCCAGGTCCTCCTCGGTGAGCTTCTCGAAGGTGGTGTCGTTGACCTGGCACCACACGACGAGGTGGCCGACCGCCTCGTGGGCGTCGCGGAACGGCACGCCCTTGCGGACGAGCAGCTCGGCGAGGTCGGTGGCGAGGGCGAAGCCGTCGGGCGCCGAGGTCTCCAGGCGGGCGGTGTTCACGCGCATGGTGGCGACGAGGCCGGACATCGCGGGCAGGACGAGCAGGAGGGTGTCGACCGTGTCGAAGATCGGCTCCTTGTCCTCCTGCAGGTCGCGGTTATAAGTGAGCGGCAGGCCCTTGAGGATCGTGAGCATGGTCGTCAGGTTGCCGATGAGCCTGCCGGACTTGCCGCGCGCCAGCTCGGCGACGTCGGGGTTCTTCTTCTGCGGCATGATCGACGAGCCTGTGGAGTAGGCGTCGTCCATCTCGATCCAGTGGAACTCCTGGGAGGCCCACAGGACGATCTCTTCGCCGAGCCGCGACAGGTGGACCCCGGCCAGGGCGGCGCAGAACAGGAACTCGGCGGCGAAGTCGCGGTCGGCGACGGCGTCCATGGAGTTCGGCGCGGCGGAGGCGAAGCCCAGTTCCTCGGCGACGGCCTGCGGGTCGAGGGGCAGGGACGACCCGGCCAGGGCGCCCGCGCCGAGGGGGGACACGGCGGCGCGGCGGTCCCAGTCGCGCAGCCGGTCGACGTCGCGGGCGATGGCGTGGACGTGCGCCAGCAGCTGGTGGCCGAAGGAGACCGGCTGGGCGTGCTGGAGGTGGGTCATGCCTGGGGCCGCGGTGGCGGCGTGCACTTCGGCCTGGCTCATCAGCGCGGTCTCCAGCTCGACCAGCCGCGAGACGATGTGGCGGACGTGGTCGCGCAGGTAGAGGCGCAGGTCGGTGGCGACCTGGTCGTTGCGGCTGCGGCCGGCGCGGAGCTTGCCGCCCAGCGAGCCGAGACGTTCCAGCAGGCCGCGCTCCAGCGCGGTGTGGACGTCCTCATCGGCCACGGTGGGCCGGAACGCCCCGGACCTGCAGGCCTCTTCGAGATCTTCCAGCGCGTCGAGCATGCGCGTCAGCTCGTCCTCGCTGAGCAGCCCGGCGCGGTGGAGCACCCGGGCGTGCGCCCGGGACGCCAGCAGGTCGTACGGCGCGAGGCGCCAGTCGAACTGCACGCTGACCGACAGGCGCGTCAGCGCGTCGGCCGGACCGCCCTCGAACCTGCCGCCCCAGAGCCGCATGGGCTTGCCACCCTCAGCCACCGTGTCCTCGTCTTCCTGTGATTCCTGTGTCATCGACTTGCCCGTTCGAATGCTCAATCCGCGACCCTAGCCCAAAACGGGGACCGGTCGAACGGCACGGAGGGGGCGCGCCTCCGCTCGCGTCATGCGGTCTGGCCTCGCCGTTCTGTCAACCTGACCAGTGCCTCCGCGAGGAGGGTTCCTCCCGTGGGGTCCCGGCTGATCACCAGGACCGTGTCGTCGCCCGCGACGGTGCCGAGGATGGACTCCCAGTCGGCGTGGTCCAGGGCGGAGGCGAGGAACTGCGCGGCGCCTGGAGGAGTCCGGACGATCACGATGTTGGCCGAGGCCTCGGCCGAGACGAGGAGTTCCTCGGCGACGCGCCGGAGCCTGGCCGCCGGTGTCTCGCCCGAGCCGACGCGGGTCAGCGGGATGCGTGCGCCGCCCTCGCCCGGCAGGGCGTACACCAGGGAGCCGTCGTCGGCGCGGAGCTTCATCGCACCCAGTTCGTCAAGGTCGCGCGACAGGGTCGCCTGGGTGACCTCGACGCCGCCCTCGGCGAGGAGCCGGGCGAGCTCGGGCTGGGACTTGATCTTGTGCCGCTTGACCAGTTCGGCGATCTTGGCGTGCCTGCCGACCTTGGTGAGCGGGACGTTCATCGTGCCACCAGCCACTGGAGCAGGGCCTTCTGTGCGTGCAGGCGGTTCTCGGCCTGGTCCCAGACGACGCTGTGCGGGCCGTCCAGCACGTCGGCGGTGATCTCCATGCCGCGGTAGGCGGGCAGGCAGTGCAGGACGATGGCGTCGGGCGCGGCCAGGGCGAGCGTCTCGGCGTTGAGCTGGTAGGGCATGAGGGAGGCCACGCGCTCGTCCTTGCCGTCCTGGCCCATGGAGACCCAGGTGTCGGTGGCCAGGACGTGCGTGCCGGCGACGGCGACGGCCGGGTCGGTGAGGACGGTGACCGAGCCGCCGGTGGTCGCGGCGATCTGCGCGGCGCGGTTGAGGATCAGCGGTTCGGGGTGGTAGGCGGCGGGGGCGGCGATCCTGACGTGCATGCCGGCGGTCGCGCCGCCGAGCAGGTAGGAGTGGGCCATGTTGTTGGCGCCGTCGCCGAGGTAGGTGAGGGTGCGCCCGGCCGTGCCGCCCTGGTGTTCGCGGATGGTGAGCAGGTCGGCGAGGATCTGGCAAGGGTGGAACTCGTCGGTCAGGGCGTTGACGACGGGCACCGAGGAGGCCGAGGCCATGGCCTCGATGCGCTCCTGGCCGAAGGTACGCCAGACGATGGCGGCGACCTGCCGTTCCAGGACGCGCGCGGTGTCCTCGATGGGCTCGCCGCGCCCGAGCTGGGAGCCGGCCGCGTCGATGATGAGCGGGTGGCCGCCGAGTTCGGCGATGCCGACCGCGAAGGAGATGCGGGTGCGGGTGGAGTGCTTGTCGAACAGGACGGCCACCGTCATCGGCCCGGCGAACGGCCGGTGGCCGTAGCGGTCCTTCTTCATGGCCTCGGCGAGGTAGAGCACCTCGGACTGTTCGGCGGGGCTGAGGTCGTCGTCGCGCAGGAAGTGCCGGACGGCCGTGAGGGTGCTGTGGGCGGGGCTCATGCGGACGCCTCCGTGAGGATGCCCGGGAGGGCGGTGACGAAGGAGTCGGCCTCCTCGGCGGTGATCACCAGCGGCGGCGCGATGCGGACGGCGTCGGGCTGCACGGCGTTGACCAGGAACCCGGCGCGCTGCGCTTCGGCCTGGACGGCGGCGGCGGAGTCGGTGGTGAGCACTGCGGCCAGCCACAGGCCGCGTCCCCGGACGCGGGCGAGCAGGGGGTGGTCGACGGCGTCGATGGCGGCGGCGAGCCGGGCTCCGACGGTGCGGACGTTCTCCAGCAGCCCGTCGCGTTCGATGGTGTCGAGGACGGCCAGGGCGGCGGCGCTGGAGACGGGGTTGCCGCCGAAGGTCGACCCGTGGTCGCCCTTGGCGAAGATCGTCCCGGTGTCGCCGAAGCCGACGCAGGCGCCGATCGGCATGCCGCCGCCGAGGCCCTTGGCCAGGGTGAGCACGTCGGGGGTGATGCCGTCGTGCTGGTGGGCGAACCAGTGGCCGGTGCGGCCGATCGCCGACTGGATCTCGTCCAGGACGAGCAGCGCGCCGGTGGCGTCGCAGATCTGCCGGGCGGCGGTGAAGTAACCGGCGGGTGGGGGGACGACTCCGGCCTCGCCCTGTGTGGGCTCCAGGAAGACGGCGGCGCAGTCCTCGGTGACGGCCTGCTTGAGCGCGTCGGCGTCGCCGTAGGGGACGAAGCGGACGTCGATCGGGAACGGGCCGAACTGGTCGCGGATCGAGGGCTTGCCGGTCAGGGACAGGGCGCCGAGGGTACGGCCGTGGAAGCCGTTCTCGGCGGCGACGAAGTACGTCCTGCCGGTGGCGGTGCCGTGTTTGATGGCGAGCTTGAGGGCGCACTCGTTGGCCTCGGTGCCGGAGTTGGCCAGGAACACGCGGCCGGGGGCCTTGAGCAGGCCGAGCAGGCGTTCGGCGAGCAGCACCTCGGGCTCGTTGACGAACAGGTTGGAGGTGTGCGCGAGCGTCGCGACCTGGCGGGAGACGGCCTCGACGAGGGCGGGGTGGCCGTGGCCGAGCGAACTGACGGCGATGCCCGCGATCAGGTCGAGGTAGCGCCTGCCGTCGGCGTCCCAGACGTGGCAGCCCTCGCCGCGTACGGGCACCAGGGGCGGCACACCGTAGTTGGGCATGAACGCGGCCTCGAAGCGCTCGCGCAGCGATCCGGCGCTCGCGCTGATCACGTCCGAGCCGGACGCGGCGACGGCTTCTTCCAGGCCGCTCATGACTGGACCTCCGGCAAGACCATGGTTCCGATTCCCTCGTCCGTGAAGATTTCGAGCAGCACCGAGTGCGGCACCCTGCCGTCCAGGACGTGGGCCTGGGGCACGCCGCCGATGACGGCGGTGAGGCACGCCTCCATCTTGGGCGCCATGCCGCTGGACAGGGTGGGCAGGAGCGCCTTGAGCTCCGGCGCCGAGATCCGGCTGATGACCTGGGAGGGTGTGCCGTCCGCCGCGACGGGCCAGTCGGCGTACAGGCCCTCGACGTCGGTGAGCACGATGAGCTTGCCCGCGTCCAGGGCCACCGCGAGCGCGGCGGCGGCGGTGTCGGCGTTGACGTTGTAGACCTCGCCGTCCTCGCCGCGCGCGACGGACGACACGACCGGGATACGGCCGTCGTCCAGCAGGGCGCGCACGGCTCCGGCCTCGACCTTGACGATCTCGCCGACCTGGCCGATATCGACCTTGCGCCCGTCGACATCGGCGTGCTTGCGCTCGGCGGTGAACAGGTGGGCGTCCTCGCCGGACATGCCGATGGCGAAGGGCCCGTGCCGGTTGATCAGGCCGACGACGTCGCGGTTGACCTGGCCGACGAGCACCATGCGGACGACCTGCATCGCCTCGGGGGTGGTGACCCGCAGCCCGGCGGTGAAGCTGCTCTCGATGCCGAGCCGGTCCAGGTGGGCGTTGATCTGCGGGCCGCCTCCGTGCACGACGACGGGCTTGAGGCCCGCGTGCAGCAGGAAGACCATGTCGTCGGCGAAGCCCTGGCGCAGGGTCTCGTCGGTCATCGCGTTGCCGCCGTACTTGACGACGACCGTGCGGCCGCGGAAGCTCTCGAGCCAGGGCAGGGCCTCGATGAGGACTGCGGCCTTGGCGTGCGCCTGGTCGCGGCCGGTCCCGGCCCTGAGCTCGCCGATCGTCTCGCCGCTCATGTGGAGTACGCCGAGTTCTCGTGGACGTAGTCCGCGGTGAGGTCGGTGGTGTGGACGGTCGCGCTGTGCGGCCCGGCGGACAGGTCGATGGTGATCGTCACGTCGCGGGGGCGCAGGTCGACCTTGTCGCGGTCGTCGCCCGCGGCGCCGGCGCGGCAGATCCAGATGCCGTTGATCGCGACGTTGACGCGGTCGGGCTCGAAGGCGGCGGCGGTGGTGCCGACGGCGGACAGGACGCGGCCCCAGTTCGGGTCCTCACCGTGGATGGCGCACTTGAGGAGGTTGGACCTGGCCACGGCGCGGCCGACCTCGACGGCGTCGTCCTCGGTGGCAGCGCCCACGACCTCGATGGCGATGGCCTTGGTGGCGCCCTCGGCGTCGACCAGGAGCTGGCGCGCCAGGTCGGCGCAGACGTCGGTGATCTTCTTCTCGAACTCGGCGGGGTCGGGGGTGACGCCGGAGGCTCCGCTGGCCAGCAGCAGGACGGTGTCGTTGGTGGACATGCAGCCGTCGGTGTCGAGCCGGTCGAAGGTCACGGCGACGGCCTTGCGCAGGACGCGGTCGAGCTCGCCGGCGGGGACGTCGGCGTCGGTGGTGACGACGCACAGCATGGTGGCGAGGGCCGGGGCGAGCATGCCCGCGCCCTTGGCCATTCCGCCCACCATGTAGCCGTCGCCCCTGCGGAAGGAGATCTTGGTGACGGTGTCGGTGGTGCGGATCGCGTCGGCGGCGGCCAGGCCGCCGTCCCGGGAGAGCTGGCCGGCCGCGGCCTCGACCCCGGGCAGCAGGGAGTCCATGGGGAGGCGCTCGCCGATAAGCCCGGTGGAGCAGACGGCGATCTCGCCCGCGGAGTCGCCGAGGAGGTCGGCGACCTTCTCGGCGGTGGCGTGGGTGTCCTGGAAGCCGGCGGGGCCGGTGCAGGCGTTGGCGCCGCCGGAGTTGAGGACGACGGCCTTCACCCGGCCGCCGGTGAGCACCTGCTGGGTCCACAGCACGGGCGCGGCCTTCACGCGGTTGCGGGTGAAGACGCCGGCGGCCGCGCGGGAGGGGCCCTCGTTGACGACGAGGGCGATGTCGCGGGCGCCGTGCGACTTGAGCCCGGCGGCGACGCCGGCCGCGCGGAAGCCGAGGGGGGCGGTGACGCTCACGCGCACCCCCGGTGGTTCGTGCCGGGCGTGTTCTCGCTGCGCTCGCTCATGGTGCGACTCCGTTGAAGGGAAGGCCGAGTTCTTCTGCAAGGCCGAGGGCGACGTTGGTGCTCTGGATCGCCCCGCCCGCGGTGCCCTTGGTCAGGTTGTCGATGGCGATGACGGCGACGACGCGGCCGGACCGCTCGTCGAGGGTCACCTGCAGCGCGGCGGTGTTGGCGCCGAGGGTCATGGAGGTGGCGGGCCAGGCACCCTCGGGCAGCAGCCGCAGGAACGGCTCGTCCTGGACGGCCGTCGCGTACGCCTCGCGCAGGGCGGCGGCGGTGAGGCCGGGGGCGGCGGGGGCGGTGCAGGTGGCGAGGATGCCACGGCTCATGGGGGCCAGGACGGGCGTGAAGGAGACCGTGACCGGGGTGCCGGCGACCCGCGAGAGGTTCTGCTCCATCTCGGGGGTGTGGCGGTGGGCGCCGCCGACGCTGTAGGCGCTCGCGGAGCCCATGACCTCGCTGCCCAGCAGGTTGGGCTTGGGCGACCTTCCGGCGCCGGAGGTGCCGCTGGCGGCGACCACGACGACGTCGGGCTCGGCGAGCCCCGCGGCGAAGGCGGGGTACAGGGCGAGGGTGGCCGCGGTCGGGTAGCAGCCGGGGACGGCTATGCGGCGGGCGCCCTTGAGGACCTCGCGCTGGCCGGGCAGCTCCGGCAGCCCGTACGGCCAGGTGCCGGCGTGCGTGCCGCCGTAGAAGCGGGTCCACTCGGCGGGGTCCTCGAGCCGGAAGTCGGCGCCGCAGTCGACGACGAGGACCTCGTCGCCCAGCCGCTCGGCGATGGCGGCGGACTGCCCGTGAGGCAGGGCGAGGTAGACGACGTCGTGGCCGGCCAGGGTCTCGGGCGTCGTGTCGAGCAGCACCCTTCCGGCCAGGGTGGGAAGGTGGGGCTGGTGGGCGCCGAGCGTGCCGCCGGCGCTGGAACCGGCGGTGAGGGCGCCGATCTCGATGGTGGGGTGGCCGAGGAGCAGGCGCAGAAGCTCTCCCCCGGCGTATCCGCTGGCTCCGGCGATCGCCGCCTTCATCGGACCCCTTTCTGCATGGTCATGCACTGCGACTCATGACCTCCCTAACGAGAGTGAGTATGCATCGTGAAGCATCTTCATGCAAGCGAGACTTGACGACATGGCCGCGGGTTTCTGCGCCCTGGCCTCCGTACCTACCGGTCGGTATCGTCACGTGCCAAAGGGCACTACTCACTCTCGGGAGTCACCGCGCATGACTGTCACTCACGAGCAGGTGCGGGCACAGCTCACCGGCCCCGGACAGCTCTTCGAGATGGAGGAGATCGAGGTCCGCGGGGCGAGGATCCGCACGTGGAAGCACGCCCCCCTGACCTTCCGGGCGATGCTCGGCAACAGCCGCTTCCACGGCGAGCAGGTCTTCCTGGTCTACGAGGACGAACGGCTCACCTACGAGGAGCACTACCGGCGGGCCGCCACGCTGGCCGGCCGGCTCGTCGAGGACTACGGCGTCGTCAAGGGCGACCGCGTCGCCATCGCCATGCGCAACTATCCCGAGTGGGTCGTCGCCTTCTCCGCCGTGCTGGCCGCCGGGGCCATCGCCGTGCCGCTGAACGCCTGGTGGACGACGCCCGAGCTGGAGTACGGGCTGTCGGACTCGGGCGCCCGGCTCGTCATCGTCGACGGCGAGCGCGCCGAGCGGCTGCGCGGCAGCGCCGTCCCCATGATCGTCACCCGCGCGGGCGGCGACCTGCCGCCCGGCGCGCGGGAGTTCGGCGAGGTCCTCGGCGAGGTGCGCGCCGACGTCACGCTCCCGGCCGTGGACCTCGGCCCGGAGGATCCCGCCACGATCTTCTACACCTCCGGCACCACGGGCCTGCCCAAGGGCGCCCTCGGCAGCCACCGCAACCTCGCCCAGTCGCCGATGAGCGTGGCGTACGCGGTGCTGCACAGCGTCGCCCTGGCCGGCAAGGACCCCGCCACGGCGGCGGGCCAGCGGCGGATCACCCTGCTCGCGGTGCCGCTGTTCCACGCCACCGGCTGCTTCGCGGTGCTGACGGCGACCATGTTCGCCGGCGGCGGGCTGGTGCTGATGTACAAGTGGGACCCCGGGCAGGCGCTCGCCCTCATCGAGCGGGAGAAGGTCACGATCGTGACCGGCGTGCCGACCAACACCTGGCAGCTGCTCTCCCACCCCGACCTCGGCACGTACGACATCTCCAGCCTCGGCGGGGTGAGCTACGGAGGCGCGCCGGCCCCGCCGAAGCTGCTGGAACGCATCGGCCACCAGTTGCCGAAGCGGCAGGCGTCCAACGGGTACGGCATGACCGAGACGACGGCCCTGGCCATCTACAACAGCGGGCCCGCCTATCTGGCCAAGCCCGACAGCATCGGCCTGCCGCTCGCGGTCTGCGACGTGCGCGTCCTCGGCCCCCTCGGCGACGAGCTGCCCCCGGGCCAGGTCGGCGAGCTGTGCATGCGCGGGCCGAACGTGATCACGGGGTACTGGAACCGGCCCGACGCCACCGCCGAGACGTTCGTCGACGGCTGGCTGCACACGGGCGACCTCGCCAAGGTCGACGAGGAGGGCTTCGTCTACATCGTCGACCGGGCCAAGGACATGGTCATCCGGGGCGGCGAGAACGTGTACTGCGCCGAGGTCGAGGCGGCCCTGTTCGAGCACCCGGCCATCGACGACGCCGCCGTCATTGGCATCCCGGACGAGGAGTTCGGCGAGCAGGTGGGCGCGGTCGTCCGGCTCAAGCCGGAGGCGGACGCGACCGCGGAGGAGCTCCAGGAGTTCCTGCGCGGGACGCTGGCGCCCTTCAAGATCCCGGTGCGCTTCTGGTTCCGGGAGGCCGAGCTGCCGCGCAACCCCGGAGGCAAGATCCTCAAGACCCACCTCAGGAGGGAGACGCTGGGTCTCTGACCCACTCGGCCGGTGACGGCGGCCACGATCACCGCGGTGCGTGAGCCCCGGGCCGCACTCGGGGCTCACGCCGCGGGGGAAAACCGGTTGTCCGCCGCACGGCGCGGCCTTCACACTGCCGCCTGTGCCAACCACCCCCGCGCGAGCGCTGAAGGCGCTGCTGCTGCGCCTGCGGCTCGACGTGAGCCCGATCCGCGAGTCCCGCGACTTCCGGCTGCTCCTCGGGTCGAGCACGATCTCGATATTCGGCAGCGTGCTCACCATGGTGGCCGTGCCGTACCAGATGAAGCAGCTCACCGGTTCCTACATCGCGGTCGGCCTGGTGAGCCTGGCCGAGTTCGTGCCGATGGTCGTGTTCGGCCTGTGGGGCGGCGCGATCGCCGACGCGCTCGACCGGCGCAGGATCGTCATCCTGTCCGAGGTGGGCCTGTGCCTGACCTCGGTGCTGCTGATGGCCAACGCCGTGCTGCTCCCCCGCGCCACGCAGATCCCGGTCCTGTACGTGGTGGCCGCGATCTCCGCCGGGCTGACGAGCCTGCGCAGGCCGAGCGAGCAGGCGATCATCAACCGCGTGCTGAAGCTGGACCAGATGGGCGCCGCCTTCGCGATCCAGTCCCTGGCCGGCAACGCCGGGATGATCGTGGGCCCGGCGATCGGCGGCGTCGTCGTGGCCACCCTGGGCCCGGCCACGTCCTACGGCATCGACGTCGTCACCTTCGTGCTGTCGCTGGTGCTGCTCGTCCGCGTCGGCCCGGTCCCCCTGACCGGTGACGCGGCCCCGGCCTCGCTGCGGTCGCTGGCCGAAGGCGTGCGGTACGCCGTCCGGCGGCCCGACCTGATGGGCACCTACCTGGTCGACATCGCCGCGATGATCTTCGCCTTCTCCAACGCGCTCTACCCCTTCCTCGCCGACGAGCTGCACGCCACCGCCGCGCTCGGCCTGCTGTACGCGGCGGGCGGGGTCGGCTCGGTGATCGCCTCGGTCACCTCGGGCTGGACGGGCCACGTCCACCGCCACGGCCGCGCGGTCATCGTCGCGGCGGCGGCCTGGGGGGCGGGGGTCGCACTGGCGTCCGTTATGCCCAACATCTGGCTGATGGCGGTGTTCCTCGCGGTGGCGGGCGGCGCGGACACGATCAGCGGGGTGTTCCGCGGCACCCTCTGGAACCAGACGATCCCGGACGAGTACCGCGGCAGGCTGGCCGGCATCGAGCTGCTGTCGTACTCCACCGGGCCGATGCTCGGCGACGCCCGGGCCGGCCTGATGGCCAACGTGGGCGGCAGCCGGTTCTCCCTGGGCGCCGGCGGGCTGCTGTGCGTGGCGGCGGTCGCCGTCATGGCCGCCGCCCTGCCGAAGTTCCGCCGCTACGACGCCCGCACCGACGAACACGCCCTCGCCGAACGCGCCCGCCGCGAGCAGCCGGCCACCACGTGACCGAAGCACCAGGCACAAGGCGAACCACTTGCTACGGTGGGATGCATGAAGGTCCAGGTCCGGAGCGAAACAATGACAAATTCGGAGCTACCCGACTGGCTGATCCCTCCTCCTGAGGGGTTCCACGCCGAAGACCTCGATCACCTTCCGGATTTGCCTCCGCACACAGAGTTGATTGATGGAAGCTTGGTGCTCGTGAGCCCGCAGAAAGACTTCCACACTCTGATGCTGTATCTGCTGGAGAACGGCTTGCGCCGCACGGTTCCGGCCGATCTGCGCGTGCGTCGCGAGATGAGCGTGGTTCTGGGCCCGCGACAGCGACCAGAGCCGGACGTCATCGTCTTTCACGCCCGAGCTCTCCGAGGCCCTGACGCCACGGCCTACCAAGCCGAAGATCTGGTGCTCGCGGTCGAGGTGGTCTCCCCCGAGTCAGAAGAGCGCGACCGCAAGCGGAAGCCGTTGTTGTACGCCGAGGCGGGCATCCCTCACTTCTGGCTCGTCGAGAGCTCCGAAGGACGTCCCGCGGTGAACGTCTACGAGCTGGACCGGACGACGCACAGCTACGTCCTTTCCGGGAGCCACCAAGAACGTGTGCGACTCACGATGCCGTTCGACATCGACATCGACTTGACGGAGATCGACAGGCTCTGACGTCCCCTCCGTGCCTTCAGGTGAGCGACGCTCACCCACTGGGCGGATTGCCGCTTTGCCGCCCGCCACCACGGTCGCGAACGACACCACCGCACCGACGCCCACCGCTCGGGGCACGAGGGGCCGGGTGCCTTCGCCGGGCGTGTGAGGACTTGCCCTCCGCCGCCGTCTAGGGGTGGAGGGCCGTACGCCCCCTCGGCCTAGCCCTCGCTCCCCAGTCCTCGCAGATGACGGCGCACCTGGTCGCGGGCGGAGGGGGGCAGTCCTTCGAGGATCCTGCCCGCCCGGTCGCGCGGCAGCGCCCGCAGAACCGTGGCGACGGTCTTCGGCGACACGTAGGCGAGCACCCCGCAGGCCTGGCGTACCGACACCGCCGACAGCGCCTCCACCATCGGGACGGCGGGCGCCGCGCCGACGGCCTGGACGACGTAGGCGGCGGTGCGGGCGTGGGCGTGGGTGAGGATCCGGGCGGCCTCACCGGGCCGGATCCGCGCCAGCAGCACCGACGCCTGGTCCAGGTCCATGTGGTCGATCGTGCGCCCGGCGCGGCTCGCGTTCAGCGTCCGCAGCACCGAGGCGGCGCGGCCCGGGCTGGCCGTCATCGTCTCCAGCAGGCGGCCCGCGGTCTTGTGCGCGACCGCGGCCAGCACCGCGGCGGCGGTGGTGCCGGGAAGCGCGGCCAGCACCCGCCCGGCCATCTGCGGCTCCAACTCTGCGAGCGCCTGGCCGACGGCCTTTGGGGGCATCGAGGCGCACAGCCGGGCGGCCGTGTCCGCGTCCATGCCGGCGATCCGCCTGGCGGCCTCGGCCGGTCCCAGGCCGCCGAGCCCCTCGGTGGCCTCGGGCGGGCCGACGACCGGTGGCCGTTCCTCCCGATCGTCACGCGGCAGTTTCAGGGTGGGGGCCGTCGAGCGGCCCGGTTCCACGAGGGTCGGCTCGAAGGAAGGCGGGACCCGCGGGCCGTCGATGACCGAGCGCAGGACCGCACGCAACTCGGGCACGGTCATCCGCCTACGCGGGTCCTTGTCCAGCAGGCGTTCCACCGCGCCGGCCAGCGGCCCCGGGCGAGCAGGCTTGGGCACGGGCACGTCCAGGATGGCCCGCATCATGGCGGGGACGTCGTCGTGCCGGAAGGGCGAGTAACCCTCCAGCGCGCAGAAGAACGTGACCCCGAGCGACCACAGGTCCGACGCCGGGCCGAGGGGCCGTCCCTCGATGCGCTCGGGGGCCATGAACTCCAGCGTGCCGACGAACGCGTGACGGCCGGTGAGCGTGCTCTGGCCGGCCACGTGCGCGATCCCGAAGTCCGCGAGGTACACCCGGCCGTCGTCGCCGACGAGGATGTTGGCGGGCTTCACGTCGCGGTGCAGGACGCGGGCGCGATGGGCCGCTTCCAGGGCGCCGAGGACGCGCACGCCGATCCGGGCGACCTCGCGCTCGGCGAGCGGGCCGTCCTCGATCAGGTCGCGCAGGGAGCGGCCCCTGATATAGGGCATGACGATCCAGGGGCGGCCGTGCTCCTCGAACACGTCGTAGATGTCGACCACGCTGGGGTGTTCGATGGCCGCCGCCGCTCTGGCCTCGCGCAGGGCGCGCTTGCGGCGCACGGGCAGCGGCTCCCCGTCGTCGGAGACCACCAGCTCCTTGATCGCGACCTGGCGGCCGAGCACGCGGTCGTCCGCGAGCCAGACGTCGCCCATCCCTCCCCCGCCGAGAAGCTCCACGAGCGCGTAACGGTTCTTGAGCAGGTGTACCGGTCCTCGATCCATCGGGACGGATCAGTCCTCGTCGGGGAACAGCTCGTACCCGCGGGTGCGCTCGGAGCGCCCGCCCGGCAGCGCGGCGGTGCGCGTGTCGGGCATCCCGCGCAGCGCCTCGTCCTCCAGGTCGCCGAAATCGTGACTCGTGCTGACCTGCTCGGACGGCTCCGCCTCCGCGTCGCGGGCGCGCGGCGGGACGAAGGGCTCGGGACCGCGCGGCGGACCGGCGGCCGGGGCGTCGGGTTCGGTGGCGGACGGCCGGTTCCAGATCTCGCGCACCGTCGCGGAGGTCCCCCCGGATCCGAGCCTCGGCCCGGCGTTCAGGCTGTCGCGGGCGTCCAGCAGCTCGTTGCGCGCCACCAGCGCGAGGACCTTCTCGTAGTTGCCGGGCTTCTGCATGAGCTTGACCGCGACCGGCAGGCACTCGATGAGCAGGAACATCAGGAACAGCAGGAGGCGCGCTCCGTTCAGCGTCATGTCCTTGCCGGACACCTCGTTGAGCGCGCGCAGCCGGATCAGCAGCCCGTTGAGGCTCTGGTTCTCCGCGTCGAACGACGCCTGCAGGCCGGCCTGCTGGCGCAGCGCGGCGTCGAGCTGGGAGCGGAGGGCGGGCAGCGCGGCCTTGGCCGAGGCGAGCCGTTCGCTCTTGGCGTTCGCGTCGTTGGCGGCCAGTTCCCGCTTACGGCCCTCGATCTGCGCGTTGAGCGCGTCGACCCTGTTCTTGGCCTTCTTGTAGGCCTTCTCGCTGGCCTTGGCCAGCACCCCGTCGCCCTTGCGCGGGCAGTCAGGGCCGCCGTAGAGCTGGCACTGCCACTCGTCATACTGCCTTTCGCGCTCGTCGATCGCCTTGGCACGCTCGGCGGTCAAAGACTTGATCTTCGGATCCACGTCCGGGGCCTGTGTGCCCTCGCCGCCGGAGGTGACGATCGCCTCCTGATCGGCCACGGCCTTGCGCAGCCGCGCGATCTGCTGCCCGACGGTGCCGCTGTTCTGCTCGCCCGTGAACGAGTTGGCCCGGTCCTGCTTGATCTCGACGATCTGCGCGTCGATCTCGGACTTGAAGATCTGCAGCACCAGCGGTGTGGAGGTCACGACGCCGAGGAGCACGGCCATCAGGATGCGGGGAACGGCCATCCGCCACCGGCGCGGTCCGTCGGGCTGGATGGAGCTGACGAGCCATCGGTCCAGGCTCAGGATCGCCAGGCCCCAGACGATTCCGGCGGGGACGGCGACGAAGATGCTGAGGCCCAGGGCACTGGACAGGGCGAACGTCATGGAGATGGTGGCCAGGACGCTGGTGGTGAGGACGGCTCCGCCGATGCCCTCGAATTTACCCCGGTCCGTCGGCCACCGTTCGAGGATGTCCGGCCTAGCGCCGGATAGGACAATTAGTAACTTTCTCATCTATTCTCCCCGCAATGGCGGCCTAGGTGGAGCGGAGAACATCCTAAATCGTCCATGCCAGGACCACGAGGTTGTAGCGCGATTAGGCTATACATGTACCTTGCTATAGGGATTGACACCACGCCGCGGGGGCGGCGCCGAGAGGCTCGGCCATATGTGCATGCGTGTGCAACGAGAAGCGCGAGCATTTATCACATTATGGGGAGTGATGGCCGGTTTGTTGTGCCGCGTCATGGGAGCGTTCTTTGACCGAATCGGGTGAGAACCTCCTCGGTAAGGCCCTCGTCGCGGCGATCGCGGAACTCGCCGCCCCCAGGTTTCTCCTCGTGTTCGAGGCGGGCGCCGAGGGCATCGCCGTCCTGCACGTTCGCCGGGACCAGACGGGCACTCCGCGCGGCCGGGTGGGCCACCCCGTGCCCTGGGCCGGCGACCCCGTCGCCACGGCGGAACGGGCGCTCGCCGTCGCCGAGGGCGGTCCCGGCGACCCCGCCGTCGTCATCGTGTGCACCGCCCCCGAGGACGGGCGGGCCCGCCGGGCCATGGCGTCGCTCCAGGCGGCCCACCCGCGGGCGCTCGCCTTCACCGAGGCCGGCGAGTCCGTCGCCGACCTGCTGCGCCAGGCCATCATGGACGAGCCGCTGACGCAGTCCTACGAACTGGTGGTGCTCAAGCGGCACCCGGCGACCGGGCAGCTACGGCTCGCCTCCCTCCCCTTGTTCGGGCTGGAGGCCCGCCGCGGCGATCGCGTCAAGTTCGCCGTCCGGTGCGAGCCGAGCGACGAGAACGGGACCGTGTTCGCGATCACCGCGTGGCAGGCGCTGCGTCCGGCCCTGCTGTCCGTGCACGCCGCCAAACTCCCGCCCGGCGCGCACACGATCGTGGCGGAGCTGGACCGCCCGGGCCGCGTGCGCTTCACGGGCCTGCCGGGGCTCGCCCGGTGCGACAGCACCTGGGACGAACTGGTGGCCGCCGTGCCACAGCGGCTGGACCGTCCCGCCGACCCGGCCCACCTGATCTGCGCCGTCCAGGTCAGCGGGCCGGAGGAGCGCGTCCGGGCGCGGCTCGACCGCGTCGGCCAGCTCCTCTCGACGCTGGCCGACGCAGAGGCGGGCCGCACGGTGGTCTCGCTGATCGCCTATGCCTCGCACGTCTTCCAGCGCGGCGTGCCCGACCAGCCGGTCGCCGTCCCCTGCTGGCGCTCATCCCCGCGCCGGGCGCAGGAGGTCCTGCTCCGGCTGGAGGAGCGGCACGTGCGCCCGCCGGAGGCCGGGACGCACGACTACGCCTACGCGGCGCAGGTCGAGGACATGCTGGCCGAGGTGACGCACAGGCTGGGCGACGACGGCCGGGAGCGGACGGCGCTGCTCACCGTGGGCGACCGGCCGCCGCACCCGCCCCGGGCGAACGCCTCGGAGATCCTGCCCTGTCCCCGGCGGCTCGGCTGGGAGGCGCTCCTGGACGGTCTGGAGAACAGGCTCGCACTCGGGGCGATCTGCGACCAGCCCCCCGAACGCGCCCACCCGGTCTGGTCCCGCCTCGGCGCCACCGCGCTCGCCCACCTCGACGCGATGGACGTCGACGAGTTCGGCGCGTCCCTCGGCCTCGTGGCGTCCCAGGTCCAGCGCGTTCCCTTCCCCTTCTCAGCGGCGTCCTGACGAGGACGCGATGCGTCAGATCCGGCGTCAGATCCAGATGAGGACACCATGCCCCCCGAACAGCAACCATCGGCACGTCCCACACCCAACATCGCCGTTTGGGGCGCACCCGGCAGCGGGAAGACCACGTTCCTGGCCGCGCTCAACATCGCCCTGATCCTCAAGAAGGGTCCGTGGAAGGTGGTCGGCGCCGACGGCCCGTCCCGCGACTTCCTCATCGAGATGACCAGCGCGCTGTCGGAGCAGCAGCGCTTCCCCGACGCGACGCTGGCCCTCGGCCAGTACAAGTGGTTCCTCACCCGGCAGATCGAGAAGCGGCGCTGGCCGCTCGGCCGCAAGAGCGTCCAGAGCGAGCGGATCGGGCTGGACGTGCTGGACGCGCCGGGCGGGTTCTACAGCGCCAAGCGGGCCAGCGCGCCCACCAGCCGCGAGGAACTGCTGAACAACCTCCAGGGCAGCCGCGGAATCGTCTATCTGTTCGATCCCATCCGCGAGCACAAAGTGGGCGACGCCTTCAGCTATCTGCACGGGGTGCTCACGGAACTGGCCGGGCGGATGCTCACCGGGAACCGGTACGCCGGCGATGTCCTGCCCCACCATCTGGCGGTGTGCGTCACCAAATTCGACGAGCTGAAGGTTCTGCAGACGGCGGAAAAGCTCGGATTGCTGGCCCCCGACCCCGATGACCCTTTCGGATTCCCGCGGATTGACGACGACTACGCCGAAGAGTTGTTCGAACAGCTCTGCGGCATATCGCGCTACGGCAACGCGAAGATGGTGGTGCCCGCTCTCAAGCAGCATTTCCGGCATGACCGCATCAAGTTCTTCGTGACCTCGTCGATCGGGTTCTACCTGGACAACGAGAAGGGCGCGTTCGATCCGGACGACCCGCAGAACCTGGTGCCGACCGCGTGGTCGGCCGCCGGCGAGGCCGGCACCGCGACCTCGCCCGGAAGCGGCTTCCAGATCCGCGGCCCGGTCCATCCGATCAATGTGATGGAGCCGATGGTCTGGCTCGGCCGGCGGATCTCCGCCGAGCGCCCGGCAGGGGAGACGAGAGGGTGAGCCGCGAAGTGAAGGTCGCCGCCGAGTGGGCGCTGTGGGGAAAGCGTCCCGGCACCGACGACGACTACAGCGTCCTGGACTGCAGCCGGGGCCCGTTCACCCGCGAGGACTTCCACGAGATCCTCACGAAGTGGTCGCCCGGCACCCTGCCGAACCTGCCCCAGGTGACGATCAGCTGGGTTTACGGGCGCGGCGACGTGCCGTACGTCGGCCTGGCCGTCCAGGCGTGGTCGGGCCAGCGCGACGGCTTCGGGCGGCCGATCGCCGTCACCAGCTACTTCTGCGTACCCTATGCTCAGCTGGCCGCCGGGCCGGTCTCCTACCAGGCGCTGTACGAGGTCCTCGCCGCCCACAGCCTGCCGGTGGACGGACCGCTCATCGTGAGCGTCCCTGCGTCGGAGCCGCACCGACTCGCGGACACCGCCGACGACGCCGACGACACGGCCATGGCGGCGGCCGCGCTGCTGCTCGCCGACGCGCAGGTCTGCGTGACCGGTGGCGGCCACCTGCCCATGACCGAGCGCCTGCGGTACCTGGACACGGTGGCCGCGCTGCTCCCCTACGGCCTCCGGACCCGGCTGACCGCCTCCACGTGGACCGACAGCTCGGCGACGCACCAGATCAAGCTCTCCTTCGCCAAGCGCCCGCGTGAAGGGGCCTCCACCCTGACCTTGGGCGGAGGAGCGGAAGGATTCAGCACCTGGTCCGACGTCTCCCGCTATTTCTACGACGTGCTGACCCGCCGGGCCCCCGGCGAGATAGCCGAGGCCTTCGCCGTGGCGACCGACCCGCTGACGTTCAAGGAGGCGCCGAGGCAGGCACTGGCCGCGCTCGGCGACTCCGGGCACCGGCCCGTCCACGGCTCCTCGCCGCTGCCCGTGTTCTACAGAGGCCTGAACCGCTGCGGCGAGCTTCTGGAACAGGGGGAGTACGCCGATCTCGACGACCAGGTGGCGGAGCTGGCGCGGTTGCTGCGCTCCCAGGCGCCGAGCGCGCACGAACGCGAGCACTACCGTGACATCGTCGAGTCGCGGCTGCTGCCCCGGGTGGACGCCATCCCCCGGGCCGGCCTCAGGGACGCGGTCTACGACCTGGCGCTTCCTCTCGGGTACGGCCGGCTTCTGACGATCAACATCATGGAGCGGGTCCTGTCGATCACCGGAGGGGGACCCCCGGTGTACACGGCCATGGCGCGCATGAAGACGATGGAGCCGCAGGCCGCGCTGCTGCTGGCCATGCGCGTCCAGGATCCCGACAGGTCGCGTCTCCTCGCGGCGATACAGACGCCCGATCTGGTCAGGTTCGCCGCGTCCGAGGAGTGCGACCCGCCGGTCGTCCGGTTCATCCACGCCGAGCTGGTCGGCCGCGGCGGCGAGGGCGGCGACGACTCCGAGATCGCGCCCGCACTGAGCGCGCACGCCTACCTCGCTCCCGCGATCGCGAGGCTGTACCGCGACGACCACACGGCCCAGAGCGCCGCGCTGCGGGGGCTGCTGGTGGCCGCCTACGGGCCGTCCCTCGACCACGCCCAGGTGCAGGAGGTCCTCGGCAGCGTGCTGCCCCCGGAGTGGCGGCCGGTGGTCTCGGCGGCCACCTCGCTGTACGGACACGCCGCGCCGGCCCGGGAGCAGGCCGCGCCGGACGCGCGGACCTGGCAGAACTCCCCCGGATCACCCCCCGGCGCGATGCTGGAGGCGCTGTCCGGCGGCCCGTCCACGCGGAGATACGAGAAGGATGAGGCCCGCGACCCGTGGTGGCGCCGCGTCTCACTGTCCAACGGGATCTTGTTCATCTGGTTCACGCTGGTGATCATTGTCTGCGCCATCGGTGTGTCCCTGCTCGTGGACTTCCTGAACCGCTAGCCCCCGCGACCGATGAGGACGGCCGATGGTACGAATCACCGCCGAGTGGGCGCTATGGGGCAAACGTCCGGGAACCGCGGACGGCGACGACGTCCTGGCGTGCAGCGACGGGCGATTCGACCGGGACGACTTCGGCGAGATCATCGCCCGGTACACCCCCGGCGCCCCCGCCAACCTGCCCCGCGTGACGATCAGCTGGGTCAACGGGCACGGCGATACCCCCCACGTCGGCATGGCGGTCCAGGAGTGGTCCGCCGAGCGTGACGGCATGGGCCGCGACATCGCCCTCACGCGGTACTTCTGCCTGCCCTACGCCGAGCTCGCCCGGGGTCCGGTCGATTACGAGACGCTCTACCGGGCACTCGCCCCCCGCACACTGCCCGCCGCGGGCCTGCTGACCGCGGACGTTGCGGCGCTGGACGTGGAGGAGACGACCGGCCGCGCCGACCAGACCGCCATGGGCGCGGCGGCGCTGCTGCTCACCGGGGATCCGGTGTGCGTGGTGGGCGCCGAGGGAGTCCCGATGCCGGCCCGGCTGCGTTTCCTCGACAGCGTGGCGGCTCTGCTCCCCTACGGCCTCAGGAGCAGGCTGACGCTCTCGACGTGGACCGACAGCGCCTCACGCCACCGCATCAAGCTGTCGTTCGCCCGGCACGCCCCCGAGGGCGCGCACGTGATCGGGTGGGGGGAGCCGGTACGGGTCGCCGAAGCGCCGGAGACCGTCCGGCGCTACCACGACCTGCTGGCCGACCACCCCCGCCTCGGTGACCTGGTCGCGCGGTTCGCCCGCGACACCACACCGCGGTCGCTGAGATCACCGGACATCGCCGAGCTCGACGATCCGTCCCCGGGCGGCGGGTCCGGATCCGCTCCGCCGCAGACCTTGGGCGGGCTGCTGCTCGCCTGCGCCGACGGCGTCGACGAGGGGGACACCCGGCGCGTGGCCCGGTGCCTGTCCCGGCTCGGGTCCCTGCCGCGCACCGGGGACGCCGCCGAGCGCGACGCCCTGCGCCGGATCGTCCGCGACCGCCGGATCCTGGTGGCGGCCCGGTCCCTGGACCCGGCGCTGGAGGCACGCCTGTACCCGGTGGTGCTGGACCTGGCCTACGGCCCCGACCCGACCGTGGACGACTTCGAAGACCTGCGCCGGAACGCCGATCACTGGCTGTCTCCGCAGCTCGCCATGGCCCTGTCCCGGATGGCCGTGACGGATCCGGCGGTCACGCTGCGGCTGGCCGCGTACCTGCCGCCCGGCGAACTCGTGAAGGTCCTCGCCCCTCTGCCGACCGGCGACCTGGTCGCGGCCGCGGTGCGGGAGCCGCTGGACCGGCAGGCGCTGGACGTCATGTGCGCCGAGCTGAGCGTGCGGGGGGACGATCCGGCCGGTCGGCCGGCCGTCCACGCGGCGCTGCGCCGGCACGGGTACGCCGTCGCGGCGGTCCACTGGCTGCATCCCGGCGACCCCGAGGGGCAGATCCGCCGGTTCCACGCCCTGCTCGCCGCCGCTCACGGCCCGGTGGTGGAGGCCCGCGTGGTGGCCGAGGACTTCCCCGCACAGCCCGACCCGGCGTACCTGCCGCTGCTGGCCGCGCTGGCGGCGCTGTGCTCGCCGGACGCCCGCAGGGAGCTCACCGAGACCGTCTTCGCCGGCATGCTGCGGCGGGCCGACATCAGCGAGGAGACCGTCGGCCGTGCCCTCTCGGGCACGCCGGGGGGAGGCGAAGAGGCGTCCGCCGCCCGGGCAGGAAACGGCCGCCGTTTCGGCCTGTTCGATCGCCGCCGCTCCCAGGCGTGACCCGGCGTCCGCCGCCGGACGAGCCGAACTGAGCCATTTTGTCCGGGTCGGTATCACATCGGCCATTGATCCGATGTGGGGGCGAGCGTATGTTCCTCCCAAGTTCCCTAAATTCGAGCACACCTCATGTTTTGGGGGTCCTCACATGCACGCTCGTCTCCGGCGGACGATCACGGCGGTCTCGGCGCTGGCGATCATCGCGCTGGCATCCCCCGTCGTGCCCGCGTCGGCGGCCGTCTACACCGCCGACGACTACTGCCTCGGCCAATGCGCGGACGTCCTGCCACCCGGTGAGAACGGCAACGCGACGCTGGTCGAGATCCTCGCCAACCAGGCGTTCGGCACCATGCCGCGCCACAGCGGCGACCAGCTCGGCAAGTACGCCGGCCTGATCGGCGGGTACACCGGGCTGACCGACGACCAGATCGCCAGGTTCTTCAACGACTCCTCCTTCGGCGTGCCCGCCGGGCAGGTGGAGAGCACGGTCAGCCCGCGCTCCGACGTGACCATCGTCCGGGACAAGGCGACCGGCGTCCCGCACATCACCGGCACCACCCGCGAGGGGACGATGTTCGGCGCCGGGTACGCGGGCGCGCAGGACCGGCTGTGGCTCATGGACCTGATGCGGCACGTCGGCCGGGGCGAGCTGACCCCCTTCGCGGGCGGCGCGCCGGGCAACCGCGCGCTGGAACAGAGCGTCTGGCGCAACTCGCCCTACACCGAGGCCGACCTCCAGGGGCAGATCACCCGGCTCAGGGACTCCGGCCCGCGCGGCGCCCAGCTCTACGCCGACGTCCAGAGCTACATCGCCGGGATCAACGCCTACATCGACCGCTGCATGGCCGACCGCAACTGCCCCGGCGAGTACGTGCTGACCGGCCACCTGGACGCGATCACCAACGCGGGCGGCCCCAAAGACTTCACCATCACCGACCTCGTCGCGGTCTCCGGGGTGATCGGCGGACTGTTCGGCGGGGGCGGCGGGGCGGAGATGCAGTCCGCGCTGGCCCGCGTCGCCGCGCGCGCCCGGTACGGGACCGCGGCCGGCGACCAGGCGTGGGCGGCCTTCCGCTCGCAGAACGACCCCGAGGCGACGCTGACCCTGCACGACGGCCAGAGCTTCCCCTCGGGCGACGCGCCGTCCGGCGCCACCGGCGTCGTGCTGCCGGACGCCGCCACCACCGCGCCCGTCGACATCACCGAGAACGAGTCGGGCTCCGCCACGGCGCCGGTCCCGGCCGCCGCCCGCGCCAAGGGCGTTCTGGACGGGCTGACCGTCGACAACTCCCACCCCGGCATGTCCAACGCCGTGGTCGTGTCGGCCGCCGAGTCCGCCACCGGGCATCCGATCGCGGTGTTCGGCCCGCAGACCGGCTACTTCGCCCCGCAGCTCCTCATGCTCGAAGAGCTGACCGGGCCCGGCATCAAGGCGCGCGGTGCCGCGTTCGCCGGGCTCAACCTGTACGTGCTGCTCGGCCGCGGCACCGACTACGCCTGGAGTGCGACCTCCAGCGGCCAGGACATCACCGACACCTACGCCCTGGAGCTCTGCGAGCCCGGCGGCGGCCCGGCGACCACGTCGTCCGACCACTACATGTACCGCGGCGCCTGCACGGCCATGGAGACGCTGAAGAAGACCAATGCCTGGAAGCCCAACACCGCCGACTCCACCGCCGCGGGCTCCTACGACCTGGTGATCAAGCGGACCAAGTACGGCCTGGTGACCTGGCGCGGCACCGTCGGCGGCAGGCCCACCGCCTTCGCCGCGCTGCGCTCGACGTACCAGCACGAGGCCGACTCGGCGGTCGGGTTCCAGATGTTCAACGAGCCCGCCCAGATGGGCGACGCCGCGGCATTCACCAACTCGGCGTCGAAGATCGGCTTCGCGTTCAACTGGTTCTTCGTCAACTCCTCCGACGCGGCGTACTACATGTCCGGCAACACCCCGGTCCGCTCGGCGGTCTCCGACCCGAACCTGCCGATGGCCGCGGACGCCGCGCACGAGTGGGCGGGGTACGACCCGGCCACCAACACCGCGACCTACGACGCACCCGGCACGCATCCGCAGACGGCGAACCAGGACTACCTGGTGAGCTGGAACAACAAGCAGGCCAAGGACTACGGCGCGGCCGACGGCAACTTCAGCTTCGGCACCGTCCACCGGGTGGACCTGCTGGACGTCCCGGTCAAGGCCGCGCTCGCCGGGGCCGGCAAGCTCGACCGGGCCGGCACCGTGAAGATCATGGCAGACGCCGCCGTGACCGACCTGCGCGGCAAGGAGGTCCTCCCCCACCTGCTGCGCGTCCTCAACAGCTCCCCCGTCACCGACCCGGCGCTGTCCTCCGCGGTGTCCAAGCTGTCGGCGTGGGCCTCGGCCGGGGCCAGGCGGCTGGAGACCACGCCCGGCAACCCCGGGAGCAAGATCTACGCGCACGCCGACGCCATCCGCGCCTTCGACGCATGGTGGCCCAGGCTCGTCCAGGCCGAGTTCAAGCCCGGCCTCGGCGACGGGCTGTACCAGTCGCTGGTCAACGCGCTGCAGATCAACGAGTCGCCGTCCGGCCACCAGCAGGGCGACGTCTCAAGCTTCCCGACCTCGGCGAACGAGGCGCAGGCACACAAGGGGTCGGCGTTCCAGTACGGCTGGTGGGGCTACGTCAGCAAGGACGTCAGGTCAGTGCTCGGCGACCCGGTGGCCGGTCCGCTGCCCCAGAAGTACTGCGGCGGCGGGACGGTCGCGGGCTGCCGCACCGTCCTGGTGAACAGCCTGTCGGCGGCGCTCGCCGAACCCGCCACCACGACCTACCCGGCCGACGACGCGTGCGCGGCGGGCGACCAGTGGTGCGCGGACGCCGTCCGGCACTCACCGCTCGGCGGGATCAAGCAGTCGCTGATCTCCTGGCAGAACCGGCCGACCTACCAGCAGGTCGTCTCGTTCCCCGCCCATCGGGGCGACCCGATCGCCAACCTGGCGGCCGGGGTCAGCGCCAAGGCGTCCAGCACGCAGATCATCCCCTACTACCCGGCCGGCAACGCCGTGGACGGCGATCCGACGACCCGCTGGGCGAGCGCCTCCAGCGACGACCAGTACCTGCAGGTCGACCTCGGGTCCGCCAAGACGGTGTCCCGGGTCGTGCTGCGGTGGGAGGCGGCCTACGCGGCGGCGTACGCGATCCAGACCTCGGCGGACGGCTCGACCTGGACCACCGTCGCCTCCACGACCACCGGCGACGGCGGCGTGGACAACGTCACCTTCGCCCCGGCCACGGCCCGCTACGTCCGCATGAAGGGCGTCACGCGCGGCACGACGTACGGGTACTCGCTGTACGAGCTGGAGGTCTACTCACGCTGAGACGACCGAGGGGTGGCGCGGGAACACGATCGCTCCCCGCGCCACCTCTCGGCGGCGGGCCGTCAGGCGCCGCGGAGCTGGGCCCCGGTGCGCTCGGCGGCCAGGGCCACGGCGGCGTCGCGGGCCGCGGTGGTCTCCTCGACGGTGAGAGTGCGGTCGGGGGCGCGGAAGCGCAGGGTGTAGGCGAGGGACTTGTTGCCCTCGCCGGCCTGCGCGCCGGTGTAGACGTCGAACAGCCGGATCGACTCCAGCAGCTCGCCCGCCCCCTGCTTCAGCGCCGCCTCGACGTCGGCGACCCGGACGTCCGCCGGGACGACGAGCGCGACGTCCTGCGTGGCGACCGGGTAGGCCGACACCGGCCTGGCCTGCGCGGGGCCGGGCAGCGCGTCCTCCAGGACGCTGAGCTCCAGCTCCATGGCGCAGGTACGCGGCGGCAGGCCGAAGGCCTCGGCCACGCGCGGGTGCAACTCGCCGGCGTGGCCGACCAGCGTCTCGCCGAGGTGGAGGGCGGCGCACCGGCCGGGGTGCCAGGGCGCGTGGCGGTCGGCGCTGATCGACAGCTCGACGCCGGCCTCGCGGGCCACCGTGCGGGCCGCCTCGATGGCGTCGGCCCAGGTGGCCGGGCGGCCCTGCCCCCACCAGCCGGACCGGTCGCGCTCGCCGGCCAGCACGACGGCGAGCCGCAGCGGCTGCCGGGGAAGGGCCGCGGTGATCGTGGCCAGCTCCTCCTCCGTGGGCCTGCGGTCGACGCCCAGCACCGGCGCCTTGCCGGGAGCGCCGGGCTCGGGGCGGTACACCAGGCCGGTCTCGAACAGCGCGACGTCGCCGAAGCCGCGGCCAACGTTGCGGACCAGGGTCTTGAGCAGCCCCGGCAGCAGCGTGGTGCGCATCAGCGGCTCGTCCTCGCTGAGCGGGTTGGCCAGGCGGATCGCCCGGCGCCGCGCGTCGTCGGCCGGAAGCTGCAGGTCGTCCAGGTCGCGCGCGCCCACGAACGGGTAGGCGAGCGTCTCGACGTACCCCGCCGCGGCGAGCGCGCGGCCCACGCGGCGGCGCAGGCGCTGCGCCTCGGTCAGCCCGGCCCCGGCGGGCGCGGCGGGCAGCACCGAGGGCAGCTTCTCGTACCCCTCCAGCCGGATGACCTCCTCGGCGAGGTCGTTGGGGTCGGTCAGGTCCGGGCGCCACGACGGCGGTGTCACCGTGAGCAGCCCGGCGGCCGCGCTCGGCCCGTCCAGCACGTCGGCGGGGTACGAGGCGCCCCCCGTGCCCTCCTGCCCGCCGGCGTCGGGTGTGCCGGTGACCGTGCAGCCGACCTGCTCCAGGCGGCGCACCACGGTCTCGCGGCCGTAGGTCACGCCCGCGACGCGGTCCGGGTGGTCGGCCGGGATGGTGATCGTCGGGGGCTCGACGTCGATCGAGACGTCGGTGACCCCGGCGCCGGCCGTGCCCCCGCCGAACGCGACCAGCAACTGCACCGCGCGCCACGAGGCGTACAGCGGCAGCTCGCGGTCGACGCCGCGCTCGAAGCGGCGCGACGCCTCGCTGATCAGGTTGTGGCGCCGGGACATGCGCGCGATGCCGCTGGCCGAGAAGTGGGCCGCCTCGATCACCAGGTCGCTCGACTCGCCGGAGATCTCGGTCTCCAGGCCGCCCATCGTGCCGGCCATCGAGATCGCCCCGGACTCGTCGGTGATCAGGATGTCCTCGGGGTGGAGCTCGCGCACGACGTGGTCGAGCGTCTCCAGCCTCTCGCCCGGCTCGGCCCTGCGCACGACGATCGGGCCGGTCAGGCGGGAGCGGTCGAAGGCGTGCAGCGGCTGGCCGAGCTCCAGCATGACGTAGTTGGTGACGTCGACGGCCAGCGAGACGGGACGCATGCCCGCGCGTACCAGGCGCACCTGCATCCACATCGGCGTCTCGGCGGAGGGGTCGAACCCGGAGACCGCGCGCAGCACGAAACGGTCGCACGCCGAGGGGTCGGCGATCGAGGCCGGGTGGGCCTCCTCGGTGAAGGCGGGCGGCTCGACGTCGGCCGGGTCGCGCCAGGGCACGCCGAACGCGGCGGCGGCCTCGCGGGCCACGCCCCGGATCGACAGGGCGTACCCGCGGTCGGGGGTGACCTCCAGCTCGATGACGTCGTCGCGCAGGCCGAGCAACTCGACGACGTCGGCGCCGAGGTGGGTGCCCGCGGGCAGGATCAGGATGCCGTCGTGGTCGTCGCCGACGCCCAGCTCGCGGGCCGAGCAGATCATGCCGTCGGACACATGGCCGTAGGTCTTGCGGGACCCGACCTCGAACCCGCCCGGCAGCACGGCGCCGGGCAGCGCCACCGCGACCCGGTCACCGACCGCGAAGTTGGTGGCGCCGCAGATCACCCAGCGCGGCGCGGCCTCGCCGACCTCCACCGAGCAGTAGCGGATCGGCTTCTTGAAGCCGGTGAGCTCCTCGATGGACAGGACCTCGCCCACCACGACGTTCTTGATGTCGTAGCCGACCGACTCGATCGACTCCAGCTTCAGGCCTGCGGCGGTGAGCTTGTCGGCGACCTCGTGGGCGGTGACGGCGGGCAGGTCGACGTACTCCCGCAGCCAGGAAAGCGGGAACCTCATCAGGCCTCCATACCGAAGGGGAGCGTGAAGCGCACGTCTCCCTCGACCATGTCTCGCATGTCCTCGGCGTTGTTCCGGAACATCAACGTCCGCTCGACGCCCATTCCGAAGGCGAAACCGCTGTAGCGCTCGGGGTCGACGCCGCAGGCGACCAGCACGCGCGGGTTGACCATGCCGCAGCCGCCCCATTCGATCCAGCCCTCGGACTTGCAGGTGCGGCACGCCGGGTTGCCCGGGACGGCCGAGGCGCCGCGGCAGACGAAGCAGCGCAGGTCCATCTCGGCCGACGGCTCGGTGAACGGGAAGTAGTTCGGCCGGAACCGCGTGTCGATGCCCTTGCCGAACATGACCTCGGCGAACCGGTCGAGCGTGCCCTTCAGGTGGGCCATCGTCAGGCCCTCGTCGACGGCCAGGCCCTCGACCTGGTGGAACACCGGCGTGTGCGTGGCGTCGAGCTCGTCGGTGCGGAAGACCTTGCCCGGCGAGACGACGTAGACCGGCAGCTCGCGCGACAGCAGCGCGCGGATCTGCACCGGCGAGGTCTGGGTGCGCAGGACCATGCCGGAGTCGACCGAGCCGACGAAGAACGTGTCGTGCTCGGAGCGGGCCGGGTGGTCGGGCGCGATGTTGAGGGCGTCGAAGTTGAACCACTCGCCCTCGAGCTCCGGCCCCTCGGCGACCTCGTAGCCCATCGCGACGAACGCGTCGGCGATGCGCTCCTGGAGCGTGGTGAGCGGGTGCCTGGCCCCCCTCGGCGCGCGGTCCCACGGCAGCGTGACGTCGACGGTCTCCTCGACCAGGACGCGTTCGTCGCGCTCGGCCGTCAGCACCGCCTGCCGGGCGGCCAGGGCCTCGCCGATGGCCTTGCGGGCTCCGCCGACGCGCTTGCCCGCCTCGGACCGGGCCTGGGGCGGCAGCGCGCCGATCTCGCGGTTGGCCAGGGCGATCGGTGACCGGTCGCCGGAGTGCGCGAGGCGCACCTGCTTGAGTTCGTCGAGGTCGGCCGCCGCTTCGATCGCGGCGATGGCTTCGGCCTCCATGCGCGCCACCTCGTCGGCGTGCAACGGCGTCACCTCGACCGGGTCATAGGTGTTCGACAAGAGTGAGCTCCGTATCCAGGGCTTGAGCGGGCACGAGTCTAGTCCGTCCGGGGCGGCGGACCTGCCGGGCGGCGGGCGGCTGTGGACAACCCGCCCGCGCTCCTCGTAGGCATCCGGGCGCGGCGGTGGCCGGCCGGTGAATCACGGCGTGGTCAGGCCCACCGGCCGCTCCCCGCGACGCCTCAGGCGAAGTCGGGAGTGCCGGCGGGCATGGTAAATCGGAACTCCGCGCCGCCGCCGGGCGCCCGCTGCACGGTGATCGTGCCGCCGTGGGCCTCGACGAGGCCCTTGACGATGAAGAGGCCGAGGCCGGTGCCGCCGCGACGGCGGGCGTTGCCCCGCCAGAACTGGCGGAAGACGCGCGAGGCCAGCTCGGGTGCGACACCCTCACCCTGGTCACGCACGGACACGGCCACTCCCCATTCGACAGGCTCCACCACTATCGTCACCGTACCGCGTCCGTGACGCACCGCGTTTTCCAGCAAGTTGCCGAGGATCTGGTCGATCTTGTCCTGGTCGAGCCACATCTCGGGCAGATCGCCGAGCACGTCCAGCCGGAAGCGGTCCTCGGGCTCGCCCGCGGCCACACGGCCCTCGATGATCTTACGGGCGCGGGCCGGGACGTCGACGACCTGGCGGTGGACCTGCAGGCGGCCCGACTCGATGCGCGAGACGTCGAGCAGCTCGGTGATCAGCCGCGTGACGCGGTCGGCGTCGGCGTTGACCGTCTCCAGCATCACGCGCTTCTGGTCGTCGGTGAAACGGCCCCACTTGGCCAGCAGCGTCGCGGTGAAGCCCTTCACGCTCGTCAGCGGGGAGCGCAGCTCGTGGGCGACGGTGGAGACCAGGTCGGCCCGGCTGCGCTCCAGGCGCGCCCGGGCCGCGGCGCCGCGCAGTGTGATCACGACGCGGACGACGTCGCCGCCGCGCGCGGGGTTGCGCACGAACCGCGCCGACACCAGCAGCTCGTGACCGCCGGGCAGGTAGAGCGAACACTCGGGCTGTCGGCTGCGGATGCGCAGGCCACCGTAGGCGTCGAGCCACTTCCACCAGTCGCGGCCGTCGTTGTCGCGAAAGGGCAGGACGTCGGGAAGGTGGCCGCCGACCACGACCTCGCGGTCGGCGCCGGTGAGCCGGCAGGCGGCCTGATTGAAGGCGATCACCCGGCCGCGCTCGTCGGCCACGACGACGCCGTCGGGGAGGTCGTCGACCTCGATCAGGCATGCGGCATCGGCAGTCCGCCGGTGGGTTGGTCCGCCGCGCACAATCGCCTCCTCGACCCTACAGGGCCGACAATAGCGGGTTTCCCGTGCCCGACGGCAGCCCTACGCCGGGCATCAGCCACGCCTCCATGCCCGATCGGACTGGCCGTACACCTCCCCGGGGCCGGCTCCCGGGCGCGTCCGGACGCGCCCGGGCCGCGCGCGTCACGGCGTCCGGGCGGAGCGCTGGGCGCGCGCCGAGGCGTACAGGCAGACGGCGGCCGCCGTCGCCAGGTTGAGGCTCTCGGCGCGGCCGTAGATGGGCACGCGGACGACCTCGTCGGCGAGGGCGAGGATCTCCTCGGGCAGGCCCCACGCCTCGTTGCCGAAGATCCACGCGGTGGGCCCGGTGAGGTCGACATCGTCCAGCGTCCGGTCGCCGGCGCCGTCGGCGGCCAGGACCCGCAGGCCCGCCTCCTTCAGGTGGCTCACCGTCCCGGCCGCGGGCGCGGAGGTGACCACGGGCAGGTGGAACAGGCTGCCGGCGCTGGCGCGGACGCACTTGCCGTTGTAGGGGTCCACCGAGGCGTCGGTGAAGACGACGGCGTCCGCGCCGGCCGCGTCCGCCGTCCGCAGAACGGTGCCGGCGTTGCCGGGGTCGCGCACGTGCGCCAGCACCGCCACCAGGGACGCGCCGCCGGTGACCGCCTCGGCCAGGGGCACGTGGACGAACCGGCACACGGCCAGCAGGCCCTGCGGCGTGACCGTCTGGGCGAGGTCGGCCATGACCTCGCCGCTGGCGCCGTGCACCGGTACGCCCGCCACGCGGGCGGCGGCGACGATGTCGGCGTGCCTGGCCCCGGCCTCCGCGGTGGTGAACAGCTCGACAGTGACGCCGGGCAGCGCCAGCGCCTCCCTGACGGCCTGCGGGCCCTCGGCCAGGAACGCGCGGTCGCGGTCCCGGAAGGCCCGCTTGGTCAGGCGCTTGGCGGCCTTGACCCGCGGCGACTTGATGTTGGTCAGCTCGGACCCCGCCAATGTGCCCTCCTGGACGGCGGGGGCGCGCGGCGCGGTCACGCCGGCGGCCCCGGGAAAGGCGAACGACCCGCTCCCGGAGAGAACGAGTCGTTCACGTGCGTTCGTACGTGCGGAGGATCAGCCGGCGACCGGCGCGTTCACGTCCGCGGGCAGCGCCTTCCTGGCGGCCTCGGCCAGCGCCGCGAAGGCCTGGGCGTCGTTCACGGCAAGGTCGGCGAGGATCTTGCGGTCCACCTCGATGCCGGCAGCCTTCAGGCCCTGGATGAACCGGTTGTAGGTGATGCCGTTCGCGCGCGCGGCCGCGTTGATGCGCTGGATCCACAGGCGCCGGAAGGTGCCCTTCTTGTCCTTGCGGTCGCGGTAGGCATAGGTCAGCGAGTGGAGCATCTGCTCCTTCGCCTTGCGGTACAGCCGCGACCGCTGACCCCGGTAACCACTCGCCCGCTCGAGGACGACGCGGCGCTTCTTCTTGGCGTTGAGCGCCCGCTTTACGCGTGCCATTGTTCTATCTCCCCGGGGGTTCGGTTACTTGCCGAGCAGCTTCTTGATCTTCTTGGTGTCGGCATCGGACATGACGACCTCAGGCGCGAGACGGCGCGTCCGCGTGGACGGCTTGTGCTCGTTGTAGTGGGCACGGTTCGCACGGCGGCGAATGACCTTGCCTGTCCCGCTGAGACGGAACCGCTTCTTCGCACCGCTGTGCGTCTTCATCTTCGGCATGACAGCCGTATCTCCCTCGTCGTTCGTCCGTGCCGATATCCCGGGTCAAGCTACCTCAGCCGGGAGGAGTCGCCTCCCGAGAGGACCTGACCCGGTCTCGGTGTCTTCCCACGCCCGCCGAATCGTCAGGCGGGTCGCGTCACTGGCGCGGCTCGGACACCTGCGCCATGTCCTGCTCGAGGCTCTCGCCCGCGTCGCCGGACTCGTCGCCCTTGGATCGGGCCGCGGCCCGCTCCGCCTTGGCTTCGGCCTTCTTCTTGTGCGGCCCGATCACCATGATCATGTTTCGGCCGTCCTGCTTGGGCTGCGACTCGACGAAACCGAGCTCGGTGACGTCCTCCGCCAGCCTCTGCAGGAGCCGGAAGCCCAGTTCGGGGCGCGACTGCTCGCGTCCGCGGAACATGATGGTGACCTTGACCTTGTCCCCCGCTTTGAGGAACCGGACGACGTGACCCTTCTTGGTCTCGTAGTCGTGCGGATCGATCTTCGGCCGGAGCTTGATCTCCTTGATGATCGTGTGCGCCTGGTTGCGGCGCGCCTCGCGTGCCTTCATGGCGGACTCGTACTTGAACTTGCCGTAGTCCATGAGCTTGCACACGGGCGGGCGAGCCGTGGCCGCGACCTCGACGAGGTCGAGATCGGCCTCCTGGGCCAGCTTCAGGGCGTCGCCGATCGAGACGATGCCGACCTGCTCGCCGTTCGGCCCCACGAGACGGACCTCGGGCACACGAATACGCTCGTTGATGCGGGGCTCAGTGCTGATGGGACCTCCTAGGTACCTGGCATTTGTCCGCTGATTGCTCGACCGTGCCGGGGAGCCTCTCCGGAATGCGAAAAGCCCCGCACGTCGCGCATGCGGGGCCACCAGAACCCATCGGCCACTCGGCCGCGAGCTCCCCGGAAGTCTCCGGTGTGATCCTTGGACCCATCGGCCTCGCGGTCGATCAGGTGGGAGGAAGACCTCCGCTTGCGCGTCCAGCAGTCACGCCGGACCGATCAAGCAGCTACATTACCACAACACCCAGCGTCCGCAGAATCATCCCCTAACGCCATCACGTGAAGCGATTTCACGAACACGGTGCGCGACCGGCCGGTAGCATCGATCACGTCGATCTGGACGCACCAATGGAGGTCGCATATGGGCCAATGGCAGTTGCAGGAAGTGAAGCAGAAGCTCGGCGAGGTACTCCGGCGAGTTCACGACGAGGGACCGCAGGTGCTCACCCGGCACGGTGAGGAGGTCGCCGTCATCATCGACATCGCCGAATACCGGCGCCTGAAGTACGGCGCCCCCGACTTCAAGGAGTTCCTGAGATCCGCGCCGGATCTAAGCCTGCTGGAGATACACCGCGAGAAGGAGCCCATCGTCCCGGTAGAGCTGGTCTGAGCCGATGGCATTCCTACTCGACACGAACGTGGCCTGCGAGGTCACCAAGCGACGCCCCAACTCCCACGTCGGGGAGTGGCTCGATCTGGTCCCTGGACCTACCCTCTACATCAGCGTCATGGTCCTGGGCGAAATCCGCCAGGGCGTTGAGCGCCTACGCGAGCGTGATCCCGTCCAGGCGGCCATCTACGAGACATGGCTCGCCCGGCTGCGACATGAGTTCGTCGACCGCATCGTCCCTGTTACCCCCAACATCGCCGAGGGCTGGGGGCCATGAACCACCCCGATCCCCTGCCGCTTGTGGACGGCCTGCCGGCCGCCACCGCACGGTCCAACGGATGGACGATGGTGACGCGCAACGTCAAGGATTTCGAGCGCACCGGGGTGCGGGTGCTCAACCCGTTCGAGCCGCTCGTCTGAGGATCTCGGCCTGGCCGGCCGCGCGTACCGGCTCCACGGGCACCGCCCCTCGACCCAGCCCCGTGTAGAGCTCGACCTGGCGGACGGCCTGGTGCAGGAGCATCGAGAACCCGCTGACGACCGTGCCCCCGGCCTTGTCCACGGCGCGGGCCAGCGGCGTCGGCCAGGGGGCGTAGACCACGTCGAACACGGCGGGGACGGACGCGAGGGCCTCGGCGTGGGCGTCGGCCGCGCCGGGCGGCAGCGTCGAGATCACGAGTTCGGCGTCCAGCACCGTTTCCAGCTCGCCGAAGGTGTGAACGGCCAGGCTCGTGCCCAGCCGCTCGGCGACCTCCAGCGTCTCGCGCGCCCGCGAGCGGTCGCGCACCACGAGCGCAGCCTCGGACACGCGCAGCTCACGCAGCGCCGCCAGCGCCGCTGCGGCCGTGGCGCCGCCGCCGAGGATCGCCGCGCTCTTGGGCGCCCGCACCCCCGATTCCGCGAGCGCCTGAACGATGCCGTGAACGTCGGTGTTCTCGCCGTGCCGGGCGCCGTCGCGGAACAGCACGGTGTTGACCCCGCCGACCTCGACGGCGAGATCGGCCACGGTGTCCAGCAGCGGCAGCACCGCCCGCTTGAGCGGCATGGTCAGCGACAGGCCCGCCCATTCCGGGCCGAGGCCGGACATCAGCCCCGGCAGGCCCGCCTCGTCGCATTCGATCGCGTCGTAGCGCCACCCGCTCAGGCCGAGCGCCGCGTACGCACCGAGGTGGAGGGCGGGCGAGAGGGAGTGCGCGATGGGAGAGCCGAGGACGGCGGCCCGGCGTTCCATCAGCCCGCCCCGTGGTTCTTGTTGAACTCCTCGACGAGCTTGAAGAACTCCGACTCCGAGTCGGTGAACTTGGTGATGCCCCGCTTGGGATCGGTGGTCACGAAGAACAGCCAGTTGCCCGGGGCCGGCTTCAGCGCCGCCTGGATGGCGTGGTCGCCGGGGTTGCCGATCGGGCCCGGGGGCAGGCCGAGGCGCGCGTAGGTGTTGTACGGCGACTTGCTCTTCAGTTCCTCGTGCGTCGCGGCGATGCCGAACTTGTTGAGGCCGTACATGACCGTGCTGTCCATCTGCAGCCTCATCTGCGGGTCGCGGTTCAGCCGGTTGTAGATGACCCGCGCGACCTTGGACATGTCGCGCACGCTGCCGGACTCGGCCTGCACGATGCTGGCGATCGTGATGATCTCCAGGGGCGTGCGGCCCACCCGCTTGGCGGAGTCGACCAGGTCGGCGTCCTTGGCGGCGTCGTTGAAGCGGCTCACCATGCTCGCGAGGATCTCGTCGGGGGTGGCCTTGGGCGCGATCTCGTAGGTCGCGGGGAAGGCGAAGCCTTCGAGCCTGCCCTTGGCGTAGGACGGCAGTTCGAGCGCCTGGGCGTCCTTGGCGGCCTTCTGGAAGACCGACACCGGCTTGCCCGTGGCCGTGGAGAGCTGTTCCAGGATCTGCGAGAGGCGCAGGCCCTCCCTGATGGTCAGGGTGGTCTGCATCCGGAGCTTGGGGTCCAGAAGCGGGACGGCGCTCGCGGCGGCCATGCCCTTGCGCAGCTTGTACTGGCCCGGCTGGAGGGAGGCGGTCTTGCCCGCGGCGTCGATGGCGTTGACGAACGCCCGCTCGCTGGCGACGACGCCCCGGTCGACGAGGGTCTGGGCCACGTCGCCGGCGCTCTGGCCCTCCTTGATCTCCACCACGACCTCGCCGCTGCCGGGTCCGGTGAAGTCGTCAGCGACGGCGACGTCACGGACCCAGGTGTAGCCGTAGTACCCGCCGACGCCGAGCACGCCAACGATGATGATCATCGCGACGAAGAACGCCGCGAAACCCTTGCGGCGTTGGCGGCGCTGGCGCCTCCTGCTGCGCGCGCGGGAGGCTCTGGAGCCACCACGAGACCTGCGCCGGGGACCCTCGTCGTCCCCGGCACCCAGCAGACTATCGAGGTTGAGATCGCTCATAGGTGCGCACGCCAATCTCCCTGGACGACCTGCCCGCCGTCAAGCGTGTGCCCCATATCGATACGACATACAAGACAAGTCATCGTTCCATCGCCCGGGGACGCGACGGTGAAGACCACCGGACGCGTACGGGAGGTGGGGGCCATCCCGCGGGGCATCAGTGCTGCCCGAGACGTTTGTGCAGCTCTTCTCGGAATTTCACGAACTCACTCTCTTTGCTAGTGAATCTCGTGATTCTACGTGCTGGGTCAACCGTGACAAACCAGTACCAATCACCCTGCGCCGGGCTCAGCGCCGCACGTAGCGCCGCCTCGCCCGGGTTGCAGATCGGCCCCGGAGGCAGCCCTGGATGCATGTAGGTGTTGTACGGGGTGTCACGCTTGATCTCGGCATGTGAGGCCACGATGCCGTGCTTGCCCAGGCCGTACATCACGGTGCTGTCCATCTCCAGCTTGGCTCGGGAGGCCAGCCGATTGTAGATGACTCTCGCGATCTTCGGATAGTCGGCCACATGACCGCCCTCGGCCTGCACGATGCTGGCGATCACCACCACGTCGCGCGGCGTGAGACGCTGCCGCGCCGCCCCCGCCTCCAGGTCGAGGTGGGTCGCGGCGCGCTTGAACCTGCGCACCGAGGCCCTCAGCAGGTCCTGCGGCCGGGTCGTCGGCTCGATCTCGTAGGTGGCGGGGAACAGGAAGCCCTCGGCCGCCCCGTTGGCGTACGGCGGGAGGCCGAGCCGGGCGGGCGCGGCCACGATCGTGGCGAGTTCGGCGACGGGCAGGCCCGACCCCTTGGCGAGGCGGGCGACGGTCTCGTTCGCGCGCAGCCCCTCGGGGACGGTCACGCGCCTGTGGATCCTCGCCTTCGGCGACAGCAGCGTGTCCAGGGCCAGGGCGGACGCCATGCGCTTGCGCATCCGGTAACGGCCCGGCCTGAGGTTGTTCGTCGCGCCGCGCCGCTCGACCGCGCCCACGAACGCCCTGGCGCTCGCGACGACCTCCGCGCGGACCAGCGTCTCGGCGATCTCGCCGGCGCTCGCGCCGGGGGCGATCTCCACGACGACGGGGTCGGTCCCGGGGCCGTCGAAGTCGTCCGGGGAGATCAGCGGCCTGAACAGGGCGAACGCGCCGGCCAGTCCGGCGGCGACCAGCACCGCGCTGCCGCCCCCGACCAGGGCCAGCAGCGCCCGCCGCCCGCGACGCCGCCGCTCGTCCTCCCTCTCCGGCTCACGATCCTCGCTGAACCGGATGAGCCCCTCGGAGTCGGCGGTCTCCTCGGCGGCGGGCGGAAGCGTATCTCCCGGGCTCTCGGCGGCCGCCTCTTCGCCGGCGCCGGGGCCCGCGTCCGCAGCGCTGGAACGGTCCACGGGCGCGGCGGGGTCGTCGGGACCCTCGTGCGGGTCGCGCGGACGGGCGTCCTCGTGGGTGTCGGGGCCTTGCGGCTCGTCCGGGCTGTCCGGCCCCACCCGGCCCTGCCGCTCGCGGGCCTCCCGCTCCCCGCCGGAGGGCGTGGACGGACGGTCGTGGTGCTCGGGCTCGCCGGGCGGGCCGGGCGGGCGGGTCACTGGACCGGCCCGGCGCTCGATTCTCCTCCGGGACGCCGCCCCGGTGGCTCGACAGGTCTGCCCGGCGGCGCGCCGCTCGCACGCTCGGCGTCCAGGGCGGCCTGCAGCAGCACGACGGCTGCCGCCTGGTCGACGACGCCGCGCTGGTTCTTGGCCTTGACCCCGCTGGCGCGCAGCCCCTGCTGGGCGGTGACGGTGGTCAGCCGCTCGTCGTACAGGCGCACGGGTGTCGGGGCCAGCCGCGCTGCCAGGCGCACGGCGAACGCGCGCGCGGCCTCGGCGGCGTGGCTCTCGCGGCCGGACAGCGAGGTCGGCAGGCCGACGACGACCTCGATCGCCTCGTGCTCGGCGGCGAGGGCCGCGAGCCGGTCGAGATCGCCCCTGCCGCGCCGGACCGTCTCCACCGGCGTCGCGAGCAGCCCCGAGGGGTCGCTGCGAGCGACGCCCACGCGGACGGACCCGACGTCGATGCCGAGCCGGACCCCCCGCCTCACGACGCCCCGCCCGGCGGCGAACAGACCTGTGGACGCGCGGAGGCCCGGACGGTGGCGAGGACCCGGGCATGCGGGCCGGGCCGGGTGCGGGGACGGAGCCGGGTCAGGACAGGGTCTCCCGGATCGCGCGCTCGACGGCGTCGAGTGCCTCGCCGATCGCCTCCGGACGGGCTCCGCCGCCCTGCGCGACGTCATCTTTACCGCCACCGCCACCCCCAAGTGCCTTGGCGGCGACGCCGACCAGTCGCCCGGCCGCAAGGCCCCGGGTGCGTCCCGCATCATTCACAGCGGCGACCACGACCGGCCGGTCTGCGGGCACACCGGCGACCACGATCATCGCAGCGCGGTCACCGGGGAAACGCCCGCGCACTTCCAGAGCGAGTTTACGCAGGTCATCGGGCGAGGTTCCGTCAGGCGCGCGGTGCGTCACGACGGCGACCCCGTTGATGTCGCGGGCGGAGGCGGCGAGCTCGCCGGCGGCGGCGAGGACCTGGGCCGAGCGGACCTTCTCCAGCTCGCGCTCGGCGGTGCGCAGGCGGGTGACGATGCCCTCGATGCGCTCGGGCAGTTCTTCGCGGCGCGCCTTGAGCTGCTCGCTGAGCTGGGCCACCAGGACGCTCTCGCGGGCGAGGAAGCGGAACGCGTCGATGCCGACCAGGGCCTCGACCCGGCGCACGCCCGCGCCGATCGACGCCTCGCCGAGCACCTTGATCAGGCCGAGCTGGCCGGAGCTGGCGACGTGGGTGCCGCCGCACAGCTCGCGGGAGTACTCGCCGACCTCGACGATGCGGACCTCGTCGCCGTACTTCTCGCCGAACAGGGCCAGCGCGCCCATCGACCGGGCCTCGGTGAGCGAGGTGTGGTAGGCGTGGACCTTCAGGTCGTTGATGAGGACGGCGTTGACCTCGTCCTCGACGTCGCGCAGCACGCTGGGCGGGACGGCGCCGGCGGCGGTGAAGTCGAAGCGGAAGCGGCCGGGCGAGTTCTCGGAGCCGGCCTGGGCCGCGGTCTCGCCGAGGGCGTTGCGGAAGCCGCGGTGGACCAGGTGGGTCGCGGTGTGGCTGCGGGAGATCGCGCGGCGGCGCTCGATGTCGATCTCGGCGTGGGCGTGGTCTCCGGCCCGGATCTCGCCGTCGCGCACCTTGCCGCGGTGGACGACCAGGCCCGCGAACGGCGACTGCACGTCGACGACCTCGACCGAGGCGCCCGCGGTGCGGATGACACCCTGGTCGGCGAGCTGGCCGCCGCCCTCGGCGTAGAAGGGGGTGCGGTCGAGGACGACCTCGACGGTGGCACCCGCGCCCGCCGCCGGGACGGAGGCGCCGTCGACCAGGATGCCGACGACGGTGGCCTCGGCGGTGATGTGGTCGTAGCCGAGGAAGTCGACCCGGCCGGCCCGGTCGAGCATCTCGCCGAGCACCGAGACGTCGGCGTTGCCGGTCTTCTTGGCGGCGGAGTCGGCCTTGGCGCGGTCGCGCTGTTCCTGCATGAGCCGGCGGAAGCCCTCTTCGTCGACCTTCAGCCCCTGCTCGGCGGCCATCTCCAGCGTCAGGTCGATGGGGAAGCCGTAGGTGTCGTGTAGCTGGAAGGCCTGGGGGCCGGCGAGGATGGCGCCGCCCTTGCGCTTGGTCTCCTCGACGGCGGCGTCGAAGATCGCGGTGCCGGTGCGCAGAGTGCCGAGGAAGGAGCCCTCCTCGGCGTCGATCACCGTGTGGATGTTCGCGGCGTCGGTCTTGAGCTCGGGGTACTGCTGGCCCATCACCTCGATGGTGGTGGCGGTGAGCTCGTGCATGTAGCGTTCCTCGCCCGCGCCGAGCAGACGCAGGTTGCGGATCGCGCGGCGCAGCATGCGGCGCAGGACGTACCCGCGGCCCTCGTTGGAGGGCAGGACGCCGTCGCCCACGAGCATGACGCCGGCGCGCAGGTGGTCGGCGACGACGCGCAGCGAGACGTCGGCCCGGGCGTTGCGGCCGTAGCGGGACTTGGTGAGCTCGGCCGCCCGGTCGAGGATCTTGTAGGTGGTGTCGATCTCGTAGATGTTGTCGACGCCCTGCAGGATCGCCGCCATGCGCTCCAGGCCCATGCCGGTGTCGACGCTCTTGGCGGGCAGGTCGCCGAGGATCGGGAAGCCCTCCTTGCCGCCGCCCGCGCCGCGCTCGAACTGCATGAAGACGTTGTTCCACACCTCGAGGTAGCGGTTCTCGTCGGCGATGGGGCCGCCGTCGCGCCCGTACTCGGGGCCGCGGTCGTAGTAGATCTCCGAGCAGGGACCGCAGGGCCCGGGAACGCCCATGGACCAGAAGTTGTCGGCCATGCCCCGGCGCTGGATGCGCTCGGCGGGAACGCCGATCTCGTCGTGCCAGATCGACTGCGCCTCGTCGTCGTCGAGGTAGACCGTGACCCACAGGCGGTCGGCGGGGAAGCCGAACCCGCCCTCGGACTCGGGCTTGGTCAGCAGCTCCCACGCGTACGGGAGGGCCTGCTCCTTGAAGTAGTCACCGAAGGAGAAGTTGCCGAGCATCTGGAAGAAGCTGGCGTGGCGGGTGGTCCTGCCGACCTCGTCGATGTCGAGGGTGCGCATGACCTTCTGGGCGCTGGCCGCGCGGGGGTAGGGGGGCTTCTTCTGCCCGAGGAAGTAGGGCTTGAAGGGCACCATGCCCGCGTTGACCAGCAGCAGCGTGGGATCTTCCGCGACAAGGCTGGCCGAGGGCACGACGGTGTGACCGCGCTCCTCGAAGAAGCGCAGGAAGCGGCGGGCGATCTCTGCCGACTCCATCTCAGCGGCCGTCCTTTTCGTGTCTGGTTTCTCTTACGGTGTCGAGTTCGAAGCGCGCCCGCAGCTCGGCCTCACGGTCCGCGGCGAGACCCTGGACGTCCCGCGCGAACAGGCGCGCCTCGGCCAGCAGGCCCAGGGCGCCGTCGGCGGCGCGGCGCGCCACGTGGTCGGGCTTCAATGCTTGCAGCTTACGCATGGCCCAGATGCCGATGTACGCGCCGAGGGCCAGCCAGAACAGCCGCCTGATCATCGGCGCCGTCCTTCGAGCGAGGCGCGGGAGGAGCCGGCCCGGCGCGCGGCGACCGCGCGGCGCAGGCCGTGCGCCAGCGCCGAGATCTTGATGACCGGCCTGGCGAAGAGCGTGGAGGCGACGCCGGTGACCTTGACCATGTTGCCGCTGACCTGCTTCATGTCGCCCGCGATGGCCTCGACGGCGACGAGCTGGCGGTTGGTCTCGGCGACCGTGAGGCTGACCTCGTCGAGCAGCGGGACGACCCGGTCGTTCAGATCGGCCATCAGCTTGGTGGTCTGGGTGAGCAGCCGGGCCAGCCTGACCAGCACCACTGCCAGAAAGCAGACCAGTATCGCCCAGAACATGGCGACGATGAGGCCGGCGACCTCTCCCGCGGTAAGCATCTCGGTGCGTCCCCTCGTAGCGCCTTGCGGATGCGCGGCCCGGCTAGGCGATGGAATGGGGAGACCCTATCGCGCCCGGGGGCCCCGCCCGTGCCCAGCGCGCCCGCCTGTGGACGGCGGAGCGGACGACGGCTCCGCCTGTGGAAAACCTGACCCCGGGGTCACGAGGCGCCGCGCAGGAACTCTCTGATCTTGGTCCAGCGGTCGGCGAAGTGCTGCTCTCCGCCGTGCCGGGTGGGCTCGTAGTAGCGGCGCTCGCGGACCTCCTCCGGCGCGTACTCCTGCCGCACCAGGCCGTGCTCGAAGTCGTGGGGGTACTTGTAGCCCTTGCCGTGGCCGAGCTTGGCGGCCCCGGGATAGTGCGCGTCGCGCAGGTGGCCGGGCACCTGCCCGATCAGCCCGCGCCGGACGTCCTCGGACGCGGCGCCGATGGCCTTGACCACGGCGTTGGACTTGGGCGCCAGCGCGCAGTGGATCACCGCCTGGGCGAGGTTGATGCGCCCCTCGGGCAGGCCGATCATCTGCACCGCCTGTGCCGCCGCCACGGCGACCTGCAGGCAGGTGGGGTCGGCCATGCCGACGTCCTCGGAGGCGAAGATCACGACACGGCGGGCGATGAACCGCGGGTCCTCCCCCGCCTCGATCATGCGGGCGAGGTAGTGCAGCGCGGCGTCGGCGTCGGAGCCGCGCATGCTCTTGATGAACGCGCTGACGACGTCGTAGTGCTGGTCGCCCTGCCGGTCGTAGCGGACGGCGGCCTTGTCGACGGCCTTCTCGACGGTCTCGACGGTGATCTCGCCCTCGGGCACGAGCAGGGCCGCCGCCTCCAGGTAGGTGAGCGAGCGGCGCGCGTCTCCCCCGGCCAGGCGGACCAGATGCTCCATCGCCTCGGGAGCCAGGCGCACCCGGCCGGCGAGCCCGCGCGCGTCCGCCACGGCGCGTTCGAGGACGGCGCGGACGTCGGCCTCCGACAGCGACTCCAGCGTCAGCAGAAGGGAGCGCGAGAGCAGCGGGGAGATCACCGAGAAGAACGGGTTCTCGGTGGTGGCGCCGATGAACGTCACCCAGCGGTTCTCGACGGCGGGCAGCAGCGCGTCCTGCTGTGCCTTGTTGAAGCGGTGGACCTCGTCGACGAACAGGACGGTCTGGCGGCCGGTCATGCCGACCTCGGTCCTGGCCTGGTCGATGGCCGCGCGGACCTCCTTGACGCCGGCGGAGACGGCCGAGACCTCGACGAAACGGCGGGCGGTGACCCCGGCGACGACGTAGGCGAGCGTCGTCTTGCCGGTGCCGGGAGGGCCCCAGAGGAACAGGGACATGGGCGCCTCGCTCTCGACGAGCCTGCGCAGGGGCGTCCCCGACCCGAGGAGGTGGCGCTGGCCGATGACCTCGTCCAGCGTCTTCGGCCGCATGCGCACGGCCAGGGGCTCCTGGGCCTTGTGCGCCTCCTCGGCCGCCGCGTCGAACAAACTCTCCACGCGTTGACACTACCGCCGATAGAGCAGGTCCACGGTGTCGTGGTTCGCGCCCCACGTCAGGTCGAGGGTCCAGCAGCCGGGCTCGGGCATTTCGGTGATGCTGGGATAGATCTCCCCAGGCCCGGCGCCAGAGGGGAAGCTCAGCTCGACGACGGGACGCGTCTCGCCACGCGGGTGGGCCAGGACGCGCATACTGTACGACCCGCGCCCCTCCCGGACGTACCAGAGGATCTTGTTTGCGGGGTTCTGGGGTTCCCCGGCCCGCAGCGGCTCGGTGAACAGGTAGCCGAGCGCGTTGCCCTCACGGCCGAGCACGAACGGCGAGCCGGGCGCGTTGAGGGTGGCCCAGGCGGGCGGGGACCCCTGCCGGACCGGCGTGTCCCCGCATCCCTCCCGGGTCGCCGAGCCGGCGGGCGCGGCGGCCGGGGCGGAGGGGGACGTGCTCGCGGACGTGCTCGCGGACACGGAGCCCGGATGCGGGGAGGCGCCCGGAGAGGCCGGCGAGAGCGAGGAGGAGGCGCACGCGGCGGCGGCCGCCGCGCACACCAGAAGCGTCACCGCATATCTCATGCCCCTACTACCGCCCCGCGGGCGGCGAGGTTCCGGCGGTCAGCTGCCCCAGGCCGCCGTGGCGCCCGTGTGGCCGGCGCGCAGGACGTAGAAGCCCGCGACCAGGGCGAGCGGGACGGTGACGACCGCGAGAACGGTGGTCGTGGTCTTGCCGAACCTGGCGGCTGAGTACACCAGCAGCAACGAGACGACGCCGAGCCCGATGGAGCTCAGGAGCAGCGGCAGGGCGAAGCTCTCGTGTTCCTCGAGGCGCTGCGCGAGCGGCCCCTGGGGCGCCCCTCCGGAGAAGAGCCGCGCCTGGAACGCCTCGCCGCTCTCACGGGCGGCGAAGGCCGTCACGGGGGCGGCCACGGCCAGCACGACCACCACCCAGCCGAGTACGGGGCGCCAGCGCGGGACCACACCGTAGACCACGGAGCCGACCGCGAGCAGCGGGATGAAGATCACGGCGGTGTGGATGATCAGTGGGTGGGCCGGCAGGCCGAGAACCTCGTCGAACATGTCTGGGCTCCATGTGAGGTGACGTGTCGTCCCTTATACGCGCCGGGAGCTCCCTTGGTTCTCCGGGCGGCTCCCGGCCCACGCGGGAACCCTCGCCACGCGGGTCCAATCATGCCCCACGGGACGTCAAGATCTCGTAAGAAGTCGTCACGGCGACATTCCCCGGCGCAACCAACACTGGTCGAGGCCGTCGGTCAAGAATGATCTTCGAAGCCGTGCCAACTGCACTTTTTATCCGGCCCCAACGTAAAGGCCGGTACGATTCCCGAACACATCAAGTCATCTATCGGCAAATGGAAGGCATACCGTGACCGACGTGGATCGCCAGACCCAGCTGGCACGGGAGCACCGCGAGCGACAGGAAGAGCGGGCCAAGAACGGCACGTCGAAGCGGAACACGATCATCGGCGCCGTCGTGGGCGTCGTGGTCGTCGCGGGCGGCGTCGTCGCGGCCACCACGCTCATGGGGGGCGACGACAAGAAGCCCGGCGCGGCCCCCTCCGCGTCCTCCTCGGCGTCGGCGTCGTCCTCAGCCGACCCCTCCGCGTCCGTGTCGGCTCCGGCCGTGCTCCCGACCACGGCGCCGGCGGCCGTCACGTGCTCCTACCGCAAGGACGACACGGACGCGCCCGCCAAGAATGTCGGCACGCCGCCCTCGAAGCCCGACATGAAGGCCAAGACCATGACGATCGACACCAACCAGGGGACGATCGTCATCCAGCTGGCCACCGACGCGGCGCCGTGCACCGTGAACTCCTTCGAGTTCCTGGCGAAGAAGAACTTCTTCGACAACACCCGGTGCCACCGCCTGGCAACGCCCGAGACCGTCGGGCTCGGCATGCTGCAGTGCGGCGACCCGCTGGCCAAGGCCGACGGCAAGAGCAAGGACGACGGCGCCGGCGGCCCGGGCTACCTCTTCGGCGACGAGAACCTCGGCGGCCTGTCGCTCGGCCGGGGCACGGTCGCGATGGCGCAGGCCAGCGAGGACGCCAACTCCAACGGCAGTCAGTTCTGGATCAGCTTCTCGGACGAGAACACCCAGCTCAGCGACCAGGGCGCGGCCTTCACGCCGTTCGGCGTGGTCGTCAAGGGCATGGACGTCGTCGACAAGATCGCCAAGGGTGGCATCATCCCCTTCAACGGCGACGTCATGGCGGACGTGCGCGGCGAGGGCTCCAACGCCCCCAAGCTCCCGGTGATCATCAAGAACCTGACGGTCTCCCACTAGACCGCGACCGCCGGCGACGGGACGGGCGGGACAGAGCGAAACCAGAGCGAAAGGGGTGAGCCCCGGCGCGGCAGGCGCCGGGGCTCACCCCTTCTCGGCTCTCACGGCGTCGTGAGCGGCCCTCAGGCGCCCGGCGCCGGGGCACGCTTGGCGTCGACCCCGGCCTCCTTGCGCTGCTCGGCCGTGATCGGCGTGGGGGCGCCGGTCAGCGGGTCGAACCCGGAGGCCGTCTTGGGGAAGGCGATGACGTCGCGGATCGACTCGCCGCCCGCCAGCAGCATGCAGATGCGGTCCCAGCCGTAGGCGATGCCGCCGTGCGGCGGGGGGCCGTAGTTGAACGCCTCCAGCAGGAAGCCGAACTTGCTCTCGGCCTCCTGCTTGGAGATGCCGAGCACGTCGAAGACCCGCTGCTGCATCTCGGCGCGGTGGATACGGATCGACCCGCCGCCGATCTCCATGCCGTTGCACACCATGTCGTAGGCGTACGCCAGGGCCTCGCCCGGGTTGTCCTGGAAGTTGTCCGCCCACTCGGGCTTGGGGCCCGTGAAGGGGTGGTGCACGGCCGTCCAGCCGGTCTGCCGGCCGACCTCGTCGAGCACCGGCTCGAACATCGGGGCGTCGACCACCCACAGGAAGCTCCACAGCGACTCGTCGATGAGCCCACAGCGCCGCCCGATCTCCAGCCGCGCGGCGCCCAGCAGGTCACGGGAGGCCGCGGGGACCCCGGCGGCGAAGAACACCGCGTCGCCCGGCGAGGCGCCCGCGGCCTCGGCCAGGCCCGCGCGCTCGGCCTCGGTGAGGTTCTTGGCGACCGGGCCGCCGAGCTCGCCGTCCTCGCCCACCAGGACGTACGCCAGGCCCCTGGCGCCGCGCGACTTGGCCCAGTCCTGCCAGGCGTCGAGCTCCTTGCGGGTCTGGGAGGCGCCGCCGGGCATGACCACCGCGCCGACGTAGGGCGCCTGGAAGACCCGGAAGGGCGTCTCGGCGAAGTAGCCGGTCATCTCGACCAGCTCGCAGCCGAACCGCAGGTCCGGCTTGTCGGAGCCGAAGCGCGCCATGGCCTCGCGGTAGGTCAGCCGGGGAAGCGGCAGGGGAAGGTCGTAGCCGACCGTCTCCTTCCAGATGCGGCTGGTGAGTGCCTCGCCGAGGGCGATCACGTCGTCCTCGTCGACGAACGACATCTCGACGTCGATCTGGGTGAACTCCGGCTGGCGGTCGGCGCGCAGGTCCTCGTCGCGGAAGCAGCGCGCGAGCTGGTAGTAGCGCTCCAGGCCGCCCACCATGAGCAGCTGCTTGAAGAGCTGCGGCGACTGCGGCAGGGCGTACCAGGCGCCCGGCTGGAGGCGGACCGGCACCAGGAAGTCGCGGGCGCCCTCGGGGGTCGATCGGGTGAGGTCGGGCGTCTCGACGTACACGAAGTCGTGCTCGCGCATGACCTCGTGGGCGAGGTAGGTCGCCGTCGAGCGGACGCGGAGCGCGTGGGCGACCTGCTGGCGGCGGATGTCGAGGTAGCGGTACTTCAGCCGCGCTTCCTCCGAGACGCCGGCGCCGCCCTCGATCGGGAACGGCAGCGGCGCGGACTCGCTCAGCACCTCGACCTCCGAGGCGACGACCTCGATGTCGCCGGTCGGCAGGTCGGGGTTCTCGTTGCCCTCGGGACGGGTGCGCACCTCGCCGGTGATCCGGACGCAGTACTCCGAGCGCAGGTCGTGCGCGTGATCCTCCTCGCGGAACACCACCTGGGCGGTGCCCGAGGCGTCGCGCAGATCGATGAAGACCACGCCACCGTGGTCGCGGCGGCGTGCCACCCATCCGGCCAGCGTCACCTGCCGACCGGCGTGCTCCTTGCGCAGCGACCCGGCGGTGTGGGTGCGGATCATGGGGTCAGTCTCTCCTTAAGAGTGGTGACGATCTCAGCGAGTGGTACGGCGTCCTGTTCGCCGCTCGCCAGGTTCTTGACCTGGGCCGACCCGGCGGCGATGTCGCGCTCGCCGAGGATCACGGCGTAGGCGGCCCCCGAGCGGTCGGCGCCCTTCATGGCCCCCTTGAGGCCCTTGCCGTCGAAGGCCATGTCGGCGGGCACGCCCGCCGCGCGCAGCTCGTTCACGAGCCTGAACATGCGCCTGGCGGCCTCCTCGCCGAGGGGCACCCCGTACACCGCGACGCGGGCCGGGGCCTCCTGGGAGAGGTTCTCGGCCTCCACGGCGAGGATGATGCGGTCGACGCCGACGGCGAAGCCGATGCCGGGCAGCGGAGGGCCGCCGATGTCCTCGGACAGGCCGTCGTAGCGGCCGCCGCCGCCGATGCCGGACTGGGCGCCGAGCAGCGGGTGGTCGAACTCGTAGGTCGTGCGCGTGTAGTAGTCGAGGCCGCGCACCAGCCGCGGGGCGTCCTCCCAGGGCACGCCGAGGTCCTCCAGCAGCGCGCGGACGCGGTCGTGGTGGGCCTTGCAGGAGGCGCACAGGTGGTCGGTGATGAGGGGCGCGTTCTCGACCTGGGCCCTGACCTCGGGGCGCTTGTCGTCCAGCACCCGCAGCGGGTTGATCTCGATGCGCGCGCGGGTGGCCTCGTCCAGGTCCAGGCCGCGCAGGAAGTCCTGCAGGGCTGCGCGGTAGGCCGGGCGGCACTGCTTGCAGCCGAGCGTGTTCAGCAGCAGCCGCACCTGGGTCAGCCCGAGGGCCTGGTAGCCCGACCAGGCCACCGCGATGGTCTCGGCGTCCACGGCCGGGTCCTCGGTGCCGATGGCCTCGACGTTGAACTGCTGGAGCTGGCGGTAGCGGCCGGCCTGCGGGCGCTCGTAGCGGAAGGCCGGGCCGGTGGTCCACAGCTTGACGGGGAGCTGGCCGTGGTGCAGGCCGTGCTCCAGCGTCGAGCGCATCACGCCCGCGGTGAACTCCGGCCGCAGCGTGACCGACCGGCCGCCGCGGTCGGCGAAGGTGTACATCTCTTTGGTAACGACATCGGTCGACTCGCCGACACCGCGGGCGAACAGCTCGGTGTCCTCGAAGACCGGCACCTCGATGTAGGAGTAGCCGGCGTTCTGGGCCGCGGCGGCGAAGGCCGCGCGCACCGCGAGGAAGGTCGCCGAGCGCGGCGGGAAGTATTCTGGTACGCCCTTGGGCGCCTGAAAGCTCATTTACAGTCCCCTGGTTGGACCCGCGAACGGCGCAGCCTCGGCGAGGTACGGGTTGGCGGCGCGTTCGCGGCCGATCGTCGTCTGTGGTCCGTGACCGGGCAGCACCGCGGTGTCGTCCGGCAGCGTCAGGCACACACGGCCCAGGCTGCGCAGGATGGTCGGGTAGTCACCGCCCGGTAGATCGCTGCGGCCGATGGAGCCGGCGAACAGCAGGTCCCCCGAGAACATGACACGCTCCTCCGGAAACCTGAACGTCACCGACCCCCTGGTATGGCCCGGCGCGTGGTCGACGGTGATGGCCATGCCCGCGATCTCCAGGACCGAACCGTCGGCCAGTTCGCGAACGTCGTCGGGCTCGGTGAACTTCAGCCCGCCGAGCAGATCCTGCCCGGCCCCCAGAGGGAAGCCCTTGGCGGGATCGGCGAGGAGGTGGCGGTCCTCGGGGTGGATCCACGCCGGGACGTCGCGCGCCCCGCAGACCGGCGCGACCGACCACATGTGGTCGATGTGCCCGTGGGTCAGCAGCACCGCGACCGGCTTGAGCCGGTGCTCGCGCAGCAGGGCGTCCACCCCCGCCATGGCGTCCTGACCTGGGTCGACGATCACGCACTCGTCTCCCGGGGCGGGAGCGGCGACGTAGCAGTTCGTCTGGAAGGAGCCTGCGGCAAAGCCGTCGATGAGCACGGGAACGGACCTCGATGTGATCGATCTCGTCAAGGAAAGCGGATGGGAATGTAACCGAAGGGTACCGGTGCGGGTCGCCGGGCTGCGAACCATCGCCCGCGGGCCGATACGATTCGCCCACTCCATAAAGGTGGCGGTCGTCCAGTGAGGCGACCAAACGGATCAACTCGGACAGTCGGGAGGGCACAGCGGTGGCGACCGGCAAGGACCGTCAAAAGCAGCTGGCACGAGAGCATCACGAACGGCAGATGCAGCGGCGCGTCGAGCGGCAGCAGCGGCAGAAGCGCGTGGCGATCATCGGCACGACGCTAGGCGTGCTAGTCGTCGTCGGCGGCATCTTCGCGGCCGTCGCGCTGGTCGGTGGCGGCGACTCCAAGACCGAGGCCGCGACGGCCACACCGTCGTCGGCGGCGTCCGCGTCCGCCTCGGCGCCCCCGGCTCCGAAGCCCTACGACGCGGCTACCGGCACGTGCGACTACGTCGCCGACACCACCGGGGGCCCGGCCAAGAACGTCGGCATGCCGCCGGCGAAGGCCGACACCAAGGTGAAGACGATGACGCTGCAGACCAACCACGGCGACATCGTCATCGACCTGGCCACCGACAAGGCGCCGTGCACGGCGAACTCGTTCGCGTTCCTGGCGAAGCAGAAGTACTTCGACGGGTCCAAGTGCCACCGCATGGGCGAGGCGACCTTCCCGATGATCCAGTGTGGTGACCCGCTGGCCAAGGCCGACGGAAAGAACCCCACCGACGGCCAGGGCGGGCCGGGCTACCGGTTCGCCGACGAGAACCTGACGGGCGCCCAGTACAAGCGCGGCGTGGTGGCGATGGCCAACAGCGGTCGCGGGACCAACGGCAGCCAGTTCTTCATCATCTTCGGGGACCTCCAGCTTCCCCCGGACTACACGCCGTTCGGTACCGTCACAAAGGGGCTCAAAATCCTGGACGATGTGAGTAAGAAGGGCGTCCTGACCGGGGGGACGGGCGACGGCACGGGTGCTCCCAAGGACCCGGTCGAAATCAAACACGTGACAATCTCTGGCAAGAGCTGACGTAATACACCAAGGACGCTTAGCCTCCTGGAGGCTGATTCGAGTGCGGGAGGACACGGTGAGCACCGACCCGTGGGGCCGGGTAGACGACGACGGCACCGTCTACGTTCGTACGGCTGAGGGAGAACGGGCCGTCGGGTCCTGGCAGGCCGGTGAGGCGGAAGAGGCCTTGGCCTACTTCCATCGGAAGTACGACGAACTGGCCACCCAGGTTGAACTGCTGGAGCAGCGGGTGCGGGGCACCGACCTGCCGCCCGCGCAGGCCGAGGCGACGATCGTCAAGCTGCGCGAGTCGATCTCCGGGGCCCACGCCGTCGGCGACCTGGCGGCCCTGGAGGCCCGTCTCGCGGCGCTCACCGACCTGGTCGGCAAGCGCCGCGAGGAGGTCAAGGCCGCCAGGGACCAGGCGCGCGCGCAGTCCCGGGAGGTCAAGGAGCGTATCGTCGCCGAGGCCGAGCGCATCGCCGAGGACACCACTCACTGGAAGTCGGGGGGCGAGCGGCTGCGCCAGCTCGTCGAGGAGTGGAAGACGGCCGAGCGCATCGACCGGGTCACCGAGGCGGCGCTGTGGAAGCGGCTCTCGGCGGCCAGGACGGCCTTCGCCAAACGGCGCAAGTCCTACTTCGCCGGGCTGGACGAGCAGCGCGAGTCGGTGCGCAGCACCAAGGAGCGCATCGTCTCCGAGGCCGAGGAACTGGCGACCTCGACCGACTGGGGCGATACGGCCTCGGCCTACCGGGACCTGATGCGCCGCTGGAAGGCCGCCGGACGCGCCTCGCGGGAGGCGGAGGACGACCTGTGGACGCGGTTCAAGGCGGCCCAGGACCAGTTCTTCCAGGCCCGTTCGGCGGTGTTCGCCGAGCGGGATGCCTCCCTGCGGGAGAACGCCGAGGCCAAGGAGCAGATCCTGGCCGAGGCCGAGCGCATCCTGCCGGTGACCGACGCCCGCGCCGCCCGGGGCGCCCTGCGGGGCGTGCTGGAGCGGTGGGAGGCCGTCGGCCCGGTGCCACGCGAGTCCCGGGACAAGCTGGAGGGCGGGCTGCGCCGCATCGACGAGGCCGTCCGCAAGGCGGAGGAGGCCGAGTGGAAGCGGTCCAACCCCGAGGCCAGGGCCCGCGCGCAGAACACGGTCGACCAGCTCCGTCGCTCGATCGAGCAGCTTGAGAGCCGGCTGGGCAAGGCCAGGACCGCGGGCAAGGACAAGGACGTCAAGGAGGCGGAGGAGGCCATCGCCGCCCGCCGCTCGTGGCTGGAGGAGGCCGAGCGCACGCTCGCCGAGTTCTCCTGAGCCGCCCCCTGTGACCGTCCGCCGAGCATGAGCGGGCGTCCCGGCCGACCTGACCGGCCGGGGCGCGTGCACATCCGACCTCTGTACGCGGGCGTTCAAGGCTCGACGGTGAGGTGCGGCGCGCGGTCCGGCACGCCTCACCGGGTACGCGATCACACCGTCATGGCGGACGCGCCGGCCTCGGGCCTCAGTTGGTGACGCGGTAGACGTCGTAGACGCCCTGGACGTTGCGGACCGCCTTCAGCACGTGGCCCAGGTGCTTGGGGTCGCCCATCTCGAAGGTGAACTTGCTGACGGCCGTGCGGTCGCGCGAGGTCGTCACCGACGCCGACAGGATGTTGACATGCTGGTCGGACAACGTGCGCGTGACGTCCGACAGCAGGCGGGGCCGGTCCAGCGCCTCGACCTGGATGGCCACCAGAAACACCGAGTCGTCCCCGGGCGACCAGCTCACCTCGACCAGGCGGTCGGGCTCGGCCCGCAACTGCTCGACGTTCGGGCAGTTGGTGCGGTGGACCGAGACGCCGTGGCCGCGGGTCACGAACCCGACGATGTCGTCGCCGGGCACCGGGGTGCAGCAGCGCGACAGGCGCACCCACACGTCGGAGTCGCCCGCCACGATGACGCCCGCGTTGGTGCCGCTGCGGGGCGGCCGGCCGCGCAGCTTGGTGGGGACGGCGGCCTCGGCGATGTCCTCCTCGGCGCCCTCCACACCACCGAGGGCCTGCACGAGCTTCTGGACGACCGCCTGCGCGGCCGTGTGGCCCTCTCCGACGGCCGCGTACAGCGCCGAGACATCTGAGTACCGAAGGTCCCTCGCGAGCGCCAGGAGGCTTTCTCCGGACATCAGGCGCTGCAGCGGCAGGCCCTGCTTGCGCATGGCCCTGCCGATCGCCTCCTTGCCCGCCTCGATCGCGGTCTCGCGGCGCTCCTTGGAGAACCACTGGCGGATCTTGTTGCGCGCCCGGCCGCTCTTGACGAACTTCAGCCAGTCGCGGGACGGCCCGGCGTCGGGCGACTTGGAGGTGAAGATCTCGACGGTGTCGCCGTTGCTGAGCCGTGACTCCAGCGGCACCAGGCGGCCGTTCACCCGCGCCCCGATGCAGCGGTGACCGACCTCGGTGTGGACGGCGTAGGCGAAGTCGACCGGGGTGGCGCCCTCGGGCAGCGCGATCACCTGGCCGCGCGGGGTGAAGACGAAGACCTCCGACACCGACAGGTCGAACCGCAGCGACTCCAGGAACTCCCCCGGGTCGGCGGTCTCCTTCTGCCAGTCGAGGAGCTGGCGCAGCCAGGCCATGTCGCCCGCGGCCTTCACCCGGGCACCGGCCGGGCCCGCGGCGCCCATCTCCTCCTTGTACTTCCAGTGGGCCGCGACGCCGTACTCGGCGCGGTGGTGCATCGCGCGGGTGCGGATCTGCAGCTCCACGGGCTTGCCCTCGGGCCCGATGACCGTCGTGTGCAACGACTGGTACATGTTGAACTTGGGCATCGCGATGTAGTCCTTGAACCGGCCGGGCACCGGGTTCCACCGAGCGTGGATCGTTCCTAGCGCGGCGTAACAATCGCGGACCGTGTCGACGAGGACGCGGATGCCCACCAGGTCGTAGATGTCGTCGAACGCGACCTCGCGGGCGATCATCTTCTGGTAGATCGAGTAGTAGTGCTTGGGCCGGCCCTTGACCGTCGCCCTGATCTTGGCCTCGCGCAGGTCGCCCGAGACGTTCTCGATGACCTCCTGGAGGAACACGTCGCGGCGCGGGGCCCGCTCGGAGACCATGCGGGCGATCTCGTCGTAGCGCTTGGGATAGAGCATCCCGAACGCGAGGTCCTCCAGCTCCCACTTGATCGTGTTCATGCCGAGGCGGTGGGCCAGCGGCGCGAAGATCTCCAGCGTCTCGCGGGCCTTCTGCTCCTGCTTGTGCCTCGGCAGGTAACGCAGGGTGCGCATGTTGTGCAGGCGGTCGGCGAGCTTGATCACCAGCACCCGGATGTCGCGGGACATCGCCACGACCATCTTGCGGACGGTCTCGGCCTGCGCGGCGTCGCCGAACTTCACCTTGTCCAGCTTGGTCACGCCGTCGACCAGCAGCGCGATGTTCTCGCCGAAGTCGGCCCTCAGCTCCTCCAGGCCGTAGGCGGTGTCCTCGACGGTGTCGTGGAGCAGGGCCGCGCACAGCGTCTCGTCGTCGGTGCCGAGCTCGGCGAGGATGGTGGCGACGGCCAGCGGGTGGGTGATGTACGGATCGCCGCTTTTGCGCTTCTGGTCGCGGTGGTGGTAGGCGGCCACGTCGTAGGCGCGCTCGATGAGGCGGAGCTCGGCCTTGGGATGGGTGGCCCGGACCGTCTTGAACAGCGGTTCCAGAACCGGATTCATCGCTCCACCCCATTGCCCCCCGAACCGGGACAGCCTGCGCCTTACGACAGGTGCCGCCGGCTTGTCGTCCGTGCCCGCGGGCGTGGCTGGACCCGTTTCGTCCACGGGCGCGGATACGGGCGCCGAGGTGTCCGTCACCTCGGGCAGGGCCACATCACGGGGCACTCAGACTCCTCACGTCGAGTCCAGATTCTCCAGTGTATCCGCGCCGGAGACGCCCGCCTTCCCGCCTGAGATCAGACGGCCACCAAGGAGCGCACGTCGACGCCGGTCAGGCGGTCACGGCCCTTGAGGAAGGCGAGCTCCATCAGCACCGAGACGGCCACGACCTCGGCACCTGCCCGGCCGACCAGCTCCACCGCCGCACGGGCCGTGCCGCCCGTGGCGAGCACGTCATCGACGATCAGGACGCGGTCGCCCGGGGCGAATGCGTCGCTGTGCACCGCGATGACGGCGGAGCCGTACTCCAGATCGTAGGGCTCTTCGAGCACCGCGGCAGGGAGTTTTCCCTTTTTACGGATGGGCACGAACCCCGCCCCCGCCTTGTAGGCGACGGGCGCGGCCAGGATGAAACCGCGGGCCTCGATGCCCACCACCTTGTCGACGTCCAACTCATCGGCCAGGGCGTCCACCACGGCGGCGAACGCGGTGCGGTCGCCGAGCAGCGGCGTGATGTCCTTGAACACGATGCCGGGGCTGGGGTAGTCCGGCACGTCGCGAATGTGGCCGAGGATCGTCGCGGTGAGGTCGCTCATGGGGATTTGGGACTTCCTTCCTGACTGCAGCGAAGCGCCCCCGTGACACCGGCGAAGGGATCACGGGGGCGCCGCGGGACGTGACGCGCGGCTAGCGTTTCTTGCGCTTGGGCGCGGCCGCCGCGCCGTTGGCCGAGGCCGCCGGGCCGGTGGACGTGGCCGCCGTGGCGGGTTCCTTGCCCTTGGCGCCGGACGGGGCGTCCTGCGCGGACCCGCCCTTGTTGGAGGCGAGCCGCTTGGCGATGGCCATGTACTTCGGCTCGCGCTCCTTGAGGTTGACCAGCAGCGGCGTCGCCACGCACAGCGAGGAGTACGTGCCGACGATCATGCCGACGAAAAGCGCCAGCGACAGGTCCTTCAGGGTGCCCGCGCCGAACAGCGTGGTGCCGATGAACAGGATGGCCGCCACCGGCAGGATCGCGACCAGCGTGGTGTTCAGCGAGCGGATCAGCGTGTGGTTGAGCGCGTTGTTCGCCGCCTGGGTGTAGGTCATCTTGGAGGTCGTGCCGAGCTTGGCCGTGACCTCCTTGATCATGTCGAACACCACGACGGCGTCGTAGAGCGAGTAACCGAGGATCGTCAGGAAGCCCAGCATCGTGGCCGGGGTGACCTCGAACCCCGACCAGGCGTAGATGCCGGCGGTGATGACCAGGTCGTGGAGCAGCGCGACCACCGCGGCCAGCGCCATCTTCCACTCGAAGGCCATCGTGAGGTACAGGATGATCGCGATCATGAAGACGATCAGGCCGATGACGGCCTTCCTGAGCACCTCGCCGCCCCACGTCGGGCCGATGATCTGCTTGCTGATCTGGTTGCCCGCGATGCCGAACTCCTTGGCGACCGCGTTCTGGACCGTGGTGACCTCGGCTGCCTTCAGGCTCTGGGTGGTCACCCGCCACCGGCCACCGGCCTCCTGAACGGTGACCTGGTGGGCGCCGGCGCCCTCGACCGTGGAGCGGACCGTCTCGATCGTGGACGAGGCCGGCTTGTCGAAGCTGAAGACCGAGCCGCCCTTGAACTCGATGCCCAGGTTGAGGCCCTGGATGACCAGACCGGCGATGGAGATCACCAGCAGCAGGCCGGACAGCAGCGACCACAGCTTGTAACGCCCGACGAAGTCGATGTCGACCTCGCCGCGGTACAGGCGGCGGCCGATCGAACCGATGCGCGACATCAGCCCTCCTGCGAAACGGTCGTGCGGGCGGCCGCGGGCGCCTCGCGGCCCATGCGCTCGGCGTCGAGGCCGGACAGCTTGTGGCCCTTGGAGAAGAACGACAGCCTGGCCAGCAGCGCGACGAACGGCTTGGTGAACAGGAACACCACGACGATGTCGATCAGCGTGGTGAGGCCCATCGCGAAGGCGAAGCCCGCGACGCCGCCGACCGCCAGGAAATACAGGACCACGGCGGCGATGAACATGACCGCGTCGGCGATCAGGATCGTGCGCCGGGCGCGGACCCAGGCGACCTCGACGGCCACCCGCAGCGAGCGGCGGCCCTCCTTCATCTCGTCACGCATGCGTTCGAAGTAGACGATGAAGGAGTCGGCGGTGATACCGATGGAGACGATCAGACCGATGATGTGCGGCAGCGACAGCCGGAAGTTGGCGTTGTGGCCGAGGATGACCACCGCCTCGTAGGTGAGGGTCGTCGCCACCGCGAGGCTCGCCACCGCCACCAGGCCGAGGCCCCGGTAGTACAGCAGGGAGTAGATCACGACCAGCACCAGGCCGATGGCGCCCGCGAGCAGGCCGCCCCGGAGCTGGTCGGCGCCGAGCGTGGAGGAGACCTCCTCGATCGAGCTCTGCACGAACTTCAGCGGCAGGGCGCCGTACTTGAGCTGGTTGGCCAGGTCGGTGGCGGTCTTCTGGGTGAAGCTGCCGGAGATGCGGGCCTGGCCGCCCGGGATCGGCTCCTCGATGACGGGGGCGGAGATGACCACGCCGTCGAGCACCATGGCGAGCTGGTTGCGCGGCTGCGGGGCGCTGGTGATCTGACCGGTGATCTTCGCGAACTCGCTGGCGCCCTTGCTCCTGAAGTTGACCTGGACGATCCACTCGCCCGTGGTGGGGTCGACACCCGAGTTCGCGCCCGCGACCTCGGTGCCCTTCACGGCGGCCTTGTCCAGGATGTACTTGGCGACGCCGTCGTCGCTGCAGGCCGCGAGCTGCTTGTCCGGGTTGTCCTGGACGCCCTGACCGCGGTCCTTCTTGGTGCAGTCGAGGGTCTTGAACTGCTCGGCCACCGCAGGGTCGACGCCGCTCAGGTCGACACCGGCGAGCGGGTCCTCCTGGGCGGGGGGCGCCGACGCGGGGGCGGTGGGCGCCGCGGAGCCGCTGGGCGCGGCCGAGCCGCTCGGCGCCGGGGTGGCCTTGCTCTTGGCGTCGCCCTTGGCGTCGCCCGTAGCGGACACGGAGGGCGCAGGGGTCGGGTTGGTCAGCGCGGAGGACAGCGCCCGGCCGGCCGGGGTGCCGCTCGGGACCGGCTTGGCCGTGGCGGTGGGCTTGGCGGTCGTGCTCGGCTCGGCCGACCCCGAGGGGGCGGGGGTCGCGCCGCCGGACGGGGCCGGGGTGGCCGGGGCGGTCGGCAGCTTGCCCGGCGTGGCGTTGGCCGCCGCGACCGCGAGGACTTGACGGAAGCGCAGCTCGGCCGTGGTGCCGACCAGCTTGACGACCTCCTCCTGGCCGGCGCCGGGAACGGAGATGACGATGTTGTCGCCTGCCTTGGCGACCTCTGCGTCGGAGATGCCGCTGCCGTTCACCCGGTCACGGATGATGTTGACGGCCAGGTCGAGGCTCTCCTGGGAAGGCGTCGCACCGCTCTGCGTGACCGGGGACAGCGTCACCGTGGTGCCGCCGGCGAGGTCGAGGCCGAACTTCGGCACGAGTGCCTTCTGCAGGAGCATCACCCCGCCCATGGCGAGGATGAGCGCCAGGAGCGCCAGGAGCACGCGCCCCGGCTTACTCTGGCTACTGGTCGATGGGGCCACTGGTGGTCAGTTCTTTCGTCAAGAGGGGTTTGCCGTGAGCCTACTCAGGACTTCGTGTTAGTCGAGCCCTCGTCTCCCCGGCGTTCCGGGGCGTTGTTCACCGTCTCATCGGTTACGGAGTCCCGAACGCCCGGGGTCCCGTCTTCACCGTCTTCATTTTCCACCGTCTCCTCGACCGGAGTGACCACGCGGCCGATGGAGGCCTTGATCCAGCGGGTCTGGACGCCGGGCGCGATCTCCAGGATCAGGTCGTCGTCCTCGACGGCGGAGACGGTGGCGAACAGGCCGGTCGTGGTCATCACCCGGGTGCCGGGCGTCAGGTTGCTCTGCATCTGCACTTGCTCCTGCTGCCGCTTGCGCTGCGGGCGGATGAGCAGGAAGTAGAACACCACGACCAGCAAGATCAGTGGCACGAACGATCCAAGGCCCTGCACGGGGCTTCCTTCCGGTTAAGGACTGACCGGCCTGGCGCCGGAGGTCTGGAGGCGATGGGCACGGCAGCACACTGATCATGTCAGCGTACACGGCCAGCCAAGCCACGGAGTTTAGGCGAGCTTGTCAAAGCCCGGCAACGAACCCACGCTCTAGCGAGCAGGAAAGTTCCCGTTGTAGCCGATCTGTGACCAGCCGATACGACGATTTTGAAACTTTCGGGACCGCCTCCGCCCGGGGACGGGGACGGCGTCCGGAGCAGGGCGTTCACCCGCCGGGACGGGCTTCACCAGGGGCGGGAGGCCGCACGCGCGCGGCCGGGGGCCTCGGAGTCGCTGTAAAGACGCCTGTCAGAAACCCCCCGTATCAGGGATCTTCGAAAAGTGCCGGCAGGCCCGGGGCCCCGAACACGTCCGGCGGAGGGGTGAGCCCGAGGTGGGCCCAGGCGGCGGCGGTGGCGACCCTCCCCCGGGGGGTGCGGGCGAGCAGCCCCTGGCGGACGAGGAACGGCTCGGCGACGACCTCGACGGTCTCGGGCTCCTCGCCGACGGCCACCGCCAGGGTGGACAGACCCACGGGGCCGCCGCCGAACTTGCGCAGCAGCGCGCCGAGGACGGCCCGGTCGAGCCGGTCGAGCCCCTCGGCGTCCACCTCGTACAGGTTGAGCGCGGCCGAGGCGATGTCGCGGCTGATGACACCGTCGGTGCGGACCTCGGCGAAGTCGCGGACCCGCCTGAGCAGGCGGTTGGCGATGCGGGGCGTGCCCCGCGACCGGCGGGCGATCTCGTGGGCGGCCTCGTCGGGGAGCCGCAGCCCGAGCAGGCTCGCCGACCGGCGCAGCACCTGCTCGAGCTCCTCGACGTCGTAGAAGTCCATGTGGGCGACGAAGCCAAAGCGGTCGCGCAGCGGCGCGGGCAGCAGCCCGGCGCGAGTCGTGGCGCCGACCAGCGTGAAGGGCGCGATCTCCAGCGGGATGGCGGTGGCGCCGGGGCCCTTGCCGACCACGATGTCGACGCGGAAGTCCTCCATCGCCAGGTAGAGCATCTCTTCCGCGGGGCGGGCCATGCGGTGGATCTCGTCGATGAACAGGACCTCGCCCTCCGACAGCGTGGAGAGGATGGCCGCGAGGTCGCCCGCGCGCTCCAGGGCGGGCCCGGAGGTGAGGCGCAGGGGCATGCCGAGCTCGGCCGCGATGATCATGGCGAGGGTGGTCTTACCGAGGCCGGGCGAGCCGCTCATCAGCACGTGGTCCGGCGGGCGCTCGCGGCGCAGCGCGCTCTGCAGCACCAGGGAGAGCTGCTCACGCACCCGGCTCTGGCCGATGAACTCGCTCAGCCGCTTGGGCCGCAGCGCCGACTCGATCGCCCGCTCGTCGCCCTCGGCGTCCGGCGACACCAGATCTCTGTCCAGGCTCATCGCGGGCCCCTATCGCACGCTCAGGGCCCGCAGGGCCGCCTTCAGCAGGGTGGCGACCTCCGGCACGCGGCCGGCGGCCTCCTCGGCATCGGCCTGGGGCGAGACGGCGGCGATCGCCTCGTCGGCGTCCCTGGAGGAGTAGCCGAGGCCCACCAGGCCCGCGTGCACCTGCTCGCGCCACATCTGCCGCCGGGCTCGCCCGTTGAGCGCGGCGTCCACGGCCTGGTCCGGCGTGCCGAGCTTGTCCTTGAGCTCCAGGATGATGCGCTGGGCGCCCTTCTGGCCGATGCCCGGCACCATGGTCAGGGCCTTGACGTCGGCGCTCGCGACGGCGACCCGCAAGGAGTTCGGCGCGTGGACGGCGAGCATGGCCAGCGCCAGCCTCGGGCCGACGCCGGAGGCGGTCTGGAGCATCTCGAAGACCACGCGCTCGTCGTCGGTGGCGAAGCCGTAGAGCGTCAGGGAGTCCTCGCGGACGACCAGGGAGGTGGCGAGCCGGGCCTGCTCCCCCGGGCGCAGCGTGGCGAGCGTGGCGGGCGTGCAGTGGACCAGGACGCCGACGCCGCCGACCTCGACGACCGCAGAGTCGGGGGCGAGGGCGGCGACGCGGCCGGAGACCGAGGCGATCACGGGGTTCCCTTCGCGGACGTCGCGGCCGCCTTCGCCTTGGCGACGGCCGCGGCCAGGCGGTTCTGCGTGCCGCCCCGCCAGATGTGGCAGATGGCGAGCGCGAGGGCGTCGGCGGCGTCCGCGGGCCTGGGCATGGCGTCGAGGCGGAGCAGGCGGGTGACCATGGCGCCGACCTGGGCCTTGTCGGCGTTGCCGTAGCCGGTGATGGAGGCCTTGACCTCGGAGGGGGTGTGCAGGGCGACGGGGAGCCCGCGGCGGGCGGCGCAGACGATGGCCACGGCCGACGCCTGGGCCGTGCCCATCACCGTGCGCAGGTTGCTCTGGCTGAAGACCCGCTCGACCGCGACGGCGTCGGGCCTGAGCTCGTCGAGCCAGCGCTCGATCTCGGCCTCGATCGCGACGAGGCGGGCGCCGATGTCGTCCCCGGCGGGGGTGCGGGCGACGCCGACCTTGACCAGCGACAGCGGTGCGCCCGCGCGGCCCTCGACGGCGCCGAGGCCGCAGCGGGTGAGCCCGGGGTCGACCCCCATCACCCTGAGCTCCGGTAGCCGCACCGGCACGCCTCCCCAGATCGCCGAACACATGTTCGGCCCCGAACTCTACCCCGGCGGGCGCGGCGGCGCACCCAGGGACACGCGGCCGGGCTCAGAAGTAGTCGATCATGTAGGGCTTGGCGGCGAAGGCGGCGCCGAGGAGATCGTCCGAGCCGGCCGTGCCTCCCGACAGCAGCCCGGCGCGGCGCACGCTGCCGGCCTGGACCCCGGCGAACAGGGCCGAGAAGCCGCCGATCGTGAGGCGCGGGACGTCGCCGCCCTCGGACGCGGTGGCCCGCACGGCCTGGCCGCGGCCCGAGGCGATGGTGAGACGCCAGGCCCCGGAGTTGGCGGGGCGCTGCGGGTCGGCCACCTCGACAAGGGTGTCGGCGGACACCCCGGCCGGGTAGCCGTTCCCCAGTGCCTGAAGATGAAGCCAAAGCATTGCAGGCGAATCCGGTAGCCGTTTCTAGGAGGTCAGCGAAGTCGTCGTCATCCCTGCGATCTCGGGGCACGATGGTGACGCTCACGATGCCGTCCATCGACAGGCAATGGCCATGCCCCCACTGCTCGTAGTCGTTGATCCTGCGCGTCTACCAGGCGGTCGTCACCGCAGACCCGAGGTAGCGGCCTTTGGACAGGGACGGCTACACCGGAGCCAGCCGCGGCGCTACGCTACCAGCCCGGGAGGGACCGAACACCCGCTTGCGGTTGTCCAGCACGGCACCGAGAGGTCGTCGGCCGTCAGGTCACGGATCTCCACGACCGACAAACCTACGGCGGACCACCGGAACGGGTCGAACCCTTTTCAGGCGGCCCGCCGGCGTGGTCAGGCGGTACCTATGGCCGCGTGTCCGGGGCGCACTTCAGGCGGTGTTCTTCCGTCGTCACTCGGAAGGGCTCGCTCCTCACCCTTCCTCCCTCCTCCAGAACACCGCCGCGCCCCGAACAGGGTCAGTCGAGCTTGGCGAGGACGTCGTCGCTGACGTCGAAGTTGGCGTAGACGTTCTGCACGTCGTCGCTGTCCTCGAGGGCGTCGATCAGGCGGAACACCTTGCGCGCGCCGTCCTCGTCCAGGGGGACGCTGAGCGTGGGCAGGAAGCTGCTCTCGGCCGAGTCGTAGTCGATGCCGGCGTCCTGGAGCGACTTGCGGACCGGGACCAGGTCACCGGCCTCGGAGACGACCTCGAAGGACTCGCCGAGGTCGTTGACCTCTTCGGCTCCGGCGTCCAGGACCGCGGCCAGCACGTCGTCCTCGGCCAGCTCACCCTTGGGGACGATCACGACGCCCTTGCGGTTGAACATGTAGGACACCGAGCCGGGGTCGGCCATGGAACCGCCGTTGCGCGTCATGGCCACGCGGACCTCGGAGGCGGCGCGGTTGCGGTTGTCGGTGAGGCACTCGACCAGCACCGCCACGCCGCCGGGGGCGTACCCCTCGTACATGATGGTCTGCCAGTCGGCGCCGCCCGCCTCCAGGCCGCCGCCGCGCTTGCGCGCGCGCTCGATGTTCTCGATCGGCACGGAGTTCTTACGCGCCTTCTGGATGGCGTCGTAAAGGGTCGGGTTGCCTTCCGGGTCCGGACCACCGGTCCGGGCCGCCACCTCGATGTTCTTGATGAGCTTGGCGAAAAGCTTGCCCCGCTTCGCGTCGAGCGCGGCCTTCTTGTGCTTCGTCGTCGCCCATTTGGAGTGGCCGGACATCGGCTAGAGCTCCCTCACCATCTCGACAAAATACGAATGAACCCGCGTGTCCCCGGTCAGCTCGGGGTGGAAGGACGTCGCGAGCAGAGGTCCCTGCCGGACCGCGACGATCCTATCCCCAGGCTCGGCCAACCCCAGCACCTCGACGTCCTCGCCCACGGATTCGACCCATGGGGCGCGGATGAAGACGGCTCGCAGCGAACCGCGGCCCGCGAAATCCAAGGATGCCTCAAAAGAGTCGATCTGGCGGCCGAAGGCGTTGCGGCGCACCACCATGTCGATGCCGCCGATCGTCTGCTGGCCCTCGATGCCGCCCTCGATGCGGTCGGCCAGCATGATCATTCCCGCGCACGAGCCGTAGGTCGGCATGCCGGACTTGATGCGCACGCGCAGCGGTTCGAGCAGCTCGAAGGCCTCGGCGAGCTTCCACATGGTGGTGGACTCACCGCCCGGGATGATCAGCGCGTCCACGGCGTCGAGCTCGGCCGGGCGGCGCACGGCGACGGCCCTGGCTCCGGCGGCCTCCAGAGAGCGGGCGTGTTCACGCACGTCGCCCTGAAGGGCGAGCACGCCGATCGTCGGCGTGGTCGTCGTGGTCGGCGCAGAGGTCACCGTGGTTCCTTCCCCTCACTGCACGGGTCGTCGCCCGCTGGTCGTTTCCGGGGACGCGGCGGACATGGTGGACACGGCGGACACGGCCCCTCGCGGCCGTCACCTGCCGGCGGTCGTCCTCGAAGGCCCCGGACGCGGCGGATGCGGCGCGCGTCAAAAGCGTAGGGCCATGCGGAACAACGTCCCAAACCGCCCAGGGCTTCCCCCGCCGGAGGCCCGGGACGCCAGGCGGACTCAGGGCTGGCGCAGGAGTCCGGGGACCTGGTCGGGCACCTCGAAGGTCGCGGCCGTGAGGGCGGGGGCGCCGGGCGTGCTGACGTACCGCAGGATCTTGAAGTCGGCGACGACCGCGGTGGGCGTCACCTTCACCATGAGGTATCCGCGGCGCCTCAGGTGGAACTTCAGATGGGGGTTCTTGTCCAGCAGGGCGTCCCTGGCCCGGTCGTGGTCGTGGCCGTCGCCGCCGCTGCTGATCGAGGTGACGGCGAGCTCGGTGCCGACCAGGCGCGAGGACTCGTCGTCGTAGTCGAGGGCCAGGTCCCCCGCCCAGTGCGAGTGGACGTCGCCGGTCAGCACGATGGCGTTGCGCACCCCGGCGTCGACCCAGCCGCGGGTGACCCGGGTGCGGGAGGCGGAGTAGCCGTCCCAGGAGTCCTGGCGCACCTTCTTCTCGCCGCTCGTGTGCTTGTCGCGCTGTCCGAAGAAGACCTGCTGGCCGATGATGTCCCACAGCGCCTTGGACTCGCGGAAGCCCGCCAGCAGCCACCGCTCCTGCTCGGCCCCCGTGATCGTGCGGTTCTCCACGCGCGACTCCGGGCACTCCTGGAAAGAGGCCCCGCAGATCAGCGGGTCGCGGTACTGGCGGGTGTCCAGCAGGTGGATCGTGGCGAGGGTCCCCCAGCGCACGCGCCGGAACAGCTTGATGGCCGGGCCCTTCGGCACGGCGGTGCGGCGCAGCGGCATGTGCTCGTAGTACGCCTGGAACGCGGCCTCGCGCCGCTCGGCCGGCAGCAGGCTCATCCAGTTGTTGCGCACCTCGTGGTCGTCCATGATCGGCAGCCACGGCGCGACCGCGTGCGCCGCCCGCAGGTCGGCGTCGGTCTTGTACAGGGCGTGCCTGCGGCGGTACTCGGTGAGCGTGCGTGCCTCGGGCCCCTCGTGCTCGCGCGGGTTGCCGCCCGGGCACGGCATCTCGCCCTTGCCGTACTCGTAGATGTAGTCGCCGAGGTGCAGCACCAGGTCGGGACGCTCCTGGGCCACCCTGCCGTAGGCGGTGAAGTGGCCGTGCTGGTAGTTGGCGCAGGAGGTCACGGCCATGCGCAGCGCGCCGGGCAGCGACGCCGGAGCCGGGGCCGTCAGCGCGCGGCCGATCGGCGAGACGTACTGGCCCGCCTTGAAGCGGTACCAGTACTCGCGGCCCGGCTCCAGACCGGCGACCTCGGCGTGCACGCTGTGCGCCCACTCGCGCACGGCCTCCTCGGTGCCGCGCCGGACGACCCGCGCGCAGGCCGGATCGGTGGCCACCTCCCAGTAGACCGTCACCGGCGCGGACGGCATCCCGCCGAGACCGTCCTCGGCCAGCGGCGTGGGCGCGAGCCGCGTCCAGATGACGAAACCGTCGGGCGCGGGATCGCCGCAGGCGACGCCCAGCGTGAACGGGTCCCCATAGGAGACCCGCAGGGGTGGCATTCCGGACGCCAGCCCCAGCACGAGGAACGATCGCCTGTCGATCACATGACGATCATCGACTATTCACAGCAAACGCCAGGCATAGGGAATCCCAGGTCAGAGGGGATATTTCTGGCGATGCCTCTTTGGCGCGGCCCCATACGGAGGCCGCGCCACGGGAGCCCCTACCAGCCGCGCGTGGCCAGGCGGTCGGCCTCGGGAAGGGTGGAGACGTTGATGCCGACCATCGCCTCGCCAAGGCCGCGGGAGACCTTGGCGATCACGTCGGGGTCGTCGTAGAAGGTGGTGGCCTTGACGATCGCGGCGGCGCGCTTGGCCGGGTCGCCCGACTTGAAGATGCCGGAGCCGACGAACACGCCCTCGGCGCCGAGCTGCATCATCATCGCGGCGTCGGCCGGGGTGGCGATGCCGCCCGCGGTGAACAGCACGACGGGCAGCTTGCCGGACTTGGCGATCTCGGCGACCAGCTCGTACGGGGCGCGCAGTTCCTTGGCGGCTGCGTACAGCTCGGCCTCGTCCAGGGACGCGAGGCGCTTGATGTCGCCGCGGATCTGCCGCATGTGGCGGGTGGCCTCGACGACGTTGCCGGTGCCGGCCTCGCCCTTGGAGCGGATCATCGCCGCGCCCTCGGAGATGCGGCGCAGGGCCTCGCCGAGGTTGGTGGCGCCGCAGACGAAGGGGACGGTGAAGGCCCACTTGTCGATGTGGTTGGCCTCGTCGGCGGGGGTGAGCACCTCGGACTCGTCGACGTAGTCGACGCCGATGGCCTGCAGGACCTGCGCCTCGGCGAAGTGGCCGATGCGGGCCTTGGCCATCACGGGGATGGAGACGGCCTGGATGATGCCGTCGATCATGTCGGGGTCGCTCATGCGCGACACGCCGCCCTCGGCGCGGATGTCGGCCGGCACACGCTCAAGGGCCATGACGGCCACCGCGCCGGCGTCTTCGGCGATCTTGGCCTGGTCGGGCGTGACGACGTCCATGATGACGCCACCCTTGAGCATCTCGGCCATGCCACGCTTCACACGGGCGGTGCCGGTGACAGCGGGGTCGGTCACTTCGGGGGTGCTGCTGGACACGGTCTTACCTCACGAGGGCGACAATGGGTTCAGGTCCATGGTAGGCGCTGATCAGCGTCCGCCTGGACGCTACCGATCGTCACAAGTGACGCCGATTTTTGGACAAGCCGTACGACCCGCGGGCGGGCTCAGGGCTGGACGGGCTTGGGAGCGGCGAGGACGACCCACACCTGGCCCCGGCCGAACGTCATCGGCTCGCCGTCCGGGGTGGTGAACTTGGTGCCCGTCTTCTCCGAGCCGCGCGACCACTTGGCCGTGTAGGCCTTTCCGTCGCGCAGGACGACGGCCTTGCCGGTGCCTGTGGTCTGGATCAGCGGCGTGTAGCTGCCGGTGAAGTCGTGGAACTGCGAGCGGGTGGTCTTGGCGTACTGGACCACGATGGTCGGCGCGCCGAGCTGACCGCCTTCGGCAGCCATGTCCGGCTTGCCGTCCTGGGCCACCAGCCAGCGCTTCTGCGCCGCGGACCAGGTGAAGGTGAACCGGGCCGCCGGATATTTTACGGTAAAGCTCTTCTTGGGTACCCCGCCCGCCGGGGCGTCGCCGAACTCGAAGCCGATGTCGCGGGCCTTGGTCGCCTTGGGCGCGCCCGCCAGCAGCTTCTTGGTGTCGGCGAACAGGTTGTAGGGCGCCACGCGTCCCGGCTGCCGGAAGTACGCGCCCGGGTCCGCGCTGTCGGAGACGTCGAACAGCGACGCCTCCCTGACCAGCGGGATCATCTTGGTCTGCACGCCGGAGTAGGCCAGCGCGGGCTTGCCGAACATCGGGAGCAGGTGCAGGTCGGAGATGCGGGCGCTGCGGACGGGCCCGACCTTCGCCGGCATCTTGGAGGAGAAGATCGCCATGAGGCGGGTCAGGCCGCCCTCCACCTGCTCGACGAACACCAGGTCGGCGCTGCGCAGGCCGAGCTGCGGCTTGCCGGACGCCGTGTTCTCGATCTTCACGGCCAGCACCGGCCTACGGCTCGCCACCGGCTGCCCGGTGAACGGGTGCTCCGGCGGCGGGGCGGGCGACGAGGACGCCAGGTCGGCGGGCGCCGTCTGCTGGGACGCCGGCGTGGCCCCACCGGAGGACGAGCAGGCCACGGCGGGCGCCAGAAGGGCCGCCCCTGCCAGGGCGACGCCGATCACCCGTTTTGCTGGCATAGCTGCGGCTCCTCCCGATTTCTCCTGGAAATGCCACGAAGCTTACCTACGGCGGACACCGCTGATACACGAGATCAGACGAGTCGCGTCACTCGCGTCTCTGGCGCTCCTCTGGCCCCGTACGCGGCGGAACGCTCCACCGTCTCCCGGGCGCGCGCGGCGCCGCGGCCGGGCGCTCGTTCAGGTCTGCTGGGCGAAGGAGGCGGGCTCGGCGTCGTCGATCTCGAAGTAGGACGGCGGGTCGGTGTGGCCGGCCAGGCGCAGGGTGCGCGCGAGCCAGCGGCGCTGGGCGCGCCGGGTCACGTCCACCGCGTTGTTGTAGAACCGGCGCGAGTAGATCACCTTGGTGACGGCGGTGTCCAGCTCGGCCACCAGCGCCGCTCCCCCGGGGGCCTCGGCCAGGCGCTCCCGGAAGCGCTCCTGGTCCATCACCGCCCTGACGGTGCGCGACAGGTCGCTCTCGGCGTGCTCGCGTTCGTCCGGCCCCGCGGTGCGGGCCTCGTGCGTCGCCGCGGCCAGAACCAGGCTGGTCGCGGGGTCGAGCACCCGTGACGCGGCCAGTTCCATGCAGACGGCGGCGCGGCTGATCAGCGCGGCGTCCAGCGCCGCCCGGGCGGTCTCCAGGCGGATGTGCATGCGGTCCAGCCGCCCGGCCCTCCAGGAGATGTAGACGGCGGCCAGCGCGATGATCGCGCCGACCAGCAAGACGATGGTCATCGTGTTCACAGGACGGCCCCGCGTTGCTCCTCTTCCACGCCGCCGGAGCCCGTCGCCGCCACGGTCTCGTAGACGCGGACGACGTCGCGGGCCACGGTCGACCAGTCGTACCTGCGGACGGCCACGCGGGCCTCGTCCGAGAGCTTGGCGCGCCGCTCGGGGGCGTCCAGCAGGGCGGCCGCCTCGCGGGCCAGCGACCCGGCGTCGCCGGTGGCGAACAGCGCGCCCGCCTGGCCCTCGCCGAGCACCTTGCGGAAGGCGGGGATGTCGCTGGCCAGCACGGTCGCCCCCGCCGCCATCGCCTCGGCGAGGACGATGCCGAAGCTCTCGCCGCCGGTGTTCGGCGCGCAGAAGACGTCCACGGAGTGGTAGGCGCGGGCCTTGTCCTCCTCGCTGACCATGCCGAGGACGCCGACCCGGTCGCGCAGCGCCGCGGGCACCTTGGACAGCACCTCGTCGGCGTCGCCCGGCCCGGCGACCAGCAGCCGCAGCCCCGGACGCTCCGGCGCCAGCAGCGTGAAGGCCTCCAGCAGCACCGGCAGGCCCTTGCGGGGCTCGTCCATGCGGCCGAGGAACCCGATCACGCCGCCGTCGGGACCCCAGCCCGGCAGCGGCTCGGCCTGCGCGTACCGGCTCACCGTGACGCCGTTGGGGATCAGCACCGCGTCGCCGCCCATGTGCTCCACCAGGGTCTTGCGTGCGGCGTCGGACACGGCGATCCTGCCGGTGATCTTCTCCAGCGCGGTGTGCAGCACCGGCGCCGTGACCGACACCGCGCGCGAGCGCTGGTATGAGGCGTGGAAGGTGGCCACGATGGGGCCGCGGGCCGCCCAGCAGGCCAGCAGGCCCACCGACGGGACGGCGGGCTCGTGCACGTGCAGGACGTCGAAACGTCCCTCGCGCAGCCATTTGCGCACGCGGCCCGCCGACAGGAAGCCGAACGCCAGGCGCGCCACCGAGCCGTTGTAGGGCACAGGGACGGCGCGGCCGGCGGAGGTGACGTAGAACGGCAGCGGCGCGTCGTCGGAGGCGGGGGCAATGACCGAGACGTGGTGACCGTCGGCGATGAGCGCCTCGGCGAGGTCGCGGACGTGCGCCATCACGCCGCCGGGCACGTCCCAGGTGTAGGGGCACACCATGCCGACCCTCATGGGGCGGTCACCGGGGCTCCAGGTCGTCCAGCCAGATGCGCTGCAGCATGTGCCAGTCCTCGGGGTGCTCGGTGATGCCTTCCTGGAAGGCGCGCGCCATGGCCTGGGTCATGGCCGCGATCTTCTCCTGCCGGGAGCCCTCGGCGGGGACGGGGACCTCGTCGTGGATGTGCAACCCCCAGCCGTCGCCGTCGAACCACAGCGTGGCCGGGTGCAGCGGCGCGCCCGTCTGCAGGGCCAGGAGGGCGGGGCCCGCGACCATGCGCGTCCTGCCGTCGAAGAAGTCGACCTCGACGCCCTTCTCGGTCAGGTCGCGCTCGGCGGGCAGGCAGATCGCGCGTCCCTCGCGCAGCCGCCGGGCGAGCGTGCCGAAGGCGTGCGCGGTGCCGCCTCCCTTGGCCGTGAGCGGCAGCACCTCCATGCCGAGGCTCTCGCGGAACGCGACGAACCGCTCGTACAGCGACTCGGGCTTGAGCCGCTCCATGACCGTGGTGAACGGGTGGCCGCTGTGGATCAGCCAGGCGCCGGCGAGGTCCCAGTTGCCCATGTGCGGCAGGGCCAGCACGATGCCCCTGCCGGAGGCGATCGTCGAGAAGATCTTGTCCCCGCCTTCGACCCGCATGCCGGCGAGGATGCGCTCCTTGCCGATCACGGGCAGGCGCAGCGCCTCCATCCAGTAGCGGAAGTAGGAGCGCAGGCCGGCCTTGCTGAGGTCGCGCACGGACGGGTCGGCGGCGTCCTTGCCCGTCACGCGCGCGAGATTGGACTCCAGGCGCCGGACGGACTTGCCCTGACGCCGCCACATCAGGTCGGCGATGAGTTGGAACGCCCACCTGGCCACCGGCTCGGGCACCCTGGGCACCAGGACCCAGCCGAGGTGGAAGGCCCAGACCACGAGCCGATCAGCCAATGCGAGGCTCACCCCCAGAAGTCGTGAGACGTCCTACGTCGCGTGAAGAACGCCGTACGTTCATGTTGGCACCGTCTGGCGGTAAACGTGGAGGATCCGCTGCCCGGCGGTGAACGCGCTGGCCGCGGCGAGCAGCCACAGCCCCGCCGCCAGGATGTACGGCACGCCGAGGCCCGACAGCCCGGCGGCGACCAGCACGACGAGCAGCCGCTCGGACCGCTCGGCCAGGCCGACGTCGCAGGTCAGGCCGAGCCCCTCGGCGCGCGCCTTGGCGTACGAGACGACGGCGCCGGCGACCAGGCAGAACAGCGCGACGCACGCGAGGACCGTGTCGCCCGTGGACATGAACCACAGGATCAGCCCGGAGAAGATCGCCGCGTCGCCGACGCGGTCCAGGGTGGAGTCGAGGAACGCCCCCCAGGTGCTGGTGGTGCCGAGCATCCGCGCGAGCACACCGTCCAGCAGGTCGGCGAGGACGAACACGGTGATGACGACCGTGCCCAGGAACAGCTGCCCGCGGGGGTAGAAGCCCAGAGCTCCCGCCGCCACGCCGAGCGTGCCGATGACAGTGATGACGTTAGGACTGATCCCCCGGCGGGCCAGCGCCTGGCCCAACGGGGTCAGCGCGCGGGTGACGGCGGGGCGCAGGAGCTTCAACATCGCGGTCCGATCGTAGGACACCTGGGGCACGAGATTCGAACGAGACCTGATGAGGCGGCCCCTGACGTGCGAAATCGGGTGCGTTGACCCGTGCCGGAGGGGTAAGGGAAGGAGACGGGAGGGCGACCGTCCGGCGAACAACGGGACACGTTCAGGCGTCGATTCGCAAGCACAATTGCCCGAGCCCTCTTGTGATCCGCGCCACAGAGGTAAAGGGTGTAGGGCACCGCGCTCTCTCGGGCGGCGGGCGCGGCGGCGGACGATGTGGCCGCGCGCGGCCGCATCTCACGGCGAAACGCGGGAGGCGACGTGCCGGAGAAGACCACGGGCGGACCAGCAGGAGCCGCGGGCAGGGCACCCTCGGCCGACCGGCCGGATGCGGTGCGCAATGTCGCGCTGGTCGGCCATTCCGGATCAGGCAAGACGACGCTCGTCGAGGCGCTGCTGGCCGCGACGGGGACCATCCAGCGCACGGGCCGGGTGGAGGACGGCACCACGGTGAGCGACTTCGACGAGGTCGAGATGCGCCAGCAGCGCTCGATCAACCTCGCCCTCGCCCCCGTGACGTACAGCGGCATCAAGATCAACCTTCTCGACACTCCCGGGTACGCCGACTTCGTCGGTGACCTGCGGGCGGGCCTGCGCGCGGCCGACGCCGCGCTGTTCGTGGTGTCGGCGGCAGACGGCATCGACGGGCTCACCCGCATGCTGTGGGAGGAGTGCGCCGCGGTGTCCATGCCGCGCGCGGTCGTCATCACCAAGATCGACCACCACCGCGCAGACTTCGACGAGGTGGTCGCCACCTGCCAGGACGCGTTCGGTGACGGCGTCGCCCCGCTCTACCTGCCCGTGGTCGAAGACGGGCATGTCAAGGGCCTGATCGGGCTGCTGACGCAGAAGTTCTACGACTACGCCTCGGGCGCCTGCGCCGAGACCGAGCCGGGCGCGGCCTACCAGGAGCAGATCGAGACCTACCGGGGCACGCTGATCGAGGGCATCATCCAGGAGAGCGAAGACGAGTCGCTCATGGACCGGTACCTCTCCGGCGAGGAGATCGACACCAAGGTGCTGATCGACGACCTGGAGAAGGCCGTGGCGCGCGGCGGCTTCTACCCCGTCCTCGCCACCTGCGCCAGCCCGTCCGCCGGCGTCATCGTCGGCATGCGCGAGCTGCTGGAGGTCATCACCCAGGGGTTCCCCTCGCCCATGGAACACCCGCTGCCGGAGATCACCACCATCGACGGACGGCCGGCGCCCGCGCTGACGTGCGACCCCGAGGGGCCGCTGGTCGCCGAGGTCGTCAAGACCACCAGTGACCCGTACGTCGGGCGCTTCAGCCTCGTCCGGGTGTTCTCGGGCACGCTGCGCCCCGACATGGTCGTGCACGTCTCCGGGCACGGCATGGCCGACCGCGGCCACGAGGACCACGACGTCGATGAGCGCATCGGTGCGCTGTCCTCGCCGCTCGGCAAGACGCAGCGCACGACCACCAGGTGCGTCGCCGGGGACATCTGCGCGGTGGCCAAACTCGGCCGCGCGGAGACCGGGGACACCCTCTCGGACAAGGACTCGCCGCTGCTCATGCGGTCCTGGGCGATGCCCGAGCCACTGCTGCCGGTCGCCGTCCGCGCCCGGTCCAAGGCCGACGAGGACAAGCTGTCGCAGGCCCTGGCGCGCCTGGTCGCCGAGGACCCGACGCTCCGCCTGGAGAACAACGCCGAGACCCGGCAGCTCGTGCTGTGGTGCATGGGCGAGGCCCACGCCGACGTCCTGCTCGACCACCTGTCCAAGCGCCACGGCGTCGAGGTCGAACGCGTGGACCTGCGGGTGCCGCTGCGCGAGACCTTCGGCGGCAAGGCCCAGGGCATGGGACGCAACGTCAAGCAGACCGGAGGGCACGGCCAGTACGCCATCTGCCACGTCGAGATCCAGCCGCTGCCCTCGGGCGGAGGGTTCGAGTTCGTCGACAAGATCGTCGGTGGTGTCGTGCCGAGGCAGTTCATCCCCTCGGTGGAGAAGGGCGTGCGCGCGCAGATGGAGCGGGGCGTGCTCGCGGGCTACCCCGTCGTGGACATCCGGGTGACGCTGTACGACGGTAAGGCGCATTCGGTGGACTCCTCTGACATGGCGTTCCAGATTGCGGGACAGCTCGCGCTCAAGGAGGCGGCGGCCAAGGTCCCGGCGCTGCTGCTCGAACCCGTGGACGAGGTCTCGGTGCTCGTCGAGGACGACCACGTCGGCGCGGTCATGTCCGATCTGTCGTCCCGCCGGGGACGCGTGCTCGGCACCGAGCCGGTGGGCGTCGGGCGCACGCTGGTCAAGGCCGAGGTGCCCGAACTGGAGATCACCCGCTACGCCATCGACCTGCGATCCATGTCGCACGGCACCGGGACCTTCCACCGGTCGTTCCTGCGGTACGAGCCGCTGCCGTCGCATCTGGCCGACAAGCTGCGGTCGGCGGCCGAATAGCCGGGAGGGACGGGGGCGATCGGGGGGCACGTCCGGATCGCCCGTGACCGTCTCGCCGGCGAGCGAATCGGAGGACCGGCGGCGACCCGGGGTCCGGGCGGACGCGCCCGGACCTTCCCGGCGTCGTCCGCCTCGGGAGGCGTCCCAGTGAGCCACACGACCCGGTCGGATCGGGCGCCCTCCACGGCGGAGGGCGCCGGGTCCGTGCTGTTCAAGGGCGGCGTTGATACCGGCTGTTCCACCGGCCGCCGGGGCTACGGTAAGCCATATGTCACCCGCGCGGCGTGGCCCTTCGCCCACAGATCGCCCGGCCCGGGAACGCCGGATCACGGGAGACGGCCCGTCCGCAGGTGGACGCCGGATGGACGACCCTCGTGCTGTCCCTGCGACCGGCGGCGGCCCGCGATATCAGGAGCAACATCCGCCACGCCGACCCCTGTGATCACGATCACATCACAAGACGATTTCTTTTATCGGGCCTTACCATCTCTTTGCCGATGCCAGACTGCTGTCTCATGCGAAACGGACATCGGCCTCTGGCGGCCGCGGCCGCCATCGCGGTGGTCACCACCGGCCTCGCGTACTCCTTCGGCCCCGGCGCCACCCCCGCCGACAGCGAGAGCCGGCGCGCGCCCGCGTCGGGAAGCCGGGCGGCGAGCGAGGCGTCCGCGAAGGCGTGCGAGGTGAGCGCCAAGTTCCCCAAGCGGCAGCTCCGGGGCGTGTGGATCGCGACCGTCCACAACGTCGACTGGCCATCGAAGACCGGCCTCACCCCCGAGCGGCAGCAGGCCGAGTACACCCGCATCCTGGACGAGGCCGTCAGGCGCAACTTCAACGCGGTGTTCGTGCAGGTCCGCCCGGCCGCGGACGCGATCTACAAGTCCCCCTTCGAGCCCTGGTCGCAGTGGCTCACCGGCACGGCGGGCAAGGACCCCGGGTGGGAGCCGCTGCCCTTCCTTATCGCCGAGGCGCACCGGCGCGGGCTGGAGTTCCACGCCTGGTTCAACCCCTACCGCGCGTCCGACAAGGACGACATGAGCAAGCTGCCGGCCACCCACCCCGCGCGGGTGCATCCCGAGTGGGTGATCAGGCACGAGGGCAAGCTGTACTTCAACCCCGGCCTGCCGGAGGTCCGCGCCTACACGACGCAGATCGTCACGGACGTCGTGCGGCGGTACGACATCGACGGCGTGCACTTCGACGACTACTTCTACCCGTATCCCGGCAAGGGAACGAAGTTCGCCGACGCCGCCGCCTTTACGAAGTACGGCAACGGCAAGTCGCTGGCGGCCTGGCGGCGCGGCAACGTGAACAAGCTCGTCGCCGAGGTCGGCCGGGCCGTCCACGCCGCCAAGCCGCACGTCAAGTTCGGGATCAGCCCGTTCGGCATCTGGCGCAACAAGTCCGACGACCCCACCGGCTCCGACACCAAGGGCCTGTCGGCCTTCGACGCCATCTACGCCGACGCCCGCGCCTGGATCAAGGCCCGGTCGGTCGACTACGTCATGCCCCAGCTCTACTGGCCGCGCGGTTTCGCCGCCGCGGACTACGCCAGGCTCGTGCCCTGGTGGGCGGACGCGGTCAAGGGAACCGGCGTTCACCTGTACATCGGGCAGGCGCTGTACCGGGTGGGCACCAAGGACGCGCCGGCCTGGACCAAGTCCGGCGAACTGCCCGCCCACCTGGCGCTCAACCGCAGGTACCCCGAGGTCATGGGGGACGTCTACTTCAGCGCCGCGCACCTCGGCAAGAACCCGCTCGGCGTGCTGGACAAGATCGCGAAGGACCACTACCCGCGGCCCGCACTCCTGCCCCTGGTGGAGGCGCGCGGGGGCGCCGCCCCGGCCGCGCCCACAGGGCTGCGCCGGTCGGGCGGCATTCTGGTCTGGAAGCCCTCGGCCGGGGCGCGCGCGTACGCCGTCTACCGCGTGGCGGGCGCCGAGCCGGACGCATGCGCGACCGCAGACGCGCGCAACCTTCTCGCGGTGGTCCCCGCCACGGAGGCGCCCGAGCAGTCGTTCCCCGTCAAGACCGGCGGCACCTACCTCGTCACCGCCCTGGACCGCCTGACCAACGAGAGCGCCCCCGCCACGGCCGTGCTCCCCTGATCCTCGGGCTCCCACACGTCACCGGCCGCCCTGGCCCGGACCTCGTTTTCCACAGGTCCCGGCGGGGCGGCCGGGTTTTCCACAGATCTGATCCGCGTGGACGTCGCGGGTCGCCGGGCGGTCTACTGTGGGACCCGCGGACGCCCTCGGCGGGTCCCGGCGGCCTGGCTGCCCCGCCCGCCACCTGGGCATCCGGCCGTTTCCTGGACCGGGCGGCCGGCTTTCCCGTACGGTTCCAAAGGTTCGCCGGAAGACGATCATGGGAGGTCATCGGTGAGGCGGGCGTTCGGCGCGTTGGCCGTGATCATATTGGGGCTGCTCATGGCCCCCGCCGCCGCGCGAGCGGACTCCCCGTCACGGGCGGGCCCCCTTGCGCGGGCGGGCTCTCCGGCGCGGGTGGCCCTGATCGGCGTGCCAGGCCTTCACTGGCACGACGTGAACGCCACCGACACCCCGAACCTCTGGCGACTGGCGGGCGGCAGCGCGCTCGGGTCGCTGTCGGTCCGCACCGTCGGCCGGATCACCTGCCCGTACGACGGCTGGCTGACCGTCTCGGCCGGGGTACGCTCGGCGGTCGGCTCGCGGTGCGGGTTCCCGCCCCCCCTCGAGCAGCGAGACGCGGGCGCGGTCATCCCCGACTTCAACTGGCTCTGGACCGTCCGCGACGTCGAGACCGCCGGCACGCTGGGCGAGGCCGTCCACGCGGCGGGGCAGTGCACCTCGGCGGTCGGCCCCGGAGCGGTGCTGGCGCTGGCCGACCGCTCCGGCCGGGTCGACCGCTACGCGCCCACGCCCGACAAGGTCACCGACTGGTCGGCCTGCCGCGTGCTCGCCGTGGACGTCGACGATCTGATCCGTCCCTACATCGCGGCCGACCGGCTCGCCGACGTCCCCGAGAAGCTCTCGCCCGCCCAGCGCAAGGCCGCGCTGAAGGCGGCGGACGCCAAGGCGGGCGCGGTGCTCGCCCTACTCCCGCCGGACACCTCCGTGGCCGTCGCGGGCCTGGCCGACCACGGGTCCGAGCCGCATCTGCGCGTCACGATGTGGCGGGCGCCGGGCGCGCAGGGCCGTCTCCTCGGGGCCGCCTCCACCCACCGCGACGACATGGTCATCCTCCCGGACGTCACGGCGACGCTGCTCACCACCGCCGGCGTGCCCGTCCCCCCTGCCGTCATCGGCGTCCCCTGGGCGCCGAGCCGCGCGGTCTCCCTCGAGGACGGCACGGCGACGCTGCGGCGGGCCGACGTCGCGGGCCAGACGATCCGCTCGGTCGGCGGCCTGTTCTTCACCACGCTCGCCGTGCTGCAGGTGACGTTCTACGCCGTGGCCTTCCTGCTGCTGCGCCGGCGCCGCGGGCTGGAGTCGGTGCGCGTCGCCGCCCTGGCGCTCGCCTCGGTCCCCGTCTCGACCTATCTGATCAACCTCACACCATGGGACGCCGCCGCCGTTCCCGCGCTGGCGCTGGTCGCCGGCGTCCTGGCCTGCGCGGGCACACTCACCGTGCTGTCGCTCGCCTTCCCGGCCCTGTGGTCGCGCCTGCGGGGCCGGCCGCGAGGCGCCAGCGTGCTCGGCCCGTCCTCGGTGGTGGCGGCCGTCACGGCCGCGGTGCTCCTCGGCGACCTGCTGACGGGCACGACGCTGCAGTTCGACAGCGTCATGGGGTACACCGGCGTCGTCGGCGCCCGCTACTCCGGGCTCGGCAACATCCCCTTCGCCCTGCTCGCCACCTCGGTGCTCCTTCTGGCCACGGCGGTCGCCGACAGACTCGTCCGGGCGGGCCGTCGCCCGGTGGCCGTCGCGCTCGTGGCGGCGCTCGGCGGCTTCGCCATGATCCTCGACGGCTGGCCGGGGATCGGCAGCGACTTCGGCGGGGTCATCGCGTTCGTGCCGGGCATCGCGGTGACCGCGCTGCTGGTGGCCGGCAAGCGGGTCTCGATCGTCAAACTGGGGGCCTTCTGCGTGGCGGGCGGGGTGCTGGTGATGGCCATCGCCTACCTGGACCACCTGCGGCCGCCCGGGTCGCAGACCCACCTCGGGCGGTTCGCCGGTCAGGTGATCGACGGCACCTTCCTTCCGGTGATCATGAGGAAGCTGTCGGCCATGCTGAGCACGCTGCTCTCGCCGAACCTGATGCCGATCGTCCTCGCGGCGTTCGCCTTCCTGGTCTTCGCGCTGCTGCGCCCGGGGGCCGCCAGTGCCGGGGTGCTGCCCGTGGCGTTCGAACGCGCTCCTATGCTGCGCGCGGGCCTGATCGGCACCCTGGTCAGCGGCGTGGTCGGCACGCTGGTCAACGACTCCGGCGCCGCCGTCCTCTCCATGGCCCTGGCCCTGGCCGTCCCGCTGGTCCTGTCCGCGGGCATCGCCGCCCTCGCCCCTGCTCCCCCGGCCAAAACCACCCCCGTCCTCCGCCCCCTCCCCACCTGACCGGCACTCACCGGCGTACGCCGGCCACCAGAGCTGACCGGCAGGTCCGGCGTCCTCGACCACGCGCCGGCGGGTGGGCCACCGCGTGCCGGTTCCCGGCGAGCGCACACCCGGCCCGCAGGTCCCAAACCGCCCAGTGGGCCCGCCTGCCCCAAAGCGCGCGCCAAACCATGCGCCCAGGCGGTTTCCAGGTCGTGCCCAGGCCGGGTGCCCGGGCCGTGAGCCGTTCGTGAGGTGCTTGGAGGAAGGGGTCAGGCAGCGGGCCAGGCGTCGGCGAGCAGTTCCCGGGTGCCCTGGAGGAGCTGCGGGAGGACCTTGGTGTGGCCCACCACCGGCATGAAGTTCGTGTCGCCGCCCCAGCGGGGGACGACGTGCTGGTGCAGGTGGCCCGCGATGCCGGCCCCGGCGACGTGTCCGAGGTTCATGCCGACGTTGAAGCCCTGGGCACCGCTCGCCTTGCGCAGCGCGAGCATCGCGCGCTTGGTGAAGTCGGCCAGCTCGGCGGTCTCGGCGTCGTCAAGGTCCACGTAGTCGGCGACGTGGCGGTACGGGCAGACCATCATGTGGCCGGAGTTGTACGGGTAAAGATTGAGCACGGCGAACACGCTGGAGCCACGGGCCACGACCAGCCCCTCCTGATCGCTCATCTTCGGGATCTCGCAGAACGGGCAGCCGTCGCCCGGGCCCGTGCCGGTCGGCTTGTTCTCCCCTTTGATGTAGGCCATCCGGTGCGGGGTCCAGAGACGCTGGAAGTTGTCGGGCTCTCCGGCACCGGACTGCTCAATGGGCTCCTGCATGCCTTGCAGCATAGGACGACCCCCCGCGGTCCCGCCCGCCGGGATCGTGCGCAGGCCCACCCAGAACCCCGTCCGTGCCTATGGCCGAGCCTTCGACCGGGCGGTTCGGGGCGCTGCTGAGGCGGTGTTCTTCCGTCGTCACTCGGAAGGGGCTCGTTCCTCGCCCCTTCCTCCCTCCTCCAGAACACCGCCGCACCCCGAACAGTGCCTATGGCCGCGCCTCCGGCACGGCGGTTCGGAGTCAGACCTGGAGGCGGTTCTCCACGGCGGCCGTGATCTCGGTGATGGCCTCTTCCAGGGGGACGCCGTTCTTCTGGTCGCCGTTGCGGTAGCGGAAGGAGACGGCGCCGGCGGCGACGTCGTCGTCACCGGCGAGGAGCATGTACGGCACCTTGGCCTTCTGGGCGTTGCGGATCTTCTTCTGCATGCGGTCGGCCGAGGAGTCGACCTCCACGCGGATGCCCCGCTCGCGCAGCCGCTTGGCGACGTCGTTGAGGTAGGGGACGTGGGCGTCGGAGATCGGGATGCCGATCGCCTGCACGGGCGCGAGCCAGGGAGGGAACGCGCCGGCGTAGTGCTCGACGAGGACGCCGAAGAACCGCTCGATCGACCCGAACAGGGCGCGGTGGATCATGACGGGCCGCTGCCGCGACCCGTCGGCGCCCTGGAACTCCAGCTCGAAGCGCTCGGGCAGGTTGAGGTCCACCTGGATGGTGGACATCTGCCAGGTGCGGCCGATGGCGTCCTTGGCCTGCACGGAGATCTTGGGGCCGTAGAAGGCCGCGCCCTCGGGGTCGAGGACCAGCTCAAGGTTCTCGGCCTGGGCCGCCATGCGCAGCGCCTCGGTGGCTTCCTCCCAGACCGCGTCGCTGCCGATGGACTTCTCGGGGTCGCGGGTGGACAGCTCCAGGTAGAAGTCGTCGAGGCCGTAGTCGCGCAGGAGCCCGAGGACGAACCGCAGGAGGCTCTTCAGCTCGTCCTGCATCTGCTCGCGGGTGCAGTAGATGTGCGCGTCGTCCTGCGTCATGCCGCGCACGCGGGTGAGGCCGTGCACCACGCCGGACTTCTCGTAGCGGTAGACACTGCCGAACTCGAACAGCCGCAGCGGCAGCTCGCGGTAGGACCGCCCGCGCGAGCGGAAGATCAGGTTGTGCATCGGGCAGTTCATGGGCTTGAGGTAGTAGCGCGCACCCTCGAGCTCCATGGGCGGGAACATGCCGTCGGCGTACCAGTCGAGGTGGCCGGATACCTGGTACAGGTTCTCCTTGGTGATGTGCGGCGTGTTCACGAAGGAGTACCCGGCTTCCTCGTGCCTGCGCCGGGAGTAGTCCTCCATGATGCGGCGGACCACGCCGCCCTTGGGGTGGAAGACCGCGAGCCCCGAGCCCAGCTCGGTCGGGAAGGAGAACAGGTCGAGCTCGGCGCCCAGCTTGCGGTGGTCGCGCTTCTCGGCTTCCTCCAGCAGGTGGAGGTAGTCGTCCTGCTTCTCGCGCGACTCCCAGGCGGTGCCGTAGATGCGCTGGAGCTGGGGGTTCTTCTCGCTGCCCCGCCAGTAGGCGCCGCCGGAGCGCATCAGCTTGAACGCGGGGATGACGCGGGTGGACGGGAGGTGCGGCCCCCGGCACAGGTCCTTCCAGCAGAGCTCGCCGGACTTGGGGTCGAGGTTGTCGTAGATCGTGAGCTGGTCGCCGCCGACCTCGACGCTCTCTTCGTCGGCCGCGCCGCCCTTGAGGCCGATCAGCTCGAGCTTGTACGGCTCGGCGGCGAGCTCCTCGCGGGCGGCCTCGTCGGAGACGGCGCGCCGGGCGAAGGTCTGCCCCTGCTTGACGATCTCGCGCATGCGCTTCTCGATGCGCTTCAGATCGTCGGGCGTGAAGGGGTGCTCGACGTCGAAGTCGTAGTAGAAGCCGTTCTCGACGGGCGGGCCGATGCCGAGCCGGGCGTCGGGGAAGATCTCCTGTACGGCCTGCGCCATGACGTGGGCGGTGGAGTGGCGCAGGATGGCGCGGCCCTCATCGCTCTCGATCGTGACGGGCTCGACGACGTCGCCGTCGGCGACCTCGGCGGCCAGGTCGCGGGGCTGCCCATTGATCTTGGCGGCGATGACGGTGCGGCCGTCGGCCTCCAGCACCTCGCCCGCCGTCGTGCCGCCCGCGACCACACGCTCGGCTCCGGCGAGGGTGACGCGTATTTCTGGGGCGGCAGACACGATGACTCCAAGGAATTCGCAAGGTGTGGATTCTGCGTTGTCGTGCCGATGCTACCGGGAACGGCCGTCGATTTTCGCCGCCGCCCGCGCCTCACGGCCCCGCGGCCCACGCCTCCGCCACAGCGCGGTCCACTCCTCGCCACGGCGCCGGCTAGGCCTTGCGGCGGACGTCGTCGGGCTGGAAGCCGAGGGCGGTGAGCTGGGCGCGGTCGCCCCGGAAGACGTTGCGGTCGATGCGGCCGTGGGAGTACTGGTGGATGGTCCACCGGTTCCAGGGCGGCGGCACGGCCGGGCGTCCCTTGGGGTGGCTGGGCGCCGCGATCCACAGCGGGTAGTCCTCCAGCCCGTGGCAGTAGCCCTTCCTGGCGAAGGACAGGAAGGTGTAGATGATCGGCCGCACGCCGGTGACCAAGGTCATCACGCGGCACCAGCGCCGGGCGAACGCGGCGACCTCCTGCGGCGGCAGGTGCCCGGAGCGTTCCAGGTCCAGGGCGATCAGGTCGCCCCGGCGCAGGCCGCCCGCCGCGTCGATCACGTCCAGGAAATGGCGGACCTGGTCGTCCGGGTCGCCCTTCGGGTGCCCGAAGTGGTAGGCCCCGCAGACCATCCAGTTCTCGCGCATCGCCGCCCAGTTGCGGGCGAACCACTTGTCGGTGAAGCCGGTGCCCTCGGTGGCCTTGGCGAAGCCGAAGTCGACGCCGTCGATCGCGTGGTCCGCCCAGTCGACGGACCCCTGCCAGTTGGACACGTCTATGCCGTGCAGCATCTGCAGCATCAGGGCCACACTCCCCCCGTCGGTCGCCCCGGGGGATTTTAGCCACAGGATCGCCCCGGCCCCGGGTGGGACACGCCCGCCGTCCGGGAGCGTCCGCGACGCGAACGGGGCCGCCGGTGGCCGCCGATAGGGTTGGCGCATGGAGCCGGACGGAGTGAGCAGGCTGCTGGCCGAGGCGGGGGTGGACGCGCGCCGGCTGCGCGCGGCGCTGGCCCTGCTGTCCGACGGCACGTGGTGGACGCCGGCCGATCTGATCCGTGAGACGGCGACCTCCCGGCGGGCGATCGAGGCCCTGCTGCGGGAGGCCGGGGCGCAGCGATCCGGTGACCGGTTCCGGCTGACGCCAGGGCAGGCGCGCGCGTACGGCGAGCCGCCAGGCGACGCCCCCGCCGACCCCGTGGCCCATCTGCTCCCCCGGCACGCCGGCGTGGTGGAGCGCATGGCGGAGCTGGTCGCGGGCGGTCCGCGCGGCCGCCACGTCCTGGACCACGTGTCGGCGACGCCGGAGACGGTCGTGCGCAGGGCGCTGCTGCTGGGCGCGCGATTCTGGCTGCCGGGCTCACGGCTGCTGTGCGTGGGCGATCACGACCTGACGTCGCTGGCGGTGGCGATGATCCACCCGGGCGTGCAGGTGACGGTGGTGGACGTGGACGACCGCATCCTCGCCTACATCGACGACCGCGCGGCGGCCCTCGGGCTGGACGTGCGGACCCGCTGGGCCGACCTGCGCCTGGGCCTGCCGCCGTCGGCCCGTGAGCGGGCCGATCTGGCGATCACCGACCCTCCGTACACGCCCGAGGGCGTCGGGCTGTTCGTGGCGCGGGCCGTCGAGGGGCTGCGCGATCCGGAGCACGGGCGGGTGCTGCTGGCGTACGGGGCGAGCGAGCGGACGCCCATGCTCGCGCTGAAGGTGCAGCGGTCCCTCTTCGATCTCAACCTCGCCCTTGAGGCGATATATCCGGACTTCAATAGGTACGACGGCGCGGAGGCCATCGGCTCCGCCGCCGACCTGTACGTCCTGCGGCCCACCACCAAGACCCGCCCGGCCGTCGCCGCCCGGGTGGAGCGCTACGGCACCGCCATCTATACCCAGGGCCCGCAGGCGGTCGAGGCGCACCCGTCCGCGGCCCCGGATCCCGCGTCCCTGCCGTCCTCGGGGCCGTCCCTTGGCCTCTCGGGCGAGGAGTTCGAGGTGCTGGTGGGCGACTGGCCCAAGGACGTGGCGCCCCGCGCGCCGAGGGCCCGCCTGTCCACCTGGCTCGCCAAGCCGTACGCCTCGTCCCCGGCGCGGGTGGCCATCGCCGTGCCCCCGGGCCTCGGCGCCGCGCTCCCCCGCCTGCTGCTCGCCACGCGCGCCCGCCACGTCCGCGCCCTGGCCGAGGGCCCGACGCCCGGCCTCGACGCGCTGTCCGTCCTGTACGCGATCACCGCCGAGGGCGGGGTCGTCGACGCGGTACGGCTGCCGCCCCCGGCCGGCCCGGAGGACCGGCTGCTGCGCGCCCTGCTGGACAACGCGCACGGCCGCCTCGCCAACGTCTGGCGGGAGGGGCTGATCCGCGCCCACGGCCACCTCACCAAGAAGGGGGCGCGCGCGATCGTCGACGAGGTCGCGCCCTGGGCCGGTGACGTCACCGTCCTCGAGCTGCCCGGACACCGCCTGCGTGCGCTTCCGGAAGCCGTCGCCCGGTCGCTGCGCCTGGCCGCCGCGACCCCCGCGGACGACGACACCCGGGGCGGCGTCGAGGCCGCGCGACCCCTGAGAGATGGTTGAGGGAGGAAGACCGCAGGGAGGTGGCGTCATGCGCCACAAGCAGTGGACGGTGGAGATACACATCCTCGAGGACGACAACGACGACCTCACCAGGGCCCGGGCCGTCCTCATCACCCGCACGGGCACGCGGCACGAGAGCGTCGGGTACGCGCGGCGCAACCCGGCCGACCGGCCCGTGCCGGAGATCGGCGACGAGCTGGCCGCCGGCCGCGCGCTGGCCGACCTCGCCGACAAGCTGACCGGCGACGCGGCCGAGGACGTCGCCCAGCTGGCCGGGCAGAGCAGGCAGGGCTGAGCGGGCGGGCTCGCCTACGGGCGGGGCGCCGGTGGGGCCGAAGGGCCCGGGCGTTCGGGACCTCCGGCCCCTCCACCGGGAGCCCCCGCCCGGCGTCAGATGGAGGTGAGCGACCCGACGATCCAGGGAGGTTCGACAATGTCTGTGCCGACGCGCCGCGAGCCGCGAGGGCTGGTACCCGACCTGCTGGACTGGCTGGAGGCGCCGTTCTCCGGCGGCAGGTCGTACACCGGCGGGCGGATGGTCCGGTTCGAGGACACCATGAAGGACGGCCACTACATCGTCCGCGCCGAGCTGCCGGGGATCGACCCGGAGAGCGACGTCGAGGTGACCGTGGAAAACGGCGTGCTCACCGTGCACGGCGAGCGCAAGGAGGAGCGGTCGGAGCCGCACCGCACCGAGTTCGTGTACGGCGAGTTCAGCCGGTCCATCTCGCTGCCGCCGAACGCCGACGAGCACAACGTCAAGGCCGTGTACCACGACGGCATCCTGGAGGTGGACATCCCCCTCACGGAGGAGCAGCCGAAGGCCCAGCGGGTGCCGGTCGAGAAGCAGTCGTAGCGAGGCGCCGTGCGACACGCCCGCGGCCGGGACCTTCGGCCCTGGCCGGGACGGGTCGCGCGCGGTTAGCGTCCATCTATGATCCGCGTGTTCCTGGTCGACGACCACGAGGTCGTCCGGCGCGGCGTGGCGGCCCTGCTGACGGCCGAGGATGACATCGAGATCGCCGGTGAGGCGGGGACGGCCGAGCAGGCCGTGGCCCGCATCCCCGCGCTCAGGCCGGACGTCGCCGTGCTGGACGTGAGACTGCCCGACGGCAGCGGGGTCGAGGTCTGCCGGGAGGTCCGCTCGCGGACGCCGGGGCTCGCGTGCCTGATGCTGACCTCGTTCGCCGACGAGGAGGCGCTGTTCGACGCGATCATGGCGGGCGCGGCGGGGTACGTGCTCAAGCAGATCCACGGGTCCGACCTGGTCGGCGCGGTGCGGACGGTGGCTGCGGGCCAGTCGCTGCTGGACCCGCAGAGCACCGCGTCCATGCTCCGCCACCTGCGCGACCAGGCCGCCGCGCGCGACCCGCTGGCCGCGCTGACCGGGCAGGAGCGGCACATCCTGGAGCTGATCGGCGAGGGCCTGACCAACCGGCAGATCGGCGAGCGGCTGTTCCTGGCGGAGAAGACGGTCAAGAACTACGTGTCGAACCTGCTGGCCAAGCTGGACATGCAGCGCCGCACGCAGGCGGCGGCCCTGGCCGCCCGCCTCAGGTCCGGCCGCCGCGACGAGCCCGGATGAACCCGGAGGCCGGGGCCGCCAGAACCGCCGGGGAAGCACGGCGGCGGTCAAGCGCGCCCTGATCTTTGCGCAAATGTCCCATATGAGGCTTTCATCCGGATTCGAGTGAGGCGTGTCGTGGGACACTCCTTGTATGGCGGACGTCCAGCCGCGTTCGTTGATGCCGCACATGCGGCTCGACGAACTGCTGTCGGAGCTCCAGGTCCGGCTCGACGCGGTGCTCGCGACCCGCGACCGGGTGCACGCCCTGCTCGACGCGGTCGTCGCGGTCGGCAGCAACCTGGATCTCGAGACGGTGCTGCGCCGCATCGTGGAGACCGCCACCACTCTCGTCGACGCGACCTACGGCGCCCTCGGCCTCATCGGCGAGGGCGACACGCTGATCCAGTTCGTCCCCGTGGGCCTGTCCGAGGACGAGATCGCCGGCATCGAGCACTGGCCGCACGGCCTCGGCCTGCTCGGACTCCTCATCAAGGAGCCCCACCCGCTGCGGCTGCACCACATCGCCGACCACCCCGAGTCCTACGGGTTCCCGCCCGGTCACCCGCCGATGGGCTCGTTCCTCGGCGTGCCGATCCGCGTCCGCGGCGAGGTCTTCGGCATCCTCTACCTCACCGAGAAGCGCGGCGGGGGCGCGTTCGAGGAGGAGGACGAGGCGATCGTGATCGCCCTGGCCACCGCGGCCGGGGTCGCGATCGAAAACGCCCGCATGTACGAGGAGACCCGCGGGCGCGAGGCCTGGCTGCAGGCGTCCTCCGAGGTCACCACCAGCCTGCTGTCGGGGGCCGACTCGCGCGACGTGCTCACGCTGGTGGCCCGCCGGGCGCGCGAGATGGCCGGCGCCGACGTCGCGGTCGTGCTGCTCCCGGCCGCCGGGGGCGAGAAGCTGCGCGTCACGATCGCCGACGGGGTGGCCGTCGAGGACGTGGCCGCCGTCGAGGTGGTCGTCGCCGACTCGCTGTCCGGCCGCGCCTTCACCGGCGGGGAGCCGGTGGTGGTGACCGACCTGGCCGATTGGGAGATCCCCGCGGTGATCTCCGGCGAGCTGCGCGTCGGCCCGGCCGTGGCCGTGCCGCTCGGCGCCGCCGGAGCCGTCCGCGGCGTGCTCTCCCTGGGCAAACGGTCGGGCCGCATCCCGTTCAGCCGCTCGGACGTGCGCATGCTGCACTCCTTCGCCGGGCAGGCGTCCATCGCGCTGGAGCTCGCCGAGGCCCGCCAGGACGCCGAGCGGCTCGGCCTGCTGGAGGACCGCGACCGCATCGCCAAGGACCTGCACGACGTCGTCATCCAGCGCCTGTTCGCCGTCGCCATGACACTGATGAGCGCGGTGCGGCTGGTGGAACGGCCCGAGGCGGCCTCGCGGATCCAGCACGCCATCGACGAGCTGGACGGCACGATCCGCCAGATCCGCTCGACGATCTTCGCGCTGCAGACCCCTCCCGAGGAGCCCGCCACGACGCTGCGCGCCCGCGTCGTGGAGCTGGTGGAGGGGGCGCGCGGCCACCTCGGCTTCACGCCCGGCCTGCGCATGGAGGGCCTGATCGACACCGCGGTCTCCGCGGAACAGGCCGAGCACCTGCTGGCGGTGCTGCGCGAGGCGCTGTCCAACGTGGTCAGGCACGCCGGCGCCTCCCGCGCCGGGGTGACTCTGGAGGTCGGGGGCGGGCGGCTCACGCTCCTCGTCGAGGACGACGGGGTCGGCCTGCCGCCGGAGGGCCGCCGCAGCGGCCTGCGCAACCTCGCCGACCGCGCCGCCCGGCTCGGCGGCACCTTCGAAGCCGTCCGCACCGGAGCGTCCGGCACCCGCGTGACCTGGCGGATCCCCCTCGATCCTCAGCCGTGACGGCACCTCGGGCGTGCCGGCGTCCTCAGGCGTACGTCCTCAGGCGGTGTCCTCAGGGGGTGTCCTCAGGCGTGACGGCGCGGGCGGACGATCGCGACCGGGCAGCGGGCGTGGCGCAGGACGCCCTGGCCGACCGACCCCGCGAACGCCGAGCCGGGCGGACCCGCGGGCGGGGACCCGACGACGACCAGGTCGGCGTCCCGGGAGGCGTCCACGAGCGCCGGGACGGGATGCCCGCGGACGGCCGTGCCGGTCATCCGCACGTCGGGGTAGCGCTCCTGCCACGGTGCCAGGCGCCGGCGGACCCGCGCGGACTCCTCGGCGAGCGCCTCGTGCACCCCGCCCGCGAAGAGGGTCGCGTACGGCGTGAACGGCGGGGTGTACCAGGCATACACGACGTGCGCGTGCGCCCCGCGCGCCCGCGCCTGTGCGAGGGCGAAGTCCAGGGCGGCCTCGGACTCCTCCGTCCCGTCGAAGCCGGCGACGACCGCGCCGTGCCGGGCGGGCCCGGAGCGGCGCACGACGATCACCGGCCCCTCGGCGCGCCCCGCCACCGACCGTCCCGTCGAGCCCAGCACCATCCCGGGCAGGCCGCCGAGCCCCTTGCTGCCCAGGATCAGCTCGTCGGCGCCCTCGGACTCGGTGGCGAGCCTCTCGGCGGCCGCGCCGAAGACCAGCGCGGCGCTCACGTCGATCCCGGGGGTGTGGCCGTGCACCCGGTCGACGGCGGCGGCGAGCGCGCCCTGCCAGAAATCCGTGAGGGAGTCCGGGTCGCGGGCGCCCGCCCGGGGCGGCAACTGGTAGGACCAGGGCTCGCGCACGTGGACGATCCTCAGCCGGGCCCCCACGCGCCGGGCCTCGTCGGCCGCCCAGTCCAGGGCCGCCGCCGCCGACGGCGAGCCGTCTATGCCGACGACGATCGTTCCGGACATGGCACACCTCCGGCGCGTCGCGAGCCGGTCACATGAACAGAGGAGGCACGGTGACGAGGTCGTCGGTCTCGTAGGACAGCCGGTCGTCGACCTCGATCACGCCGTCGACCGCCCGCACGCCGTCGACCGCCGCCGCGATCTGCGAGCGCCTCGGGACGGCTCCGCGCAGCGACACCAGTCCGGGCTCGACCCGGATCGACACCGCGCGCGCGTCGACTCCCGCCCGGGCCAGCGCGTCCTCGACGTCGGCGCGCACCTCCTCGGGCGGGCGGGCGAAGATCTTGAGCAGGTCGGACTGGTGCACCGTGCCGACGATCTTCCCGTCGTCCTCGCCGACCACGGGGAGCTGCCGGACGTGGTGGTCGTGCATGATCCGGGCGGCCTCCCTGACCGTCGTCCGCGCGGTGACGGTGATCGGAGGCGTGGTCATGAGCTGGCCCGCCGTGCCGCCGGCGGCCTTGGCCCGCTCCGCGCGGCGCGCGCGGCCCTCGAACACCCGGCGGTGGCCGGGCTCCTCGATCTCCTTGAGCAGCAGGTCGTGGGCCGAGACCATCCCCACCGGCCGGCGGTCCGCGTCGATCACCGCGACGGCGCCCACCTTGAAGCGGCGCATGGTCGCGACGAGATCGGCGAACGACGTCTCCGGCCGGACGGCGATCGCCACCCTGCCCATGACGTCCTCGACGCGCATGACCGTCACCGCCTCCCCGGCTCGCCCCTGTTTCGAGCATCTCGCCGGGGACGTGGGCGCCGTCAGCGCCGAAGGTCCCTGGCCGCGGGGACCTTCGGCTCGGCCGCAGGAGGCGTGCTCAGCGCAGGACGGCTCGGCCGGGCCCCGCCGGACACGACACGCGCCCGGCGGCCGCCCTCTACGCCCAGGGACGGAAGACCGCCCGCACGCAGCCGTCCTTCTTGTTCCTGAACAGGTCGTAGCCCTTCGGCGCCTCGTCCAGCGTCATCGTGTGCGTGGCGAGGTGGGCCGTGCGCAGCTCCCCCTTGTCGATCAGGTCGAGCAGCCTCGGGATGTAGCGCTGCCCGTGCTGCTGCGCGCCTCGGACGGTGAGCCCCTTGTTCATGATCGCGCCGAGCGGGAACCTGTCGACGAGCCCGGCGAAGACGCCGAGGATGAACACCGACCCGCCCTTGCGGCAGGCGTAGACGGCCTCCCGCACCGCGAACGGACGGTCGAGCTCCAGGCCGAGCCGCTGCCTGGCCATGTCGTACATCGTCCGCGGCCCCCCGGTCTCGGCCTCCAGGCCGACGGCCTCGATGCAGACGTCCGGGCCGCGCCCGCCGGTGCGTTCCTTGAGTTCGGCGATGACGTCGGTGCGGGTGTAGTCGATGGTCTCGGCCCCGACGTGGCGTTCGGCCATCGCCAGGCGCTCGGGGTACCGGTCGATGGCGATCACGCGGTCCGCACCGAGCAGGATCGCGGCCCGCGCCGCCATCTGGCCGACCCCGCCGCACCCCCACACCGCCACCACGTCGCCGGGACGCACCCCGCCGAGATCGGCGCCCATCCACCCGGTGGGGGCGGCGTCCGAGGCGAACAGGGCGTTCATGTCGTCCACGCCGTCTGGCACCGAGAACGCGCCGTAGTCCACGAACGGGACGCGGACGTACTCGGCGTGGCTGCCCCGGTACCCGCCGAGGGCGTGGGAGTAGCCGAAGACGCCGGCGGGGTCGCTGCCCCACATCATCTCGGTGAGGGCGGGCTCGACGTTGCTGTTCTCGCACAGCGACCACATGTCGTGCTCGCAGTGCCAGCACCGTCCGCAGCCGATGACCGAGCACACGACCACGCGGTCGCCCACCTTGTGGCGGCGGACATCCGAGCCGACCTCGACGATCTGGCCGATGAACTCGTGGCCGATCACGTCGCCGGCGCGCATGGACGGGATGTAGCCGCCCAGTAGGTGCAGGTCGGATCCGCAGGTGGTGGTCAGCAGGACTTTGACGATCGCGTCCTGGGCGTTGAGGATGCGCGGGTCGGGGACGCGCTCGACGGAGAGCTCGTTCACGCCCTGCCAGCACAGCGCCTTCACAGCCGCCCCTCCCCACCGGCGCGCTGCGCGGCGAGATCCACGATCCGGCCGGTGGGCGTGAGGCGCTCGGGCCACTCGTCAGGGCGCAGCACCTCCCCCGTCTCGATCAGGCACTTCGCCTGGCGCAGGGCTCGGCGCACGGCCTGGCGCGGGTCCTCGCCCTCCAGGCGGGCCAGGACCTCGCCGACCCCGGCGGGCACCGGCCTCAGCGGTCTGGCACCGAGTTCGGTCCCGCGGCCGCCCGGCGCCTCGCGCACCTGCACCTCGATGGTGTCGCCGAGCCGCGCCAAGGGCTCGGGCAGGATGCCGTCCTGCACGACCTCGTCCGGGCCACGATTGATCGTCACCATCATCCACCGGCCCGCCTCGCGGACGGCCCGGGCCTTGGTGCGGCGCGAGGTGAGCCATCGGGTGACGCCCACTCCGATACCGCCGACGGCCATCGCCCCCAAAACAGCACGATTCATGCCCCTCCCCCCCTTGATGGGACAACTGCTCGGATCGCTACCCACCCCGATCCGTCGCTACGTCACCCCAGAGGCACTTGAGGAGGAGTTGACGACCGCTTGACCGGGAGCGGCCATCTCCTATCGCTTATAGGAGTGAGAAAGGTACGACATACCGCCATACACCGCGTGCACAAGGTCACAAACGGGTCGCGCGGGATTCGCGGTGGAGGAGAGCCGGAACAGCCCAAAACGCTCCCTCAGGGCATTGTCTTATCGTTCTCACACCTAACGTCCAGGATTGGCGCGGACACCCCGCCCCGGCGAATGACCGGCGCCGGTCACGCGAGCCGGCCCCTGAGGGCATGATTGTTACGGTCCAGCGAAATGAACCGGACAATCGGCGCCTCGGACGGCCATTAGATTGCGGATCCGGCGGCCGGGAGACCCTTCGGCCGAACTCGGCCACCGCCGCACCGGCCATGGCGAGTACGCACGAGGCGGGCGCCCGATACTGGCGTACTTCCGCCCGCCCGTCAAGTACCGCTACGTCTCCATGATTTCTGGGCGGAGCTCCCCGCATACGCCGCGCCCGGTGCACGGAACTCTCGTGAACATGTGATCGCCGGCGCGGCGGGCGTTATGCGAGGGAAACGGCGAGCCGCGGCGATGCGCGACGCCCGCTCATGTTTTCCGGGAACTACACGGAGATCGGCGGCCGGCGTGGTAACACACCGGCCTGGTAAGGAAAAGTGCTCATCACGACAATTCGGTGAAGTCAGCACTACATGGCGGAAGATCGGCCCGGGGCGCCCGCCCCCGGAGCATCGCGACTCCGCAGGCCAGAGGGGTGGTCGGGCCGGCGGAGAGCGAGAGCCGCGCTCGGCCGCCTCGTTGCCTCGGCGGCCATCGCCCGGTGTGAGCACTGCCGCGCAAAGACGGTCCGCGAGACATGTACCCGGTGGAGGATCACATGCTCGCCGGATGGCTAATGACGGTGTGCGGGGTTAATCATTCACTGTGCCGCTTCGTACTGGGCCACGATGTGCGAGGCGATCCGGCCCCGCTCGCTGACGTTCAGCCCATGCGCCTTGGCCCAAGCCCGGATCTCGGAGCTTTTGTCGCGAGAGGGGCGCTGGGCGGCGCCGCGCTTGCGGCCCCGGGCGGGCGCGCCCTCGGCCCGGCGGGCGCTGGAGACGAAAGGCGTAAGGGCCTCGCGGAGATTCCTGGCGTTTTTGTCGTTCAGGTCGATCTCGTAGCTGGTGCCGTCAATCGCGAAGGACACGGTCTCTTTTGCTTCGCCGCCTTCCAGGTCGTCGATGAGTAGCGTCTGGATCTGTGTGGCCATCTCCCACTCCTTTCACAGGGCTTAGTTTGACACCTCAAGAATATACCCGGTTTCCCCCGCATCCCACTCAGAGAACAGGACGATGCATTGGCCGACCCTTGACGTAACTTAGCCGTTTCAGACCCCGGCCCCATTATCAGAGCGCCTACCAGCGCATGACCGGGCCGCCGGCCGCCTCCGGCCCCCGAAAATTCGTGCCCGGACGACGCCCGCGGGCGCGCCGGGGCATCCCCGACTACACGGATTGGGCCCACATGAGCGTTCTGGCGTTAAGAGCCATGGGCCGCAAAGGGTGTTCGCCCCTCAGAAAGTGACCGCTTCCGGACAGCGCCCGGGCCCGGACCGCCCATCTGTGGTGTCTGCTCGCGAAAGCCCATGCGCGCCCTCCATCGTAAGCGAGCGACCCCTCCGTCAGCGGCCCCTGCCACGCACCGGTCCCCGTACAGTGGCCTCATGGGCATGGTCAAGACCGTCGGGCTGGTGCTCCACCCTCAGCGCGACTCCAAAGAGGCCATCGACACCATCGTCGAGTGGGCGCGCGCCAGGGACGTCACGGTGCTCGGCCTGCCGGACGAGGTCGGCCGCATCGACTGCAGCGCGCGGGCCGTCGACGCCCACACGCTCGTCGACCGCGCCGACCTGCTGGTGAGCCTGGGTGGCGACGGCACGATGCTGCGCACCATGCGCCTGCTGACCGGGCACTCCACCCCCGTGCTCGGCGTCAACCTCGGCAGGCTGGGCTTTCTCGCCGAGATCGACGTCGAGGACCTGCCCCCGGCGTTGTCGGCGATCGACAACCACGAGTTCACCGTCGAGCCGCGCATGGCCGTACGTGCGACCCTGCCCGGCGGCATTGCGGTCACGGCGTTCAACGACATCGCCCTGGTGCGCATCCCCGGCGACCGCCTGGCGGCCGTGTCCATCTCGGTCGAGGGCCACCCGTTCGTCCGCTACGCCTCCGACGCGGTGATCGTGGCGACGTCCACCGGGTCGACCGCCTACAACTTCTCGGCCGGGGGGCCGATCGTGTCCCCGCTGGTCGAGGGCTTCCTGGTCGTGCCGTCGGCGGCCCACTCCACGTTCAACCGGGCGCTCGTGCTCTCTGCCGACGAGCACGTCGTGCTGGACCTGCTGCCGACGAGCGGTGAGCTCGCGGTCGAGGTCGACGGCGCCGTGCAGGGGCGCCTCACGGCGGGCGACCGCGTGACCGTCGGCGCCGTGCGCGCCGCCGGTCACGTCGTGCGGCTCGGCACGACCACGTTCTACGAGCGCGCGCGGCGCAAGCTGCGGGTCAGCGGCAGCGCCGAGGTCGAGTGAGCGGCGGCCGGCTCAGACCCCGCCGCCTCAGACCAGACCGCCTCAGACCAGACCGGCCAGCGCCCGGCGCAGCGCGGCCACCCGTCCCTCGACCGCGCGCACGCTGACCCCGGCGTCGGGCAGTATGGCGTCGAAGCCGTGGAAGGCGCCGGGGAAGATGTGGAACTCGGTCGAGACGCCCGCCCGCAGCAGCCTCTGCGCGTAGTCGGCGCACTCGTCGCGGAAGACCTCCAGCTCGCCGACGTCGATGTAGCTCGGCGGCAGCCCCGACAGGTCGGCGGCGCGGGCGGGCGCGGCGTACGCCGGCACGGCGGCGGTCCCGACGGCCTCGCCCAGCAGCGCCGTCCACCCGAAGATGTTCTCCCCGCGGCTCCACATGACGGCCTCCTCGAACTCCCGGCTGGAGGGGGTGTCGTTGCGGTCGTCGAGCATGGGCGAGAGCAGGAACTGGAAGGACACCGCCGGCCCTCCCCGGTCGCGGGCGAGCAGCACGGTGCCCGCCGCCAGGCCGCCCCCGGCGCTGGAACCTCCGACGGCGACGCGGTCGGGGTCGACGCCGAGCTCGCCCGCGTTCTTCGCCGTCCACACCAGGCCGGCGTAGCAGTCCTCGACGGGCGCCGGATGCGGGTGCTCGGGGGCCAGCCGGTACTCGACCGACACCACCACGCAGCCGACGTCGCGGACGTAGCGCGCCAGGATGGCGTCGTCCATCTCGACCAGGCCGAGCACCATGCCGCCGCCGTGCATCCAGTACAGGACGGGCAGCGGCCCACCGCGCCCGGCGGGGCGGTGGACGCGCACCCGCAGGTCGGGGTCGCCGTCCGGTCCCGGGATCATGCGGTCCTCGGTCTCGACGCCCGGCACGGCGGCGGGCGGCATGGCGGTGAAGGCCTCGCGCATCCGGCCGCGCACGCCCGGCAGGTCCGCCGGCGACATCCGGGCGAGGTCGACCGGCGGCAGGAACGCGCGTTCCAGGCCCTCGGCGAGTTCGGGGTCGATGTTGGGGTGAAGCGGCATGTCATTCACCTCATAGAAACGTGGGAACAAGCGTGGGAACAGGGTGGAACGGCGGCGCGGCCCCGGGACGCCGTCACCGTGACGTGCGGTACATCCGGACCTTGCCCGTCAGGGAGCGCCGCCAACGGCGACATGCCGTCGATGACCTGCCGTTTCCCTCTTCTTCAGCTTCCCGGGCGGTTCCATGACGCGGCGCCGGGGGTTCCGCACCCCCGGCGCCGCCGCCGAGCTCACCGATGGCGGCGTCTCATACGGGCGCGCGGGCGCCGCGCCGTCCAGTTCGCCCAGGCCGCGCCGATCATGGTGGCCGCGCCGAGGGCGATCAGCACGGCGGGACGACGCCTTGCCTCGTCGGAGACGCGGCAGGCCGCGCTCCGCACCGGTCCGGACATGACCGTGCCGGCCCGGTCCGCGGTGGCGCCGCGGACCCGTCCCGCCATACCGGACGCCTTCTCCTTCGTCACGGCCATCGTCCGCCGCGCCCGCGCCCTGACGTCCACCTTCTGCGCGAGGGCCTCGACGGTGAGGCCGAGTTCCTCCCGGGTGCGGTAGATCTCGTCCCGCAGCCGGTCCTCCTCCGACCAGTAGACCTGCGGATGGTGGACGGGCTCGTGCTCGACGTACTCGGGCGGCGCCTCCCGGCGGGGCCCGAGCGACGACTGCGACAGCCCGGCGAGGGGGTCGCCCCGGCCGTGGCTGACCACGGGCTTGACGTACGGCTTCGGCGGCACGTGCACCTGCGGGACGTTCAGCGACTGCCCCATGGAGGCGATGTTGGCCGTGCCGGGTTCCTGCCGGTGCAGGCCGACCTCTCCGGCCGTGGGACGGAACGGGGTCCCGATCGGGTCTCTCTCTGTCATCGGTGCGTACTCTCCTTCAGGACGTCGACGTCGGCCTTCAGGCTTCTGATGGCCTCCTCGGGGAGGGGCGGCGTGGCCCTGCTCATCTGCTGCTTGCCGACCAGCGCCATCACGCCGGTCACGATCAGCAGCGCGACCCCGACGATGAGGGCGGCGAGCCATCCGGGGAGCACGAGCGCGAGCGCCAGGATCGCCGTGGCGACCAGCGCGCCGCCGCCGTACAGCGCCATCACCCCGGCGCCGCCGAACAGCCCGGCGCCGAGGCCGGCGCGCCTGCCCTTACGGCTCAGCTCCAGCGACGCCAGCCTGATCTCGTCGCGCACGAGCCGGGACACGTCCTCGGACAGGTGCTTGATCAGCTCGGCGGTCGACAGTGAGGCGTACGGGTTGGTGACGGGCCGGGCTTCCTTCAGGTCGGTCATGGCGTTTTCCCTTTCTGTGCTCGGCGGGGTACGGCGCGATAGCGCGATGAGCGCCCGCTCCACGCCGCCGCGGGTGGCCGGCCGTCCGTAGCCGGCGTCGGCGCCGAGCTCGGTGAGCGCCTCTCGATCGTGCGGCCCCGGCGCTGATCACGCGGGGGCCGGCGCGTCCGTCAGGGCGGGCGGGATCACCGGCGCCCTGATACGGACGGCCCGGCGGTCGAGCACCGGGCGCCCGCCGGGCCGCTCATGGCTGAAGCCGCGGCCCCGGCGCCTGCGCCGGATCCCCGGCTCGGCGGGGCCGCTCTCGCGCGGTTCGGCGGTCACGAGGACCCCATACCCGTGAGCCGGGCGGCAAACGGGCCGCTCACGCGCGGGCCCCGTGCCACGGGTGTGGCGGACGCGCCGCCACACCCGGATCGCGCCGGCTCACACCTGGTGGGTCCTGCCGCCGGGCATTCCCCCGGTCCTTCCGCCGGGCATTCCCCCGGTCATGCCGCCGGGCATGTGCGCACCGGTGCCGGGCATCTTGCGGTTCCCCACGGCCATGGCGCCGAGTCCCAGGAGCAGGATGACGGCTCCGGTGACGACGTTGTTCCAGATGGATCCGGTCGTCGCCGACCGCATGACCCACGGGGTGATGATCGTCCAGATGCCCAGGATGGGCAGCATCCAGGTCAGCCCGTACGTACGACCGTACGCGGACGCGAACCCCAGGGCGAGGGCGGCCACCACCAGCCCGGTGATCAGGTTGTTCACCGAGAGCCGGGGCAGGCTCGTGTTGAAGCCCACCACCCATGGCGATATCGCGAGATAGAGCCCCGCGAGCAGGGTCAGCCCTTCGATCACCTGCGCGACCGCGCTCGACCCCGCCCTTTCGTACTTGGCTCGCATCGCGACGATATCGGGATGCGCCTCCAGGCCGGTCGGTCTAGTCATGACCTCACCGCCTTCCGACTTCCTTCGCGGAACGGATCAATGTGGCCATACCCCTGTGGAAATCGCAGGTCACGGAGGGCTGAGCAAATATTTCGGCTGATGATGGCCGATCATCTGGTTTGACCGGACGAAAACCAGAAGAAATGACCGGGGCCCGGGGCGCGCTCGACGCGTGCCCGGGCCCCGTCCCTCAAGCGTTCAGATCACGGCAGGGTCCAGGTCTGCGCGCCTGTTCCGTTGCAGTCGTAGATCTGCAGTTGCCGCCCGTTGGTGGTGTTGGACGCCGGGATGTCCAGGCAGCGCCCGGACTGCGGGTTGCGCAGCGCCCCGTTGCCCTGCGCCGACCACTGCTGGGCGCCCGATCCGTTGCAGGTGTACAGCTGCACGAGCGTGCCGTTGGCCGTCCCGCTGGCCTTGACGTCCATGCACTTGCCGAGGCCGCGGATCGTGCCGTCGGTGCCGATGGTCCAGCGCTGCGCGGCCGAGCCGTTGCAGTCGTAGATCTGCACCTTGGTGCCGTCGGCGGTCGAACTGGCGTTGATGTCGACGCACTTGCCGAGACCGCGGATCTCGCCGGTGCGGGCCGCGGGAGGCGTACCCGCGCCGGCACCGGTGAAGGTGTAACTGTCGACGTCGTACAGCGCGCCGGTGCCGCTGCCGCTGAACACCAGGTAGAGGTCGTGGGTGTTGTCGTCCGGCTTGTTGACCGGTGCGGTGACCTCGGTGTAGTTGTCCCAGCCGCCCGTCCCGGCCACGGCGACGCGCGCGACCTCCGGGCCGGTGGGCGAGTCGAAGCGGAAGGACAGCGTGCCGCCGGCGCCGGCGGAGCTGACGCGCGCCTTCACCCCGGTGATGCCCTTCAGGCTGACCCCGTGGTGCCTGACCCACTCGCCGTTCTGGATGTCGCCGAGGCGCTTTCCGCCCTCGGCCGCGGCCTGGTCGACCAACTTGGGGCCGTTGAGCTGAACGAAGTGCTCGGCCTGCCACTGCTTGGGCCAGAGCGTGATCTCCTTCTCCCCGGTGAGCGGGACCGTGCCGGCCGCCCCCTTGTCGGTGTAGGAGGACCGCAGGACGAAGAACTGCACCGCGTCCAGCCCCGCGTGGATGGGGCCGGTGTTGAAGGTGGAGCCGCAGCCGGTCCCCTGTCCCATCTCATGCGCGTGCTCCTGGTGGCCGAGGGCCGCCCGGACGATCACACTGGCACAGGGGACGGTGCCGTCCTGCGGGTCGGTGGCGCCGGCCGTCGCGATCAGGTCGTCGCCCCAGCCGAACATGCCGCCGTTGGGCAGGCCGTTGAGCGTCACCGTCGGCCGGTTGTTGCCCACGACGATCGGGACGAGCACCGTTCCGGACCGGCCGGTCCCGTCGTTGACGGTGAGGCGGGCCCGCTTGTCGCCGTTGGTCGTGTACGTGTAGCTCGCGTTGGCCGCGGTCGAGTCGGTGGTGCCGTTGTCGTCGAAGTCCCAGGCGTAGGTCAGCGGGTTGCCGTCGGGGTCGGAGCTGCCGGCGCTGGAGAACGCGACGGTCAGCGGGGCGAGGCCGTTGTCCTTGTCGGCGGTCGCGACGGCGATCGGCGAGCGCCCACCCTGGACGTAGTTGATCTTGTAGAGGCCGGCGTCCGCGGCGCCCGAGAAGTAGCCGCTGCCGTACTCCAGCAGGTACAGCGATCCGTCCGGCCCGAACTCCATGTCGATCGGGTGGACGAAGCTCATGCCCGACAGGACCGGCTCGATGACGGTCGGCGTGCCCGTGGAGGGGTTGCCGTTGTCGAACTGGACCTCCTTGATCCAGTTACGGCAGTACTCGGAGATGAGCCACTTGTCGTCGTAGTACTGCGGCCACTTGACGTCGGAGTTCAGCGCCGGGTCGTAGTGGTAGACCTCGGTGTGGTTGGGCGAGCCGCAGCCGCCGGGGCTGTCCAGCGCGGGCCATTCCCTGCTGCCGCCGTGCTGCTCCCACACCAGCGCGGGCTTGGTCGGCGGGAGCTGCTGGAGTCCGGTGTTGCGCGGGGAGTTGTTGACCGGGCCGGTGGTGCCGCCGCAGGGGAACCAGCCGCGGGGGGCGTTGGCGGCGAAGTCCCAGTCGTTGTAGGCGACGTTCGGCCCACCGCAGTAGGGCCAGCCGTAGTTGCCGGGGCCGGTGGCGCGGTTGAACTCGTCGTAGGCCGCCGGGCCGCGGTTCGGGATCGTGGCCCCGGCGTCCGGGCCGACCTCGCCCCAGTACAGGGTGTTGTTCGCCTTCTTGTCCACCCACACGCGGTACGGGTTGCGCGTGCCCATGATGTAGATCTCGGGCCGGGTCTGGGCGGTGCCCTGCGGGAACAGGTTGCCGGTGGGGATCGTGTAGGTGCCGTTGTCCTCGGGGTGAATCCGGTTGATCTTCCCGCGGAGGTCGTTGGTGTTGCCGGAGGTGCGCTGGGCGTCGTACTGCGGGTTGCGGCTCGTGCGCTCGTCGATCGGCGCCATGCCGGCAGAGTCGCCGCCGGAGTTGGTGTTGTCGCCCACCGCGAAGTACAGGTTCTCGCTGGAATCCCAGGTCATCGAGCCCGCAGAGTGGCAGCACATGTCACGCTCGGTCGGCCACTCGATGATCATGTCCTCGCTGGCGGGGTCGAGCACATTGGTGGAGGTGTTGAAGGTGAACCGGGAGATGCGGTTCACCAGCGGCGTCACCTTGGGTGAGTAGAAGAGGTACACCCAGTGGTTGGAGGCGAACCGCGGGTGCAGGGTGATGCCGATGAGCCCGTCCTCGAACCGCGCGTCGAGCTGGAGGGTCAGCGCGACGGTCGTGGCCTTGGTGGCGGGGTTGTACAGGCGGACCTGGCCGCCGCCGGAGCTGGTGCCCCGGTTGATGTAGAGCACCTTGCCGTCGGGCAGGACCGACAGCTCGATCGGCTCGCCCATGGACAGCCCGCCGTCCAGCTTGACCTTCTCGAACCCGCTGGTCGGCGGGGGCGCGAGCGCGGCCTGCCTGACGGTGACCGCTGCTGCGGCGAGGGGGGTCACGGCGGACGGGGAGGCGGAGGCGGCCGTGGCCCCTTGCAGGGCCGTCGCGGCGAGGGCGAGGATCACTGCGCCGACGACCGTGCGTAAGCGCGCGAAAACTGACACGAAATCTCCTGGGGGGTGGGAGGACGGGAGAGCTCGGCACGGGGACTCCGTACCGGGGAGAGCGGCCCGCGCCGCCGGGTGCGGGCGCGGGCCGATGTGGTGTGGGGGCCCGGGTCAGAGACCGAGGATGTTCAGGTCCCAGAGGGAGTACCCCCACTGGGTGGCGCGCTGGGTGCCGTAGACCCGCACGCAGCGGCCGCTCACGTCGCCGAGCGGAATGTCGTCGATGCCGCCGTCACCGTTCACGGTGGAGTACACCGTGGTCCACGCGGCGCCGCAGCCGGGCGCGACCTGGATCTGGTACGCCCGCGCGTAGGCGACCTCCCAGTTCAGGCGGACCAGCCTGATGGTCCGCGTCTGGCCGAGGTCCACCTGGATCCACTGCGGGTCGGAGTACGCGCTGCCCCACCGGGTCGCGAGGTCGCCGTCGACGGCACGCGGGCCGACGTGCTGGGATCCGGGCTCGACGCTGGATACGGTGACCGGGCGGTCGCGCGCGTAGTCGACGAGGGCGGGGGCGTCGGTCTTGATGCGGATGTCGCGGTAGTTGATGTCCATGCCGTCGCCGTCGTTCTGCACGCCGATGTAGCCGTTGGCGATGTTCCGCGTGCTCATGTAGTCGTTGATCTTGACGTCGTTGAGGATGACCTCGACGTGCCGGCCGTGCAGCCTGATCTCGTAGGTGTTCCACTGGCCCGGCGGGCGCAGCGCCTGGGCGCGCAGCGCGGCGTCGGGGGCCTTGAAGCTGTAGACGCTGCCGGTGGTACGGCTGGGGTCGGCGTCGGTGGCGTCGATCTGGATCTCGTGGCCCTCGTTGACCGGCTTCCACGGGTCGCCCTGCGGGTCGGAGAAGCCGATGAACACTCCCCCGTTGTCATCGCCGGGCATCATCCAGTCGAGCTTGAGCGAGTAGTTCGCGAACGTGCTCACCGGATACCACAGCAGGCCCATGCCACCGAAGGACTTCAGCGTGCCGTCCACGATGGTGAAGCCGCCGGGGCCGGCCTGGCGCCATCGGCTGAGGCCGGCCTGGGTGCCGTCGAACAGGGAGGTGTACCCGGGCTCGGCCGCCAGGCCTTCCTTGGCGGCGGGCGCGGCCTGCGCCGTGGCCGCCGTCAGGGGTGTCGCGAGGGTCGCCGCCACGGCCACCACGGTCACGGCGCGCCGCAGCAGGACGGCGGAGCGTGCGAGGGCCGCGCGGGCACGGCGCAGGGCCGTGCGGGGCGAGGCGGGGGTGCGGTCGGGAAAGCGCGCGTGCTCGTCCATCACGGATCCTTTGGGAGGGGATCGAGGGATTCGAGGGGATAGGAGCGCGCCGCCGCACCTGTCCGCTAAAAGTCGGAGCTGATGGGACCTAACTTTCGCCGCTGTGGACGAAACTTTGACACGTGACAACTGAAGCGTCAAGGCGGTGAGTGGCCCCGGTCCCTGCCCTCTACCAGGGCGGGAGGAAACGGCGGACGTCCGGAGGGCGTCGCGTCCCCCGGTCGCGCGCCGGAGCCGCGGATCACCGGTCTTCGCGGCGCGCCCGAACAGGTCATCCGATCAATCCGGGTATCAGGAGGCGGGAATGGCGAGCTCACCGGAGCGCCGCCGCCCGGTGCGGCCCCGCACGGACCGCAAGCCTCGGAGGTGCGGCCCGGCACGCCACCGGGCCCGGTCGACGGCCTGGCGCCTCCGCCGGGAATGACCGCCGCCGGAAAGACCGCCTCAGTACTCGTCCAGCATTCTGCGGATCATCGCGGCCGTCGCGGAGGCCGACTCGGCGTCGACCACGAGCGCGTTCATCACTGCGTAGTAGCGGTCGATGTCGGCCTGCTTGTCCGGGAAGATGACGCCCACGAGCTGCGGAAGGCACACGACGTCGCTGAGCTTGGTCGCCGACGTGCGCATGATCGCCATCGGGCCGCCCATCGCGCCGTGCTCGCCGCGGCTGAACGGCAGCACCTGGATCGTGACGTTGGCGCGCCGGCCCGCCTCGAGCAGGTATTCCATCTGGGCGCGCATGATGGCCTCGCCGCCGACCCGGCGCCGCAGCGCCGACTCGTCCAGGACCGTCCACAGCCTCACGGTGCCCGGCTCCACCAGGATGCGCGCGCGCTCCATCCTGAGGCGGACACGGCGCTCGATCTCGTCCTTCGAGACGCCCGGGTGCAGCGCGCCGATCAGCGCGCGGGCGTAGTCCTCGGTCTGCAGGAGCTCGGGAACGCACAGCGGATCCCAGCTGCGGATCAGCGCGGCGCCCTGCTCCAGGCCGATGTAGGACTCGAACGAGGGGGGCGTCAGGTCGTTGTAGGCGTGCCACCAGCCGGGGACGCTGGCCTGCCGTGCCATCGTGAGCAGGGTCTCGCGCTCGGCGTCGCCGGTCACTCCGTACAACGTCAGCAGGTCCTGGACGTCGCGGGCCTTGAAGCCGGTACGGCCGAGCTCCAGGCGGCTGATCTTGGTGTCGGATGCGCGGATGCGGTACCCGGCCTCGGCCCGGCTGAAGCCCCCGGCCTCGCGCAAGCGGCGCAGCTCGGCGCCCACGAGCATGCGCAGGACCGTGGGACCGGCCTGGCGGTGGTCGAGTCCCTGGTCGTCCTCCAAGTCGTCGTCAGCCGGGAAACGGCTCAAAACTCCCCCTCAGTCACAGAAACCACCGACCACCCTCACCGCGCCCCACACCACCAGCGTCTCACGCTGCCGGCACACCCAGTACCGATCTTTCGCAGACGTGACGTGCCCACGAAACCGCGCCGCGCCCACGAGAAGAACGGACGGCGGCCCGAAGTTGGATCGTCTTCCCTGCGCCGGGCACTGTCAACTCACGACCGGCACAGGACATGACGATATCTGTCAAACGGCCCGGAAGACGCGGGAGCGGGCCGCGTTCACCGGCAGTCGCGGCCCCGGTCAGGGGTGCGGACGTTCGCCGGCCCAGCGTTCGGTGTGGGCCTTGACCAGCCACGCGTTCACGCGCGTCATGTCGGGGTGCTCCGGGAGCGGCGAGGTGGTGATCAGGCGTTCAAGGCGGGACTCCAGCTCGGCGGCGACGGCCAGGGCCTCGTCCTTGGTGTGCCCGCCCTGGCGCAGTTCGACGATCCACGTGCGCCACGGCTCCGGCATGGGCAGGGTGACGCCGCCGGTCTCCAGCAGCTCCACCCCCTGCAGCCCGAGCCGCACCATGTGCCCGGCGTACTTCACGTCGAACCCGTACAGGGCGATCAGCTCGGGACGGTTGGTGCGTGTCCCGTTCGGGCGCTCGACCATGTGGTCGCGCTGCGCACGCAGGTAGCCGAGGAACCGGTGGCCCGCCTGCCGGGACAGGACCATGTCCGCGTTGGCGCGCAGGTCCTCGCCGATGCGCGTCATGGTGACGATCTCCTCGGGCGGGACGAACAGCGGCAGCAGCACCGTCGGGTTGCCGGTGACGGCGAGCCGCATCCACTTGCGTAAGGAGTAGATGATCAGGTCCAGATCGCCGGGGCCCGAGCGCACCCCCTCGGGCTGGGTGCGGTACACGTACTGGTCGAACCGGTTCAGACCCATGACGTACTCGGGCGGCTCCAGGCAGATGCCCATCTCGTCGCGGTCGTCGGTGCCCGCGATGTTGGTCCCGTGCACGCCGGAGCCGACCTGGCAGCGCAGGATCGTCAGCTCGTCGGCGATGGCGCGGAACTCGGGCGTGGAGTGCTTGGTCCAGCTCACGATCTCTCCCCCATGGTCGGCCGGGCACGACGCGAGGGACGCGATCGGCTCGACATGGGATCAATCCTGGCCAACCGGTGGATCCACGAGCAATTCATTTCCGGAACCGCGCCGTCGCCGTACCGCGCCATGACGCCTCCCGGCCGCCGCCCGTGAAGATCGAAAAGGCCGCTTCCGACGAATCGGAGGCGGCCTACGATCAGGGCCCGCTGGCTTGGTGGCGTGTTCGCGCGGTGCCGCGGCGCCGACCGCGGTGATCTCGAACGTGCGGTGCCGCTGCGCACAAGGCCAGTCTCCTAGAGGTTGGAGAACCAGGCCAGCACGGCGATGCCGGGAGCCTCTCGTGGGGAACCGCCGGTGACCGGCTGGGCCACGAGCGTGGCGGCACGGCCGTCGGAAAGGCCGACCTCCACCACCGCCGCCCGGCCTTGCGCGACCAGATTCAGCGCGGCCTCCTGCAGAGCGAGCCGATCGCGCGGAGACAGATCCCGCAGCTCCGAACCCGGGACGGGGTGTGCCACCTTGACTCCCCGTTCCCGCACGAACGCCTCAAGCAGGGCGCGCTCGCGGTCGGTGGCCATGTCGAGCAGACGCCGCTCGACGGCGGTGGCCGAGCGCTGGGCAAAGGCCATCAACTCCGCGTTCGCCCGCTCGTTCGGGCAGGTGATACCGACCACCCCGGACACGCGCCCGCTGAGCGGATCACGTACCGGCGCGGCCATGCCGGTGATCCACCGCAGCGCCTCAGCGAAGTGCTCACCACCCACGATCTGGCAGGGACGCCGTTCCACCAGCGCCGAGCTGAAAGCGGTGGTGCCCACATCGGCCTCGGCATAACTGGAACCGGGCGCGGCACCGACCGCGTCCAACGCCCTGCGCAAGCCCGGGTCCCCCACGGTACGCAGGAAAATCACGCCCTTGGCATCGCCCAGGAACACGCACGCCGCGGTGCCCGCGATGGTGGTCTGCAACTGCTGGAACACCGGCCGGGCCGCGCGCACCAGGCCGCATTCGAAGTCCAGGTCCTCAAGCAGGCGCGGCTGGACGGTGTCGGGGCTGAGCCCAACCGCCTGGCACCGCCGCCAGGAGTCCAGGACCGACGCGCGTACGCGCTGCCCCGCGGGCTTGCCGTCCAAGAACCGCTCCATCAGCGTGCCCGCGAGTCCTCCCCCATCGTTCCAGCCATCTGCCATCGGGCTCACTCCCCCGACTTTCACATTGTGAGCGCTGCGATGTACACCCCACTGTCAGGATAGGGACACACCACATCACCCGCACCCGCCCGGTACGGTCTCGCCGTCTTACCAGGCGTCTTGGGCGTCACGCGGCCTGGCGCGCCGGCGCTCGCCGGTCAGGACGCCACCCGGGCGCCAGCGTAACACGCCACCGCCCGGCTCACCCGAGGGCCGGTGGCGGGGCTTGGTCGCTCAGAAGATCAAGAAGGCCGCTTCTGACGAATCAGAAGCGGCCTGCGGCCTGGGTGGGCGATACTGGGATCGAACCAGTGACCTCTTCGGTGTGAACGAAGCGCTCTCCCGCTGAGCTAATCGCCCCTTCCGCGCCGGGCTTCCCGTGCTGACTTGGTCGGCCTGACGCGGAAAACCATACCTCACTCCGCGGCACGCTGGCGAACCGGCGGACGAAACCGATCACGAAAGGTTCGCCGGAGTCCGGCGGCGTGGCGCCCTGTTGTCATAGCATCGTCATGCCCCATACTCATCCGAATCGCACCACTTATGATCTTTACCCCGAGACACCCGTAGATGCCCCGTAGGACGGCCGGAACGACACGCAAAACCCTTGCAAACAGGCGCCTCTAAGCGATGTTTGACCAGGTAGCGGCATAAATGTCGCGCTGTGATGTGCGTTACAGAAGGCCTCAGGAGCGGAATCTCTCCTGCAGTGCCTTCGTTCCGCAGACATGGCTCCGGATGAAGTCCTTCAGAGCACCGCAACCCGAGCCCCGCGCAGGGGACCCACCGACGAAAGGGCTGGCTGACGATGAATGCCACCGTCTCTGCCGAGCTGGGCCTTCGACTTGTGGTCCCCGACCGTACGACCGTCCCCCTGCTCGCCGGCCTCAGCTACACGGCCGATGACCCGTACGCCATCCGGATGGCCTTCCACGTGGGGAACGACGAACCGGTCGAGTGGATCTTCGCCCGCGAACTGCTGACCGTGGGCATCGTGAGACGCGTCGGAGACGGTGACGTCCAGGTGTGGCCCGCGCGAGCCGACGGTGAACGCACCCTGAACATCAGTCTCACCTCGCCCTTCGGGCAGGCTCTGTTCGAGGTGCCGCTCCACCCGCTGACCGAGTTCCTGCACCGCACCTATGAGCTGGTCTCCGCCGGCCGGGAGACCGACTTCATGGACCTGGACGAAGAGCTGTCGAACATGCTGTGGAGTTCCTGACCCCCGGACCGCCCCCGGCTCGCGGAGTTCCTCCCCCGGCCTCACCTCAGGAGCGCGCGCATCCTGCCGATCTCCACGCGCTGCCCGGACGCCATGTCCGCGGCCATCGCCCGCATGATCTGATCCGTGCCGCCCGCCAGCTCCTCCCCCGCCATCGTGACCGCCCCCTCGTGGTGCCTGATCATGAGCCGTAGCAGCAGCGCGTCGAAGGCCTCCCCGCGCGAGGAGCGCAGCCGGTTCATCTCCTCCAGGCTCGCCATGCCGTACCCCGCCTGCCCGGCCGGCGTCGTGCCGTCCCCGTGGCCGGGGTGATCGGCGGGGACATCGCGGCCGAGCGCGCGCAGCCATCGCGCCATCACGTCGATCTCCGGGCGCTGCCCGGCCGAGATCCGCGCGCACAGGCTCCTGACCCGCGCGTCCGAGGAGCGCTCGGGAGCCAGACCGGCCATCTCCAGCGCCTGCCGGTGGTGCGGGATCATCCGCTCGGCGAAGAGCACGTCGGCGGCGGACGCGCGCCGCTCCGGCCGTCCGACGCGCTCGCCGGGCGTGGCCGTCCGCCCGGACTCCCCGGGGGCGCCCGGGACGATCACGGGGGCGCCACCGCCCGCGACGACGGGCGCGCGCCCGCCCTCGGCCGTCCCGGTCGCGGTGGTGCAGCCGGCCACGCCGGATGCCAGCACAACCGTTACGAAAACCCCCCACACACCCGCCCGGTTCGACATAGCTTCCATACTGGTGCAGATTCCCAGCATTCGATCCGACAACGGGGGGCATAGTGGGCACGTGGCGAATCGGGGCGACCGCCGCCGCACTGGGGACGGTCATGATCCTCGGAGGATGCGCCGGCGACCCGGAGCCCTCCGCCACCCCTGCGGCCACGTCCAGCGGCTCGCCCACATCCTCGGCTCCCCTCACGAGTGGCGGCGTCCAGCACAGCGCCAACGCCCGGCTCGTGGCGAACGTCCCGCTCTCGGCGCCCTTCGACGGCGAGCACGCGTGGGGCACCGACCTGGCCTTCCAGGGGAACTACGTGTTCACCGGAAACTACGAGGGCTTCACGATCCACGACATCAGCGACCCGGCCAAGCCGAAGGTCGTGACGCGGGTGGTGTGCCCCGGCGGCCAGAACGACATCTCGGTGACCGGGAACCTGCTCTTCCTCTCCATCGACGAGCCGAGGAGCGACAACACCTGCGAGAGCGACCACGGTGACCCGTTCACGGGCTGGGAGGGCATCCGGATCTTCGACATCTCCGACAAGTCCCACCCCCGCTACGTCAAGTCGCTGGCGACCGACTGCGGCTCGCACACGCACACCCTCGTGCCGGGCAAGGACGCCTCGAAGGTGTACCTCTACATCTCCTCGTTCGGGCCCGACCCCTCGGCCCCGCACTGCAAGCCGCCGCACGACTCCATCGGGGTCGTCGAGGTGCCGGTGGCCGACCCGGCCCAGGCGCGGGTGGTGGCCCAGCCGGTGCTGTTCCACGACGGCGACGACGAGTCCCAGCCCGGCGCCACGAGCGGCTGCCACGACATCACGGTGTACCCGGAGAAGGACCTGGCCGCGGGGGCCTGCCTCGGCAACGGCATCCTGATGGACATCTCCGACCGCGCCCACCCGAAGGTGCTCCAGCAGGTCACCGACACCGAGAACTTCTCCATCTGGCACTCGGCGACGTTCAGCAACGACGCGAGCCGTGTGATCTTCTCCGACGAGCTCGGCGGCGGGGTCGCCCCCACCTGCGACGCCAAGACCGGGCCGCTGCGGGGCGCGGACGCGGTGTACGACATCAGGCCCGACCACACGCTTCAGCGCCGGGGGTACTTCAAGATCCCGCGGCATCAGACCGCGGCGGAGAACTGCGTCGCGCACAACGGCTCGCTGCTGCCCGTGCCCGGCAAGACCATCCTCGTGCAGGCGTGGTACCAGGGCGGGGTCTCGGTGGTCGACTTCACCGACCCGGACCACCCCAAGGAGATCGCCTTCGTCGACCGGGGCCCGCTCGACTCCGCCGACGGGGAGCCCAAGCTGGGCGGGTCGTGGTCGGCGTACTACTACAACGGCTACATCTACTCCAGCGACATCACCAAGGGCCTGGACGTCATCGCGATCGACGACCCGCTCACCGATCCGGCGAAGACGGTCAAGGTGAACGAGCTCAACGCCCAGACCCAGGTGTCGTACCCGGAGTGATCACGGCCCGGAGTGATCAGGGATCGACGTCGGCCGCGGAGCGCTCGGCGAAGACGCGCATCGCCTTGGCGGTGACCGGGCCGGGCGCGACCGGCAGGACCGTGTCGTCCACCAGGCGGATCGGCTGGATGTCGCGGGTCGTGGAGGTCAGGAAGGCCTCCTCGGCCTCGTACAGCGCGGAGACGGGGACGTCGGCCTCCTCGCCGCCGTGCCATTCGAGCACCAGCGCGCGCGTCACGCCCGCCAGGCAGCCCGAGGCGAGCGTGGGGGTGAGGAGGTGGCCGTCCCGGACGATGAAGATGTTGCTGCCCGTGCCCTCGCACAGGTCGCCCGCGAGGTTGGCGAAGATCGCCTCCTCGCCGCCGTGCACCTTGGCGTAGGCGAGCGCCTTGGCGTTGTCGCCGTAGGACGTGCTCTTCACGCCGGCGAGGGCGCCGCGCTCGTTGCGGGGCCAGGGGACGACGGTGACGCTCGCGGTCTCCGGGAACGGGGGCTGTGCCGCGACGATCACGATCGCGGTCGTGCCCTGGTTGCCGCGGTCGGAGCCGAGGGGGCCGTTTCCGCTGGTGTAGGTGATGCGGATGCGCCCGAGCGGCCACGGGGGCGCCGCGGCGAGGCAGGAGCGCACGCCCTCGGCGATGGCCGAGAGGTCGGGGGCGGGCAGGCCGAGGCGCTCGGCCGAGAGCGCGAGGCGGTCCAGGTGCCGGGTGAGCGCGAACGACGCGCCGTTCACGCACTTGATCGTCTCGAAGACGCCGTCGCCGACCATCAGGCCGTGGTCGAAGACGGAAACGCTGGCCTGTGCGGGATCCAGCAGTTCGCCGTTGACCCAGACCGGTACGTTCATCCCAGTTCTCCGTTCTTACGAAATATTGCCGGGTATTGCCAGGTCTACCCGGTTCAAGGTGGCCTCCTCCGCGGTCGCCCGCCGCGGGACGGCGGGCGCGTGCGGCGAGGGATACCGTGCGTGCGGATCCGCGCGGGCCGGGGACGGCCCTCAGGCCTGCCCGGAGGCGAGCGCGATGAGCCGGGACGCCTTCAGCTCGGTCTCGCGCCACTCGCGCTCCGGATCGGAGCCCCAGGTGATGCCGGCTCCGGTGCCGAAACGGATGAGGTCACGCTCGATCCAGAAGGTGCGGATGCCGACGGCCAGCGCGGCCTCGCGCCGGTCGGCGTCGACCCAGCCCACTGCCCCACAGTACGGCCCCCGGGGCTCTGGTTCGAGTTCATTGATGATACGCACGGCCGAGGACTTCGGCGCGCCGGTCACCGAACCGGGCGGGAACGTCGCGGCGAACAGCTCGGCCCACCCCTGCCCCGGCGCCAGCCGGGCGCGGACGGTGGAGACCAGGTGGACCAGGCCGGGATGCTCCTCGACCGCGCACAGGGACGGCACCGTGACCGACCCCACCTCGGCCACTTGGCCGAGGTCGTTGCGCACCAGGTCGACGATCATGACGTTCTCGGCGTGATCCTTCTCCAGCAGGTCGCCGGCGGTCACACCCGTCCCCTTGATCGGCCGGGACTCGACGACGTCCCCCGACCGCGAGAGGTACAGCTCGGGCGAGGCCGACACGACGGTCGTCCCAGGCACCACGACGGTCGCGGCGTACGGCGCGGGGTTGCCGCGCGCGAGCCGGGCGGCCAGCACGAGCGGGTCGGAGTCCAGGGGCAGCTCGGCGGTCACGACGCGGCACAGGTTGGCCTGGTAGACCTCGCCCTGCTCGATGTAGTCGCGGATCCGCCGGACGCCGTCCTCATAGGCCCGCCGGTCGAGCGAGCCGGTCCACCGCAGGGTGGCGGGCCAGGGGCCGGCCGGGCGGGGCAGCGGGGCCGGGCGCACCTCGTCGAAGCGGGCGCAGGTGACCTTCCCCTCGTAGGTCACCACGACGGCCCACCAGCCGGTGGCGTCCAGCGCTGCGAGATCGGTGGTCACATCCCGGAGCCCGGTCGCGAGCCGGCCTCCGACATGGGCGAAGTACACATATCCATTGTCTCGCGGTCCGGCCACTCGCCCGCCCCCGTCCAGCACCACGGTGGAGGTGCCGCGCCTGTTCCGCCCCGGCCTGGTGATCGAGAGGTCGTCGCGGCGATCCCCCGGAGGTTGACCGCCGTCGCGGCGATCACCCCCGGGGGGCGGCCTCGGTCAGGCGAGCGGGCCCGTGACGGACTCGGCGGCGGCGACCAGCGCGCCGTCGCCGACCATGCGGACCGCGGCCTCGATCTCGGGGGCCAGGAACCGGTCCGGTCCGGGGCCAGGGACCTCCCGGCGCAGCACGGCGACCACCGCGCCCGTCGCGGGGGCGGGCCGGAGCGGCGCGCGCAGGTCGATGGCCCGCGCGGCGGTGAGGATCTCGATGGCCAGCACGCGCGTGAGCCCGTCGATCGAGCGGCGCAGCTTGCGCGCGGCCGACCAGCCCATGGAGACGTGGTCCTCCTGCATCGCCGAACTCGGGATCGAGTCCACGCTGGCCGGGACCGCCAGGCGCTTGAGCTCCGAGACGATCGCCGCCTGGGTGTACTGGGCGATCATGTGCCCGGAGTCGACGCCCGGGTCGCCGGCCAGGAAGGCGGGCAGGCCGTGGCTGCGGGCGACGTCCAGCATGCGGTCGGTCCTGCGCTCGGACATGGAGGCGAGGTCGGCCAGGGCGATCGCCAGGAAGTCCAGCACGTAGCCGACCGGCGCGCCGTGGAAGTTGCCGTTCGACTCCACCCGGCCGTCGCCGAGCACGACGGGGTTGTCGATGGCCGAGGCCAGCTCACGGCCCGCGACCACGGCGGCGTGCGCGGCGGTGTCGCGGGCGGCCCCGGCGACCTGCGGCGCGCAGCGCAGCGAGTAGGCGTCCTGCACGCGGGTGCACGACTCGTCCCGGTGGGAGGCCATGATGCCGGAATCGCCGAGCAGCGCCCGGAGGTTGGCCGCCGAGTCGGCCTGACCCGGGTGGGGACGCAGGGCCTGCAGGTCGGCGGCGAAGACGCGGTCCGTCCCGAGCAGTGCCTCCACGGACATGGCCGCGCCGACGTCCGCGGCCCGGAACAGCCTGCCGAGGTCGTCCAGGGCGAGCACGAGCATGCCGAGCATGCCGTCGGTGCCGTTGATCAGGGCGAGCCCCTCCTTGGCCGCAAGTTCGACCGGCTCCAGGCCCGCCCGCCCCATCGCCTCCCGCGCGGGCCTGAGCACGCCCTCGCCGTCCCGTACGTCGCCCTCCCCCATCAGGGCGAGCGCGACGTGGGACAGCGGCGCGAGGTCGCCCGAGCAGCCGAGGCTCCCGTACTCGTGGACGACCGGCGTGATCGCGGCGTTCAGCAGGCCCGCTAGCAGCGCGGCGGTCTCGGGACGCACGCCGGTGTGGCCGGTGGCCAGCGTGTGCAGGCGAAGGAGCATCATCGCGCGGACGACCTCGGCCTCGACCTCGGGGCCCGACCCGGCGGCGTGCGAGCGGATCAGCGAGCGCTGCAGCTGGGCGCGCAGGTCCGGGTCGATGTGCCGGGTGGCGAGCGCGCCGAAGCCGGTGGACACGCCGTAGGCGGGGGTGGGGCTCGCGGCCAGCTCGTCCACGTGGGCACGGGCCTTGGCCATGGCCGTCACCGCCTCGTCGGTGAGGCGGACGGCGGCGCCGTGCCGGGCCACCCGGACGACATCGGCGAAGCCCAGCGGGCTCGGGCCGATCTCGATGACGGCGGTGGCCCGGGCCCCGCCCTCGCGATGCTCCCCGGAGTTCACGACCTCGTTGTCGCGCATGGTGTCACTCTCTTGCTAGGTAACTGGCGTATTGCATGTTAGCCCCTTACAGGGGAACATCGCCGCCAGGCCCTTCCTGCCCAGGTCGGTGAGCTGGAGCACACGCCTGGTGGGCCCGCGCCGGTACCAGTCGCGCTCCAGCAGCGCGCGGGTGATCTCGGCGCCGAGCGCGCCCGCCAGGTGGGGGCGACGTTCGGTCCAGTCCAGGCACGCGGGGGCGAACCGCCGCCGGGACCGGCGCGCCGCCGCGAGGTCGGCCCCCAGCCCGGCCAGCGCGGCCTCCCCCGCCTCGGTCACCTCGAAGGCGTCGTCGCCGGTCAGGTGCCCCGCGGCCAGCATCGCGCCCAGCAGTTCGACGCCCGCACGGCCGGCGAGGTGGTCGTAGCAGGTGCGCGCCTCACCCAGCAGCCGCGCCTGCCTGGACTGGCGCAGCGACCGCACGGCCGGGCGCGGGCTGACCCGCGCCAGCACCTCCAGGACCTCGGCCACCTCGGGCCCGGCCAGCCGGTAGTAGCGGTGCCGCCCCTGGCTGACCACGGTGACCAGCCCGCCGTCCAGCAGCCGCGCCAGGTGGGCGCTCACGGTGGACGGGCTCACCCCGGCCAGGTCCGCCAGCTCCCCCGCCGCCAACGCGCGCCCGTCCAGCAGCGCGGTCAGCACGGCGGCCCGCGCCGGCTCGGCGATCAGCGAGGCCACCGAGGCGATGTCGGCGTCGCACGCCACCCGTTGTGCCACCATGTCTCGACGCTAACCCACCCACACTTCGCCCCAGATCGAAGCGTCCCCGGCCCGGACTCCCCGCCCCGCGTCACCCGGTCTTCACGGGCGCCGAGACGCGAGGGGCGATCTCGGTTTGGGGAGTTGGCCGGGATTCGCTAGAGTTCTCTGCGTGAGGCCGGGCGTTCACCGGCCGATCACGCGGACGTGGCTCAGCTGGTAGAGCATCACCTTGCCAAGGTGAGGGTCGCGGGTTCGAATCCCGTCGTCCGCTCGGAGAGGTCTCCACGGAGGGGGCTTGCCCGGTGGAGTGGCCGAGAGGCGAGGCAGCGGCCTGCAAAGCCGCGTACACGGGTTCAAATCCCGTCTCCACCTCTGTTTTACCGGGGCGATTAGCTCAGTGGGAGAGCGCTACCTTGACACGGTAGAGGCCACTGGTTCAATCCCAGTATCGCCCACCACCGAATCCCCAGGTCGCCGACCTGGGGATTTTTCATGGTCACAGCTCCGCGGGGCGCCCGAGGCCTGCGGGCGGCGGGGCGTGCGCGGGAACGTCGGCCGGGTCGGCCCGCCCGCGGCGGATACACCTCGACAAAAGCGTATGACGTGGCACGCTCCACGACCCGCCCGCGTTACTCCGGAGTCCGGCGATCCGGACCGTTCAGCCGAGAAGGCTGTTCGGAGCCTGAGGCCGCCACCGGACCGTGAGCGCTCACGCCCCTGGGCGACCGCGATCCCCCCGAACCCGGCCCGCGACGGCGCCACATACACGTTTCCGTCCCGAAACCGGACGCCCCCGGCTAGGCCGGCCGCGTTCGCGCGCTTCGGCGGGTGACGCGGGCCGGTGCGGGCTCGGTCAGCGGGCGGCGAGCAGGGCGGCGTTGACCAGTCTCGCCATGCGGTCGGCCGTCGCGAAGCCGGGCTTGTGGCCGGAGTGGTAGACGAGGACCATCACGTTGGCCGTCTGGAACAGGACCTGAGTCTGGTAGTTCGGGCTGGTGGGGTCCATCCGCCGGGTCCAGCCGTAGGCCGCGTCGCCCACGGCGGGGCCCTCGCGGACCTTCGTTCCCGGATACCGCCTGGGCTCGTCCTTCATGTTGGACCGGCTCATGTCGAACGCGGTGTACGCCATGTCCGCGTTCTGGAACCGGGTCTTCTGGATCTCCAGGAAGGTGCCGTCCTTCCGGTCCCACATGCACGCGTCCTTGGTCATGAAACGCTCCTCGGCCGGGCCGCCGAGCAGGATGCGCGCCTGCGCCGCGGTGAGCAGCGAGCATGCCTCGGGGTTGGCGGCGAGCAGGCCCGTCGGCGCTGCCCCGCCGGTGCGGTCAGGCGTCACCGAGGGGCGGCCCGTGCCGGTCGCCGCCACGGACGAGGTGACGCCGGGGGTGGATCCGGACGGAGGGATGACGCCGGCGCGCCACATCAGGACGCCCGCCACGACCGGGACGGTCACCGCCAGCGCTGTGCCGATGACCATCGGCGCCCGGCCGCGGGAGGACCGCCTGCCGGGCACGGTGGGTCCGGTGGGTCCCGTGACGGCCGCCCGCCTGACGGGCCCGGTCCGATCCGCCGGCCCGCCGGGGCCGGTCACGCCGACGCCACCCGGACCGGTCACACCGCCGAAGCCGCCCACGCCACCCGGACCTGTGACGCCGTAGCCGGACACGCCGCCCGGTCCGGCGGCGTGTCCGGCCGCGTCGCCGAAGGCGGGCCCGCCGGCGACGCCGGGCGCTCCCCCGAAGCCCATGCGGCCGCCTGGCTCGACCGGCGTTCCCGGGACCGCCGGCATCGGGCCGCCGCCGGCGATGGCGTGGAGCCGTGACGCCACCCAGCTCGCCGGGCAGCGCCGGACGGGGTCCTTGTCCAGGATCGCGGCGAGGACGGGAGCGAGCGGCCCGGCCAGGCGCATCGGGTTCGGCTCGTGCATGAGCACGGCCGCCATGATCGCGTTGGCGTTGTCGCGCCGGAACGCGGGCGCGCCCTCGACTGCGGTGTAGAGGGTGGCGCCGAGGGACCACAGGTCGGCGGGCGGCCCGTCGGCCTCGCCGCGCAGCCGTTCGGGGGCCATGTACCCGGGTGAGCCGTTCAGCAGCCCGGTCTGGGTGAGGGCCGGGTCACCGGCGACCGTGGCGATGCCGAAGTCGGTGAGCAGCACCCTGCCGTCGTCGGTGAGCAGCACGTTGCCCGGCTTGACGTCCCGGTGCAGGATGCCGGCCGCGTGGGCGGCGCCCAGCGCGTCCAGGACGGCGAGCCCGATGGCGGCCACCCGGTGAGGCGGCAGCGGCCCGTCCGCGCGCACGATCTTGTCGAGCGACCTGCCCCGGACCAGTTCCATGACGATCCAGGGCTGGCCGCCCTCCAGGACCACGTCGTGCACGGTGACGATCGAGGGGTGCGACCGCAGCCGGGCGGCGGCCCGGGCCTCCCTCAGGGTGCGTTCGCGCAGCTCCGCCCGGGCGTCCGCGTCGAGCTCCGGCGGCAGCAGCACTTCCTTGATCGCGACCTCCTGGCGCAGGAGCTCGTCGGCGGCGCGCCAGACCGTCCCCATGCCACCCTGCCCGATCGCCGAGATGAGCCGGTAGCGGCCCGCGAGCAGGGTCACCGGCGGGCCCCGGTCCGCGCGTGGGACGGGCTCGGCTGACCGGCGCCGCACGGGCCGGGGCGCGCGTTCGTCGGGTGTTCGGGCACGGCCGTGGTCCGCGGCGGCCGGACGGCGATCGTCAACATCTCTCCCAGGTGCGATTCGGCAGCGCCATTCTGGCGGCCGGACCGGACCTGAGCATCCGGAATCCCCGCATCGCGGCGATTTGGTGTGATCCTGCAACCAGGGCTCGGCGCGTCGATCAACCTCAAGATCATCGTCACGGCGGCCGGGCCTTGCGCTTGAGCTCGGGCCCGGCCGGCGCCTAGGGCTGCACCTCCAGGTAGTCGACGTTCGGCCCGCCGTTCGCGGTGGTCGCGGTGGCCCGGATGGTGTTGGTCCCGGCGGAGAGGTTCGCGGTGAGCGTCCCGGTCTGCCAGGTGGTCCACGCGCCCGTCCCCGGGAAGGCCATCCCGGCGGCCACGGTGGCGCCGTTGACCGTGACGGTCATCGGCCGGTTGACGGTGGTGCCGTTGGCGTACCGCACGCGCAGCGTCACCGGGCCCGCAGCCGCCGCGGTGACGGTCCACTGGACGTACGCTCCACTGGCGTTGTCGTAGTTGACGAACCCGGCGCCCGAGTAGCCCGCGTGGTTGGACTCGACGACGCCCCGCGAGATCGTGGCGTTCTCCGCCTCGTACCTTGCCGCCGTACCGTTGCTCCACGGGACCTGGGCGGACCGGTAGAAGCCGATACCCATGGCCGTCCAGCGCGGCGCCTGCGCGCCCAGGCGGACGCGGAAGGCGTTCCAGTCGTGCGTGGACCACGGCGACCAGCCCAGCTCGGCGATGGCGGGCAGCCGGGGGAACGCCATGTACTCGATGTGGTCCTCGGTGACGATCGTCTCGGTCCACAGCGGCGCCTCGACGCCGAGCACGGCCGACTCGGGCACGCCGCTCAGGTAGGCGCCCGGGTTCCACTCGTACGCCGTCCGCACCTCGATGTAGCCCGCCCAGTCCAGCCCGAGCGGAGTGGAGGAGTTGTACTTCATGTCGAGGTAGGCCTTGTCGGCCGGGGACATGACGACCTTGGCGCCGCGCGAGACGGCCGTGGTCACCGCCGAGTCGGAGGTGGTCGTCCCCCAGTACTGCACGACGCGCCCCGGCGAGTGGTTCACCGCCGACGTCCCTATCTGGTGCCACCCTATGACCGTCTTGCCCGTCCCCGTCACCAGGGGCTGCACGCGGTTCATGAACGCGGCGTACTGCGCGGCCGGGGTTGAGCTCGCCTCGTCGCCGCCGATGTGCAGGTAGGGGCCGGGCGTGATCGCGGCCAGCTCGGCGAGCACGTTCGCGACGAAGGTGTAGGTGTTCTCCTTGGTCGTGCACAGCGAGCTGAAGCCGACGTCGGTCCCGGTGTAGAGCGGCGGGGCGACGCCGTCGCAGTTCAACTCGGCGTACGACGCGAGCGCGGCGTTGGTGTGGCCCGGCATGTCGATCTCCGGGACGATGGTGACGTACCGCTGCGCGGCGTAGGCCACGATGTCCTGGTATTGGGCCTTGGTGTAGTAGCCGCCCGCGCCGCCGCCGACCTGCGTGCCGCCCCCGTAGGTCGCCAGGCGCGGCCAGGTGTCGATCGCGATGCGCCAGCCCTGGTCGTCCGAGAGGTGCAGGTGCAGATGGTTGACCTTGTAGAGGGCGATCCTGTCGATGTACTGCTTGACGGTCGCGACCGGGTGGAAGTGGCGCGCGACGTCGAGCATGGCGCCCCGGTAGGCGAACCGCGGGTGGTCGACGACGCGCCCGCCCGGCACGACCCAGGGGCCGGGGCGCACCGTCGTGCTCTCGACGTCGGCCGGCAGGAGCTGGCGCAGCGTCTGCACGCCGTTGAACAGCCCGTTGGCCGTCTGCGCGCGGATGGTCACCGACGTGGCGTTCACGTCGAGCTGGTAGCCCTGCGCGCCCACGGCGGGGTCGGCGCCGGTCAGCAGCAGCGAGATGCCCGGGGAGGGCGAGGACGCCTGGGCGAGCGGCAGCGCGTACCCGGTCGAGCGTCGCAGGAGCGCGGCGAGGTAGGCGCCGACGTCCGCGGCCGCGGCCGAGCCCGTCTGGGTGAAGATGCCCGCACCCGACGGGAGGATGTAGGTGACGCCGGCGGACGGCTGGGCCGACGCAGGGGCCGGGATGACGTCGGCGATCGACGCGGCCGAGGCCGGAGGGGCCGCGGTGACCGTCACCAGCCCGGTGCCGCCGGCCAGGAGCAGGACCGCGGCGAGCCGTGCGAGCGCACGGCGGGCCAGGGGACGTAGGCGGGTCGTGCGGGGCGTGCCGGACGGTAAGGAGAGGCTCATAGGCGTCCCTCGCAGGCGAAAGCGGCTTATTTATTAATAAGCCTTACTTTCAGCGAGAACGTCCGTCAAGCCACAGGACGCCACCTGGATCGGGTGCGCGCGAGGTCATTCCGCCGCGATCGGGAGCAGCACCCGGAAGCGGGTGTCGCCCGGCACCGAGTCCACCCGGATGTCGCCGTGGTGCTTGTTCACGATGATCCGGTAGGAGATGTCCAGCCCGAGGCCCGTGCCCTCGCCCACCGGCTTCGTGGTGAAGAACGGCTCGAAGATGCGCGGCCGGATCTCGGCGGGGATGCCCGGCCCGGTGTCGGCGATCTCGACGAAGACGCGGTCGGCCTCGTGCCCGGTGCGGACGGTGAGCACGCCGCCGCGGCCGTTCATCGCCGCGAAGGCGTTGTCGATGAGGTTCGTCCACACCTGGTTCAGCTCGGCGGCGTACGCGGGGATCGCCGGCACGGTGCGGTCGTACTCCTTGACGGTCCGCACCCCGGAGGGGATCTTCGCCTGCATCATGGTCAGCGTGGCGTCGAGCAGCTCGTGCACCTCGACGGTCTGGTAGGGGGTGCGGTCGAGCTGGGAGTACTGCTTGGCGGCCTGGACCAGCGAGGACACGCGGCTCACCGCGTCCTCGATCTCGCCCATCAGCAGCTCGGTCTCGATCGTGTAGGTCAGCCAGCGGATCGCGGGCTCCAGGTTCTCGCCGCCGACCGCGCCGCTGATGCGGTCCAGCCACGTCGCATCGATTCCGCCGGAGACGAGCGTCGAGGCCAGCTCCCAGCCGCCTGTGATGTCGTGGTCGTCCAGCCAGTCGCACAGCGCGTCCTCGGCGTCGGCGGTGGCGAGCGCCGACAGCGGCACCGCGTTCGCCGCCCGCTTGACCGCGTCCTCCTGCAGCTCGACCAGGTTGTGCAGCCGCGAGCCGTCCACCCTGGCGTCGGCGATCAGCGCCAGCTTGTGGCGCATGCCCGCGACCCGCTCGCGCAGCACGGCCGTGGCCCGGACGGCCGCCGCCGCCGGGTTGTTCAGCTCGTGGGTCAGCCCCGCCGACAGCGAGCCCAGAGCCAGCAGCCGCTCGCGCTCGCCGACGATGGTCTGGTTGACGCGCATGCCGACGAACATGCCCTCCAGCATGTGCGTCGCCATCGGGAACCATTCGCGCATCGCCCGGGCGAGCACGCTCGCCGGTAGCGCGAACAGCTCGATGTCGCTGATCGCGCGCAGCGTGGCGGTGTAGGTCTGTTTCACCTGGTCGGCGAGGTAGGTCTGCATCGCCCCGGCGTACACGCCGCGCTGGTCGGTGCGGTTGATCTCGACCTCGTCGCCCCGGACGCGCCGCGTGAGGGCCACGGTGCCGCTCAGCAGGACGTAGAAGCAGGTGGCGGGCTCGCCCTCCTGGCAGACCATCTCACCGCCCCTGTGGCGTTCCACGCGGCCGTGCTCGACGAACACGGCGAGCTGGGAATCGGTCAGGGATTCGAACAGGAACAGGGTGCGCAGCTCGCCGGCGGTGAGGCGATCACCGTCCGCGTCTCCGCGCCCGGCGGTCTCGCCCGGCTCGGTCATTGCGTCTCCAGATAACGGTGGATCAGCGATACGGCCATCGCGCCCTCGCCTACGGCCGAGGCGACGCGCTTGACCGAGGTGGCGCGCACGTCGCCGGCGGCGAACACGCCCGGCATACTGCATTCCAGGTGGTACGGATCGCGCGGCAGCGACCAGCCCGGCGGCCGGCGGCCGTCGGCGAGCAGGTCCGAGCCGGTGAGCACGAAGCCACGATCGTCCCGCTGGATGGATTTGTCCAGCCAGTCCGTGCGCGGCTCGGCCCCGATGAAGATGAACAGCCAGGAGGTGTTCACGTCCTTGACGTGCCCGGAGCGCGGGTCGCACAGCGAAAGCCGCTGCAGGTGGCCGTCGCCCTCGCCCCCGACCACCGTCGTGTGCGGGTGGACCTCGATGTTCGGCCTGCCCTCGATCTGGTCGATCAGGTACTGCGACATCGAGCGCCGCAGGTCCCCGGCGCGGATGAGAATGTGGACCTTCCGGGCGTACCGCGAGAAGTGCATGGCGGCCTGGCCGGCGGAGTTGGCGCCTCCGACGATGTAGACCTCCTCGCCGGCGCAGGCGGGGGCCTCGGTCGCCGCCGACCCGTAGAAGACGCCCCGGCCGGTCAGCTCGGCGAGGCCGGGGGCCTCCAGCATGCGGTAGGAGACGCCGGTGGCCAGCACGACGGTGTGGGTGGCGATGGCGCCACCATCGCCGAAGCGCAGCAGTCGCGTGCTGCCGCCCGACTCCAGGCCGACGACCTCGCGCGTGGTGAGGATCTCGGCGCCGAAGCGCAGGGCCTGGCGCCGGGCGCGGTCGGTGAGCTGCGCGCCCGACACGCCGTCGGGGAAACCGAGGTAGTTCTCGATGCGGCTGCTCTGCCCGGCCTGGCCTCCGGTGGCGCGCTGTTCCAGCAGGACGGTGCGCAGTCCCTCGGACGCGCCGTACACCGCCGCGCCGAGCCCCGCCGGGCCCGCGCCCACGACCACCAGGTCGTAGAAGTCCTCTGCGGGCTTGGTCGTCAGCCCGACGTGCGCTGCCAGGCCGGCCTCGGTCGGCTTGACCAGGGACGAGCCGTCCGGGGTGACCACCAGCGGCACATCGTCCACGCCTAGGCCCGCCGCGGCGAGCAGGCGCCCGCCCTCGGCCTCGTCGGCCAGCAGCCAGCGGTAGGGGACGAGGTTGCGGGCTAGGAAGTCGCGGACCTTGTACGACGGGGCCGACCAGCGGTGGCCGACGACGCGGATGTCGTTGATCGCCTCGTCGGGCGCCGCCGCCCATGCGTCCAGCAGCGCGTCGACGACCGGATAGAGCTTCTCCTCCGGCGGGTTCCACGGCTTCAGCAGGTAGTGGTCCAGGTCGACGATGTTGATCGCGTCGATGGCCGCCTCGGTGTCGGCGTACGCCGTGAGCAGCACGCGGCGGGCGCGCGGGAAGATGTCCATCGCGGACTCGAGGAACTGGATGCCGGTCATCTGGGGCATTCGGTAGTCCGCCAGCATGACGGCGACCTGCTCGCCGCGCAGCTTGAGCTCGCGCAGGGCATCGAGGGCGGCCTGGCCGGAATCGGCGCGCACCACTCGGTAACGATCACCGTATCGTCGCCGGATGTCCCTGGCCACCGACCGCGAGACGGCCGGATCGTCGTCGACGGTCAAAATCGCCGGGTTCGCCATGGATCCAATGAAACCATGTCGTGGAGTAAAGATGGCCCGGTCCCGAGGGCCTCGCGCCGATCATGCGCACCCCTGTGCCCGACCCTCCCGCGAATATCACAGATGTCGGAACTGGCCTGGTTTCGGGGGCTTTCCGGGAGCCGAGTGAGTAGAGTCACCGGCGATGGCTACACAGACGACGCACACGATCACCGTTCAGTGGGACGTCATCCCCGACGACGCCGACGATGTCGCGCTCGTCCACGACGGCGCGTTCCGCACCTACCGGTGCGCCTGCGAGACACCGCTGCCCGGCCGGGTCGCCGCCGAGCTGCACGCCATGGAGACCGGCCAGTGCTCGGTCTGCCTCGGATCGGCCGACCAGGAGATCGTGCCCGGGTTCGTCCAGCGCTGCGCCGCGTGCGCCGCCACCGGACGCCGCGACGTCCAGCTCGTCTGGGAGGTCGCGCACGGCGAGGCGCGGGAGGTGATCACCACGGAGCTGGTCCGCGGCGTGATCGGCGACCACGCCGGCCCGTTCCGGCTGTCGCAGGTCGCCGACGCCGTCCGCGAGAGCCTCGCCCTGCCGCGCGGCCGCCTCCCCGTGGGCCCGCGCGTCCGGGACGTGCTGCGCGAGATGGAGGCCGCCGGGGAGCTGGTGATGCTGTCGGCCCCCGACGAGATGCTGCGCGGCCCGTCCGTGGTGCTGTACCGCGACCCGCTGTGGCAGCGGGCTTCGGCCTGAGGCGGCCGCGCCTCACACGCCGCTGAGGGCGAGAACGGCCCACGAGGAGACCGCCCCCGTCACGGCCCCCGCCGCGACCTGCGCGAAGGTGTGGTGCGCCAGCCGGACGCGCGCCCAGCACACCACCGCGACGACCAGCAGCCCGACGGTCAGCGTGGGCGTCGCGGGCAGGACGCGCGACAGCACCAGCACCGTCCCCGCGGACACGGCGGCGTGGAAGGAGATCTTCCACAGCAGCGTCACCGGCACGGTCACCGCCAGGCCCGCGAGCATCGCGCCCACCGTGGCCACCAGCAGCCGCGGCGCGCCGAGACCGGCCAGCAGGACGAGCGCGGCCAGCACCGCGACGACCGCCACCATCAGCGGGACCGTCCTTCGGGAACGGTCGACGATGTGCCGCGAGTCCAGCCGCCCGGCGCGCACCCCGAGGGCGATGACCAGGGCGGGGACGCCTCCGCACAGCAGCGACGCCACCAGCCCCCAGCGGAACCCGGCCCACCCGTCGGAGACCAGGCCCACCACCGGCGGCAGCCCGATCACCAGCACCTGCGGCGCGAAGACCTCGGTCACCCACCGGGCGACCCGGTCGGTGACCCCGGTGCCCTCCACGACCCCCTCGCCGGCACCCGGCACGCGCGCCCCACCCATGACACTCCCTGGAGAGATCTTCCGGACGTACGCACAGTGCCACATCTGAACCTATGGCCACGCCAAAAGCACTGTTCGGGGCGCGGCGGTGTTCTGGAGGAGGAGGGAGGAAGGGTGAGGAACGAGCCCTTCCGAGTGACGACGGAAGAACATCGCCTAAGGGGCGCCCCGGAC
>NZ_JBFAGG010000013.1:0-151011 GCF_040653595.1 Sphaerisporangium sp. NPDC051011 | reverse complement strand
CGAAGGCGCGGCCATAGGCACAGGGCGCGGCGGTGTTCTGGAGGAGGAGGGAGGAAGGGTGAGGAACGAGCCCTTCCGAGTGACGACGGAAGAACATCGCCTAAGGGGCGCCCCGGACCGCCGTGCCGAAGGCGCGGCCATAGGCACAGGGCGCGGCGGTGTTCTGGAGGAGGAGGGAGGAAGGGTGAGGAACGAGCCCTTCCGAGTGACGACGGAAGAACGCCGCCTCAAGGGTGCCCCGAACCCGCCGAGCGGAGCGAGGCCGTGGACACAGCCAACAGGCGGCGGTGGGCGGCTTCGGCGGCGCCGGGGGCGGGCTCGGGGGCGGCTCTCAGGGCCAGGGCGGCGGCGCCGGCCGCGCCGTCCAGGGACAGGGCGAGCGGGCGTCCGCGCAGCGTGTCCCGGACGCGGTCGGCGACCAGGGTCGGCTGGGTGAGCAGCGACCCGGCGAGGACGACCGGCAGCGCGGGGTCCAGCGGGCCGACGGCGTCGAGGGTGGCGACGAGGCGGCGGGCGGCGTCGTCCAGGATGGTGAGCGCGACGCGGTCGCCCTCCCGGGCGGCGGCCTCCACGACCGGGCTGATGATCCCGAGCCGCGCGGGCTCGTGGTCGTACACGGCCGCGATGTACGCCTCGATCAGCGCCTGCTCCGACCGGGGAGCGGCCGCGGGGGTGCCCTCCAGGGTCGCGAGGACGCGCTCGGTGAGGACGGTGGGGGCTCCGCGCCCGTCGAGGGAGGCCAGGGCGGCCTGGACGGCGCGGCGGCCGATCCACACGCCCGAGCCCTCGTCCCCGAGCAGCCAGCCGTAGCCGTCGCACCGGCGGGCGATGCGCCGGTCCTCCATGCGCGCCGCCACGGCGCCCGTCCCCGAAAGGATCAGGCCGCCGGAGGGCTCGGGCGTCGCCCCGGCGAAGGCGACCACGACGTCGGGGACGACCTCGGGCAGGCCGGGCAGCCCGGCGGCGCGCCACGCCGCGGCGGCCAGCGCGCGCGCCTCCTTGCGGCCGGTCTCGCTGGCCCCCGCGAGCCCGAACACCCCGCCCACCACTCTGCCCGCCACGTCGCCGGCCACATCACCGGCCACATCACCGGCGGTCTCACCGGCCGCGCCGGGACGGACGCCGGCCAGCGCCTCGGCGAGGGCGCGGGCCAGGTTGCCGCCCGGGTCGCGCGCCGAGCGGGGGTTGGCGCCGCCCGCCCGTCCGCGGGAGAGGATCTCGCCGCTCGTGGTGGCGATCAGGCACCGCGTGCTCGTCCCTCCGCCGTCCACGCCGACGACCAACGGCTCAGCCTCGCTCATACGTCTCCCTTGCCCGATCGTGCCCGGAAGTATGGGCAGGCGAAGATCTTCGCCCTCCGCGCCTCACCGGCCGGCGGGCCCCTACTCGGGCTCCCAGGAGACGGGTTCGCTCTGGCGGTTGGCCCGGTCCAGGGCGGTCACGTGGTAGCGGGTGCCGGGCCCCGCCCCGGTGTCGGTGTGGCGGGCGTGGCGGGTCCCCGGCAGCACGGCGATCAGCCGGCCGGGGTCGCCGGGCCCGTCGGTCCGGTACACGGCGTACAGGCGCGGCGCGGGGTGGCCACCGGCGTGGAAGGTGATCTCGGTGCCCGTGTCCGTCGACCGGACGGCCCTGAGGACGGGCGGGGCGGGCGAGGGGCCGTCTGCGAGGCGCGGGAGCAGCGGCGGCAGCGCGGGCTCGGCGTAGTGGTCCTCGCACAGGCGAGTGGTCGAGCCGCGGCGGTCGGCGCGCAGGTCGCCCGCGCTGTAGTAGACGTCGCCGCCGATCAGCGGGTGGTCGCGGTCGAAGGTCAGGTGCCGGGACAGCTCGGCCGGGTCCTGCCAGGCTCCGGTCTCGCCGGGCGCGCAGGCGCGGTAGGCGGCCTGGCCGATCCAGAGCTGGGTGTCCGTGCCGTCCACGACGCGCGCCCACCAGGGGGCGAGCACGGCGTAGTCGGCGGCCCCCGGCCCGATGTGCCAGTAGAGCTGCGGCGTGACGTAGTCGAGCCAGCCCTTCTGCACCCAGCCCCGCGTGTCGGCGTACTGGTCGTCGTAGGACTGCAGGGCGGTGGTGGCGGATCCGCCGGGGTCGGAGGCGCGGTTGCGCCAGACGCCGAAGGGGCTGATGCCCCACATCGCCTCGGGCTTCGCCTCACGCACGCGCTCGGCCGTCTCCTGGACGAGCCGGTCGACGTTGTGCCGCCGCCATGCCGCCCGGTCGGGGAAGCCCTTGCCGTGGCGGGCGTAGGCGGCGGCGTCGCCGAACTCCTGCCCGTCCACGGGATAGGGGTAGAAGTAGTCGTCGAAGTGGACGCCGTCGACGTCGTACCGGACGACCGCGTCCATGATCGCCTCCTGGACGAAGGCGCGCACCTCGGGCAGCCCGGGGTTGTAGTACAGCCCGCCCGCGTAGCGGACCCCCCACGCGGGGTGGCGGCGCAGCGGGTGATCGGCGACGAGCCGCGCCGGGTCCGCCTGGAGGGAGACGCGGTAGGGGTTGAACCACGCGTGGAAGGCCAGCCCGCGCGCGTGGGCGGTCTCGATCATGAACCGCAGCGGGTCGTACCCGGGATCGCGTCCCTGGACGCCGGTGAGGTACTGCGACCAGGGCTCGTGGCGCGAGGGCCAGAACGCGTCGGCGGTGGGCCGCACCTGTACGAACACGGCGTTGAGGCGGCGGGCGGCGGCGAAGTCGAGCCAGGAGGTGAACTCCGCCTTCTGCTGCTCGGCGGTCAGTCCGGGGCGTGAGGGCCAGTTGTCGTTGTCGACGGAGCCGATCCACATGCCGCGCATCTGGCGCGGGGCGGTCAGGACCGGGTTCCGCGCGGTGGCGGCCTTCCCGCGGGTCCCGGCGGGACCGGACGCGCGGCCGCGCGCGTGGGCGAGGGGGATGAGGGCGGCACCGGCGAGGCCGCCGAGGACGGCCCTGCGGCTGATCGGCTTGGAGTTCACGTGTCCTCCCGTGGGATCACCGGCCGGGCCGCGTGACGGCGGACTCCGGGCCGGAGTTGGCGGGGGGTTTCACTTTGCGGGAGCGCTTCGAAGAGAATCGTCATCAGGCCGTGACCTAACCGAGAGCCGATGAAGGAAATCTTCATAGAAGATACGCCAAATGTCGAGTAGTGCCACATCGGTGGCAAAGTTCACACGACGCCCACCGCGTCCAGACCGGAAAGGATCTCCACGCCCGCGACGAACATGCCGATCACGAGGGCCGGCCCGGACGCCGGCCACAGCGCCCCTGACGACCCTGACCGCACGCCACGCCCACCCACCGGAAGCGCCGCCCATGCCGCACCCCACGCGCGAACCGCGCAGCCCCGACCTGGACCGTCTGGCCGCCACCGTGCTCCAGCCCGGTTTCGACGGCACGACCCCGCCGGACTGGCTGCGCGCGCAGCTCGCCGAGGGCCTCGGCGGCGTCGTCCTGTTCGCGCGCAACATCTCCCCGGACACCGCCGGCCTCGTGCGGCGCCTGCGCGCGGAGAACCCCGGGGTCGTCGTGGCCGTGGACGAGGAGGGCGGCATGATCACCCGCCTGGAGGCCGCGTCCGGCAGCTCGTGGCCGGGCAACGCCGCGCTCGGCCTGCTGGACGACCCGGAGCGGACCGAGCGCACCGGCGCGGAGATCGGCCGCATGCTCGCCGCCGTGGGGATCACGCTGAACTACGCCCCCGACGTGGACGTCAACGCCGACCCGGTCAACCCGGTGATCGGCGTGCGGTCGTTCGGCGCGGACCCGGCGCTGGTGGCCCGGCACGCGGCGGCCTGGGTGGCCGGGCACCAGAGCGCGGGGGTGGCGGCCTGCGCCAAGCACTTCCCCGGCCACGGGGACACCGTGACCGACTCCCACCTCGCCCTCCCCGCCGTCCACGCGTCGCGCGACCTGCTGGAGCGGCGCGACCTGCCGCCCTTCCGCGCCGCCGTGGCGGCCGGGGTCCGGGCGATCATGTGCGGCCACCTGCTGGTGCCGTCCCTCGACCCGGACCTGCCCGCGACGCTGAGCCGGCGCGTCCTGACCGGTCTGCTGCGCGAGGAGCTCGGGTTCGAGGGCCTGATGGTGACCGACGCGATCGAGATGCGGGCCGTCGCGGCGCGCATGCCCCAGACGGAGATCGCCGTACGGGCGCTGGCCGCGGGCGCCGACGCCGTCTGCGTGGGCGCGTCCTCCCCTGGCGGCGAGAACGTCGTCGCGCTGCGGGAGGCGATCGTCCGCGCCGTCCACGAGGGGACGCTGGCGGAGTCGCGGCTGGCCGAGGCGGCGGGCCGGGTGCGCGCGCTGGTGGCCTGGCACGAGGCGGCCCGGGCGGACGGCGAGGCGGCCCCCGTGCCGCGCGACCCGGCGTACGGGGTGTCCCGGCTGGGGTTGGAGACGGCGCGGCTCGCCCTGCGCGTCACGGCGAGGGCCGAGGGGGTGGAACGGCCGGTGCTGACCCGGCCGCCGCGGGTGATCGAGATGACGGCCCGCCCCCACCTCGCGGCCGGAGGCGCTCCCCCGTACGGACCGGCGGAGGCGCTGGCGGCGCTGCTGCCCGGCACGACCCGCGAGACGCTGACGCCCGAACGGCACGACCTCCCCGTCCTGGACGGCCCGAGCCGGGCGCCGCTGGTGGTCGTGACCCGCGACGCGCACCGGCACGCGTGGATGCGGGACGACCTGCGGCGGATCGTCCGCCGCCGCCCGGACGCGATCGTCATCGAGATGGGCCTGCCCGGCTCCCCCGCGGGCGCGCTCTACCTGGCGACCAGCGGCGACTCGCGGGTCACCGCGCTGGCCGCCGCCGAGTGGCTCACGTCACGGTGAATCATCGGCAGGGCCGCTTGAGGACGATGGAGCGGTCCTAGTAAGACCAGGATTAAGTAATGTGTCGGTAACAGAAAAGGACCCCCATGATCGACCCGCAACGCTCGACCCCGGAAAACCTGGTCGCCCGGGTGCGGGCCGTGCTCCCCTCCCTCACCCCGTCCGCCCAGATCATCGCCCGGCTCATCCTCGACGACCCGGCGACCGTCGCCCGCAGCACCATCACCGAGCTGAGCGCCGCGTCGGCGACCAGCGAGGCGACGATCGTGCGCACCGCGCGGGCCCTCGGCTTCTCCGGGTACGCCCAGCTCCGGCTCGCGCTCGCCGCCGCCGCGGCCACCAACCGCCAGGGGCCTGACCGGCTCGTGCCCGGCGACCTCGCCCCCGACGACCCGCTGTCCGACGTGATCGCCAAGGTGACCCGCGCCGAGGCGCAGGCGCTGGAGGACACGGCCGCACAGCTCTCCCCCGACCTGCTGGGCGAGGTCGTCACGGCCATCACCACGGCGCGGCGGATCGACGTCTACGGGGTCGCCGCCTCCGGGCTGGTCTCCCAGGACATGGCGCAGAAGCTGCTGCGCATCGGCCTGTCGGCGCACGCGTTCACCGACGCGCACCTGGCGCTGACCAGCGCCGTCCTGCTGAGGCCCGGCGACGTCGCGGTCGGGGTGAGCACGACGGGCGAGACGCCCGACGTGGTGGAGCCGTTGCGGCGCGCGGGCAAGGCGGGGGCGACCACCGTCGCGATCACCAACAACCCGCGGTCCTCGCTCGCCGAGGTGTGCGGGCACGTCCTGATCTCCGCGGGCCGTGAGACGGCCTTCCGCCCGGGCGCGCTGGCCAGCAGGATCAGCCAGTTGCTGATCGTCGACTACGTCTTCGTCGGGGTGGCGCAGCGGACGTCGGAGGTGTCCAACGAGGCCCTGCGCGCGACCCGCGACGCCCTGGACCACTTCGTGTCGGACTCGCGGCAGCGGGGCCGTAAGGCCTGGTAGGCCCCTCAGGCCCCGCGCCGGCGGAGGCGGTCGTCCAGGAAGTCGTCCAGGACCGGTCCGAGGCCGACGCGGCCCGCGGGGGTCACCCGGCGTCGCGCGAGCGGAGGATCTTGGTCAGGGCCATGACGGCGAGGGCGACCACGCCGATGATCAGTGCCCACTTGACGAGCCCGGCGATGAGGCCGAGCACGCTACCGAGGAGGAAGAAGCCGACGATCACTGCGGCGGCGATAAGAAGAATGCGTCCCATGGCATTCACGCTAGGCCGCCGGGACCTCCGGCGATACGGGCGCGGGCCGACTTCAGGGAGGAGTCAGGGTCGGCCCTGAGGCCGCGCCGGGGGTGTCCCCCGCCGGGAACCCCGCCAGGCCGCCGGGAGCCCTGCCGGGCGTACCGCGGGCACTCCGCCGGGGACCATTCGCGGGAATGCCTTCGGGAACGCCGGCGGGCCGGCCCCTCGCGCAGGGGCCGGCCCGCCTTTCGTGACCCGGGTTCCTAGAGGACCGCGCAGCCGATCCGCACCGGAACCCTGGCCGACCAGCGGCCGGAGACCACGTCGTACGCCTGGGCGTAGCCGTTGGCGGGACGGCCGGGGCCCGAACAGTCGAAGACGCCGGTCTTCTTGCCGAAGCTGCCGCCCACGAACCCACCGTGCGCGGCGGCGGTGACGGTCCCGGTCCAGAACGTGCGGCCGGTGTTGTAGCGCAGGTAGAGCTTGACCTGGCCGAAGTTGTAGTGGTCGCCGCTCAGCTTGAGCCGCGGGATGTCGTCCACCGAGGTCGTGGTCGAGGTGCCGTCGCCGTTGTCGCGCGGCGGGACGGTGTACCGGTTGATCCACAGGCGGGCGGAGACCTTACGGTCGGCGGCGGCGGCGTTGTCGGCGCGGGCCTGGGAGCGGATGGCCGGGGTGACGCAGACATCGTCGCCGCTGAACGCCTCGCGCCACACGTAGCCCTGGACGCAGGTGTGCGGGCCGAAGTCGCCGGAGGTCCACCGGCTCGCGGCGGCGGCGTTGTCGTTGCGGGTCTGGGTGCGGACGGCGGAGGTGACGCAGACGTGGTCGGAGGGCCGGGCCTCGCGCCACACGTAGCCCTGGACGCAGGTGTCGGGGCCGAAGTCGCCGGTGGCGGCGGAGGCGGAGGTCGCGGGGGCGGTGACGGCCAGACCGGCGATGGAGGCGGCGGCGAGACCGAGCAGGGTGCGCTTCATCTTTCTTCTCCTGAGGGTGAGTGCTTCCCGGTCCGGTCGGTGCCGCCGGGGGCCTTGCACGCTCAGTTAACGGGGGGCCGCCTGCACGCTCATTGACATCCGCTTGACCCCGCCGCCGCAAGGCGCCTGCAAGTCGTTCAAGCGCCTCGCGGCGGGCCGCGGGCCGTCCGGCCGGTGCGGGTGCGGACACGGGGGTGTGGACGGGCGGGCCCAGAAGGCTCGAGCTCGAGCGGGGGACGGCTCAGACGGGGACGGCGAAGAGGGCTCTGCGGCCCTTGAACTCGGTGACGCTCCAGAGCTGGTTCTTCTCGGTCCAGCAGGTGAGGTCCTCCGGTCCTACCGGGAACTTCCTCACCTGGGCGGTCTGCCCGTCCGGCACGACCAGCAGCGAGCCGTTCGCCGTGGAGGACGCCGCCTGGCTGAGGTACCACTTCCCCCTGTACGACAGTGCCCCCTGGATCTTCGCCGCCGGCAGCGTCAGGGCATCCGCGGCCGCCGCCGTCCCGTCCGGGCCGGCGACCGGCGTGCCGTCCGCGGCGAGCGGCCAGCGCGCCACCCGCCCCACCACGCCCGGATCCTCGGCCGGGTCGACGTACTCGCCGGAGACCAGCGTGTGCGGGGTCGTGCTGCGGTCGACGGCGGCGAAGGAGAACCGGGCCGTGGCGGTGGCCGCCCACGCGTCCACCTGCGGCATCACGTACCGGTACCCGAACGCGTGGTACCCGCCGTTCCGCTTGCCGATCTTGTCGTCGTCGCCCTTGACCTCGAAGACGCGCCGTGTGTCGAAGACGCGCATGCCGCGCGAGGTGTCCGCCACGTAGATCAGATCGCCGTACCAGGCCACGCCGCCCGCGTGGATGTTGATCGCGGCGTACGAGCCGTCCGCCTTCGGCTCGACCAGCAGGACGTGCCGGTACTTGCGGGTCGCCGGGCTGAGGAACGACAGACGCACCCCGCGCTCGGTGGACGCGCCCTCCGGCTTCCAGTACCAGCTCACCACCAGCGCCTGGACGTCCTTGCGGCCCGCCTCGGAGGACGAGGCGACACCCTGGGGATACCAGTCGGCGGTCTGGTCGTCGCCCTCCTCGAAGCAGTACCAGTCGGCCGGCTTGGGGTTCATGGAGCCGAACGCGGACGTGCTCCCCTTGCGCACGGCCGTCCGGTTGGCGTCGGCGAGCACGGTCTTCAGGTCGCGGGCGGGCAGGGCCTTGGCGAGCGTCTCGACGGCCTTCGGGAGGTCGCGGGTGTTCCGCCGGAGCCGGAACGGCCCTGGGTCCGTGGCGGTCATGCGGCTCGCTGCCATGCGGCGCTCCCGTCTCGCGTTCGGAGCGAGGGAGTACGCCGCCGCGGCGCCGGGCCGCGCCTACCCCGCTCGGCCGGTGATCGATCTCGACAGTCTGCCGCAGGAGCGGAATATCCGCACACGTAATGACCTATCCGGCACTGAGGACCGCCACCGCCTCGCGCCGGCCCCGAGGGTCGCCGCTCATGCGTCGCGGGCGTCTGCTGCAACGTGCCGAGCAGGCGCCCGCTCCGCAACCGTATGGGTATGCGCTTAACGTGAGACGTGCCGCGCGGTCATGAGTGGTACCCGCCAGGAAGGAGGCGGGGGCGTCAGGCGTCGGGCTCCTCCAGGGACCTCCTCGCGCGCTCGATCACCTCGTCCCCGGTGAGCGCGCTCTTCGGATGGTGGCTCAGGCACAGGGAGGTGCGGACCTTGCGGAACCCGCCGCCCTCCAGGGCCGCGTAGAACTCGCCGGTGCCGAGATGCCCCACGTCCGCGACGGCGCCGCCCTTGGCCCGGGCCAGTTCCGTCGCCGCCGTGATCTGCACGGGCGCGTTCAGCAGACCGAAGAACTGCGTGGCGGCGTTCCCCGGGATCCGGTTGTGCAGGCCCTTCGGCGCCTGCGTCGCGAACACCAGGCCCAGTCCGTACTTGCGCGCCTGCGACGCCAGCGCCAGCGTGCTGTGCGTGCAGGCCGTCATCGCCCCGGACGGCGCGAACGTCTGCGCCTCGTCCATGACGAACAGGCCGCCCAGGGGACGGTTCCCGGCCGGGTTGCGCTTGATCCACGAGAACAGCGCCATCTGGAGCTGGTTGACGAACCCCTGCCGCAGGCCGTCCGAGGGCAGCCCCGCCAGGTTGACGACCGAGACGCGCGCCCGCTTGCCCTTCGCCGGCGTCAGCAGCACCCCCGGGTCCACCGGAGTCCCGGTGCCGCCGAACAGAGGGTCGATGACCATCGCGGCCGTGAGGTTCTCGGCGATGTCCGCCGCCAGCTTCTCGGCGTTCTTCAGCTCGCTGACGCCCTCCGGCAGCGCCGCCATGACCTCGATCAGGCCCTTCAGGCTCGTCGGCCCCCGGCGCGCGTAGTACACGAGGGCCTCCCGGAGCACGGCCAGGCCCTGGTGCACCTTCGCGGCGCCGCCGACCAGCTTGGCGCGCGGGGCCAGGGACTCGACGGCGCTGTCCACGGCCTCGCCGAACTCGTCCGGGTCGTCCACGACGCCGCTGAAGTCGGGCAGCGGCTTGAAGGTCAGCGGGCGTCCGGCGTCGCGGCGCGGTGTCCAGACCACGACGTCGGTGTTCTCCAGGTACTCCTTGGCCTTGGCCGCGTCCCCGGGACCCCACTGCGGCGGATCCTCGGGCCACGCGTCGCCCAGGCGGGCCAGGTCGTTGTTGGGGTCGAGGACGATCGACGAGACCCCGTTCAGCGCGCACTCCTCGATCAGCCGCCGGATCAGCACGGTCTTCCCGGACCCGGACCCGGCGAAGATCACGGTGTGCTTGCGCAGCGCCTCCAGCTCGATTTCGACCGGCGCGCCCTCGACGAACGTGGTCCCCAACGTCACCACGGAACCGACCGCAGAACCGGTCACAGGATCGGCGACAGAATCGGCCACGGAGCCGGCCACGGCTGCCGAGTGCAGCGCGCCCACGCCTTCCAGGGCCGTGGCGCCCCCGGGGCCGAGCCCTCCCTTAGGTGGGCGAACCGCACCCTTTCCACCCTGGCCGCCCCCTCCGTCCCTACCGTCCGCTTCGCCCGAGTCCCCGGTCGCGGCGTCGTCCCGCCGTGCGTCCGGAACGCTCCAGACCTCGGCGAGCGCCTCGGTGAACAGCTTGACGTCGTCGGCGGGCTTGCGAGCCAATAGCCAGGCGGGCAGATCCGGCGCGTTCTCGACGAACATGTCCCGCAGCGCGGCGAGGGTCTTCAGATCCTCCTCGTCCACCGGAAGCGTCCGCCCCCCGGCCCGCTCGAACTCCGCGACCGCCTCCTGAGTACGCGGCCCGCCCGACCAGTCGCCGTTACGCAAGATGAACAGCCGCCTCGCCGGGGACCCGCTCATTAACCCCGCTGCCACGGACGCCGTCCGCAGACGGTTGAGCGAGGCGAGGGCGTTCCGCGATGAAATCGCACGAAACGCCCAGTGCGCCTCTTCCTCGGACTCCTCGTTCAGGGTGCGCCGAAGCCGCGCGTGCAAAGGCGGCTTCGCACTCGGCGGCGCATCCTGACTGAACTCCCGCCCAGCAGCCCCCTGCCCAGCGATCCAGGCGGCCAGCCCAGCGGACAGCAACGCGGGCATGACCGTGTCCTCGGACTCGAACTCAAGAGCCGAGCCGACGACAGCCAGGCTCTTCAGTTCGGCGAACCTCTTGTCCATGGCTATAAGGCCCGGTGGGTCGATCACTAGATCGGGCATCGGATCACCGAGGTCGATCGGATCCACGAGATGCCCTAACTCGCGGACCTCATCAGCAACCAGACACGCCCGGACATGATGGTCGATCTTTATCAGAAGCTGCCGAGCAGTGAAGTCGGGAGCATCCTCGAATGCTGACGGCTTGACCGGCCATGTCGGGTAAGGGGGATGGAACCCGATGGCTTTGAAGCGATTCCCCAGGCGCTTTTCGACCAGCTCACGCCCGATCTTGGCGCTTGGAATGGACTGGAGGTGACTCACCTCTCTAAACCGGTCGCGGAATGAGTCGATTGCGACATTCTTGATCAGAGCCCAGGTGGTCGGCAGACAGGACAGTACCGTCAGGGTGCGACTTGTGTACTCGCGCAGCGACATAAGGCCGCCGGCGATGTGGTCGATCGCGAGGGCTTCGCGCCGGTCGACTTGCATTCCCGCCTTGGCTGCGGACATGGACGACCGCAACAGCATGGAATCTATTTGGTCGACGGCGATCACCGACGGGCCGGTCATCGCCAGCAGCCTCGATACGTCCCTGACGATCTCCTGAGGGGACTTCGTCGACTTCTGTATGCCCCAAGCGGCCCGCTCTCCCGGCTCCTCCTCAGGCTGACAGGCCAGGTAGGAGCTGCCGATGTCCTGGCCATGAAAGTTGTCCGAAGCGAGCAGCACCAGCGCGCGCAACGTGTCCCGGGTTTCCCGGCCGATCCGATCGTCGTAGCGGCGCAGCGCGTCCACGAATCCGTCCAGCGACGCCTTGGTCAAAGGCGAATGCCCGATCAGTTGCAGCCGCTCGAGCCGCGGTACCCCGACCAGAGAGGAAAGCTTCCTGAGAGCCGTCCTGAGTTGGCTGTCGGCATCGACGTCCCGCGCCAGGCTGTCCAGCATCGATACCAAAACGCTGTCCCAGAAGTCACGGGCATCCAACAGGCCTACGAGAAAGAAGTAACCACCCTCGTTCTGGACTCTTTCCCGCACCCACCCGACCAAGTGTGTCTTGCCGGACCCGCGCTGGCCCTCGATCACCACCCCGATCGGGCTCGACGCGACGCTGTCACTCGCCTCCGTCACCCCATCAATGAGCGCCTGAGCGGTGGCGCGGTGCAGGCCGTCGATGTGGAATTCCGATGGACGCCACACATCGTCGGGAGCCACTGCATAGTTGAAGCGCAGGGCCTGAAGAGCACGTCGCTCGTCGCTGTTCATCATGCTCCGATCCGGAGAATGTGCTTGTCCTGGTCGCCGATGTTCACCGCCGCGTCGTGGTCCTGCGCGGTGAGTTCTTTCTTGTTGGACTCCGGAGCGAGAATGACGTCCTCGGAGCGGTTCATCAGCCTCAGCGCTTCATCGAACTCTGCCCTGGGCACATCACTGAGGCTCGATCGAATCGCGGCGATACCGACCCAAGCGCCGGGCTCTTTGGCAAGTTCTTTATACGCGACCCGAATGCGGACCTCTAGATCTGACACTTCGGACGGGCTGGTCGTCGTGACAAGCGGTACATCTGAGGACTCCGGCTTGACCTCTGACGCCGCATCCGGAGAAGTCACCTCAGCCATCGGCGCGGCCGACGGACCGAAAATGTCCAGGAGCTTGTAGCCATTCCGTTCCATGACGCTTTGAAGCCCGCCGGCCAAGCCTTCCAAGATCACCTTGGGAGATGCCTTTAGCTGCAGACTTTGGAACCCGTGGGCGATCTCGTCGCGCATTCGAGCCCAACCTGCGTCGGTGAGCACATGGGCATAACTACGTCCTTGCTTCCAGCTGTCGACCAGGCCCAACTTGTTCAGACGCGCACGCTCAGGATTGACAAGCGTCAGGCCATAGAGCTTCTCCAGTTCGGAGTTGGAGACCTCTCTGGCCTCGCGCATCAGCGCAACCATGCGAGCCAGCTCCGGCTGCGACAGTTTTTCGTCAGACACGTTGTCTTCCTTCCAGGGTTTCGTTCCGGCGGCTGCGGAGGAATTGCTCCAACTGGCCGACGACGTTCTCCACGTCCGTCAGGACTTGGGCGTTCGTGAACCGTAGGACCGCGTAGCCGTCCAGTTGTAGCTGAACGTCGCGCTGGCGGTCGGCGGCGAAGTGGTCGGGTTTGAGGTGATCGTCGCCGTCGATTTCGACGGCGCAGCGTTCGGCGCGCCACAGGAGGTCGACCACGATCGGGTTGGTGAGCGGGTGGGATTGGTAGGTCTGGTTCCAGGCGCGGCCTCGGGCCCAGAGGTGAGAGGAGAGCGCCTTTTCCAGTACCTTCTCCGCCTTGCTCGCCGGGTGCGGCTTTCCGATCACGGGCGGGTAGGCGATGGCACGTTCCACTGGACGTCCGGGCGGATGCGGGGACCGGCGCGGCGGTACCCGCACGTCGTGTCCGGGGAAGCGGAGCGTTACCGGTTCGACGTGGTCGGCGGATGTGGTCAGGGCACCCGCCAGCCAGACGCCGAACCCGCCCCGGCCGGCCAGCCATTCGCATGCCGCGACGAGCACGTCCTCCTCGGACGCGGACAGCGCCTCGGGCACCCTCACCAGGATCGCCGCCCGGGTGCGGCCGAAACCAGAGGCGAGCACCCGGGCGAGCCCCGCCGCGCGGACTTCGGGGGCGAACCTGGACGCGACAGGCGCTCCGCGTAGGGCCGATTCGGCGAGGTCCGCGAGGAACGGTCCGAAATGGCGGCTGGTGGACGCGGCGCGCAGTGCGAGGGTGCGTACGGCGATGACCGACGCGCCGCCCGGCCCTTCGATTCCCTCGGCGCCCGGAAGCCACGCGGGGAACAACTCGACGGCGGCGGCTTCGAGTTCGCGCAGCGCTGCGGCCACCGCTTCCGCCACGGATTTGGCGGCCGAGGGCGTGTAGGTGAGAACGGCCGGGGCGGCCTCGGGGAGCGGTTCGACGGTGAGCGTGCTCACCGCGGCGTCCGCCCGTAGTAGGCGTACGACGCGCCCCACCGGCAACTCCGCCCACGAATGTGCCACGCCGTATCCTTCTGCGCATCGGTCACTTGAGATTGCGCACTTTATACGTGGGCGATACTGGCGCGCACTCCTTTGCCCGAGACCCGACTATTTGCCCTGTTTTAAGCGGCCGACATGGCTAATGCCACCCCCGCGCGAACACGCCCGAGCCGTTGCCCGAAACCGGGATTCTGTCCCCGGAGAAACGAGCGGCCCGGGCTCGGCGCCGAACCGAGTCCGGGCCGTAACCGGCACGAACGGTCAGGCGACCGTGCAGGCGGAGCCGTTCAGCGTGTAGTCGGCAGGGGAGGCGTCGCGGCGTTCCAGGCACCCCGGAATAGTGTGGGGGCGCTCCCAAGCACGAGCGACCCTGGGTCGTGCCCCGCCCGCCCGGACCAGAAGTGTCCACCCTGCAGGTAAGGTTCCGCCCCCGGTGCGGGTTCACCCAGGGCATGATCCGATACTGGATGAGCCAGGATATCTGGGGTAGGCCATCCGCGTACACGTCGATCCGGAGGGTAGTCGGATGCTTTACGGAAAAGAGCACGTAGATAGATATCGCGCGACGGACGGCAAAGAGGGACACGACTGGAACGGCACGACCATCCTGCTGCTGACGACCACCGGGCGGACCAGCGGCCGCAAGTACACGACGCCGCTCATCTACCAGAAGCACGGGGACGACTACGTGATCGTCGCGTCCAAGGGCGGCGACCCCCAGTCTCCCGACTGGTACCGCAACCTGGAGGCCGATCCCAACGTCGAGGTGCAGGTCCTGGGCGACCGGTTTGCCGCCCGCGCCCGTACCGCCTCGCCGGAGGAGAAGCCCGAGCTGTGGCGGCTGATGAACGCCACCTGGCCGCAGTACGACGAATACCAGGCCAAGACCGACCGCGAGATCCCCGTCGTGGTCCTCGAACGCGCCGCGGGCTGAGGCGCGCTCCGCGCCCGGAGGAAAGAGGGGCCACCGATCGTGTACGGGATACGCGACCGGTGGCCCTTCCGGCGCGGTATTTGCGAAAATACCGTGACGGACCGGTCGGGCGTAGCCCGGCCCGTCCTGCCAGAGGTTCCGGCGCGTGCACGAGTCAGGAGACAGGATGGGCACCGATTCCCGGACGGCCGAGATCATGATCGCCGAGGCCAGGAAGGCCTTCTGGGTCATGGTGGGGTTCCTGGCCCTGATCTGGGTGGTCCAGATCGCGAACTGGGCCTTGGGCTACTCCCTGAGCCAGTCGTTCGGCATCGCGGCCCGTGATCCCGCGCGGCTGCCGGACATCGTCACGGCGCCGTTCCTGCACTGGAACTGGATGCACATCGAGGGCAACTCGGGCCCGCTGTTCGTCTTCGGCTTCCTCGCCGCCTACCGCGGCGTCGGCAAGTTCCTCGGGGTCACCGCGCTGATCGCGGCGGTGAGCGGCCTCGGCGTGTGGTTCGTGGCCGGCCCGGGCAGCGTCACGGCGGGCGCCAGCGGCGTGGTGTTCGGCTACTTCGGCTACGTCCTGGTGAAGGGCCTCTTCGACCGGCACACCATCGACATCGTCGTCGGCCTGGTGATGGCGCTCTGCTTCGCGTACCAGTTCACCGGGCTGCTGCCCTCCGACGAGTTCAGCTGGCAGGGGCACCTGTTCGGCTTCATCGGCGGCATCGTCGGCGGCTGGGTGTTCCGCGACCGCCGCCGCGCGCCGTCGCCCGCGACCGCGCCCGTCCCCGGCGCCGCCCGTCCGGTGAACGGCCCCGTCCCCAGGCCCCTGGACCGGCCCGCTCCCACGGACCCCTCCCGCGCCGCCCTGCTCAAGGAACTCGACGACATGGGCCTGTGAACGGTCTCCATCAACTAGGAAGGCCGCCGCGGGACTCGACGCGCGGGCGTCCTATCCGTGAGCCGGCTCCACCCCTCCCCGGGGACGCCACCGTGCCGCGCCTTGGCGGGGGCGTCCGCATGTGGCCGTCGCCCAGCGGCCGAGTAGTCGGTATCGTCCCTGTATGTGACCCTCCTCATCGACCCGCCGAACTGGGCGGGCCCCCGCGGCCTGTACTGGTCACACCTGGTCAGTGACCACTCGCTGGACGAGCTGCACGACTTCGCGGCCCTGCTCGGCTCGCCCCGCCGGGCGTTCGACCGTGACCACTACGACGTCCCGGAGACGGTGTACCTGCGGGCGATCGAGCTGGGCGCCGAGGCTGTGTCCTCGCAGACGCTGGTCAAGCGCCTGATCGCGGCGGGGCTCCGGCGCCGCCGCCTCCGTCCCTGACACGGGGACGGCCGCCGGTCCCGGGAGCGGTCAGCGTCCGGAGGGCTGCGCGGTGAGGGCCGCCAGCTCCGTGCGGACGTTCCGGCGCGCCGCCGACTCCCACAGATCGCGCGCGGGCTCGGTGCGGTACAGCACCGGCATGGCGAGCAGGTTCTCGAGGACACGCGCCCGGCCGGCCCGGAACGCGTCGTCGGGCACGTGCCGGTACTCCTCGCGCACCGCGCGGGCGTACGCGTCGTAACCGGGACCGGCGAGCACGGCGAGATCGGCGTCGCACAGGACCTCACCGTCACGGTCCCCGGGAGCCGGATCGTGCCCGGCGGTCAACCGCACGAGCCGCACCACCGTGCCTATCGAGCCGGCTCCACCCGCTCGGGCGTGGGCGCTCTTCTGCCCACGCCAGATCATGGGGGAAAGGCGGGACAGGCGCGAGTGGGCCAGTTGAGCGCTGCGTTCCTCGTCCCAGCCGGGGCGGCCGTCGTACACCGCGTCGTGGAACCAGGCGGCCAGGCGTACGGCCGCCGGGTCGCGGGCGAGGAAGGCGAGCGGCTCGATGGCGGCGAGCACCGCGCGCAGGTGGTCCAGGGTGTGGTACCTGCGGTGGGGTTCGGACCACCGGGCGATCAGCTCGGCGCCGACGGCCCCGGCCGCCGGCAAGTCGCCCGCGAGGTCCCGCCACGCGGCGGCCAGATCACGCATGCCCCAATCGTGCCACCACCCGGCCCTGCCGCCCCACCCCTGGGCCGGCCGCGCCCGGCCCGGTCCCGTCACCGATGCGGCCGGACCGCCTGTCTCCGCCGGACCGGCCGGTTCTCCGCCGGGGATCAGTCGGCGATGTAGGAGATCGAGCGGACCTCGTAGCCGCGGGTCTTGCTCCCCTTCATGTGCAGGAACATGGCGCCGCCCTCGTAGGAGTACGCGCACGCCTGGCCGCCGGTCTCGGCCTGGCAGCCCTGGTACATGTAGCCGACGCCGCCGAACTTGACCTTGAACAGCGTCTTCACCGCGCCGGTGGACCCGACCTCCAGGCCGCGGTTCCTGTCCCCGGCCTTCCACGCCGCGAAGAAGTACTTGGCCGCCTTGTCCACCGAGGTGATGTGGCGGGACTCGTACACCTTCGCGACCTTGTTCCCCGAGACGATCATGAGGATGCCGTTGAGCCCGCCCGGCACGCGCACGCTGGTGTGGACGAACCGGCAGGCGTTCTTGACGCACCCGGCCGACTTGTCCGGTGCCCGGTAGGCGTAGGCGAACAGCGTCTTCACCGCGGCGGGGCTCGCCACGGCGGCGGCCGCGGCGCTGTCGTCCTGGAGCCACGCGCGGAAGAGCTTGCCGGCGACGCTCGCCGGCGTGGGCGCGGAAACACCCGCCGAAACGCCCGCCGAAACGCCGACGGCCACCGCCGCCGTGCCCGCCTCGGCCCGCATCGGCAGCGACAGCAGCGCAGCCGCCGCCAGGACCACGGCGGCCTTCGATCCACGCATGAGAAATCCTCCCCTTGTCCGGGACCCGGCCGGGCCCCGGCAGGAGGACGCCGGAGCCGTGGGCGCGGTTCACCGGTTCACCGGACCGTTTTCGATCACGGTTTCGGGCGCACGAGCCTGGGCCGGGGGGCCGCGCCGCCTGAGATCGCCGGTCTGAGCGCGCCGAGGGCGAAAGGTGGATGGACCACGTCGCTGCTTTCGGCAGTATTGAGGGGTGACCCTCCTCCAGCACCTTCCCCAGGACACCGGCCCCGACGCTCTGTTCGAGGCGTTCGCCGAGTGGAACGCCGACCGCGGGCTGACGCTCTACCCCGCGCAGGAGGAAGCGCTCATCGAGGTCGTCTCGGGCAACAACGTGATCCTGGCCACGCCGACCGGCTCGGGCAAGAGCCTGGTCGCGGCCGGCGCGCACTTCGCGGCGATCGCCACCGGCAGGCGCACGTTCTACACCGCGCCCATCAAGGCCCTGGTCTCGGAGAAGTTCTTCGACCTGGTCGCGCTGTTCGGCACCGAGAACGTCGGCATGATGACCGGCGACGCCTCGGTCAACGCCTCCGCGCCCATCATCTGCTGCACGGCCGAGATCCTCGCCAACATCGCCCTGCGCGACGGCACCGAGGCCGACATCGGCCAGGTCGTCATGGACGAGTTCCACTTCTACGCCGAACCCGACCGCGGCTGGGCGTGGCAGGTGCCGCTGCTGGAGCTGCCGCAGGCGCAGTTCGTCCTGATGTCGGCCACGCTGGGCGACGTGACGCGGTTCGAGAAGGACCTGACGCGGCGCACCGGCCTGGACACCGCGGTGGTGCGCTCGGCGACGCGGCCCGTCCCGCTGTACTACAGCTACCGCACCACTCCCCTGCACGAGACGCTGGAGGAGCTGCTGTCCAGCCAGTCGGCACCGGTGTACGTCGTCCACTTCACGCAGGCGGCGGCGATGGAGCGGGCTCAGGCGCTGATGAGCGTCAACATGTCGTCCAAGTCCGAGAAGGAGGCGATCGCCTCGCTGATCGGCAACTTCCGGTTCACGACGCGGTTCGGCCGCGCGCTGTCCCGGCTGGTCCGGCACGGCATCGGCGTCCACCACGCCGGCATGCTGCCGAAGTACCGGCGCCTGGTCGAGCGGCTGGCCCAGGCCGGGCTGCTGAAGGTCATCTGCGGCACCGACACCCTCGGGGTCGGCGTCAACGTGCCGATCCGCACGGTGCTGTTCACGGCGCTCAGCAAGTACGACGGCAACCGCGTCCGCCTGCTGCGGGCCCGCGAGTTCCACCAGATCGCCGGCCGGGCCGGGCGGGCCGGCTTCGACACGCTCGGGTACGTCGTCTGCCAGGCCCCCGACCACGTCGTCGAGAACGAGAAGGCGCTGGCCAAGGCCGGGGACGACCCGAAGAAGCGGCGCAGGGTCGTGCGCAAGAAGGCCCCCGAGGGGTTCGTGAACTGGAGCGAGGAGACGTTCGAGCGCCTGCAGAAGGCCGAGCCCGAGCCGCTGAACTCCCGGTTCAAGGTCAGCAACGCCATGCTGCTGGCCGTCATCAACCGGCCGGGCGACTGCTTCGCGGCGATGAAGCGCCTGCTGACCGACAACCACGAGGAGCGCAAGGCCCAGCGGCGGCACATCAGCCACGCGATCGCGATCTACCGCTCGCTGCTGGCCGGCGGCGTGGTCGAGAAGCTGCGCGAGCCGGACGAGCACGGCCGCATGGCCCGGCTGACCGTCGACCTGCAGGAGGACTTCGCGCTCAACCAGGCGCTGTCGACGTTCGCGCTCGCCGCGTTCGAGCTGCTGGACTCCGCCTCGACGACCTACGCCCTCGACATCGTCTCGATCGTCGAGTCGACGCTGGACGACCCGCGCCAGATCCTGCACTCTCAGCTCAACAAGGCGCGCGGCGAGGCCGTGGCCCAGATGAAGGCCGACGGCGTCGAGTACGAGGAGCGCATGGAGCTGCTCACCGACGTCACCTACTCCATGCCGCTGGAAGACCTGCTGTTCGGCGCGTACGAGACCTACCGGCGCGGGCATCCCTGGGTGGGTGACCACGCGGTCAGCCCCAAGTCGGTCGTCCGCGACATGTACGAGCGGGCGATGACCTTCGCCGAGTACGTCCAGTTCTACGAGCTGGCGCGGTCGGAGGGCACGGTGCTGCGCTACCTCGCCGACGCCTACCGCACGCTGAGCCGCACGGTGCCCGACCACATGAAGACCGAGGACCTCCAGGACCTGATCGAGTGGCTCGGCGAGCTGGTGCACCAGGTCGACTCCAGCCTGCTGGACGAATGGGAGCAGTTGCAGAACCCGTCGGAGGAGCTGGAGCGTCCTGGCCTGGAGGAGAACACCCGGCCGGTCACCGGCAACCGGCGGGCCTTCCGCGTGCTGGTGCGCAACGCCATGTTCCGCATGGTCGAGCTGGCCGCGCTGGAGAAGTACGACGAGCTGCGCGAGCTGGCCGACATCGACTGGGAGTCAGCGCTGGACGCCTACTACGAGGAGCACGACGAGATCCGCACCGGTCCGGACGCGCGCGGCCCGGCGCTGCTGCAGATCGAGGAGGAGAAGGAGCTCTGGCGGGTCCGGCAGGTCCTGCACGACCCGGCGGACGACCACGACTGGGGCATCAGCGCCCAGGTCGACCTGGCGGCCTCGGACGAGGAGGGCCGCGCGGTCGTGCACGTCATCGGCGTGGACCGCCTCTGACAGACCGCCTCTGACGGAACCCTCTGACGGAACCCCTCTGACCGGCGCCGGGGCTCAGCCGCCGGAGGTGTCCAGCTCTGCGTCCGGGGAGATCTCGGCGTCGCCGGGGTCGTCGAGCCAGCCGTCCGGCAGGTGGACCCGGTCCCGGGAGCTCGACTTCCCGCGCGGGCCGTCCGCCGCCTCCCCCGGCCAGGGCAGCCCGGCGGGCAGGCGGGCCAGGTGGTCGCGCAGCTCGTCCAGGGAGCCCGCGGTGGCGAGGTCGCGGCGCAGGCCGGCGCCGACCTCGAACCCCTTGAGGTACCAGCCGACGTGCTTACGGAAGTCCAGGACGCCGTGGGTCTCGCTGCCGAAGCACTCCACGAGCAGCTCGGCGTGGCGCGCCATCGTCGCGCCGACCTCGCCCAGGGCCGGCCGGGCCCGCTCGGGACGGCCCTGGAAGGCGTTGTCCAGGTCGCGGAAGAGCCAGGGGCGGCCGAGGCAGCCGCGTCCGACGACCACGCCGTCGCAGCCCGTCGTCCGGGTCATGCGGATCGCGTCCTCGGCGCTCCAGACGTCGCCGTTGCCGAGCACGGGGATCTCCGGGACGGCGTCCTTGAGGCGGGCGATCGCGTCCCAGTCGGCCGTGCCGCCGTAGTGCTGCACGGCGGTGCGGCCGTGCAGGGCGACGGCGCTCAGGCCCTCCTGGACGGCGATCCTGCCCGCGTCGAGGTAGGTCAGGTGGTCGTCGTCGATGCCCTTGCGCATCTTCATGGTCACCGGCAGCGTCCCGGCGTTCGCGACCGCGGCGCGCAGGATGCGCCGCAGCAGGCCGCGCTTGTACGGCAGGGCGGACCCGCCGCCGCGGCGGGTGACCTTGGGCACGGGGCAGCCGAAGTTGAGGTCGACGTGGTCGGCCAGGCCCTCCTCGGCGACGATCCTGACGGCCCTGCCCACGGTCTCGGGGTCGACGCCGTAGAGCTGGACGCTGCGCGGGGTCTCGCCCGGCTGGAAGCGGATCATCGCGAGGGTCTTGGGGTTGCGCTCGGCCAGGCCCCGCGTCGTGATCATCTCGGACACGTACAGGCCGCCGCCCTGCTCGCGGCACAGCGCGCGGAACGCCGTGTTGGTGACACCCGCCATGGGCGCGAGCACCACGGGCGGCCAGACCTCGATCGACCCAATCTTCACCCGCTCATTTGTACCCCACGCCAGGAACGGGCGGATCAGCGTCGATCGGCCGCCGTCTCACCACCCGTACTTTCCCAGGTGAACCCATGTTTCCCCGCATCTTTGGACCGGCGCCGGCGCGGACCGTTAGATTGGGACGAGGGACGATCTCCGGGCCGCCGCCCGGGGACGCCACGGTGCTCGTAGGATGCTCGCACGCGACGGACGGAGGGCGTGGATGCTGCTGAGGCTGCGTATCTCACTGCCTGACCGCCCGGGGTCCCTGGGCCAGGTGACGCGCGTGCTCGGCGTCGCGGGAGCCGACATCATCCAGCTCGTCGTGCTCGAACGCGGCGAGGGCCGGGCCGTGGACGACCTCACGGTGTACTGGCCGGACACCGCGCCGCGCGACACGCTCGTGCAGGGGCTGGAGACGGTTCCCGGGGTGGTCGTCGAAGGGGTGTGGGCCACGCGGGAGGCGCCGGGCACCTACCCCGAGCTGGAGATCCTCAAGTACATCACCACGGCGGGCGACCGCGCGCTGGCGACGTTGATCGACTCCATGCCGGTGCTGTTCAGTGCCGACTGGGCCGCCGCCGCGACCGAGCGGCAGCCGCGCAGCATCGTCCACTCGAGCTGGCGCGCCCCGACCGACGTGCCGTTCCCGTCGATCACGCCGACCCGCCCGGAGGCGCACACGCTGCCCTCGGGGCTGCACATCATCGCGGCCCCCCTGCCGCCGCTCGCGCTCACGTTCCTGCTGGCCAGGGCCGAGGGGCCGCCGTTCCACCGCATCGAGATCCACCGGCTGACCCGCATCCTGGAGATCTTCCTGACGCTCCCGGCCGTCGAGCGCATGGTCGCCCGCACCTTCCGCGGATCGCCCGCCGGTTAGGCACAGGCGGCGAAAACCCGCTAGAGTCTCCGTGTCGTCACCACGGGCGCGGGTCTCCCGAGGTGGGCATGCGGACGTGGCTCAGCTGGTAGAGCATCACCTTGCCAAGGTGAGGGTCGCGGGTTCGAATCCCGTCGTCCGCTCTGATTCCTCATCGAGGGCGATTAGCTCAGTGGGAGAGCGCTACCTTGACACGGTAGAGGCCACTGGTTCAATCCCAGTATCGCCCACCATCTGACGCGAAAGGCCGGTCCCTTCTGGTGACCGGCCTTTCGCGTGCGTGGGCCGCCGGGGCGGCGGCGAAGAATTCCTCCAGAACGAGCGTGGCCGCGCCCAGGGCGACCGCGTCGGGCCCCAGGCGGCCGAGGACGATCGATGTGGCGGCGTACGGCTGGGGCAGGGAGTTCTCGGCGGCGGCGCGGCGGATGGCGGGCAGCAGCCGCTCGCCGAGCAGCAGGCCGACCCAGCCTCCGACGACGATGCGCCCGGGGTTGATGAGGTTGACCAGGTTGCCGAGCCCGACGCCGAGGTAGTCGATCGTCTCCTCCACCACGGGCGAGTCGGAGGCCAGCAGGCGGGTCAGTTCCTCGTGCCGGTCCGCGGTCTGGGTGGAGACGCCGGCCCGTTCGAGGATGGCCTCGGCCCCGATGTAAGCCTCCAGGCAGCCGCGCCCGCCGCACCGGCAGGGCCGACCCCCCGCGACGATCTTGGTGTGGCCCCACTCGCCGGCGCTGCTGCTGACCCCGTGGAAGGTGGCGCCGCCGGTGACGACGGCCGCGCCGACCCCGGAGCCGATGAGCACGATGACGGCGTCGCCGGCGTCCCGCCCGGAGCCGAACCACAGCTCGGCCTGGCCCATCGCATTGGTGCCGTTGCCGACGTGCAGCGGGGGCAGCGGGAGCGCAGACCCCGCGCGCAGCAGCGCACCGAGGGGCACGCCCTCCCAGCCGAAGGTCTTGGCGTGGATCACGACGTCCTCGCCGCGCTCGACGATGCCGGGGACGCCCACGCCGACGCCGAGGACCTGCGCGGACGGCACCCCCGCGTCGGAGAGGACGACCTCGATGCCCGCGATGATGTGGCGGGCGACCAGCTCGGGGTCGTGGCGGGCAGGCCGCAGGGCGTACTCGACCTTGGCGCGCTCGTTCATGCCGAGGTCGAACAGCTCGACGCGGACGTGCGTCTCGGCGACGTCGACGCCGATGGCGTAGCCGTAGAGCGAGTCGACACGCAGCAGGACGCGCGGGCGCCCGCCGTCGGACTCGACCTGGCCGGCCTCGGTGATGATGCCCTCGCCGAGCAGGTCGCCGGTCATGGTGCTGACGGTGGCGGCGCTCAGGCCGGTGAGCCGGGTGAGGTCGTTTCTGCTGGTGGGCCCGGCGAAGTAGAGGGTGCGCAGCAGCATGGAGCGGTTGCCTCTGCGGACATCCCGCACCGTCCTGCGCTCGGGCCTCGCCATGATCTGACCTCCCCGGAGTTCTGCGGCCATGTTAGTTCAGAGATTGAAACCGCCCGCGCGCCCGAGGCCGCGAAACGGCGCGCCGCCGGGCCTTCGCACGTCACCAAAGCGTTTCCGGGAGATTCTGGGTTTGTTCGTAGCTCAAATCAGAACGGGTGTGGCCGCTGATCGTGCTCAACGACCCCGAGCTGCGCTGCCGCCGGCCCTGCAGCAGCTCGCGAGCACCGGGTCCGGGCGGGATTACCACGTCATGGCCGGGGCGGCGCCGGCGGTGATCCCGGTGATCGTCGTTCTGACGATCTTCCACCGGCGGATCATGGAGGGGATCGCGTCCACGGGCCTGAAGAGCCGGTCCCCTGCCGATCGCGGGCTCGCGGGCTCGCGGGCGAGCCGTACCGGGCCAGGTGTGCGGTACGGCCCGCCGCGCGTATCCGCTCGCTTCCGGCTTGATCTTAGAAGGAGCGGTAACGAGGGCGGCACGACGCGCGGGCGCGGGCGAGTGAGGCTTTTCTATGAATATTGAACTAAGCATTGACGCCACCAGTAGGCCAGTTGGCCGGAACGCGGTCACGCTCCCCGGCCGATGGTGCTCTCGCGGATCACGAGACGGTGGTCGACGTAGATCTCCCGGGCGGCCCCCTGGACGACGCCCGACATCCGCTCCGCGAGAAGTTCGACGGCCTGGCGGCTGATCTGCTGCTTGTCCGGGGAGATGGTGGTCAGGGTGGGCGTGCCGTAGCGTCCGTCCTCGATGTCGTCGAACCCGGCGAGGGCGACCTGGGGCGGCACGTCGTAGCCGCGTTCCAGGAGCGTGCGGAGCGCGCCGAGGGCGAGCAGGTCGCTGAAGCAGAAGACGGCGTCCGGAGGATCGGCGGCGTCCAGGAGGCGGGCCATCGCCCTGGCGCCGTCCGCGCGGTGGTAGGCGGCGACAGGAGCGACGAGGCTCTCGTCGACGGGGAGGCCGGCCTCCTCCAGGGCTTGGCGGTATCCGGCCAGGCGCAGCCGCGCCGTCTCACCGGCGGCCTCGTCCTGCGCACCGATCGCGGCGATCCGGCGACGGCCGAGGGCGGCCAGATGCATGGTCGCCTCCTTGGCCGCGGTGACGTTGTCGACGACGACGTGGTCGGCGGGGCCGTTGTGGATGCGCTCACCCAGCAGGACCATCGGGGTGTCGTCGGTGCGCGCGCTGAGGTCGTCTGCGGTCAGCGCGAGAGGGCTCAAGATGAGACCGTCGATCAGATGGTCCCTGATGCCCTTGGCGACCTGCTGCTCGCGGTCCCTGTTCCCGCCGGTCTGGTCGATGAGCACGGTCAGCCCGCGTTCCCCGGCTGCGGCGACCACCAGCCGGGCGAGCTCGGCGAAGTAGGGGATGTCCAGCTCGGGCACGGCCAGTGCGATGATCCCTGAACGGCCCTGGCGAAGGTTTCGCGCGGACACGTTCGGCCGGTAGTTGAGCTCCTTGATGACCTGCTCGACCCGCGCACGCGTCTTCGGCGTGACGTGAATGTAGCCGTTGACGACGTTCGACACCGTCTTCACCGAGACACCGGCCAGCCGGGCCACGTCCTTCATCCCGACCCGGCGGCGATCGTCCGGGTCCGGCGCCGACGGCATCGATCGTGTGGGTTCCCCCATGCCTGGCCTCTCGCTCCATGTGGATGTAGATGAGTGTAGGACCTCTTTACAACGTTATATACAACGATGTATATCTCGTAACCGCCACGAAACAATGAGGAGGACGGCCCGTGGAATCCGCCAAGCTCATCCTCGACCCGGCCTTCGAGATCGGCCCGGTCGAGCGGCGCCTGTTCGGATCGTTCGTCGAGCACATGGGCCGGTCGGTCTACACAGGCGTGTACGAGCCCGGGCATCCGGAGGCCGGGGAGTCCGGCCTGCGCCGTGACGTGATCGAGCTGGCCAGGGAGATGGGCGTGACGGTCGTTCGCTATCCCGGGGGCAACTTCGTCTCGAACTACACCTGGGAAGACGGGGTGGGCCCCGCCGACGAGCGGCCCACGAGGCTCGACCTCGCCTGGCGGCAGATCGAGACCAACGCGTTCGGCCTGGGCGAGTTCATGTCGTGGGCCGGCGAGCTGCCTGCCGAGCCGATGATGGCGGTGAACCTCGGGACCCGGGGCATCCGTGAAGCATGTGACCTGCTCGAGTACGCCAACCACCCGCAGGGCACCCGCTGGTCGGACCTGCGCGTCAAGCACGGCCGCCGTGAGCCGTACGACCTGCGCCTGTGGTGCCTGGGCAACGAGATGGACGGGCCGTGGCAGGTCGGCGGCAAGACCGCGGAGGAGTACGGCCGACTCGCGGCCGAGACCGCCAAGGCGATGAGGCGCGTGGACCCCCGTGTGGAGCTGGTGGCCTGCGGCAGCTCCAACAGCGGGATGCCGACGTTCGCCTCATGGGAGGCGACGGTGCTCGGGCACTGCCTCGAGCACGTGGACTACATCTCGCTGCACGCCTACTACGACCCCGCCGCAGGCGACCGCGCGAGCTATCTGGCGTCGGCCGTCGAGATGGACGCCCACATCGACGCGGTGGTCGCCACCGCCGACCACGTCGCCGCCAAGCTGGGCAGCCGCAAGCGGCTCAAGCTCTCCTTCGACGAGTGGAACGTGTGGTCGCAGAGCCTGTTCGGCGGCGAGGCGGGCCTCGAATGGGCCGAGGCGCCGCGGATCATCGAGGAAGACTACGACGTGACGGCCGCCGTGGTGGTGGGAAGCCTGCTGATCACCCTGCTCAACCACGCCGACAGGGTCGGCATCGCCTGCCAGGCCCAGCTCGCCAACGTCATCGCGCCTATCCGCACGGAACCGGGCGGGCCGGCCTGGCGTCAGACGATCTTCCACCCGTTCGCGCTCACCGCCGCGCACGCGCGCGGCCGCGTCCTGCGGGTGGAGGTCGCCTCGCCCACGTTCCCGACCGAGCGGTTCGGGGAGGTGGCTGCGCTCGCCGCCGCGGCCACCCACGACGACGACAGGGGGGAGCTGACGGTCTTCGCGGCGAACCGGAGCGAGCGGCCGCTCCCGCTCGAGATCGATCTGCGCGGCCTGCCCGGCTTCACGGACGCTCGCCACGTGGTCGTGGCCGATGAGGACGCCGGGGCTCGCAACAGCGAGAAGACGCCCAACCGGGTCGTCCCGCGAGCGTTGGACGGGGTCGTGCTCGGTGGGGACCGGCTGTCGGCGGTCCTGCCGCCCATCTCGTTCAACGTCGTACGGCTGGCCAGGGGCCAGGCCGTACGCCGGGGGCTCTAGGTCAGCTGACCGAAAAATCAGAAAAAGTCGGGGGGAGAGGAGATTCTCATGAGATTGCGCAGCCGGGTACGGCTCGTCACGATGACCGCCGCGATCGCCCTGCTCTCGACGGCCTGCGCCGGCCAGGGACAGGGAGACAGCGACACCGGCGGTTCGAGCGGACCGGTGACCCTGAAATTCTGGAACGGCTTCACGGGGCCGGACCGGGCGGCGGTCGAGGGCATCGTGTCCAAGTACAACGCGTCACAGAACAAGGTGAAGATCGAGATGGAGATCATGCCCTGGGACGTGTTCTTCGAGAAGCTGCTGCCCAGCCTGGGCTCCGGAACGGGTCCCGACATCTCCGCGATGGACACGGCGCAGATCCCGCAGTACGCCGCGCGCGACGTCTTCCAGCCGCTCGACGACGCCTACGGCCCGCAGGGGGTCGACCCGAACGTGCTGGTGCGCTCCGCCGTCGACGCCACGGTCTTCAAGGGCAAGAAGTACGGCGTCCCGATGAACTTCACCACGCTGAAGCTCTACTGGAACAAGGACATGTTCCGCCAGGCGGGTCTGGATCCGGAGAAGCCCCCGGCGAACTGGGACGAGTTCGGCGACTACGCCAAGAAGCTGACCAAGGACACCGACGGCGACGGCAAACCGGAGCAGTACGGCCTGGCCATCGCCGACCACGCGACGATCGCGATGTGGCCGATCCTGTTCTGGCAGAACGGCGGCGGCGTCGTCTCCGAGGACGGGCGCACCGCGACGCTGGACGACCCGGCCACCATCGAGGCCGCCAAGCACTGGGTGGACCTGGTGACCAAGGGCAAGATCGCGCCGGTCGGCCTGAACGGCGCCGACGCCGACAAGCTCTTCCAGAGCAAGAAGGCCGCGATGGAGATCGTCGGGCCGTGGATGACGACGGGCTTCAAGCAGGCCGGCATCGACTTCGGCATCGCCATGCCGCCCGCGGGCCCGAAGGCTCAGGTGACGCTCGGCACGAGCGTTGCCTTCACGCTGAGCTCGCGTGCCGCCGGACAGAAGAAGCAGGCCGCGCAGGACTTCTTCTCCTATTGGAACAGCAAGGAGTCGCAGAAGTACTGGTCGGTCAACTCCGGCTTTCCCCCCAACAGGACCGACCTGACGGCCGACGACCTCAAGGACAACCCGTACTCGGCCCTCTTCGGGCAGGACGCCGACAAGTCGCGGTTCTATCTGGCGGGCGTGCAGGAGTTCCAGAAGGTCAACGAAACGATCTTCGAACCCGCCCTGCAGCGCGTGCTGAACGGCAAGGGCGACATCGAGCAGGTCTTCGCCCAGGCCGACAAGGACATCCAGGTCGTCCTCGACAGCGCGCAGTAACCCCGGAAGAGGGCGACCGTGACGACCACCGTGCGAACGGCAGTGAAACTCCCCACCAGGCGAACCGGCGCCGGTTCCTCCGGCAGGCGGCAGGCCAGAGCGGCGTGGCTGTTCATGCTGCCGACTCTGGCCGTGCTGGGTGTGTTCGTGGTCTGGCCGATGCTGCAGGCGCTGTATCTGTCGTTCACCGACTATCAGGTGTTCGCGCCGGCCCGGTGGATCGGGCTCGAGAACTACCAAAAGCTGGTGTCCGATCCGGCGTTCGCCAACGCATTGGTCAACACGCTCTACTACGCGGCCGTGACCACCCCGGTCTCGGTGGCGCTGGCCCTCGGGCTCGCGCTCATGCTGAACCGGCGGATGCCTCTGCGCGGTTTCATCAGGACCGCGGTGTTCGTCCCGGTCGTCATCTCCCTCGCGGTCGTGGCGATCGCCTGGAGCTTCCTGCTCGATCCCAACATCGGGCTGCTCAGCCACTGGCTGTCCAAGATCGGAATCGTGTCCGAGCAGGGCTGGCTGCGCGATCCCTCGCTGGCCATGCCGGCGGTGATGATCGTCGGAGTCTGGAAGAACGTCGGCTTCTACATGGTGATGTACCTGGCGGGGCTTCAGTCGATCCCGACGGCGCTCTACGAGGCGGCCCGCGTCGACGGCGCGGGCGCCTGGATGCAGTTCCGCCGCATCACCTGGCCGCTCCTGGCCAACCAGACCATGCTCATCGTGGTCCTGGCCGCGATCGCCACGCTGCAGGCCTTCGACCAGATCTTCGTCATGACCCACGGCGGCCCGTTCTTCAGGACCGAGACATTGGTGATGATGACTTATCGAGTCGGCTTCAAGGAGTTTCAGTTCGGCTATGCGGCCGCGGTGTCATGGGCACTGGTCCTGCTGATCTTCGTGCTGAGCATGCTCCAGGTCGCCTACTTCAGAAAGCGGGCGGTGACGTACTGATGCCGGCGGACAACCGCGGGCTGCGCCTGACCTGGCGGGTCCTGACGACGGCGACGGGACTGGCCATAGCCCTGGCCATGCTGTTCCCCCTGGTGTGGATGGTCACCACCTCGTTCAAGCCCGAGTCGGAGATCGTCTCCTTCCCCCCGAGACTGCTGCCTGAGACCTTCACGCTCGACAACTACACCGGTGTGTGGGAGCGGCTGCCCTTCACCCAGCTGTTCCTCAACACCGTGGTCTTCGCCGGCGTGGTCACCGTCTGCTCGCTCCTGCTCGACTCGATGACCGCCTACGCGCTCGCCCGGCTGCGCTTCCGCGGCAAGGGGGCGGTCTTCGTGCTGGTGCTGGTGCTCCTCATGGTGCCCTTCCAGGTGACGCTCATCCCGCTGTACGACCTGCTTGCGCACCTCGGGTGGATCAACACCTTCCAGGGGCTCATCGTGCCGAGGCTGACCAACGCGTTCGGCATCTTCTTCCTGCGCCAGTTCCTGCTGTCGATCCCCCGGGATCTGGAGGACGCGGCGCGGGTCGACGGCGCCTCCGAGTTCCGCATCTACTGGCGGATCGTGATGCCGCTCGCCGTACCGGCCCTGCTCACGCTGGCCTTGTTCCACTTCATGTACAACTGGAACGACCTGCTGTGGCCCCTGATCATCACCCAGGACGCCTCACGGCAGACCCTTCCCGCCGGGCTCGCACTCTTCATGGGGCAGCACGTGGTGGAGTACGGCCCGCTGATGGCCGCGTCCGTCATGACGCTCCTGCCGGTGGTCATCTTCTTCATCATCATCCAGCGCCGGTTCGTGGCCGGCATGGCGACGACAGGAATCAGATAGCGATGCGGTGGTTCGAGGACGGGCGACTGCGGTTCGCCGTCGGGATCGAGGACACGTTCATCCCCCAGGAGTATCCCGGCAGGCGCAAGCTCGACGAGTACGAGCTGACCCAGCACTATCACCTGTGGCACGAGGACCTGGGCCTCGCCTCGGCCACGGGGGCGGAGATGATCCGCTGGGGCATCCCCTGGTACCTGCTCGAACCTGAGCCCGGCCGCTTCCGCTGGGACTGGCTCGACCGGGTCGTGGACCGCCTGGGGGAGCTGGGCCTGACGTGCGTCGTCGACCTGATGCACTACGGCACGCCGCGCTGGCTCGACAACCAGTTCCTGAACGCCGACTATCCGTCCCGCGTCGCCGAGTACGGCACCCGCGTCGCCGAGCGCTACCGGGACCGCCTCCACGTGTGGACCCCGCTCAACGAACCCACGATCAACGCGATCTACTGCGGTGAGAACGGAACGTGGCCCCCGGGGCTCACCGGCCATGACGGGTTCGTCAAGCTCGCGATGGCCATCGCCCGGGGGATCGTGGCGACCCAGCGCGGCATCGCCGAGGTGCAGCCGGAGGCCTCCTTCGTGCACGTGGAGGCGAGTTTCCGGTACGCGGGCGACTGGTTCCCCTTCGACGTCGGCCTCGTCCGCGAGCGCCGATTCCTGATCATGGACCTCATCACCGGAGCCCTGGACGACGAGCACCCGCTCTACGGATACCTGCGCGAGCACGGCGTCGACGACGGCGAGCTCGCCCGGCTCAGGGAAGCCGCGGTCACACCGGACGTGGTCGGAGTGAACTACTACCCGGCCTTCACCACCTCGCGCTTCGAGCCGGGCTCGCCGACGCCCCTGCCCGTGGAGGCGGGAACCGCGGGGCTGGAGGAGCTGCTGCGGGAGTTCGCCGCGCGGTACGGCCGGCCGGTCTTCCTGACCGAGACCAGCAGGGCCGGTACGCCCGAGCAGCGGGCCGGCTGGCTCCGGGACAGCATCGGGCTGGTCCATCGTCTGCGAGAGGAAGGCGTTCCGGTCGTCGGCTACACCTGGTGGCCGCTGTTCGCCCTGGTGGACTGGCTGTACCGGGAGAGCACCGAACCGGTCGAACGCTGGCTGGTCCCCATGGGCCTCTACGACCTCGAGCCCGACGGGGCCGGGGTTCTGCGGCGAGTTCCGACCGCCGCCGTCGAGGAGTTCAAACGCCTGACACGCCCGTGATGTGCGGTTCGCACTCCCACCCACCGGGGAAGCCTTCCACCGCACCGGTTTGCTGCGCGAGCGGCACCGGGGCGGCCGGGCTTCGCACCCGGAAATCGGACGTCACAGCCCGGCCTGCGGAAATCGGACGCCCCGGCGTCGGCCTCCGGGATTTTCCGCACACTTCCCGAATATCGGCATAGGCGAAAAGCCCCACGCCGCGTTCTCGAATGGACGCGTGCCGTGACCGCGTATTCACGGCGGCCGCGGGCCTGCCGGCACGGGCGTTCGCCCCCGCACGCAGGGGTGGCCGTCACGCACGGGCACCGGGCCGCACCCGGGTGACGGGCATTTCGCGCGCGTCCCCCAAATGTTCATCCCCGATACATCGGAGCCCATAAACCCACACAACCAACACGGCTCTGTCGGTCGTCTCATTTACTATCTATTGGCCTGGGACGGCGGGAAATCAATGAGAAACCGGCAGAGTGACGGCATGCGAAACAGATGGCCCCTGGCGATGGTCACCGTGGTGGCAGTGATCGTCTTCTTCGGCGTGTACATGCTCGTGGCCGCCCCGGAACCCCAGGGGCCGTCGTCGCACGCCGCCGACGACCCCGCGCCGACGCTCGCGGCGTCGTCCCCCGCCGTCCCGCCGGCCGTGCCGTCCTCGCCGGGCGATCCGGTGGTGGCCGTCCCCTCGTCGTTCCCGTCGACGCCGGGCCCGCAGGTCCAGCCCGTCGTCCCCACGACCGTGCCCACCACACAGCCCGCCACACAGCCTGCCGCCCAGCCGGGCGATCCCGGGCCGGTCGCCGAGCGCTACTTCGCCGCCTGGCGGCTCAGCGACTTCACCGGCATGGCCGCCCTCGTCGCCGACCCGCCGCCCGACTTCGCCGACCGGCACAGGCGTTTCGCGAGCGAGCTGCGGATCGCGTCGGTGTCCCTGTCCCCCGGGCCGCTCTCCCGGCCGGGCGCCGACACCGCCGAGGTGCCCTTCCAAGGGGTCCGCCAGGTGACGGGGCTCGGCGCGTGGCCGTTCTCCTCGATGCTGCGCCTGGGTGTGCGCGGCGGCGCGTGGAAGGTGCTGTGGTCGCCCGAGACCCTGCACCCCGCGCTGAAGGACGGCGGCGGGCTGCGCCTGGAGGAGACCAAGGTCAAGCGGCCGGGGGCGCTGACCCGCGAGGGCGAACCGTTCCCGTCCGGCAGCAAGGCGGGCGACTACTTCCCCGGGCTGGACGCGACCTTCACCGAGATGAAGCTCAAGGAGCAGCCCTCGGGCAAGGTCCTGCTGGCCTCGCAGCCGCCGTCCACCCCGCAGGCCCAGACGACGATCTCCAGGCCCGTGCAGGAGGCCGCCGCGCGGGCGCTGGACGGCGCCGGGCGGCCCGCGGCGCTCGTTGTGGTGGACGTGCCTAGCGGCGAGGTCCGCGCGGTCGCCGACACCCTGGGCGGCAAGGGGGCGTTCAACGGCCTGTACCCGCCCGGGTCTGCGTTCAAGGTGGTCACCGCGGCCGCGCTGCTGCGCTCGGGCCTCGCCCCGGACACGCAGGTGGCCTGCCCGGCCGCCTACACGATCCCGAACGCGCGGCGCTTCACCAACGACGGCGGCGCCGACCACGGCGCGGTCTCCCTGACCACGGCCTTCGCCCTGTCGTGCAACACCACGTTCGCGCAGCAGGCGTACGAGCGGCTGCGCGACGACCGGCTGCGCGCGGAGGCCGCCGACCGGTTCGGCTTCCGCGAGAAGGCGGGCCTGAGCTCCTGCCGGATCAGCCCGCCCCAGGACATGAACGAGCTCGGCGCCGACGCGATCGGGCAGAACTCGGTGCGGGCCAGCCCGCTGTGCATGGCGGAGGTCGCGGCGGCCGTGGCCCGCGGCACGTGGCGGCAGTCGGTGATCACGCCCGGCGCCGACCCCGGCTCGCCCCCGGTCCCGCTGGACGAGGGCGTCGCGGCAAGCCTGCGGGCGATGATGGAGGCCGTGGTCACCCAGGGCACCGCCGCCCAGGCCGGACTGCCTCCGGGCACCGCCGGCAAGACGGGCACCGCCGAGGTGTCCGGCGGCGCGGCCCACGCCTGGTTCGTCGGCTACCGCGGCGACCTGGCCTTCGCCGTCCTCGTCCAGAACGGCGGCGTCGGAGGCAGGGTCGCGGCGCCGATCGCGGCCAGGTTCCTCAAGACCCTGTGAGACCTGCCGCGGCGAGAAAGGCCCGCCTCGGTGAGAAAGGGCTCAGCCCCGACCGGCCGTGGACCGGACCGCGGATGGCTGCGTCCGTCGTGGTCCGTGGTCGTCCATGATCGTTGAGGCCGGGCGGGGCCGCCGGGGGGAAGGTGGTGCGGAGGCGGTCAGTGCTGGGGGGTCGGGATGTGGTCGCGGGTCATGGCGTCCAAGGTCTGCTCCATGTGGGCGCGGAGCTCGCCGAGACGCCCGTTGAGGATGGCGGAGGCGTGGTCGGGGTCCATGGCGATAATGTCGCGGAGGCCGCTGTGCCCGGCGCCGTGCTCGAAGCTGTGGCGGACCACGGTCTGGTCCGGCGTCTCGCCCGGCGTCAGCTCGTAGCGCCACCGCGACGAGGGCGCGTCCGGGTCGCCCTTCGGGTCGAGAACCTCCCAGGCGAACGTCCGCGGCGTCTCGACCTCGGTGACCTGGCAGGTCACCGTCCACTCATGGCCCTGCCTGTTGTTGCGCGCCTGGAAGCGCGTGCCCGCCTTCGGCGCGGCGTCGCCGTCTACCCAGTTGTCGAAGCGGCACTCCGGGCTCCAGTCGCCGATGCGCGGCACGGACGTGATGAGCTCCCAGAGCTTCTCCTGGGGAAGGTCGACGGTGACCTCCAGGTCCACCCGCGCTCCGGTGACGCCGTAATCCTCCATGCAGACCTCCGTGTCTCGTGGCACCGGGGCGCGGTGCCGTGCAGCGTCGAGTCGATCCCCTATGGAGTATCAGGCCGGGCACCGTGCGTGTTTCCCGCGCCCGGTCCGATAGGGGTGTGTCTGGGGTCGGTGCGCGCGGGGGCATCGGCGAAGGTCAGGGCCCGCCTTCCGGGGCGAGGGAGGCTCGTCCCAGGCAGCGGCGGCGGGACACCCCGTATTGTCGTCCCGGCCGATAACGGACGACCGAAAGACCCCTGGCTCTCTACTCATATCACCACGCTCCGGGAGTCCGGCACGCCGGCACGCCGGACGCGCGCCCGGCTCCCCCGGGCGCGACGGTCGCGGGCGCTAACGCGAGGCGGCGAGCCCGGCGCGGTAGGCCTCCAGGCGTTCCGCCAGTTCCTTCGGGCGGGCCAGGGCCGGGAGATGCCCGCCGTCCATCTCGTCGGGGACGATGCCGAGGCGGTCGCGGACGACGCGGCGCAGGAACGGGGCCGGGAAGAAACGGTCGTCGCGGCAGAGCAGGAAGCGCGTCGGCACGGCGGGCCAGGCGGTGAGCGGCCACGGGGCGGCGAACGGCGTGCCCGACTGGCCCGGGGACTTCCTGGACAGCAGTTCCTCCACGACGGCGGGGGGAACGTCATGGAGGAAGGTGGCCATCTCGTCGAACTCGCCCGCCGGCCGCCCCTCGCGTTCGTCCAGCTCGCGCTGGGCCTGGGTCTGCCCGGTGTTGTCCCACCACTCGCCTGCCGACTCCCCCGGCGACGGCACCATGGCCGCCACCATCACCAGCAGGTCGACCGGGGTGCGCGCGCATACCAGCGGGGCGGTGAACCCGCCGAGCGACTGCGCGACCAGAACGAGCCCGCCGTCGGCCGCGCCGTCCGTGCGGCCCGTGCGGCCGGTGTGCGCGCGGATCGCCTCCAGGACCGTCTCCGCGTACTCGGGGAAGCCGGCCGCGTCGTCGCCACACGGCAGATCGGGCGCCACGACGTCGTGCCCCCGCGCCCGCAGCTCGGGTACGACCAGATGCCAGTACCAGGAATCCGACCCGGCGCCGTGGATCAGTACATAGGTGGCCATCGCAGGTGCTCCTCCAGGTGGGGCCCGGCGGCACCGGGCGGGCGCGTTCCCCTGGACGTTACCGCGCGCCTCCGACAAGAACACGCGGCCGGACGCCGTCCTGGACACCGGCGTCGCCACTCCGCGGCCCCTGTGTTCGAGACCCCCGGCCGGCGCCATCGCCACGAAGACCCTGCGTGATCATCTGTGCGAGCACGAACCGACGCCGACGATCCCGGCCGGGACGACGCGTCGCCTCTGGACGGACGCGACGCTCAGGCGGCCGCGGCGGCCTCCGTGGCCGGCGGGGCCGGCCGGTAGATGTGGACCACGGCGCCGGCGCTGGTCTTCTTGGTTTCGACCAGACTCAGGGTGGCGAGACGGTCGCCGTTCTCGAACAGGCGCTTGCCCTTGCCGAGGAAGACCGGGAAGAACATCAGACGGTACTCGTCGACGAGGCCGTGCTCGATCAGCGTGCGGGCGAGGGCCCCGCTGCCGTGCACCTGCAGCTCGTTGCCGGGCTCGTTCTTGAGCCGGATGATCTCCTCGATGAAGTCGCCCTTGAGGATGGTCGTCCCGGCCCAGTCCGCGGTGTCCAAAGTCTCCGACACGACGTACTTCGGGCAATTGTTCAGCTTGGCCGCTATCGGGTCGCTGTCGTCGATGACGTTCGGCCAGTGGGCGGCGAAGATCTGGTAGGTCTTGCGCCCGAACAGGAAGGCGTCGGCCTCCTTGAACCACTCACCGATGAACGTCCCCATGTCCTCGTCCCCATGGGGGATCTGCCAGCCGCCGAGCTCGAAGCCGCCCTCACGGTCCTCGTCAGGCTGGCCCGGAGCCTGCATGACCCCGTCCAGCGACAGAAATGTCGTCAACGTCAATTTCATAGCGCGCTCCCTTCACACCACCTGTAGCTGCCGCCATCGTCCTATCGGCGGCGCGTGCTTGTATACGCGCGGGATTGCGCACTTGCCGGCCGTCACACGATGGCTTGGACGGTGACGACGGCCGGGCCGCTCATGCTCGGCCTTCCCGTAAGCCGGACCAAAGGGAAGGGCCGGGGGTGAGAAGTCGGTTCGGCGTACCTTCTCCTCACCCCCGCCCGAGCGGGGGGCCTCCCCCCGCCATCGGCCCGTCCTGAGGTCAACGTGTTCACGCGCGCGTCTTCTGGGGCAGCACCGATCGCGCGGCCCCTGAGACGGAAACCCCTCCGAGGGAGCGTGCTCTTCATGATCGAAATGCCGGGGCACCCGCACGGCCGTAACAGACGCCTCCCCGGCTCCCCCAGGCGCGGAACGCGCATCGGCCCGCGCGCACCGCCAGGGAGGGCGCGCACGGGCCGATGCCGCGGGAAGCCGCAGGAAATGGACCTGAGGGGTTAAGGCTCGGCTGGGTGACGATCTACCGCAGACAGGGACATAGCACCCCGAGACAAATACTCATTTATCCGGCGCCACAGGGTTGCCCAACTGGCGACTCATGGTCATGCGACGGGGTCAGATTCAAGGTGCGGAGATGCCGCGCCAAGCCCGGGGAGACGCATGTTCCGACGACTCGGCCTCATTGTCACGACCACGGTCGCCACCGTGGCCACCACCACGATCCTCACGACGACCCCCGCGCCTCCCGCCACCGCGGACCGGGCGGCCGTCGCCGAGGTCGCCCACCGCGGGGCGTCCAAGGAGGCGCCGGAGAACACCATCGCGGCCTTCCGGCTCGCCGCGCGGCGGCACGCCGACATGTTCGAGCTGGACGTCCAGGAGACCAAGGACCACAAGCTGGTCGTGATGCACGACACGACCCTCGCCCGCACCACCGACGCCGCGCGCGTCTTCCCCGGGCGCGCGCCCTGGCGCGTCCGCGACCTCACGCTCGCCCAGATCAGGAGACTCGACGCGGGCTCGTGGTTCTCGCGGAAGCACAGGGGCGAGCGGGTGCCCACGCTCGGCGAGACGCTCGACGCGCTGGGCGGCAGCGGGATCGGCATGCTGCTGGAGGTCAAGAAGCCGCACCTGTACCCCGGCATCGAGGCGCGCGTCGCCCGCGAGCTGCGGCGCCATCCGGCGTGGCGGCGTCCGGGCCGCCTGGTCGTCCAGTCGTTCGACTGGAACTCGATGCGGCGCTTCCACCGCGTCATGCCCGAGGTCCCGGTCGGCCTGCTCGGCACGCCGGCGCCCGCGCAGCTGCCGGAGCTCGCGAAGTTCGCCCGCCAGATCAACCCGCCGCACCGCCACCTCACCGCGCGGTACGTCCGCGACGTCCACCGGCACGGCATGCGGGTCTACACCTGGACCGTCGACAGCCGGGAGGTCGCGCGCCGCCTGATCTCCTACCGGGTGGACGGCATCCTCACCAACAGGCCCGGCAGGGGTGCGGTGCGGAGGTGAGGGTCATTCCTCGCGTAGGCCTTCCGGGCGCATGAGCCTCAGTTGGACCGGCAGGGTCACCAGGGTCACGAGCACGACCACGCCCATCCCGGCGGAGACGATCACGAGCACATTCGACAGGCTGATGTGGAGCGCTTCTGGCTCGCTCCTGGGCCGAACCCATAGATCTGGTGCTCCAGGTAGACGATCCGACGCTGGCCCGCAACGCGGGTCGCTTCCGGCTGACGGCCGGCCCGGATTCCGTCACCAGGTACGAGCCCTCGACCGACCCGGCCGACCTCACCCTGGACGTGCGCGAACTAGCCTCCTGCTACCTCGGCGGCACCCAGGTCACCCGCTTCGTCCAGGCCGGCCTGGTCACCGAGCACACGTCAGGGGCGGCGAAGGCGCTGGACGACGCACTGCGCACCGAGCACGTGGCGTTCACCACAGACGAATTCTGATGCCCGCCACCTCGTCCAGCGATCCCTGACCGTGTTGCCGGACCCGGGGCGTCGCGCGGAAGATGTTCATGTGGACGGTCTTGCCGCGATCGTGTCGGAGGAGACGTGGAGATCTCTGGTCTCGGCGGGTGTCCCCAAGATCCACGACCCGGGCTCGGTGATCCTTTACCAAGGTGATCCGCCGACGCACGTCCTTCTGCTGCTCGCGGGCCGTGTCCGTGTGTCCCGGGTGGCCGCCGACGGCACCGTGCTCATCCTGGCCGTACGCGGACCAGGCGAGCTTCTGGGCGAGATCGCGGTGCTGGGCGACGACGACCGTTCGGCCACGGTGACCGCGATCGACAGATGTCATACCCGGCTGATTCCGGCGGATCGGTTCGTCGCCCTGGTGCGCTCGCTCGCTTTGGAGGGCGAACTCCTGAGCCTCGCCATGAAACGGATCCGCGAGAGCGAGTCGCTGCGTGCCGAACTGGCGGCCCTGCCGGCCGGGCCGCGTATCGTGCATGCCCTGATGAGGCTGTGGGTGCCCGAGTCGGGCACGCAGGCCTCCGTGGACGTGGGGCTCGACCAGGCCGAGCTGGGACAGGCCACGGGGCTGTCCAGAAGCACGGTCGCCGCCGAGCTGGCGCGGCTCAGAGAGCAGGGCCTGATCGTCACGGCGCGGCGCCGCATCGTCGTCACCGATGTCAACGCGCTCCGCAAGCTTGCCGCCGAGTGAGGGTTTCATTTCCTGAGCCGGGCGGGCGTCTGATTTCGGACAGTTGGTCGTTGTCCAGTAGCGCACAGTGTGGAGCACTCCCGACGTTGGCAGGAGGGCCCAATGTCCACTATCAGCCCGTTTCGCGCGCTTCTCGCGGTCGATGTCGACGGCTACGGCCGGCAGCCCGACGCCCTGCTCTCGATGCTCCACCGCGAGATCTACGCCGCCCTGACGAACGTGTGCGAGCGGTCCTCACTCGCGGAGGCATGGAGCTCGGTGTCGCTCCTGCAGCGACCCGGTGACGAACTGGTCGCCCTGCTCCCCGTGGAGACGCTTCCTCTGCTGGTCCACCCTTTCCTCGATCACCTGCAGGAGGAACTGGTGCGGGCCGACCGCAGGCTCCGCGAGCACGACCGCGATCTCCGGCTACGGCTGCGGGTGGCCGTCCACGTGGGATCGGTGCGGGGCGACGCCTCGGTGACGGCGGGCATCTCCAGGGCGATGAACGAGGTCCACCGCCTGCTCGGCTGCGACCCCGTCAGGTCCGCGCTGCGCGACAGCGATCCCGATGTCACGTTCGTCGCGGCGGTCCTCTCGGAGCAGGTGTTCGCCCAGGTCGTCGAGGGAGGCCGTACGGAGCTTCCGCCTTCGGAGTTCACAAAGGTCCGGGCCAAGGTCAAGCAGTTCGACCAGCCCGCATGGCTGTACGTCCCACGACCCTCACGAGGACCCGCCGAGACGGGATCCACCGAATCCGAGCGGCCGGCGCCCGCTTCTCCCGCATAGGCGTCACGGCCGGTCGTACGCCGGTGAGACAGGGATCTGGGCACGCAGCGCGACGGCGAGACGCTGTTCCCCCTGTTCGGCCTGCCGCCGCGCCGGTGATCTCCCGGGCTCGCGTTCCCGGACGGCGCGGTCAGGGGCCGCCCTCGAAGGGCGGGGCGGCGGGGACGGGCTCGCAGGCGTGCAGGCGCCAGTGGCTGACGGAGGGATCACTCAGCGCCTCGGTGACCATGGCGTGGATCTGGGCGCGGGTGATGTCGTCGCCGGTCTCGACCCGGATGACGATCTCTCCGTTGGCCTGCCGGAGGTCTTTACGCCATTCTCCGGGCAGGAGGGCCAAAATGCGGATGCCGTCGATCGGCGCATTCGGCGGGGGGCCGAGCCCGGCGCTGTGCATTGTCAATTCGACCAGCATCGTCACCGTCCTCGTCGGGCACCGCGGGCGCCCGGGGTCATCGTGGCAGTCTACGCCGATCGTACCCAGCCGGAACAGCCCGGCGCGGCGCCGCGTGGCCGCCCTGCGGCTCACGAGGGACGGGACCGAATTGTGCATTCTTGCGAGTCCGGGACCGCGTTTCGGAGCGCGGCGCACGTCGAATGACCGCACGCGGCGCTTACCGGGGTCCGGCGATATCACCCCCAAAAGTAAACTAAGTCAACACATCGCCCACTTTCAGCCAGAAAGGCCGATAATTCGTGTAATAACCATCAATCCCGCACCCCGTCCCGGGCCGTCACGCGGACTCGCGCACGATCAGCTCGGTCGGCAGCATCACGGGGGCGGCGTCACCTTCGTCCATGATGCCGAGCAGCAGCCGCACGGTCGCCGCCGCCTGCTCGCGGAACGGCTGACGGATCGTCGTCAGCGGCGGCTCGGTGTAGCGCGCGGCCTCGATGTCGTCGAACCCCACCACCGCGACGTCGTCCGGCACCCGCCGCCCGGCCTGCCGCAGCGCCTGCATGGCCCCGAGCGCCATCAGGTCGTTGGCGACGAATACGGCGTCGAGCCCCGGGTCGTCCTCCAGGAGCTGCCGCATCGCGACCAGGCCCGACTCACGGGTGAAGTCGCCGATCGCGACGATGGACCGGCGGTCGGAGCCCTGGAGCACCGCGCGGTACCCGGCCAGCCGGTCCTGGCCGCCGATCATGTCCGGCGGCCCGGCGATCGTGGCGATGCGCCGCCGCCCGCGCTGGAGCAGGTGGCGCACCGCCGCCTCGGCCCCGCCCACGTTGTCGGCGTCGACGTACGGCAGGTTGACGTTCACGGCGGGCCGCCCCAGCGACACGGCGGGGACGCGCATGCGGGTGATCGCCGCGGGCAGCGGATCGGCGCCGTGCATGGAGATGAGTATGACGCCGTCGACGTGCCCGCCGGTGAGGTAACGCTCGACCCGCGCGTGCCCGGGGGGGGTGCCGGCGAGCATGAGGATGACCTGCCTGTCGGCCTCCTCCAGTTCGGCACTGGCCGAGCGTATGACGGTCGCGAACATCGGGTCGTCGGAGAACACCCTGGTGGGCGGCTCGGAGACCACCAGGGCGATCGAGTCGGTGCGCTGGGTGACCAGGCTGCGCGCCGCGAGGTTCGGGACGTACCCCATCTCGTCCACCGCGCGCATCACGGCGTCGCGGAGCTCGGGCGTCACGGTGGTGCCACCGTTGACGACCCGGGAGACCGTGGCGCGGGAGACCCCCGCCCGTGCCGCCACGGCCTCGAGAGTCGGGCGCTTCATGGCTGTGCCCTCCCTGGTTGTGTCACGCCGATTCCCTGACGACCAGCTCGTTCGGCATGATGACGGGATCGCCCGGCGCCCCCTCCAGCAGGCCGAGCAGCAACCGGGTGGTCGCCGCGGCCTGGTCGGTCATGGAGCTCCGCACGGTCGTGAGCCGCGGCGTGGTGTAAAGCGCGGCCTCGATGTCGTCGAAGCCCACCACCGCGACGTCCTCCGGCACCCGCCGCCCGGCCTCGTGCAGCGCGCGCAGGGCGCCGATGGCCATGAGGTCGTTCGCGGCGAACACCGCGTCGAGCGCCGGGTCGTCCTCCAGAAGCTGCCGCATGCCCGCGTCGCCGGAGACGCGGGTGAAGTCGCCGATGGCGACGATGGACCGGCGGCCGGTGTCCCGCAGCGTCTCGCGGTAGCCGGTGAGCCGGTCCTGGGCGGCGAGCATGTCGAGCGGCCCGGTGATCGTGGCGATCCGGCGCCGCCCCAGGCCGAGCAGGTGGCGCACCGCGACGCGGGCGCCACCCTGGTTGTCGTTGTCGACGTACGGCACCCCGGGGGCGGACCGCCCGTGCGAGACCATGGGCACGCCCATGCGCGCGAGCGAGGCGGGCAGGGGGTCGGCGCCGTGCAGCGACAACAGCAGGACGCCGGCGACGTGCCCGGCGGCCACGAACCGCTCCACCCGGAGCCGGCTCTCCGGCGACCCCGCGAGGACGAGCGTGACCTGCTTTCCCGCCTCCTCCAGCCCCCGGCTCATCGTGCGCACGACGGCCGAGAACATCGGGTCGTCGGCGATCACCGCCATCGGCGGGTCGGAGACGATGACGGCGACCGCGTCGGTGCGCCGCGTCGCCAGGCTGCGCGCCGCCCCGTTGGGGACGTAGCCGAGCTCGCGCACGGCTCGGATCACCAGCTCGCGGATCTCGGGGGTGACGGTGGCGTCACCGTTCACCACCCGCGACACGCTCGACTTCGACACCCCCGCCCGGGCGGCCACCGCCTCCAAGGTGGGTCGTTTCATGCCAGCCCATTCTCCCGGATGACGCCGCGGTACCACAGGGCGCTGTCCTTGGGCAGGCGGCGCTGCGTCGCGTAGTCGACGTGGACGATGCCGAACCGGCGGTTGTAGCCCTCCGCCCACTCGAAGTTGTCCAGCAGCGACCAGACGAGGTAGCCCCGCATGTCGGCGCCCGCCTCGATCGCCGCGTGCACCGCCCGCAGGTGGGACTCCAGGTAGGCGGTGCGGTCGGTGTCGTGGACGTGCTCGCCGGTGGCGTCCTTGGTGACGACGTCGTCGAAGGCCGCGCCGTTCTCGGTGACCATCAGCCCGACCTCGGGGTAGTCGTTGGACAGGCGCACGAGCAGGCGGGACAGGCCGGTCGGGACGATCGGCCAGTCCATGGCGGTCTTGGGGGCGTCCACGCGGTCGAACAGGATGTCCTCGGTGCCGGGCCAGGCGGGGTTGGCCGGCTCGCCCGGGCTGGACCGCACGATGCACGGGTTGTAGTAGTTGATGCCGATCAGGTCGGGGCGCTGGTGGATGTCGGCCAGGTCGCCGTCGTGGATGTGGTCCAGCCCGCCGTGCCGTTCCACGATCGCCAGCACCTCCTCGGGGTAGGCGCCGCGCAGGACCGGGTCGAGGATCTGCTTGGTGAGCAGGCAGTCCACGCGGTGCACCGCCTCGGCGTCGGCCTCCGACAGCTCGGCGCCCGGGTCGGCGCTCTGCGCCGGGGTGATCACCGGCGAGGAGTTGACGGCCAGCATGATCTCCTGCGCCCCGGCCGCGCGCAGGGCCTGGGTGGCCAGGCCGTGCGCGAGCAGGAAGTGGTGGGTGGCGCGCAGGGCCGAGGCGGCGTCGGTGCGTCCCGGCGCGTGGATGCCCGAGCCGTAGCCGAGGAACGCCTGGACCCACGGCTCGTTCAGCGTGGCCCAGTTGCTCACGCGGTCGCCGAGGCGCGCGTACACGGCCTCGGCGTACTCGGCCAGCCGGTAGGAGGTGTCCCGCGAGGTCCACCCGCCGCGGTCCTCCAACGTCTGGGGCAGGTCCCAGTGGTAGAGGGTGACGTACGGCGTGATGCCCGCGGCGGCCAGCTCGTCCACGAGCCGGTCGTAGAAGTCCAGGCCACGCGGGTTGATCGGCCCGGTGCCGTCCGGCTGCACGCGGGGCCAGGAGATCGAGAACCGGTAGGCGCGCAGGCCCAGGTCCTTCATCAGCCGCACGTCGTCGGCGTACCGATGGTAGTGGTCGCAGGCGACGTCACCGGTGTGGCCGAAGGCCACCTTGCCGGGCGTGCGCGCGAAGGTGTCCCAGACCGAGAGGGCGCGGCCGTCGTCCCTGACCGCCCCCTCGATCTGGTAGGACGCCGTCGCGGCGCCCCAGACGAAGCCTTCGGGGAAGACCGCACGCCCCTCCGTCAGATATGAAGGCAGGGTCCCCCGAGTGGTGACGGTCATTGTCATCCCTTCACAGCTCCTTGCATGATTCCTCCGATGACCTGCTTACCGAGCAGGGCGAACACGATGACCAGCGGCAGCGTTCCGAGCGCCGTGCCGGCCAGGCTGAGGGCGTAGTCGCTGACGTATCCGGCGGCCAGCGTCGACAGCGCCACCTGGACGGTGGGGTTCTCCGGGGTGAGCACGACCAGCGGCCAGAAGTAGTCGTTCCACGCCTGCATGAAGGTCAGCATGCCGAGGACGGCCGCGGCCGGGCGCGCGGCGGGCAGGACGACGTGCCAGAACAGGCCCCAGGTGCTGCACCCGTCGACCCGCCCGGCCTCCAGCAGCTCGGTCGGCAGGGCCCGCGACAGGTACTGCGTCATGAAGAAGACGCCGAAGGCGTTGGTGAGCGCCGGGACGATCAGCGCGTACATCGTGCCGGTCCACTCGAGCTTCACCATGAGCAGGTACAGCGGGATGATGCCGAGCTGGGTGGGCACCATCATCGTCGCGACGGTGATCACCAGCAGGATCCTGCCGCCGCGGAAGCGCAGCTTGGCGAAGGCGAACCCCGCCAGGGTGGAGAAGAACATCACCGAGATGGCGATCCCGCCGGCGACGAGGACCGAGTTGAGCAGCGCCAGGGCGAAGGGCACGGTGTCGAAGACGCGGGTGATGTTCGCGACCAGGTTGCCGCCGGGCACCAGCGGGGGCGGCACGTCCGCCAGCGCCGAGTTGTCGCGGGAGGCGACCACCACGCTGTAGTAGAGCGGGAGGGCCGAGAAGAACGCCATCGCCATCAGCGTGAGATACGTGAGCGTGCGGGCGGGGCCCGCCTTGATCCGCGGCATCACGTCAGGCTCCCTCGCGTCCGGCGGGTCAGCAGGTAGTTGATGATCGCGACGATGACGATGAAGACGAACATCATCCAGGACACGGCGGAGGCGTACCCGAAGTCCAGCTTGGTGAAGTTCTCGTAGATGAACAGCGCCAGGGTCTGGTACTGGCGGTCGGGGCCGCCGGTGATGCTGTAGGTGCCGAAGAGCAGCGGCTCGGCGAGGATCTGCATCGCGCCGATCGTGGAGGTGATGACCACGAACACGATCGTGGGCCGGATCATCGGAATGGTGATCTTGCGCAGCTGCGTCATCCCGCTGGCGCCGTCGATGGTCGCGGCCTCGTACAGCTCGCGGGGCACGGCCTGCATGGCGGCCAGGAAGATCAGCGCGTTGTAGCCCGTCCACCGCCACATGATCATGATGGAGATGGCGGCGTGGGAGGTCGCGGTCCCGGCGTTCCAGTCGATCGCGCCGGCGCCGAACCAGGACAGCACCCAGTTGATCAGCCCGTAGTCACGGCCGAAGAGCTGGCTGAAGATGACGACGACCGCGACGACACTGGTGACGTTGGGCAGCAGCAGCGTCACGCGGAAGATCGTCTGGGCCTTCAGCGGGCGGTTCAGCAGGTGCGCGAGCCAGATGGCCAGCAGCAGCTGCGGCACCGTCGAGAACACGCCGATGGAGATGGTGTTGAACGTCGCGTTCCAGAAGTAGTCGTCGGCGAGCAGCGTGCGGAAGTTGTCGAGGCCGACGAAGGTGTGCTCGTCGGACAGCAGCGTCCACTCGTGCAGGCTCACCCAGGCGGTGTAGGCGAGCGGGAACAGCCCGAAGGCGCAGAAGAGCAGGAAGAACGGGGCGACATAGGCGTACGGGGAGGCCTTGACGTCCAGGCGGTGGACCAGATGCCGCCGGTGGGATCCGGGGCTGGACCGCACCGGTGAGGCGGGCGGGGTCGCCGCCACGTCGTCGGGGGCACGGGTGGCCATGGCAGCTCCTTTCGGCAGGCCACAGAGGTGTGGCCTTGTCAGGCCACAGGGACCGGCGGATCCGGCCGGTCCGGTCGCGGGCCGGGGGCCGGGGGCCGGGCGATCGGACCGGGGACGTCCGCCGTAGGATCCCGCGAGGGTGTGGCCGGCCCGGTTGTCGCGGGCCGGCCACCTCCGGCGGCTTATTTGATCCTTTCGAGGTCCTTGAGGGCCTGTGCCCATGCCTCGTCGGGAGACTGCTTGCCCTGCTCGATGCGCTGGAACGCGTTGCCGAACGCGGTGAGCACGTCACCGGCCTTGGGACCGACGTACTGCGGCTTCAGCGCCTTGGCGGCATCGGTGAAGATCTTGCCGGTGGGCGCGTCGCTGAAGAACGGATTCTTGAACCCGGTGATCGCCGGGTCGTCGTAGAGCGCCGGGATCGACGGCAGCGCTCCGGCCTCGGCGAACAGCTTGAGCTGGTTGTCCTTGTTCGTGAGAAGGTCGATCAGCTCGGCCGCCTCCTTGGGGTGCTTACCCTGCTTGGGGGCCATGAGGTGGGTGCCGCCCTGGTTGCCGCCGCCACCGCCGGGCACCGCGGCGACGTCCCACTTGCCCGAGGTCGTCGGGGCGGCGTCCTTGATGCTGCCGAGCTTCCAGGCCGGGCAGATGATCGTGGCGAACGAGCCCTTGGTGAGGCCGGTGTTCCACGGGGGGCTGAAGGCGGCGAGCTTGGCGGACTCGTCGGCCTGCACCATCGCGGCGTTCAGGTCGAACGCCTTCTTCACATCCGGGTTGGTGCCCGCGATGAGGTTGTTCTGCTCGTCGTAGTAGCCGACGGGGGCCTGGTCGACCATGGCGCGGAAGTTCTCGCCCGGGCCGTCGAACCACTTGGCGCCCTCGACCTTGGCGGCGACGAATTTCTTGCCGACCTCCATGTACTGCTCCCAGGTGGGCCAGAGCTGGGAGACCTCGGTGCGGTCGGTCGGCAGGCCGGCCTTCTTGAACAGGTCGGTGCGGTAGCACATGGCCAGGCCGCCGACGTCGGTGCCGAGGCCGAGCAGCTTGGAGCCGTCGGGCGAGAGGCCCTGCTTCCACTTCCAGTCCAGGTAGTCGCCCTGGCGCTTGCTCAGGCCGTACTCGTTCAGGTCGTAGAACTTGTCGGGCAGCGGGGTGAACTGCGCGATGTACCCCGCCTCCACCGCCTCCACGTCGGCGGCCCCCGCCCCCGTGGCCAGCTGCGTGGTGAGGTTCCTGTGGTGGTCGTTGAACTGCGCGCGGCGCTCGACGATCTCGACGTTCGGGTGCGTCTTCTTGAACTCCTCGTAGATGGGAGCGAAGTGGAAGTCGCTGAACAGCGCGACCGTCAGCGTGATCTTCTCGGCCGGCTGAGTGGAACCCGACGAGGCGCCCGCGTTCGTGCCGCCGCCGTCGCCACCGCCGCAGGCGGTCGCGCTTGCGGCCAGAACGGCAGCGGCCAGCAGCGGGGTGACCATCCCTGCGCGAAGCTTGCCCATAGACCCTCCCTGGGGCATTTATTGATCTTGGAGGGAGCGCTCCCTGAGAAGGTTCATGCGATTGTGACGGTCATGTCAACGGGTTGGAGGGTAACGATCGCCGTGACCTACCGGGGGCAACGATGAAGCGGGAGAGAGCGCTCACACCTTCCCAACGGTGTCTTCGCACGTCAAAGTATGATCAACGGCGGATGTCCCATTTGGAGAGAGCGCTCTCCTCGGTTCATCACAAGTAGCGCACAGATGTGCTCCGCCTTGCCTTGGAGTTAATTCAGGTCTTGACAGATGATCGGACGAAAGCCACTCTCGGAAGCCAGGGAGCGCTCCCCCGCCTCCCATGTTTTCCTCGGTAACTCTCTCCCCGGGGCCCGGCCGCACCATTTCGTTCGGGTTCGCCCGGGTTTGCTTTGGTACCCGCACCACGTCTCGGACAGTATGGGCGTCCATGGACATCTCGGTGCCGGGCGTGGCAGGGGGCGGCGACCGCGCGGTGACCACGCCGGAGCAGGACCCGGGCGCGCACACGGGCCGGGGGCGCGTCCCGCGCGTGAACGCCGCCGTGGCCGTGATGACCGCGGCGGCCCTCGTGCTCACGGTGGCGTGGTCGTGGGAGCCGTCGATGTGGGCCGACGAGCTCGCCACCGTGGGCTCGGTGTCCTCCCTGGACGTCCTGTGGGACACGTTGCGTCAGCGCGACGCCGTCTTCCTCCCCTATTACGTGCTGATGTACCTCTGGACCCGGCTGGGGACCGCGGACTGGTGGGTGCGGCTGCCCTCCGCGCTCACCGTCGCCGCGGCCACGGGGCTGCTCACCGACCTCGGCCGCCGTCTCGCGGGCGCCCGGGCGGGCGTGGCCGCGGGGGTCGCGCTGCTGGTGCTGCCGTCGATGGCCCGGTTCGGCCAGGAGGCCCGGCCGTACACGCTGGCCGTCGCCGCCGCGGTGTTCTCGTTCTGGGCGCTGCACCGGGCCACCGAGACCGGCCGGTGGGGGCGGTACGTCCTCGCCGTCGCGCTGCTGCCCTGCGCGCACCTGTTCGCCGTGCTCGTGCTGCCCGCGCACCTGGTGATCACCCGCCGGTGCCTGCCGTGGCTGGCCCTCGGCTCCCCGCCGGCCCTCGCGCTCGCGGCCCTGTCGGCCGGTCAGGTGGGGCAGGTCGGCTGGCTCGGCCCGCCCACCTGGCAGAACATCGTCCTCGTGCGCAGTGCGATCACCGCGTGGATGCCCGAGCCCGAGCCCGGCGACCTGCCGGCCGCGGTCCTCGGCTGGCTGGTCGCGCTCGCGGGACTGGCCGCCGCCGTGTACCTCTGGCGCAGGGAGCCCGGCCGGCGGGCCTTCGTGGCGGGCGCAGTGGTCTGGGGCGTGCTGCCCACCGCCGTGCTGTGCGCCGTGTCCTTCCTCGGCACGCCGGTCTACAACTCCCGGTACGTGCTGGCCGCCGCACCCGCCTTCGCCCTGCTCGCCGGGATGGCCCTGGGCCGCGCCCGCCTGCCGGTCCGGCTCGCCGCCCTTGCCGCGGCCGCCGCCCTGGCCCTGCCCCAGCAGGCGCACGCGCGGACGGCCTCCGGGCACCAGGTGAACTACCGGGACGCCGCCGCCGTGACCGCGGCGGGGGCGCGGCCAGGTGACCGGGTCGCCTACGCGGTGCCGTGGGCCCGCGAGGGCCTGACCCACTACGCGGCCATGCCGCCGGAGATGAACCCGCGCGAGGCGATGGGCGCCCGCGTCTGGCTGGTGCGCGAGCGCACGGACCGTCCCGTGCGCCCCGGCACCTCGGCCCCGTCCCGGTACGGCCTGGCGCGGGGGGCGATCCCCAAGGTGGACGTCCTGCTGGAGAACCGCTTCGCCGTCCGCCGCGTGTGGCACTTCCGCGGCGTGACGGTCCTGCTGCTGGAGCGCGGCACCCCTCCGCGCTGACGGCGGCTACTGAGCGTAAAGGCGGCGGGTACCCACCATTCATCAAGGAGCTATGCGACAAATGGTGTGTTGTGACCGGCAGGTGATTCCCCACCGCTAGCCTCCCGCGCATGAGTTCCAGAACCGGCAGAGTCCTCGCCGCGGGCGCCACAGTGGCCGCGGTCCTCGGACTCCTCGCACCCCTCTCGGCCTCCGCCTCGACCGGCCACCCGCAGACGGTCAAGGTGACCGTGATGGCCACCTCAGACATCCACGGCAACGCCCTTAACTGGGACTACTTCAAGAACGCCGAGTACGACGACAGCGCGCACAACGACGTGGGCCTCGCCAAGGTCTCCACGCTGGTGAACAAGATCCGCGCCGACCGCGGCGCCGACCACACCCTGCTGTTCGACTCGGGCGACACCATCCAGGGGACCCCGCTCGACTACTACTTCGCCAAGATCGAGCCGATCACCGAGACCAAGAAGACGCACCCGATGGCCAAGGCCATGAACGCCATCGGGTACGACGCGGTGACGCTGGGCAACCACGAGTTCAACTACGGGCTCCCCCTGCTCGCGACCTGGGTCAAGCAGATGAAGGCCCCCGTGCTCGGCGCCAACGCGGTGTCGGCGAAGACCGGGCTGCCCGCCTACCGGCCGTTCGTCATCAAGTCGATGCCCGTCAAGGGCGGCAGGCCCGTCAAGGTGGGCGTCCTCGGCCTCACCAACCCGGGCAGCGCCATCTGGGACAAGGCCAACGTAGACGGCAAGCTGAAGTTCCTCGACCTGGTCGACACCGCCAAGAAGTGGGTGCCGGTCATCCGGAAGCTCGGCGCCGACGTCGTCCTCGTCACCGCCCACGCCGGCGACAACGGCATGTCGTCCTACGGCTCGGACCTGCCGGTCGAGAACGCCTCCGCGATGGTCGCCGAGCAGGTGCCCGGCATCGACGCGGTGCTGTTCGGCCACGCCCACAACGACGTGCCGCAGCGGTTCGTCACCAACAAGGCGACCGGCAAGCAGGTGCTGCTGACCGAGCCGGGCCGCTGGGGCAACCGGCTGTCGGTGGTGGACTTCACGCTGACCAAGGAGCGCGGCTCGTGGGCCGTCACCTCCAAGGCGTCCACGACGCTCAACACCAACACGGTGGCCGAGGACCCGAAGATCGTCGCCCTGATGAAGGAGCAGCACGACAAGACGGTCGGGTACGTGAACAAGGTCATCGCGCAGTCCAAGGAGCAGTTGTCGGCCGCCGAGTCCCCCTACAAGGACACCGCGATCCTCGACTACATCCAGAAGGTGCAGACCGACCTGGTCACCAAGGCGATCGCGGGCACGCCCGACGCGTCGCTGCCGGTGCTGTCCATCGCCGCGCCGTTCAGCCGTACCGCCGTCTTCCCGGCGGGCCCGGTGAGCGTGCGCGACATGGCCGGGCTGTACGTGTACGACAACACGCTGCTCGCGGTGAAGCTGACCGGCGCCCAGCTTAAGGACTACCTGGAGTACTCGGCGAAGTACTTCGCGCAGGTGGCGCCGGGCGCGCCGGTCGACCTGCGCGCGCTGACCAACGCGGGCGGCACGCCGGACTACAACTACGACCAGCTCTCCAGCGTGACCTACGACATCGACATCTCCAAGCCGGCCGGGCAGCGCATCGTGGGCCTGTCCTACCAGGGCAAGCCGGTCGCCGCCGGCCAGTCTTTCGTCGTGGCGATCAACAACTACCGGCAGTCGGGCGGCGGCGGCTTCCCGCACGTCGCGACCGCGCCGGTGGTCTACAACGCGCAGGTGGAGATCCGCCAGGCCCTGATCGAGTACGCCACGGCCGCGGGCACGATCGACGCCTCGACCTTCGCCGACCCCAACTGGAAGCTGGTGCGCGAGGGCGTGCCGGTCTTCTGACCTTCCATTCCCCGCGTTCCCTCCGGAGCCGGGGCGCCTCCTGCCGCGTGGGCGGGGCGCCCCGGCTCCGGGCGTTCAGGAGGCGTCCGGATCGGGGCCCGCGTCAGTCGAGTGCGCGGTCGATCTCGGCGAGGACCTCGGCCTGCCGGGGCACCAGGTAGAAGTGGTCGCCGGGCAGGAAGCGCACCGTGACCTCGCCGGTCGTCACCTCGCGCCAGCGCTCGACGTCCTCGGGGGTCACCTGAGCGTCCTCGTCGCCGGCGAGCACGGTGACGGGACAGGCCAGCGGCGGGCCGTCGCGGTGGACGTAGGACTCGATCAGGTCGAAGTCGTTGCGCACGTACGGGAACGTCAGCTCGCGGATCTGCGGGTCGTCCAGCACGTCGGCGTCGGTGCCGCCGAGGGCGCGCAGGCTGCGCATGAACGTCTCGTCGTCGGCGTGCGCGACCGGCTCCTCGCGCAGGGGGATCTGCGGCGCTCGCCTGCCGGAGACGAACAGGTGGACGGGCGGCGTGCCGAGCTCCCGCAGCGCGCGGGCGGTCTCGTAGGCGAGGACGGCGCCCATGCTGTGGCCGAACAGCGCGACCGGGCGGTCGAGCAGCGCGCCCATCGCCTCGGTGACCAGGCTCACCATGCGCGCGTCGTCGGAGATCAGCGGCTCGGACATGCGGTCGGCCCGGCCCGGGTACTGCACGGCGCGGACCTCGATCGCCGGGGACAACCCGAGGTGCCACTGGTGGTAGACGGCGGCGGACCCGCCCGCGTGGGGGAAGCAGAACAGGCGGAGCCGCGAGAACGGCCGCGACTTGGCGGCCGGGAACCAGGTGGCCCAGGACGAGCGGCCGGTGCGTAACGGCGCGGTCCTCTTGATCGGGCCCGAGGCGCTCCCGGCGCCGGGCCGGCCTGCCTGACCGGACTCACTGGACGGTCCGGGCCGGCTGCTCTGGACTGACACGTCTCCCCCACTCTGCTCGCTCGATCGGCGGGCGGACCGCGGCCGCGGGCGTGTCCAACTCACGCCTACGGCCGCCCGCGCTCGGACCCTACCGGACTACCGGCCCCCGAGGCGCGTGCGGAAGGGGTCGGTACGGGTGAGGTCGCGAACAGGGATAGAGGGGACTCACCTCACCGGTAGACCCCGAACTCCCAGAGTGAGTACCCCCACGGTGTCCCGCGCTGGGAGAGCTCGACGCGGACGTAGCGGGCCGTGACGTTCAGGTCGATGTCGTCGAAGCCGCCGTCGCCGGTCGTGGTGGAGTGGGGGACGGTCCAGGTGGTCCCGTCCGTGGACGTCCTGATCTGGTAGGACTTGCCGTAGGCGGCCTCCCAGCCGAGCTGCACGTGCTTGACCGGCACGCTGCTCCCGAGGTCGACCTGGATCCACTGCGCGTCGCTCCACTCGCTGGCCCACCGCGTGGTGAAGCTGCCGTCGGTGGCCTTGGCGGGCAGGAACGGCGCGCCGCCGTCCCCGGTGGCCTGGTAGGTCGAGGCGGTGGTGGGCTTGCCGATCGCCACGTTGGTGCCGGGCACGGTGGGCGGCACGACGCGGAAGGACCGCTGCTCGATGCCCACGTTGCCCTGCCCGTCGTAGGCGTAGACGTACACCTTCCACACGCCCATCTGCTGCGGCGCGGTGGCGGTGAACCGGCCGGGCGCGGTCTCGGTGAAGCGGACGTGCTTCAGGCCGGTTGCGCCGGTGATGTGCTTGTCGCTGTACATCAGGTTGTAGCGGATCGCGTCGCCGTCGGGGTCGGAGGCGGTGACGTCCACGGTGAACTGCCCGCCCGCCGGGACGCTCGTCTGGGTTCCGACGTTCATGGCGGTGATCTCCGGCGGGGTGTTGCCGGTGGGCTGCCCGGTGTAGGCCTGCCTGAGCGCGTGGTAGCCGAGGCGCCGCCATCCGCCGGTGAAGGTGTTGAGCCACACGCCGCCGAAGTCGTTCTCCAGCCCGTAGTGGAACTCGGTGGCGCCGAGCGCGACGCCCGGGTGCGCCTTGATCGCGTTCCAGCTCGCCGTGTAGCCGGCGCGCTTCTGCAGGTCGGTGGGCTCGGTGGGCACGCCGTTGACGTCGCCCGGCACTTCCCACTCGCCGGCCGGGCCGCCCTCGGTGAGGATGTACGGCTTGGTGTAACCGCCGTCGATCCACGCCTGCTTGACGCCGCCGATCGCGCCGTAGGAGTTCACGGCCAGCAGGTCGAGCGCGGGGGCGTACTGCTTGTAGTACGGCCACGCGCCGGTCCAGGCGTCGGTGGAGGTGACGGGGTGGTTGGGGTCGGCGGCGTGGATCGCCACGGCGACCTCGTCGACGAACCTGGCGTAGGCGACGCGGCGGGCCTCGACCTCGGCGGCGGGCAGTCCGTGGTCCTGCATGGTGAGGATGACCTCGTTGCCGACGTCCCACATGAGCACGCCCTGCTTGTTCTTCAGCGCGTTGACCCGGGCGACGATCTCGTTCTTGACGTTGTTCTTGTAGGTGGTGTCGTTGACGTAGTCCGCGCCCTGGTTCAGCCAGTGCCCGACGATCACCCTGATGCCGTGCGCGGCGGCCCGGTCGAGCAGGCCGGGGGTCTGCGCGTCGTCCACGCCCCAGGTGCGGATGGTGTTGACGCCCATGGAGGCGAGGTCGCGCATGTACCCGTCGGCGGCGCCCTGCGGCGGTCCGTAGGTGAGGCCCTTGACGATGTAGGGCAGGCCGTTGCAGGTGAGCTGCCAGTTCCCCTGGGTCCCGGTCACCCGGACGGTGCTGGGCCCGGCGGGGACGGGCGGGTCGGTCATGGCCGGGGCCGCGGTACCGGCGCTCCTCTCGACCGCGATCGACTCGACGCTGAGGACGCCGCCGGAGGTCGTCGCGGCGGTGGGGGTGGTGACCCCGGCGAGGGCGCTCGGCAGCGAGCCGCCCATGGCGAGGTCCAGGCGCAGGTAGAAGCCGTGGTGGACGGCGGCCTGCCAGGCGGCGACGCCGACCTGGCTCTCGCGCACGACCCAGGACTGCTTTCCGTCGAGGTAGAAGCGGATCTCCTCGTCGGTCTTGGTCCGGTCGATGATCTGGGTGTAGTCGTGGTAGCCGGTCTGGCAGCCGGTGCAGGACGCGAAGCCGCTGGTGCGGCCGTCGTACTCGTTGCAGACCCCGCCCGGCGCGGTGCCGCAGTGCAGGGTGTTGGAGAGCTGGTCGCGGCCGTTGACGTCGGTCATGATGTCGGTCTCGCCGACGCCGGGCCAGTTGTTGTAGTTGCCCCGGTAGGCGGCGCCGGTCGCGCGGAAGCCCGGCCAGTAGCCGAGGGCGTTCGCGACGTCGGGCTGCTTGAGCCGCGCGGTGAACCTGAGCTGCTCACCGGGCTGGGGGGCGAAGTCGGTGCGCTGGGTCTCGATCCGGCCGGAGGTCCAGTTGCCCGCGCCGTCCTTGATCGCCTTGATCGACAGGCGCCCGGCGCCGTCGAGGGAGACGTTGGCGGTGGAGGCGCTCATGGTCTCGACCTCGCCGGTCCCCCAGTTGGCGGCGCCGCCCGGGTACTGGGTGCCGGTGCGCAGGATCCAGTTCGCCGCCGACGGGGAGGTGCCCGCCGGGCCGTCGAAGTCGTCGCGCCAGACGGGGGTCCACGTGCCGGGCGGCTCGGTGGTGCCGGTGCTGCCGTACACCTGGAACTCCCACAGCGAGTAGCCGTAGCCGGTGCCCCGGGCGGTGCCGTACATGCGCACGTACCGGCCGCTGCCGGACACCGCCAGCGTCTGCGTGCCGCCCGTGCCGGTGGTCGTGGAGTAGGCGTCGGTCCAGGAGGTGCCGTCGGTGGAGAGCTGGATCTTGAACGCCTTGCCGTACGCGGTCTCCCAGCGCAGGACGACCTGGTTCACGGTCGCGGTCGCGCCGAGGTCCACCTGGAGCCACTGCGGGTCGCTGAAGGCGCTCGCCCAGCGGGTGTCGAGGTCGCCGTCGACCGCCGCGGACGCGGCCCACGCGGCGCCCTCGGTGGAGGACGCGGTGGCGGGCCTGCCCTGGGAAAGCAGCGTGTCGGCGGCCGAGGCGGGAGCGGCCGCCGACACCAGGGCGGGGGCGAGCGTGGTGAGCACAGTGATCACGGTGAGCAAGGCGAAGACGACGGTGCCCGGGCGGCGGTGGCCCGGACCTCGGGATGGATGCACGGTCTCTCCTGGGGGAAGGGGGTGGCGCCGCGAAGGGCGGGACAAGCGAGGGAGAGCGCTCTCCAAGGAGAGTGCACCTGCGCGCCGCCCCCGTCAAGGCTCCCCCACAATCCGGACGAAACGTCTTGCCCACCTCGGTGAAAGGGGCGGCCGCCGAAACGGACGCACCGTCGCCATTGACATCCCCGCGCGGCACGGTGAGTCTAGGCGGTGGAGGGAGAGCGCTCTCCAGACCTCGAGAGGATTAACAGGGTGACCGACGACCAGCTCGCCGACCTCGACGGTCGTGCCCGGCTCGACGCCCGCCCCGACGCCGACCTCGACGGCGTCGACGGCGCGGTGCGGACGCTGAGCCTGGAGCAGAAGGTGAGGTTGCTCACCGGGGCCACCGCGTGGCGCACCTACGATGAGCCGGCCATCGGCCTGCGCTCCATCGTGGTCTCCGACGGGCCGATCGGCGTGCGCGGCCAGGGGTGGGACGAGCGGAGCACCTCGCTGACCCTGCCCTCTCCCTCCGCGCTGGCCGCCACCTGGGACGAGGGCCTGGTCACCCGGCTCGGCGAGCTGCTCGCGGCCGAGGCGCGGCGCAAGGGCGTCGACGTGCTGCTGGCGCCGACGATCAACCTGCACCGCTCGGCCCTCGGCGGGCGCCACTTCGAGTGCTACTCCGAGGACCCGCTGCTCACGGCGAGGATCGGCGCGGCGTACATCAGGGGCGTACAGTCGCGCGGCGTCGCCGCCACCGCCAAGCACTACGTGGCCAACGACTCGGAGACCGAGCGGCTCACGCTGGACGCGCGCGTCGACGAGCGCACGCTACGCGAGGTGTACATGCCGCCGTTCGAGGCCGCGGTCCGGGCCGGGGTGTGGGTGGTCATGTCCGCCTACAACGGCGTGAACGGCGCCACGATGAGCGAGAACCCGCTGCTGGACGAGCCGCTGAAGGGCGAGTGGGGCTTCGACGGCATGGTGGTGTCCGACTGGGGCGCGGTGCGCAGCACGGTGCCCGCCGGGCGCGCCGCGCAGGACCTCGCCATGCCCGGCCCGGACGGCCCATGGGGCGACGCCCTGCTGGCGGCGGTCCGCGCGGGCGAGGTGCCCGAGGAGGCGATCGACGCGAAGGTCCGGCGGCTGCTGCGCCTGGCGGCCCGCGTCGGCGCGCTCGGCACGGGAGAGGCCCCGCCGCCCGGGCCCTTGGCCCCGGCCAACGACGCCCCCACCCGGGCGCTGCTGCGCGAGACCGTCGTGGCGAGCACCGTCCTGGCGCGCAACGAGCGGGCGCTACTCCCCCTCGACCCCGCGCGGCTGCGCAGGGTCGCGCTGATCGGCCCGAGCGCCGCCACGCCGCGCATCCAGGGCGGCGGCAGCGCGGGCGTCTACCCCGTGTCGTCGGTCTCTCCGCTGGAGGGCCTGAGCGACGCGCTCGCGGGCCGCGCCGAGGTCGTCCACACCGCAGGCATCCACATCCCGGGACGTCCCACCCCGCTCGGCGTGGACTGCGCCCGCGACCCGCTGACCGGCGAGCCGGGACTGCGCGTCCGGCTGCTGTCGGCCACGGGCGAGGAGCTGCACAGCGAGCGGCGCTACACGGGCAACGTGCTGGAGACCGCGATCGTCGAGGGCGCGCACACCGTGGAGATCAGCGCGCGGCTGCGCCCCCCGGTCGGCGGCGTGTGGGACCTGGCCGTCGCGGGCTGGGGCCACCTCCGGCTGGACGCGGACGGCATGACGCTGATCGACGACGAGGTGGGCCGCGACACCGACGACCCGGCGACGGTCCACCTGCACCCGCCCTACCGGCACGCGGCGCTGGAGCTCACCGAGGGCCGCGAGGTCGAGCTGGTCGCCTGGCGGCGCCTCGACCCCGGCAGCGGGCTGGCCTCGGTGCTGGCCGCCGATCCGCCCGTGCGCGACGCCGGCGAGTTGCTCACCGAGGCGGTGGAGCTCGCACGGGCCTCCGACGTCGCGATCCTGGTCGTCGGCACGACCGAGGAGACCGAGAGCGAGGGGTACGACCGCGTGGACCTGCGTCTGCCCGGCGGCCAGGACGAGCTGGTGCGCGCGGTGGCGGCGGCCAACCCCGACACCGTCGTGGTGGTCAACGCGGGCGGCCCGGTCGCCATGCCGTGGCGCGAGGAGGTGCCCGCCGTCCTGCTTAGCTGGTTCCCCGGCCAGGAGTACGGGCACGGCCTGGCGGAGGTGCTGCTCGGCGCGGCCGAGCCCGGCGGCCGGCTGCCCACCACGTGGGCGGACGAGGCACTGGTCGGCACGACCCCCGTCGACGGCGTGCTGGAGTACGCCGAGGGGCTGCACATCGGCCACCGGGGGCGGCTGCGCGGGGGCGAGGCGCCTTCCTACTGGTTCGGGCACGGGCTGGGGTACACCACGTGGGCGTACGAGAGCGTCGTCGCACCCGAGCGCGTGGAGCCGGGCCGGTCGTTCACCGTGCGGGTGCGGTTGCACAACACCGGCGGGCGAGCGGGCGCGGAGCTCGTGCAGGTCTACCTGTCCCGGCCGGAGAGCGAGGTCGAACGTCCGGTACGCTGGCTCGCGGGCTTCGCGCGGGCACAGGCCGCGCCGGGCGCGAGCGTGGAGGTCGCGGTGGAGGTCCAGGCGCGCGCGCTGGAGCACTGGTCGCCCGCGCGCGGCGCGTGGGAGGCCGAGCCGGGGACGTTCACCGTGCACGCGGGCGCGAGCGCGGACGTTCTTCCGCTGGCCACCAAGACGTGGAGCGGCGACGGCCCGTCGGCGTGACGACGGCCGCCTGCGCGGCCGGTTTGTGGAGAGCGCTCTCCCGCCATGCTATAAAAGCCACATGAGCGAAGGTCGCCCGCCCGTGACGGCAGCCCCCACCCTGGAGGACGTCGCTCGCGCGGCGGGCGTCTCGCGCGCGACGGTCTCCCGGGTGATCAACGGTATCCGCAACGTCGACCCGGCGATCCAGGAGACGGTCCGGCGGGCGATCGCCGACACCGGGTACGTCCCGAACCGGGCGGCCCGGTCCCTGGTCACCCGCCGCACCGGCGCGATCGCCCTGGTCGTCTCCGGCGCGGGCGAGGAGGACGAGGCCAACCCCTTCCACAGCCAGGTCTTCGCCGACCCGTTCTTCGGGCGCGTGGCGAGCGGCGTGGTCGGCTTCCTGCGCCCGCGCGGCATCCACCCGATCCTGATGTTCGCCGAGACCGACGAGGCGCGCACCCAGATCATCTCGTTCCTGCGCCAGGGGTACGCCGACGGCGCCGTCCTGGTCTCCACCCAGCCGCACGACCCGCTCCCCCGCCTGCTGATCGAGGCCGCCCTGCCCTCGGTGCTGTTCGCCAGGCCCGGCGAGGCCATCCCCATCAGCTACGTCGACGTCGCGCACCGGACGGGCGCCAAACTCGCCGCCGACCACCTGGTGGCCCGGGGATGCCGCCGGGTGGCGACCATCACCGGTCCCCTCGACGTGCTCGCCGCCCAGGACCGGCTGGCCGGCTTCCGCGACGCGATGGCGGCGCACGGCCACCCGTACATCCCCTGCGTGGAGGGGCAGTTCACCTACGCCAGCGGCGAGGCCGCGATGGAGCGCCTGCTGAGCGAGCACCCCGGCCTCGACGGCGTCTTCGTCGCCAACGACCTGATGGCCCAGGGCGCGCTGCTCGTGCTGCGCCACCACGGGCGGCGCGTCCCCGAGGACGTCGCCGTGGTCGGCTTCGACGACAGCAGCGCCGCCACCGCGAGCCGTCCCATGCTCACCACGATCCGCCACCCCGTGGAGGACATGGCCGCCGAGATGGCGCGCCTGCTGCTGGAGCACGTGGACGAGCCCGGCAGGCCGATGACCTCAGTCATCTTCGAACCGTCCCTGGTGGTCCGGGAGTCCGCCTGACGATGTCCCCCGGACCTAGGGGGCCGGGCCCACTTCACCGCGCCCGCGGCTGAAACACCTGGTAGTCAGAGGGCCGAGGGCGGTTGACATCTACGCAACGCGGGCGTAACTCTCGTTGGAGAGCGCTCTCCTTTTCGCGATCCTTACCGGGAGGGAGCCGTCCGGTTCCACCCGCCGGTCCGCCCGTCAACACCGTCCCCACCCCCGGGACGGCCTCGCGAAGGCAGGTGACCCTTGTGACACAGGCGAAGCCGGGCGCGCGTCCGGCGCCCGCGCGCGTACCCGGCGGGAACGTGAGGGCCGACGGGCCCGCGCGCGCGTGGCGGGCCGTCCTCCTGACCGTCCCGCTCCTGGCCGCCCTGCTCTCGGCCGGATGCGGCGGCACGGGCACGGACCCCGCGGCGCCGCCCTCCCCTGCCGCAACCGCCCCCGGCTCCCCCGCGGTCTCCGTGCCGGCCCCCTCGCCCGCCGCCGCCGTGGCCACGATCCCGCCCGGTTTCAACGGCACCGACGTCGCCTGGCTCCAGCTCATGATCCCCATGGACGGCCAGACGCTCGCCCTTCTCGACATGGCGCGGGCGCGCGGCACCGACACGGCGCTGAAACGGCTCGCCACGCGCATCAAGGACAGCCACACCGCCGAGCTCACCGGCCTGCGGCGGCTGCTGGCCCGCACCGGCCTGCCCTCCCTGAACGTCCACGAGGGGCACAGCATGCCGGGCATGGTCAACGCGGACGACCTGGCCGAGCTCGGCCGGACCGCCGGCGCCGAGTTCGACCGCCGGTTCGCGCGGCGGCTGCGCGAGCACCTGGACCAGTCCGTCACGGTGGCCCGCGGTGAGCAGGCCTCGGGCCTGAACCGGGACACCAAGCGGCTCGCCGCCGCCATCGAGCGGCTGCGAGCCACCCAGCGCGCCGACCTCGACGGCGTCACCCGCCCCTGACCTGCGCCCCGGCGCCGCGGTGACGTGCGTCCGGGCGATGGGCTCAGTCGCCGTCCCTTCCTCCCTTCACCACCTCGGCGACGAACGCGGCGGCCTCCTCCTGGAACCGGTGGGGCTGCTCGACGAAGGGCAGATGCCCGGTGCGGGGGAAGACCACCGCGCGGCCCCTCGGGATCAGCTCGGCGAGCCGCTCGGCGGCGGCGACGCCCAGGATGAAATCGTCGTCGCCCGCCACCACCAGCACCGGGCAGCGGACACCGGCGAGCAGCACGGGGTCGTGGTCGGCCATCAGCGAGGCGGCCATTCCCGCCCTGATCGTCTCGGGGGTGTGGAGCGCGAGGAACGCCTGCTTGCGGCCGAGGAACCCGGTCGTGCCCGCCACCTCCGCGCCGTAATCGCCCGAGACCAGCGGGTAGAGCTGGTCGAACAGCGCCGGCAGCCCCTGGCCGTCCAGCGTCCTGATCCAGGAGGTGACGATCCGGCGGTGGCGGCGCCCGCCGAACGGGCTGAGCGCCGGGCCCGCGAGGATCAGGCCCCGGGTCCGCTTCGGATGCGCCAGGGCGAAGTCGCGGCACAGCAGGGCCGCGGACGAGGTGCCGAGCAGGAAGGCCTCCCGGACGCCGAGCGCGTCCAGCAGCGTGGCGAGGTCGGCGACGTGATCGGCCCAGACGGCGTCCGCGCGGGACGACTCTCCCTGGCCGCGCTGGTCGTAGCTCAGCAGGCGGCACTCGTTCTGCAGCCGGGAGGTGAAGGGCCGCCACGAGCTGCTCTCCATGAGGAAGTCGTTGACCAGGACGAGGTCGGGCCCGCCCCCGCGCCGCTCGTAGTGCAGCTCGACGCCGGGGCTCACCTCGACCCTGCCGGTCTCGATGGTGCCGTCGTCGGCGGTCAGGTCGATCATCGGTTCCCCTCCGCGGCGGGAATGGCGACGAGCAGGTGCGCGGCCGATCCGGGGACGGCACCGGCTCGCCCGGCGTCAGGCCGCCCGCCTCACCGTAGTTTCAGGATCGCCTCGGCGGCCGCCCCGGCGCCGCCGAACCGCGCCGTCAGGACGTGGACCCAGCGCTCCAGGCCGAACGCGACGCAGCCGCTGCGCGCGGCCGTGCCGTCCGGGAGCCGGATGCCGCAGCGCTCGCCGAAGAAGTCGCCGTGGTGGTCGACCGAACCGACGGTCACGCCGTCCACGACGAACTCCTCCTTGACGGGGAACAGGAGTTGCATGATGGCACGCGAGGCGGTCCTGTCGAAGAACGGATCGGTCGCGACCTCGGTCCTCATGTCCAGGCCCAGCCTCGCGCCGAGCGCGAGCACCCGCTCCTTGAAGCGGGCGACGTGCTCCCTGGCCCCCTCCGCCGTCCCCACGTGCACGATCTCGCGCATGGAGAACGCGAGCGGCCGGCGCGGGCCCCCGTGCCGCTCCTCGTTGCGGAAGCAGGTCGCGAGGGTGGTGTGCGCGGCGCCCTCGGCCGGCACGGTCCGCCCGGCGAGGCTCTGGAAGATCGCGTGGCAGGCGGCCGACGGCAGGACGTACCGCGCGTCGTCGAGCGCCTCGGCAGGCACCGACGCCAGCGGGCGTTCGGCGATCCGCAGCGACTTCAGCAGCCGCTCGGGATCGGCCGCCGACACCGGCAGGCCGAGGTGCGGGAAGTCCTCGAAGTGGCCGAGGCCGTCGAGGAAGTCCGGCCGCAACAGGAAGGGGTACCGGCGTTCGAGGGCTCCGGCCTCCTCGGCCCAGGTCAGGATCAGCGCGTCCAGCTCCCGCAGCAGCCGGAGCTCGCCGGGGCCGAGCACGTCGAGGCCGTCGTTCCCGCGGTCGTCCACCCGGTCGTACACGCCCTGGGTCGTCGTCATCGGGTCACCGTCCGTTCCGGGAATCGCGTGCCGGTCGTGCGCGGGACGCGGGCATCGGGGAGGTCCGGCGCGGGGTCGTCGTCATCGGCTGGTCCTTCGCTGGGTGGCCGGTCCACGCCGGCGGGACGAGGGTGCGGCGGGCCGGGGTCATCGGGCGGCGCGCAGCCATTCCAGGAGCCGGTCGGAGGTGGACACGCGGGCGCCGATGCCCGCGCACTCGTCCAGGCCCCGGGGGTAGATCCGGGAGATCGCGTCCGAGACGACCACGACGTGGAAGTCCCGCTCGCTCGCCTCGTAGATGGTGGTCCTCGGGCAGTTCGGGAAGTTGGTCCCGATGACGGCGACCGTGTCGACGTCGAGGCCGTGCAGGTGACCGGAGAGCCCGGTCTCGTAGAAGGCGCCCCACCGCGGCTTGTACATCACCCACTCGCGGGGGGCGACGGGCTGGGCCTTGCCTTCGAGGAGCGCCTCGTGGTCGAGCAGGAACCCGTCGGGCGGCTGCAGCTCGGACCGCACCTCGCTGCCCTCGGTCCCGGGCCGGACGACCGGCATGCCCGCGGCGATGAGCGAGCGCCGGGTGATCTCGGCGTTGGAGCCGTCCGCGTGGTAGAGGCGGACCATGTGGACGATCGGCAGTCTGAGCGCGCGGAAGCCGTCCACCACCGAGCCCATGACCGGGACGAGTTCGTCGGTGCCGGGCATGGCGTGCAGGGAGTCGTTGCGCGTGAAGTCGTTCTGCACGTTGATGGTGAGCAGCGCGCAGCGCCGCGGATCCAGAGTGTCAGACATTCTCGGTTCCTCCCGTCCCGGCGTGCGCCGCGCGGATGTCGGAGCGGACCACGACCCGGGCCGGGTCTCCCCCGCAGGCGTGCGCGGCGAGCGGCTCGTCCGCCAGGCCGTCGCAGAGCACGACGCGGTTGAACGCCGAGCCGACGCACAGGTCCTGGAACACCCGGGCGCCGGGCGAGAACCGGGCCGCGAGCTGCGGGGTGGTCACGTCCACGGCCTTCGGGCGGCCGTCGTCGTCGATCACCTCGACCCAGGCGTACGGCACCTCCGCGATCCCCGCGGGAGCGTCGCAGAACCAGCCTCGGCGCGCTTCCGCCTCGTACCCCTCGATGCGGAAGCGGTCCGCGAGATAGAGGCTGCCCGCGACGCAGCCGGTGGCGCCGAGGTCGTGCACCGCGTCGTAGTCGACCTGCAGGTCCTCCGGCAGCATCTGCCAGCGCAGGCCGCCTTCGAGGTATTCGTACGCGATCTTGCGCAGCAGCGGGGACACCAGCGGCGTCCTGGTCCCGCGCGTGACCACCGAGGCGGTGTAGGCGGCCTCGCGCTCCGAGGGGCCGGGGAGCAGGGCGCGGGACCTGCCGCCGCCGAACGATCCGCCCGTGGGCTCGTGCAGGGACCACGCGGCCGGGCCCCGGCAGTCACCGCACTCCAGGCGCAGCGTGAGACGCCACGCCCGGGGGACGGTCAGGCCGCCGGTCCCGCCGGCGGTGAAACGGAAAAGCGTGCCGAACGCCCGTTCCGGCAAGGTGCGCCCGGTGCCCGAATAAATAGCCAGGTTGTAAAGGTCGTCGGGGTCGAACAGGCGGTCGTCGCCGTCGCCGGCGTACGGAAGCCCCGCCTCGGCCAGCGCCGCCAGGTCGCCGTCGTCGCATCCGAGAATCTCGCGGGCGGTCCGGCGGTCCACCGACGGCCTGCCGAACCGGATCGGAACGAACGAAATGCGATTCGCGACCGCGGTCCAGTCGACCGGGCTCATGGCATCCCACCCTCCTTGTCTTTTCTTGGGCCGCGCACGCGCGGAACACCGTCGCGTGCGAACAATGCAGGGCCCGTCCGCCGCCTGGGACGAAAGGCGGGCGCGGTGGATCGATTTCGGCGGGAGGGGCTCCGTGACGCAGCCACTGTGACATCCCGGGCCCGTGTTCGGGGGACGGCGACATGGACGGCGCGAACGCCGGGGAGGGAGAGCGGCCGGGTTCACGGGGGCGGACCTGCGGACGGCGGGCTCGGGCGCGGGGCCGCGCGGGTTCGAACGAGGATTTTCCTCGGTTGGACGTCCCCGCCGCGGAGCGGTTTCACCCGGTCCTGCGCCGTGTATTCGCACGCGTCCAGGACAACGTATCCTCGTCGCGGGCGTGCCATTACTCCGCCGGACGCCCGCGACGCCCGCATTCGCGTCACCGGACGGCCGTGTTAGCTTTTTCCGTCGACCCCGGCAAGGAAGGACCGATAAGGTTATGGAGAATTCGACGGGCGCCGGAATCCTCACCGGCGGCGCGGCGGGCATTCCCGTCCCCGGCGATGAGGAACTCGTGGCACGGGCCGCCGCCCTGCGCGAGCACTTATGGGCGGACGCCGCGGAATCCGACCGTTCCCGCCGTCTCACCGACGCCACCGTCGAGAAGATCACCCGCGCGGGCCTGACGCGGCTGATGACGCCGGCGCGGTTCGGCGGCCACGAATCCGGCATGCGCACGCTGCTCGGGGTCACCTCGGAGCTCGGCCGCGGCTGCTGCTCGGCCTCGTGGGTCACCGGGCTCTTCAACGCCGGCAACTTCGTCGTGTCCCTGTTCCCCGAGCGCACCCAGGACGAGGTGTTCGGGACGAACCCGGACGCGCGGACCGCCCTGGTGCTGGGCCTGCCGTCCCGGTCGATGGAAGACGCCGGGGACGGGGTCGTCGTCAGCGGCCGGTGGGCCTACGCGTCCGGCTCCCTGCACGCCGACTGGATCGGCGTCCTGGTCGCGCTCCCGACCGAGGCGGGCAGGCCGTCCGTGCACATCGCGCTGCTGCGCCGCGACGAGGTCGAGGTCGAGGACACCTGGTTCTTCGTCGGCATGCGCGGCACCGGCAGCAACACGGTGGCCGCCGACCGCGTGACCGTCCCCCGGCACCGCCTGCTCCCCTACGCGCCGGTGCTCAACGGCGAGACCGACGGCCTGGTCGACGAGGGGCACCTGTACCGCAACAGCCTGACCGCCGTGTTCTCGCTCAGCGTGATCGGCTCGCTCGTCGGCGGCGCCGAGGCGGCGTTCGACTTCGTGCGCGAGCGGGCGCACGACCGTCCCGCCGCCGGATCCACCTACGCCCGGCAGGCCGAGTCGCCGACGCTGCAGCTCGACCTGAGCACGGCGGCCATGAAGATCGACACCGCGCGGCTGCACGCGCGGCGCGTCGCCGACACGATCGACGAGTTCGCGCGCGCCAAGGTGAACGCGGACCTGGAGACGCGTGCCCGCGTCCGCATGGAGGCGACCCACGTCGCCCAGCAGTGCCGCGAGGCGGTCGACGTCCTGGTCACCGCGTACGGCACCTCGGCGTTCGACGAGTCCAGCCCGCTCCAGCGCATCTGGCGCGACGTCAACGTCGGCGGCAGGCACGCGGGCTTCGGCATGGGGATCCCGCAGCAGGTCCACGGCCGGGCCCTGGTCGGACGGGACCCGCGCGAGATCAGCTTCCTCGTCTGACGCGCCCGGACGACCGCCGGCTCAGCGGACGCGGCTGCTCATCTGGTGCGCGACCTGCCGCCAGACCTCCGCGCACTCCCGGGCGGCGTTCGCGACCAGCTCCCTGCAGTGCGGCGGCACGTTCTCGATGAGGCTGTTCCACTGGTCGGGGCTCAGCATGGTGTTGGCGTCCAGCAGGCGCAGCAGCAGGCGGCCCTGGTCGGTGTACCTGATGGAGGGGTCCCTCTTCAGGATCGGCAGGATGCGCGCCGCCCCGGGGAACCCGTCGGCCACGGGCTCCTCCGGCGCCGGTTCCTCGCGCCGCCCGGCGGCCACGGGGACGCTCGGCCGTTCCCCGCGCTTCGGCAGCACGGGGCTCTCACCCCGGTGGACCCGGTTGCGCACGTCCCGCGCGGTCGCCAGCGAGACGCCCACGGCCTTGGCGATCTGCCGCAGCGTCGCGTCGGGGTTCTCCATGATGAACTTCGCCGCCAGCCTGCGGCCCTCCCCGCTGTCGACGGGCCGCATCCTGCCGTCGTGGCCGAGCCGGACGTCCATCCGGGGAAGCTCCTCGGTCAGCCGGCTGCGGATCCCGCCCACCGTCTTCGGCGACAACCCCGTGCTGCCCGCGATCATCCGGTCCGACCACTGCGGATGCGACCGGATGATCCGCTCCGCCGCGGCCGTCCGGTCCGCGTGCGTCAACGGCAGGCCGTGCTTGGTGTTGGCCCGGACGGCGAGCACGAAAACCTCATCTTCGTCGCCGTCGAAGAACCGCACGTCGATCTCACGCTGGTCTCTGAGCTCGGCCGCCTTCAGCCGGTGCATCCCGTCGATGACGCGCATGGTCTCCCGGTGCACGATGATCGGCGGCAGCACCTCGCCCGACTGCGCGAGCATCCGGGCGTGCTCGGCGCTCTCGCCGGCCAGCCGCGGCGAGTCCGCCGCGCGCACCGACGCGATCGGCACGCGCTCCACGGGCAGCCGGTCCACCAGAACGTCCCACAACTGCGCCGACGAACAACGATCGCCGACGGCCGGTTCCATCTCGACCATGGTCACTGCCTTCGTCCTCCCAAGTCCGTCCGGGGTCCGGCCTCCGGTTCACGAGAACCGGACGGCCGGCGTGTCCGATACGAGAATCAGCCGGCGCGGCGGCGGATCGCGGACGTCCGAGACCATGCCTCCGGCGCGGCACGCAGCCTCGTCCCCGGTACGAGCTGCGAGTGGAACAGCACCCGGCCGCCGGTGGTGCGGCGCCGTCGACCAGGCGACACGGTGGAAACTGGACCGCTCAACACCCGCTCCGCGGGAAATGTTCCGGGGCGTCCCCTGGGCGGCGATACGGCCCTGGCCGCGCGCGCTCGACCGGCCGGAGTTCGTCCGGCCCACCGGCTGAGAGAGCGCCCGGGGACGGGGCCTCCGCGAGGGAACCGCCGCCCCGTCCTGCTCGTTGCCTGTTCGGTCATTGTGATGTCCGACGACAGCAGGAGAGGGAACCGTGGTCTTCAAACGGATGCTGGGAGCCTTAGGTGTCGGGGGCCCTTCGGTCGACACGGTCCTGGCCACACCGCGCGTGCTGCCCGGCGGGTCGCTGAGCGGAGAGGTGCGCGTCAAGGGCGGCGAGATCCCCTCCGACATCGAGTACGTCGCGCTCTCGCTGGTCACGCGGGTCGAGGTCGAGCACGGCGACTCCGAGCACACCGGCACCGCCGAGTTCTTCAGGGCGCAGGTCTCGGGGCCGTTCCACCTCTCCGAGGGCGGGTACCACACCATCCCGTTCCACCTTCCCGTCCCGTGGGAGACGCCGATCACCGAGACGCACGGCGGCGCGCTGCACGGCGCGACCGTCGGCGTGCGCACCGAGCTGTCGGTCGCCAGGGCCGTCGACAAGGGCGACCTCGACGCCGTCTCGGTCGCGCCGCTGCCCTCGCAGGAGCGGGTGCTGGACGGCTTCGCCCGGCTCGGCTTCCACCTCAAGAAGGCCGACATGGAGGCGGGCCGCATCCAGGGCGTGCACCAGCAGCTCCCGTTCTTCCAGGAGATCGAGTTCTACCCGCCCGCGCAGTGGGCCGGGCGCGTCAACGAGGTCGAGCTGACCTTCGTCGCCGACCCGCACGGGCTGGCCGTGATCCTGGAGGCCGACAAGCGCGGCGGGCTGTTCACCGCCGGGCACGACACCTACGGCCGTTTCCAGGTCGGCCACGAGCAGGCAGCGCAGATGGACTGGGCCGCCGAGATCGGCCGCTGGATGGACGGGCTGGCCCACCACCACGGCGGCGGCCACCCCATGATGGGCGGCCACGACCCGTACGGGCACGGCGGCCACCACGGCGGCCACTACGGCGAGCCCCACCACGGGCACTACGACCACGACCGGCACCACGGCGGGCCGGGCTGGGGCACGGTGGCCGCGGTCGGGGCGGCCGGACTCATCGGCGGCATCGTCGCGGCGGAGGTCGTCGACGAGATCGGCGACTTCTTCGAGGGCGACGAGGGGGACGGCGGCTGGTAGGGGTCCCGCGGCTCACCGACGCGGGCGGCCTCCCGGCTGCTGCACACACGCCGGTCGACATGGAAATCAAGACCGGCCCCATGGCCTGGTCCCAAACCAACCATCCGCGTCCTCCTCGGGCTTGGGGCTCGGCCGGCCGTTCCTCCTTAGTTCGGCCTCGGGCGCACGTGGTTCGCGATCGCCGCGTCGTCGTCCGCGCCGTACATTTCGTCGATCAGTGTCGCGAACGAGCTTCCCACGTTGTCCTTTGATCGCCTCGGGTAGCTCCGGCGGAGTGGCGTCGATTCCGACCACAAGCCGACTGCGTTCACCGTGACCGTTGATCTTGCAGACACCGGAACCGGGGGTCTCGGCGACGGCGCGGGCACAGACCTGTCGGGCACTGGCCGATCCGACCACGACGCCTGCACAGTTGCGCCTGTGTCCATCACGCAAATCCGCTGCGCCGAGGACACCTGCACGACAGGAGGACATAGGCGCATAGCGATCTACGTCACATACAAATGTCAGACATTCGGTGTTAGGGTCACCTTATGAAGAATCTTCCGGCGCCGCGCCGCGTCGCGAGCTTGTCTGCGCAACTGGTGGACACTCTCCGTGAGCAGATCGCATCCGGCGCATGGCCTGTAGGGATGCGGATTCCGCCCGAACATGATCTGGTCAAGCAACTCGGTGTCGGGCGCACGACGGTGCGCGAGGCGCTAGGCGCGCTGGTGCATCTGGGCCTGTTGGAGGCTCGGAAAGGTGACGGGACGTACGTCCGGGCATCGAGCGAAATGCAGTCGGTACTGATGAGACGTGCCGAAACCTCGAGGGGAAGAGACGTGCTGGAACTGCGCGCGGTGCTGGAGGAGTACGCCTCGGGCCTCGCCGCGTTGCGGCGTACCGACGATGACCTGATTCGCCTTCGGCACCTCCTCGACGAGGCCGAGGCGACCGCGGATTCCCAGGAGATGGCCGCCATGGCGGAGGTCGACACCCGCTTCCACCAGGCCGTGGTGAGTGCCGGCGGGAACACCCTGCTCACCGAGATGTACGACGTCCTCAGCATCGCGGTCACCGAGCAGATCTGCGGCACGCTCTGGCCAAGCGCGACGGCCACAGAGCACACCCTTCTGCATAGGCGTCTTGTTGAGGCGATCGCCGCCCAAGACGAGGTCGGTGCACGCTACTGCGCCGCCGAGATCGTGAAGCTCACCGAGACCGCGACGGAACGACAGAAGTGACCAACTCAAGGACCTCCCACGTCGACCTCGCCGTGGCTACAGAGGCTGACCTGGCCGCAACCACTATGAGGCCGGTTACCACGCCTGCCCTTTCGGCCGGCCTCGTGATCGCGATTCTCTTGGTGGCGGCCAACCTGCGCGCGACCTTGACGGGTGTGGGCACACTGCTGCCGGCCATCGAGCACGACACCGGGTTGACCGCGTCGGCGGGTGGCGTACTGAGCACCATGCCGCTGCTCATGTTCGCTGTGACTTCGCCATTTGTCGGGCGTGCCTCACACCGGGTCGGCACCACCCGTCTCCTCGTGGCTGCCCTCGCAGTTCTGGCAGCGGGCACCGTGATCCGGTCCCTTCCTTCGATCGCCTGTTTGTTCGTCGGAACTGTGATCCTCTCGGTGGCGATCGCAGTCGGCAACGTTCTGCTGCCTACGGTGATTCGCACCCACGTGCCCGGCCCGCAGGTTCATACCGTTAGCGCCCTCTACGTCACCGCTATGGGATTGGTCGCTGCTCTGTCGTCCGGCATCTCCGTCCCGCTTGCCAAGGTCCTACCCGGAACCTGGCATTCCGCCCTGGCCTGGGGAGTGGTCGTCGCCCTCGCTGCTCTCGCCGGTTGGCTGCCCCGGCTACGCGGGGCCCGACCAGACGGCGGCGTGCGGTCTCGTGGGACCCACGCTCGGACCCCATGGAGATCCTGGCTGGCGTGGCAGGTGTCCTTCTTCATGGGCCTGCAATCCCTTGCCTTCTACACCGCCATCGCCTGGCTGCCCAGCATCCTCAGTAAGCAGGGCATGGGCACCGCAGCTGCCGGCTGGATGCTGTTCTACTACCAACTCGTCGCACTGGTCACGAGCATGTTGCTGCCTTTGATCACCCGGGGCCGCCACGACCAGCGCTTCGCTGCTGCCGCGGCCTCAGCGATCGTCGCCGCCGGCTTCGCGATTCTGCTCCTCCTTCCGACCCTTGCAGCCGTGGCGTGTACTCTTCTCGGGCTAGGCTCCGGTGTTTGCCTCGTGCTCGCCCTGAGCTTTCAAAGCCAACGCGCCACTGGCCCCAGCGAGACCACAGCCCTGGCCGGGATGGCTCAGTCCATCGGCTATCTCGTCGCCGCGGCGGGGCCCCTTCTTCTGGGCATCCTGCACGACACCACCGACAGCTGGACTGGTGCTCTCATCCTCCTCATCGCATTGAGCCTGGTCATGGCCGCTGCCGGTTACGGTGCTGGACGCGACCGCCACGTTCGCGCCCGTGATTGAACCTCGTCGAGCGCCGGGCCGATCCCGAGAACGGTCGCGCCGGCCTGCAGCGTCCACCCGCGCGAAGCCGCAGGCGGGCCCGGCACGGCGCCCCGGGCTGCGGCCATCCGCTTGCAGAACATGGTCACCACCGCATCATCGGGGGCATCGTCGCGGCGGAGGTCGTCGACGAGATCGGCGACTTCTTCGAGGGCGACGAGGGGGACGGCGGCGGGCTGGTAGGGGTCCCGCGGCTCAACGGCGCCGGCGGCCTCCCGGAATCACCGGCAGGACCGGAGGGCGGCGCCCGCGCGCGGGCGACAGGCGCAGCGCGGCGCGCAGCAGGTACCGGCAGGTGTGACGGCCGAAGTCCTCGCGACCGCCCCGCCTCGGGAACGGCTCGGCGAAGCCCAGCCGTTCCAGGGCGGCCTTCAGGGACAGCCTTCCCGTACGCCCGAATGCCGCGCCGATGACCCGCACACCTACCTCCCCACACCAGCCTCGTCCTCGCCGGGCAAAGCCCGCCCCAGGCCCCGCCCAAAAACGGCCACCGGCCCCGGACCAGGGCGGACGAGGTGACGGACGTCATCGGCGGGCGCTCACCGGGGGCCCGCCCACCGCGCCCGGCGCGTCCCCGCCGGGCGGTCCTCCCCGGCGACCGGGGATGAATACTTGACTCCCGGAGGTTTGCCGGTCCCACATCCTTGTAATCGCGTGTCGACCAGGAACAGACTGAGGGGGCAGGTCCCCAGCCGTGGAGGTCACGACATGCCGTTGACGGTAAGTCGGGAGAACCGGCGCGAGTTCACCGTTATCGCCATCATCGGCGAGGTGGACCTCAACGGTGTGCCCCGGCTGGGCGAGAACATCGAGGAGGCGTTCCACCGCAAGGCCCCTCAACTGATCTTCGACCTGTCACGCATGAACTTCATCGACTCCTCCGGCCTGCGCGTCCTGGTCCGGGCCGGCGCCAAGGCCGCCGAATGCGGCGGCACCTGCGCGCTCTGCTGCCTGTGCCCCACCCCGAGACGCATCCTGAACCTCACCGGCATCGACGCCGCCTTCGACATCTACCCCTCGGTGGACGCCGCGATGGCGGGCGGCCCCATGGAGAGCCGGGCATCCCTCAGCCTCTCCTGACCGGGCTCCGGACCGGCCCGTTCTCCTCACCGGTTTCCCGCCGGCCCTTGGGTCAGGCGACGGCCTCGGCGGCGTCGCGCTCGTCGAACTGAGTGCGGTACAACTCCTCGTAGCGACCGCCCGCGGCGAGCAGGTCCAGGTGGGTGCCGCGCTCGGCCACCCGCCCGTCCTCGATCACCAGGATGAGGTCGGCCGCGCGGATCGTGGACAGCCGGTGGGCGATCACCACGGCCGTCCGCCCGGCGAGGGCCTCGCCCAGCGCCTCCTGCACCGCGGCCTCCGAGGTCGAGTCCAGGTGGGCGGTGGCCTCGTCGAGGATCACGACGCGCGGGCGGGCGAGCAGCAGCCGGGCGATCGTCAGCCGCTGGCGCTCGCCGCCGGACAGCCGGTACCCCCGCTCACCGACGATCGTGTCCAGCCCGTCGGGCAGGGAGCGCACCAGGCCGTCGAGCCGGGCGCGGCGCAGGACCTCCCACAGCTCGTCCTCCCCCGCCTCCGGCCGGGCCAGCAGCAGGTTGGCGCGGACGGACTCGTGGAACAGGTGCCCGTCCTGGGTGACCATGCCGAGCGTCGCGCGGATCGACTCGGCGGACAGATCGCGCAGGTCGACGCCCCCGAGCCGCACGGCGCCCGAGTCGACGTCGTACAGGCGGGCCAGGAGCTGGGCGATCGTGGACTTGCCCGCGCCCGATGACCCGACCAGCGCGACCATGCGCCCCGGCTCGACGGCGAACGACACGCCGTGCAGTACCTCGGCGCCGCCGCGGGTGTCGAGGGTGGCGACCTCTTCGAGCGAGGCGAGCGACACCTTGTCGGCCGAGGGGTAGGAGAACCGCACATCGTCGAACTCGACGGAGACCGGCCCCTCGGGGACGGCGCGGGCGCCGGGCCTGTCGGCGATGAGCGGCTTGAGGTCGAGCACCTCGAAGACCCGCTCGAAGCTCACCAGCGCGCTCATGACCTCGACGCGCGCGCTGGCCAGGGCGGTGAGCGGCGCGTACAGGCGGGTGAGCAGCAGCGCGAGGGCGACGACGTTGCCCGGTTCGAGCTGGCCGCTCAGGGAGTAGAAGCCGCCCAGGCCGTACACGATGGCGAGGGCCAGCGCGGAGACCAGCGTCAGGGCGGTGACGAACACCGACTGGACCATCGCCGTGCGCACGCCGATGTCGCGGACGCGCCGCGCCCGGGCCGCGAACTCGGCCGACTCGCTCGCGGGCCTGCCGAACAGCTTGATCAGCGTCGCGCCGGGCGCGGAGAACCGCTCGGTCATCTGGGTGCTCATCTGCGCGTTGTGGTCGGCCGCCTCGCGCTCCAGGCGGGCCAGGCGCGTGCCCATGCGCCGCGCGGGCAGGACGAACACCGGCAGCAGCACCAGCGCGAGCAGCGTGACCTGCCAGGACAGGCCGATCATGACGACGAGCGTGAGCACGAGCGTCACGACGTTGCCGACCACGCCCGACAGGGTGTCGCTGAAGGCGCGCTGGGCGCCGATGACGTCGTTGTTGAGGCGGCTGACCAGCGCGCCCGTCCTGGTGCGGGTGAAGAACGCGACCGGCATGCGCTGGACGTGGTCGAACACGGCTCTGCGCAGGTCGAGGATCAGCCCCTCGCCGACGCCGGCCGACAACCAGCGTGTCAGCAGCCCGAGCCCGGCGTCGAGCAGCGCGATGACGGCGATCAGCACCGCCAGCGTCACCACCGTGCCGAGCGCCTCGCCGCGCACGATCGCGTCCACGACGCGGCCGGCGAGCACGGGCGAGGCGACCGCGAGCACCGCCCCCACCACGCTCAGCAGCAGGAACCAGGCCAGCATGCGGCGGTGCGGCCGCGCGAACGCGCCGATGCGCCGCAACGTGGCCTTCGAGAACGGCCGCCGGTCGTCGCTCGCGTGCATCGCGTTGTACAGCGAATGCCACGCGGTCACTTCCATGTCCATCGTCACAACACCCCGTGTTCAGGCGGGCCCGGCGCTTCGCCGGACCTCTCGGTCGTCCACCGGCCCTCGCGGCGGCCGTGATCACAGGGTGCGCTCCGCGGCCGGTGCGGCGAGCCCACAGAAAACCCTAGAACCTCAACAAATGTTGAGGTCAAGGAGCCTCCTCGGGGCGCCGCGGCCGCGGCAGGGCCGTCACTCCGGCGATTCGCCCTCGCGCAGCCCGCGCCGCTGAAGGTCGATCAGCCACGCCATGGACGGCGCGATCAGGAGCACACCCACCGCGATCACGACCATTGTGGCGACCAGCACCGACATTTCCGCGGCCGCCTGAAGGTAGGTGAGGTTCGGTGGCAGCATGACGGGGTACTGCGCCAGCGGCCACCCCCACAGGATCGCGATCACGCCCAGCATCGCCGCGGCGCGCACCAGCGAGTAGACCCGCCACCACAGCAGCACGAGCGACGCCACGCCGAACACCGCGCTCGCCACCACCACGGGCAGGGCGCGCCCGGTGAGCCCGTCGTACAGCGGCCGGGCGTCCCAGCGCAGGACGGCGATGCCGCCGAGGGCGACGGCGCCGATGACGACCGCCGCGACCAGCGCGCGGGCGCGGAACCACTCGGCCACCTCCGGCTTCCCGCCCTCGACCGCGTCGTCGCTCAGATAGGCCCCGGCCAGGTACACGCAGACCAGGACGGCGAGCACACCGCCGAGGATCGAGGTCGGGTTGAGCCAGCTCGTGACGATGTTCCCCCTGGCCAGGCCGGGCGGCACCCGGCCGGAGGCGATGCCGCCCGCGACCGTGCCGAAGAAGAAGGGGGTGAGGACCGAGGAGATCGCGAAGGCCCCGCCGAACAGCCGCCGCTGCCACAGCTCCCGTGCGGCCTTGCGGAACGCGAACGCCGTGCCCCGGGCGATGATCCCGAGCGCGGCGACGGTCAGCGGGATGTAGAGGGTGGACATCACCGAGGCGAACACCCCGGGGAAGGCCGTCCACAGCACCACCAGGACGAAGATCAGCCACACGTGGTTGGCCTCCCAGACCGGCCCGATCGCCCGCTCGATGAGCTTGCGCCGCGGCATGCCGGGACGGCTGCGCCCGGCCATCAGGTCCCAGGCCCCGGCGCCGAAGTCCGCCCCGGCCAGCAGGGCGTACAAGGTCAGCCCCACCCACATCACCACGAGCACGACGCGCGCGACGTCCATCAGCGCGGCCCCGGCGCGGGCTCCGGCTCCTGCGGCGCGATCACCTGGCCGCCCCGGCGCAGCAGCCGCAGGACGTACAGGGTGACGACGGTGAGCACGAGGTAGACGAGCGTCACGACGACGAACCCGTTCCACAGCCCCGGAGCGGGGTTCACCGCGTCGAATGTGCGCATGTGACCGTACACCGTCCACGGCTGCCTGCCGACCTCGGTGACCGTCCATCCGGCCTCGACGGCGATCACCGCCGCCACCCCGGACAGGGCTGCCAGCCGCAGGAACCACGGCGAGCGCGGCGTCCCGCGCCGCCGCCACCAGCTCCAGGCGAGCCAGGCCGACAGCGCGAGCAGCGCGAAGCCCATCGCGACCATCAGGTCGAAGGCCAGGTGGACGATGCCGACCGGCGCGCGGTCCGGCCTGGGGACGCGGTCGAGGCCCTGGACGACGGCGTCGAAACTGCCCTTCGCCAGGAAGGACAGCATCTTCGGCACCTCGATGGAGTAGTGCAGCCGGTCGCCGGAGACGATGCCGCCGATGCTCAGCGGCGCGCCCGCCCGCGTCTGGAAGAGCGCCTCGGCGGCGGCGAACTTGGCCGGCTGGAGCCGGGCGACCTCCCTCCCCGCCCAGTCGCCGACCACGACCTGGACGGGCGTGAGCGCGGCCGCGAGCGTGAAGGGGACCAGGAAGCCCAGCCTGTGGTAGCGGTCCGTACGTCCCCGGAGCATGCCGGCCGCGTACACGCCCGCGACGAGGAAGCCGGAGACCATGAACGCCGCCACGATCATGTGCAGGGTCTCGTGCGGCACGGCCGGGTTGAACATCGCCCGCCACGGGTTCACGTTCCGCACCACGGCGCCCGCGGGCGTGAAGCCCACCGGCGCGTTCATCCACGCGTTGGCGCAGACGACGAGGAAGGCCGACGCCGTCCCGGCGAGCAGGACGGGCAGCCCGGCGAGCAGGTGGGCCCTCGGCGTGAGGTGGTTCCAGGAGTAGAGGTAGATGCCGAGGAAGATGGCCTCCACGAAGAAGGCGACGCCCTCGGCGGCGAACGGCAGGCCGATCACCTGGCCGTAGACGCCCATCATGGCGGGCCACAGCAGGCCCAGCTCGAAGCTGAGGATCGTCCCCGACACCGCGCCCGCCGCGAACAGCACACCGACCGCCGTGGCCCACTGGTGGGCCAGCCGCATGTACGCGTCGTCGCCCGTGCGGATCGCCCGCCATTCGGCCAGCAGGATCAGCGCGGGCATGCCGACGCCCAGGCAGGCGAGCACGATGTGCCAGCCGAGCGACAGCGCCATCTGCGTGCGCGCCGCGAGGAGGTCCTGCGGGCTCGCCGGGCCGGCCGCGTTCCGGAGGACCTCCAGGACCCCCGCACCGGCCGTCGCCGCCATGCGCGCCGTTTCGGCGAGCAGGCCCACGGCCGGCTGCCACGTCCCCATCCACGCCTCCCCCGCGCCGCACCCGCGTGGCGCGCCAGTGGTCGGCACGCGTGTTTCTGCAGGTTAAGGGGTAGGCGCGCCCGCGACGAGGCTTCCGGCGGCGGCGCGTCGGCGGTTGCCGGAACCCATGCCGGTGGTTTGCCCGCAGCCGGGTGACCATGCCGCGACGGCGTGGTTAGGGTGAGTGCTGTACCGCGCCGTCTTGGCGTATCCCGGGAAGCCATAGCGACGTTCCGTCGGCCCAGAGGCGAGCTCCAGGGCCACAGACGAGTCTGGTTACGGAGTTGATTCTCATGTTCAGACGACTCATCGCCACCGGCATCCTGCTCACCGTCGCCGTTCTCGCGATGACGGCGCCCGCCTCCGCCGTCCACGAGCGCGGCGGGGACGATGATGACGACGACTGGGACGACGAGGACGACGACTGGGACTAACGAGCCGGCCGGTGTCACCGGCGCGGCGCCCCGCGTGACCGCCTGAGGACGGCCGCGCGTCCCGCGCCCCGGCACGGCGCCGCCCCGCGAGAGGTCGTCGCGGGGCGACGCCCGTCCGGGCGCTCACGCGCGCGCGGCCGCCGCGGACCCCGGCGAGCCGACCGGCCTCGCCGACCTCGCCGGGCTCACGAGATGGACAGCGCGCCGGATGGGCAGACCTGCACGGCGCGCCGGACCGCCCCCTCCTTGTCGGCGGGGGGCTCGGGAAGCAGCACCACGACCGTGCCGTCCTCCTCGCTCTGGTCGAACACGTCGGCGGCGGTGAGCACGCACATGCCCGCGCCGATGCAGACGTCGGTGTCCGCTTTGATCCGCATGATCAAACCTCCTACCAGGCGACCGGCAATCGGTGAACGCCGTAGATGGCCATGTTGGACCGCATCGCGACCTCCTCCTCCGGCGTCGCGAGGCGGAGCCCCGGGAAGCGACGCAGCAGCGCCGGGTATCCGATGCGCATCTCGATGCGGGCGAGTTGCTGCCCGAGACACTGGTGGACGCCGTGGCCGAACGAGAGGTGCCCGGTGGCCTGCCGCGTGATGTCCAGCGTATCGGGGGATTCGAACCGCCCGGGATCACGGTTCGCGGCGCCGAGCGAGAGCGTCACGGACTCGCCGGCCTTGATGGTGTACCCCTCGATCTCGGCGTCCTCCAGCGCGGTCCTGATCGGGCCGATGTGGACGATCGTGAGGTACCTCAGCAGCTCCTCGACGGCGGAGTCGGCCAGTGAGGGGTCGTCGCGCAGCGCGGCGAGCTGGGCGGGGTTCTTCAGCAGGGTGTAGGTGCCGAGCGCGAGCATGTTCGCGGTGGTCTCGTGGCCGGCGATGAGCATGAGCACCGAGGCTCCGGCGATCTCGATGTCGGTGAGCTCCCCGGTCGCGATCAGACCGCCGATCAGGTCGTCGCCCGGCTCGGCGCGCTTGAGGGTGACCAGGCCGCGGATGTAGTCCACCAGGTTGTCCATCGCCCCCTTCGCCTGCTCGATGGACGACTCCAGGCTCAGCAGGGTGGTCGAGTCGCGCTGGAAGCGGTCGTGGTCGTCGTACGGGACGCCGAGCAGTTCGCAGATGACCAGGGACGGGATCGGCAGCGCGAACTCCCGCACGAGGTCGGCGGGCGCCCCCACCTGTTCCATGGCGTCGAGCCGGTCGGCGGTGATCTTCTCGATCCGCGGTTCGAGCTGCCGCATGCGGCGGACGGTGAACTGGCCGGTGAGCAGGCGGCGGAAGCGCGTGTGCTCGGGCGGGTCCTCGCGGATGAAGAACCCGGGCAGCTTGGCCAGGGTCTGCACCCGCGCGCGCTGGCTGATCGGCGGGTGCAGGCGCGGGGTCTCGGCGCTGAAGCGGGGGTCGGCGAGCACCGCGCGCACCGCGGAGTATCCGGTGGCGAGCCAGCCGACGTGGTCGTCGGCGTACAGCATCGGCCGGATCGGGCCCTCCTCGCGCCATCGCCCCAGGTCCCCGGGAGGATCGAACGGTTCCTCCCGGGACAGGGGAAGGGTGACGGGCTCGGGCATGGCGTTGGTCATGAGACGCTCCTTGACTGGACGCTCTTACGGAACTTGACCAGATTTGCTCTCCCAAGAAAACAGTACCTCCTCCGAAGTTGCAACGGCTGAAAAAAAGCATCAGATGCAGTAAAATTCCGTCATGGGCGGCATCGGGCTGAGGGAACGCAAGAAGCAGCGCACGCGCCGTGCGCTGGTCGAGGCCGCCGTGCGCCTCTTCGAGGAGAAGGGCTTCGACGAGACGACCGTCGCCGAGATCGCCGCCGCCGTGGAGGTCGCGCCCCGCACGTTCTTCAGCTACTTCCCGAGCAAGGAGGACGTGCTGTTCTTCGACACCCGGTCGCGGTTCGAGCGCGCGCTGGCGATCATCGCCGGCCGCCGGCCGGGCGAGCCCCTGGTGGACCTGCTGGTGCGCGTGGGCGACGCGGTGCTCGTCCACCTGGACGGCACGCTCCGCCAGGATGAGCGCGACGCCGGCGGGGGGGACGGCACGGATGACGCCGAGGACGCCGACTCGGCCGAGCTCGCGGAGGACGCGCGGCTCGCCCTGAGGCTGGCCCCGGCGCGCTACGATCTGATCACGTCGGTCCCGGCGCTCCAGGCGCGGGCGCTGCACCTGCTGTTCGACGTCCAGCGCGAGCTGTCGGAGGCCCTGTGCCGGGCGTACAAGGGCGAGCTCGACCCCATCGAGGCCGCGGCGGTCGTGGGCGTCTTCGTCGGCGGGGCGAAGATGGCGGCGATGGCCAGCCGGGACCGCGGCGAGTCCCCGGAGATGATATGGGCGGCGGCGCGCCGGGGCGTCCAGATCGCCGTCCGCGGGCTGGGCTCGCTGGACGATCCGGGCCGGCGCGGCTGAGGCTCCGCGCGGGCGGGCGTCCACATCTGGACGGCCGGGGCGGCGGCTCGCGATGATACGCCGCGCACGACTACACGAAACCGCCACAAAAGCCTAACCGACCGCGGTACAGGGCGCACGATTTGGTCACAAAAGGTCTTATTGGGCTGATCGGCCCGCCACCAGCCTGTTTTACGACAAAATCATGCCCCGAGGGCGTGCGCATGGTGAGCCCTCGACCGTGAACACCCGGCTCCGCCGGAGTCCCGCGTCAAGTCCATCACGGAATTGCATTGCGGCGCGGCTGTTCGTGGTGTTCCGTCGCGCTGTGGGGTACAGATATGAACGGTCCTGAGACGCTGCCATTCGGCGAGGGCACCCAGACGGCCCGCCCCGGCGGGACCCCCCTCGTCGGCCGACACGACGCTCTGCGCGAATTCACCCAGACGGTCGACGCCCTGTCTCCCGGCCACCCCGGCTCCTCCTCCGGATACCCCCCGCGCACCGGGTCCAGCGGGTTCCGGTTCCTGGCCGTGGTCGGCGAGCCCGGCGCCGGCAAGACCCGGCTGCTGGCCGAGCTCGCCCACCTCACCACCGGCCGCGGCCTGACCACACTGTGGGGCAGGGCGGCCGAGTTCGAACAGATAATGCCGTTCAGCGCGCTGGTCGACGCCCTGGACGACCACCTGGAGGCCCGCCGCGACGAGCTGTCGGGACGGCTCGCCCCCGGTCAGGCCCGCGGGCTCGCCAGCGTCTTCCCCGCGCTGGCCGCCAAGATGCCGCCGGAGGCCGAGGCCCCCGAGAGCGACGACCAGAGCGGAATGGTCCGCTACCGGCTCTACCGCGCGCTGCGCCAGCTCGTCGACGAGCTGGCCGCGCCCAGCGGGCTGGCGCTCATCCTGGACGACCTGCACTGGGCCGACGACAGCTCGGCCGAGTTCCTGGACCACCTGGTACGCCATCCCCCGCGCGGCAAGGTGCTGGTCGCCATCGCCTACCGGCCCGCCCAGGTCACCCCGCGCCTGGCCGCCCTGGCGCTGAGCGCGGGCGCGCGCGGCCGGCAGGTCACGGTGGGCCCGCTCGACCAGGCCGAGGTCGAGGAGTTCCTCGGCCCGCGCGTCAACCGCACCCGCAGCCGCGCCCTGTACGAGGCCAGCGGCGGCAACCCGTTCTACCTGGAGGCGCTGGCGCGCATGAGCCAGCGCGAGGTCGGCGACCTGCCCCCGACCGTCCGGGCCGCGCTGCGCGTGGAGCTGGGCGACCTGTCCCCCGGCTCGCTGCTGATCGCCCAGGCGGCCGCCGTGACCGCCGACGAGTTCGTCCCCGCCCTGGCCGCCGTCACCGCGCAGGTGCCCGAGGCGACCGCCCTGGAGGGGCTCAACGAGCTGGTCGCCCGCGACATCGTCCGCCCCGCCGCCGCCGGGCGGTTCCGCTTCCGCCACCCGCTGGTCCGCCGCACCGCCTACGAATCGGCCGCGGCCGGCTGGCAGCTCGCCGCGCACGCCCGCCTGGCCGCCCACCTGGCCGAGCTGGGCGCGCCGGCCACCGTCCAGGCCCACCACGTGGAGCGGTCGGGATCCTTCGGCGACCAGCGCGCCGTCGCCACCCTGGTCGAGGCCGCCCGCACGGTGGCCACCCACGCCCCCGTCACCGCCGCCCACTGGCTGCGCAAGGCCCTCGACCTGACCCCCGAGGAGCCCGCCACGCTGGAGGACCGCCTGGAACTGCTGATGGAGCTCAGCCGCACCCAGGGGGTCAGCGGGCGCCTGGCCGAGGGCCGCGACACCGCCCGCGAGCTGCTGCGCCTGCTGCCCGTCGACGACCACGCCCGCCGCGCCCGCGCCGCGCGCATCTGCGCCCTGATGGAACGCCAGCTCGACCGTCCCGCCGAGGCGCGGGCCCTGCTGCTGGACGAGCTGCGCCGCATGCCCGACCCCCGGGCCGCCGCCGCGATCCCGCTGCGCATGCGGCTGGTCGCCGAGAGCATGATGCGCGTCGACTTCCGCGCCGCCCAGGCCGTGCTGGACCTCATGCCCGACTCCGGCGACGACTGGGAGCCCGACCTGGCCATGGCGGTGGCGGCCCTGCGCCCGATGCCCGCCTACGCCGCCGGGCGCATGGTCGAGGCGCTGCGCGCGGCCGACGCCGCCGACCGGCTCGTCAGCACCGCCCTGGACGACCACCTCGCCGAGTGGCTGGACGCCGTGGCCTGGCTGTGCTGGGCCGAGACCAACCTCGGCCGCTACTCGGTGGCGCTGCGCCACTTCGAGCGCGCCGTCGCCGTCGCCCGCTCCACCGGGCAGACCTACATCCTGACCAACCTGCTCGCGGGCAAGGCCAGGACGCTCACCGTGCTCGGCAGGCTCCCCGAGGCGCTCGCCACCGTCGAGGAGTCCGTCGAGGGCGCCCGGCTGCTGGAGTCCGGCCAGCAGCTCGTCTTCGCGCTCACCCAGTTCTGCGTCTCCTCGGCCCTGACCGGCGAGCACGAAGCCGCGTTGCGGGCCGTCGAGGAGGCCATCCGGGCGGGCGTGGGAGGCGGCGAGGTCTGGAGCGACATGGCGCGGCACGCCCGGGGCGTCGCGCTGGTGATGGCCGGGCGCATGGGCGAGGGCATCGAGGCGATCCTGGACGCGTGCGGCCGGTTCGACGACCCCCGCCTGGACCGCGGCACGCTGGTGGCGAGCTGCGAACTGCTGGCCCTGGCCGAGGCCTCACACGGCCGCGCCTCCGAGGCGGCGCGGTGGGCGGAGGTCGCCGCCGGCATCACCGACCCCGCGCTGCCGGTGTTCTCCGGGTTCATCCCGCTGGCCCGCGCCCACGCCCTGCGCGCGTCCGACCCCGCCCAGGCGGCGGCGCTGGCCCAGGAGGCGGCCAGGCTGCTGACCGCCGGCGAGCGCCGCATCGACGCCGGGCGCGCCCTGCTCGCCGCCGGGCAGGCGTACGGCGACGCGGGACGGCGGCCGGTGGCCATCGAGTGCCTGCGCGACGCCGCCGAGATCTTCCAGACCGCGGGCGCGCGCGCCCTCGCGGCCCAGGCCCTGCGCGAGCAGCGCCGGCTCGGCGTGCGCGTCTCCTCCACGGCCGCGGCCGGGCAGGGCGGCGGCGCGCACGGGCTCTCACCGCGCGAGCTGGAGATCGCCGGGCTGGTCGCCGAGGGCCTGACCAACCAGCAGATCGCCGAGCAACTCTTCCTCAGCGCGCGCACCGTCGAGACTCACCTCACCCGGGTCTTCGCCAAGCTCGGCGTCACCTCCCGCGTCGGCGTGGCCACCAAACTCAACCGAAAGTGAACCGAAACCCCTGATCCACTGTCTCACCTACGGGGACCCCTACCCGGTGTACGGGGTTCCGTGGCGGATGTACGGGGTTTCCACGATGCCGCCGGGGTCGGCCGGTTGGCATTGTTGGAGCGGGTCACCACAGGAGGACGGTCAGATGGAGCACCGCATACCGCGGTACACGCTGGAAGGCGTGCGGGGAGCCGAGATTTCGGTCCACCCCTTCTCCACCGATGACGAGCTCGGGCTGTCGTTGACGCGGTTCCACGGGGACGACTGCGACGACGTCGTGCTCCTCGTCCACGGCCTCACCTCGTCCAGCGACATGTTCATCATGCCCGAGCACCACAACCTGGTGAGCTTCCTGCTGGACAGCGGGTTCGGCGACGTCTGGACGCTCGACTTCCGGATGAGCAACCGCTACCCGTACAACCTGGAGACCCGGCGCCAGTCCCTGGACGACATCGCCGCGTTCGACCACCCGGCCGCGATGGCCGAGCTCCGCCGTCACGTTGGGGCACGGCGGATCCACGTCATCGCGCACTGCCTGGGGTCGGTGTCGTTCCAGATGAGCCTGTTCGGCGGCGCTCTGGACGGCGTCACCAGCATGGTGGCCAACAGCGTGGGCCTGACCCCGCGGGTGCCCGCCTGGGCGCGGGTCAAGCTCACGCTCGGGCCGGCGCTGCTGGAGTACGGCCTCGGTCTCTCCTACCTGGACCCGAGGTTCAGTGAGGCCCCGCCGTTAACGCGGCGGCGGCTGCTCTCGTGGCTGGTCTCGTCCTTCCATCCCGAGTGCCGGGAGCCGGCCTGTCACATGCAGAGCTTCATGTGGGGCAGCGGCAGGCCGGCGATGTACCGGCACGGGAACCTGACGCCGCGGACGCACGTCCACGAGCGGCTCGCCGACCTGAACGGCGCGGCGGACGTCAACTACTACCGCCACATCGGCAAGATGGTGCGGGCCGGGCGCGCCGTGAAGTGCGAGCCCGGCAACCCGCTCCACGACCGCCTGCCCGACGACTACCTGGCCGAGGCCGGGCAGGTCCCGACGCCGGTCCTGTTCATGACCGGTGACCACAACGACGTGTTCACCGATTCCAACATCGTCTGCCACAAGATCCTGTCGAAGCGGGCGCCCGGCCGGCACGAGCTCCAGGTGATTCCCGGCTACGGGCACATCGACCCGCTGATCGGCAAGAACGCCCACGTCGACGTGTTCCCGCGCATCCTCGACTTCCTCAAGCGGCACGCCGGCTGAACACAGTGAGACCAATGAACACAGAGCATGTGGACGCCGTCGTCGTCGGGTCCGGTTTCGGGGGCTCGGTCGCGGCGTACCGGTTGGCATCGGCGGGGCTGTCGGTGGTGGTGCTGGAGCGGGGCCGTGCCTACGCACCTGGCATGTTCCCGCGCAGCCCCGCCGAGATGAGCAAGGCGTTCTGGGACCCGGCCGCGGGCCACTACGGCATGTTCGACGTGTGGAGCTTCAGCGGCTGCGACTCGGTGGTGAGCAGCGGGCTCGGGGGCGGCTCGCTGATCTACGCCAACGTCATGCTCCGCAAGGACGAACGCTGGTTCGTGCACGAGGAGCCGCTGCCCTCCGGCGGGTACGAGTCGTGGCCGGTGACGCGCGCCGAGCTGGACCCGCACTACGACGCGGTCGAGAAGATGATCGGCGTCACGCCGTACCCCCTCGACCACCCGGTCTACTCCGACACGCCGAAGACCAGGGCCATGCAGGACGCGGCCGCCGAGCTCGGGCTCGACTGGCGCCTGCCGCCGCTGGCGATCAACTTCGCGCCGTTCCGCGGCGCCGAGCCGGGGATCGGCCTGCCGATCCCGGACCCCGAGTACGGCAACCTGCACGGCGTGACGCGCCGCACGTGCCGGCTCTGCGGCGAGTGCGACTTCGGCTGCAACGACGGCGCCAAGAACAGCCTGGACCACACCTATCTGTCCGCGGCGCGCCACCACGGCGCCGATCTGCGCACGCTGCGCGAGGCGCGGGCGATCCGGCCGCACCCGGACGGCGGCTACGAGGTCGACTACGTCCGCCACCACCCGGAGTCGGGGCGGCGGACGATCCGGTGCGACCGCCTGGTGCTCGCGGCCGGCACGTACGGCACGACGCTGCTCCTGCTGCGCAGCCGCGGGAGCCTTCCCGGGCTGAGCGACACGCTGGGCACCCGGTTCTCCGGCAACGGCGACCTGCTGACGTTCCTGCTGCGGGCCAAGGACCGCAGCCGCACCCGCACGATCAACTCCAGCCGGGGGCCGGTGATCACCAGCGCGATCCGCCTGGCCGACGAGATGGACGGCACCCGCGACACCGGGCGCGGCGCCTACATCCAGGACGGCGGGTATCCGGCCTTCATCGACTGGCTGGTCGAGGGCGCCGACGTGCGCAGCGAGTTCCGGCGCGCCGCCCGCTTCCTGGCCGACCGGCTGCGCGCGTTGCTCACCCGCGACACCAACATGTCGGCAGAGATCGCGGGCCTGATCGGCGACGGCGAGCTGTCGGGCAGCTCCCTTCCCCTGCTCGGCATGGGCAGGGACGTCCCGGACGGGCGGCTTCGGCTGCGCGACGGCAGGCTGGACGTGCAGTGGCACTCGCAGGGCAACGAGGAGCACTTCGAGAGGATCCGCGCCACCATGCGCCGCGTGTCCGACGTGCTCGGGGCCGAGCACTCCGACATGCCGGCCTGGCTGGGCAAGCGGATCATCACCGTCCACCCGCTCGGCGGCGTGCCGATGGGACGTCACGCCGGAGAGGGCGCCTGTGACGCCTACGGCGAGATGTTCGGCCATCCCGGGTTGTACGTCGCCGACGGGGCGGCCCTGCCGGGTCCGGTGGGGGCCAACCCGTCGCTCACCATCGCGGCGCTGGCCGACCGCATGTGCACCCGCATGCTGGAGGGCCGGCCGCCCGCGGGCGGGAAAAGCGTGAACGGAGGTCGGCCGCGTATGGCCGTGGAGACCGAAATGGCCGTCGGCGGGTCGCCCGAGGAGGGCGTCCTGCTCACGGCGGGCGAGCCCGCCGTGCCCACGTCCCTGTCGTTCACCGAGGAGATGACGGGGTTCGTCTCGCTCGGGGTGGAGGACCCGCGGGCCCGTCACGTGAACGGCAGGTCGCACGGGGACCGCTTCTCGTTCCAGCTCACCATCGAGATCGACGACGTCGACGGCTTCCTGGCCCGGCCCGCCCACCTGGCGCGGGCCTGGGGCTGGATCGAGGCGGAGTTCTGCGGTGGCCGCCGTACGGTGGAGCACGGCTGGTTCAACCTGTTCGCGCCGGGCGCGACGCCGGACCGGCGTGAGATGCGCTACCGGCTGTGGTTCACCGACGGCGAGGGGCGGCCCCGCACGCTCGCCGGGTGGAAGGACGTTCATCACGGGCCCGCCACGCGGCTGTGGCTCGACACCTCGACCCTCTACACGTGCTTGCTGGAGGGTCACGTCCCGGAGGGCGAGGACGACGGGGCCGTGGTGGCCGGCGCGGGGACGCTGCGCATCCAGCCCATGGACCTCGCCGCGACGCTGAAGAGCTTCTCGACCGAGGGCCCGCACGGTCTGACCGCGCTGGCCAGATTCGGGAGGTTCTTCGTCGGACAGCTCTGGGACGTCTACGGACCGGGGTGAGGCGGAAACCCCGAGGCGGCCGATCGGTCGAGCGGGAGGTGGATCCCCCGCCGATCGGCCGCCGGCTCCGGGTTTTCGCGGCGCGGTCGCGGTTGTACGTGGTCGTCCCAGCGAGACGGATGACGCCGGCGCCTTCGTCCCCTATTTGGAGGGGTTAGGGGAGGGAGGCGGGGGCGTGGGCAGCGCCGAGAAATCGGCCTTGCCCGTGCTCTCCAGAAGCGTCATGTGTTTCATGACCACGTCCACCGCGACCTGCGCGAACGCGCGGATCTCACCGCTGGTACCAGAACGTTACAGAATTTTCGTGATCTTGAATGACCGATCTGACTCGTGTAAACATCGGAGGATGCTCGGCGCACGAGCGGTCATACCGGGGCAAACAACCCGAAAATAAGTGGCTCCAGGCTCTGACCGGCTCTAACTTGGTCGACGTGGAGACTCTCAACCGCAGGACGGCCACCGACCAGGCCGGACGCCCGGTGCTCAGCTACGTCGAGGGCACCCGCGCGGGACGCCCCTGCGCCGACCTCGCCGAGGAACTCGCCCCCGGGGCGGTCGAGGTGATCCTCCGTGACATGCCGGGGTGGGTCGTTTCGGGCAATGAGGACCTCGGCCGGCGCCTGCTCGCCGCCGGGGCGCGCCCGCTGCGGCACGCCCACGTCCACTCACGCGACCTGCGCGCCGCCCCCGCCCCCGCCGAGTGGGCCGAGACCGGCTACGGCGTGGTCTCCTCCGACGCCGTGCCCGCCGCCGAGGTGTTCCCCGCCTGGCACGCCGCCTACGGGCCCGGCCATCCCGACCACCGCCCGGTCGACGACACCGAACTGCTCGAACGCGAACTGGAGCCGCTGCTCGACGGCCGGTCCCACGGCCCGCTGCTGCCCTGCGGCGGGCTGCTCCTGCGCGACGGGCGCGTCGTCGCGGGCGTGCTCGTCGGCGACCGCGGCGACCCGCCGCCCGTCGGCGGCCCGTGGATCTACGACGTCTTCCGCGACCCGAGCCCGCAGTACGCCGGGCTCGGTGCCGTCATGCTGCGCCGCGCGCTGTCGCTGGCCACCCTGCACGGCCTGCCCGCGCTCGGCCTCGCCGTCACCGAGGGCAACCCGGCCCGCCGGCTCTACGAACGGCTCGGCTTCCGCCACCTGTTCTCGTCGGTCACCGTCATCGTCCCGGACTGACGATCCCCCCGGCTTCGGTGACACCTCAGGAGCGCAGGTAGGCCAGCACCGCGAGCACCCGCCGGTGCTGGTCGCCGTCGTCGGCGTACAGGCCGAGCTTGTTGAAGATGCTCCTGACGTGCTTCTCGACCGCGCCGTCGGTGATCACGAGCTGCCGGCCGATCGCCGGGTTGGACCTGCCCTCGGCCATCAGTCCGAGGACCTCCCGTTCGCGCGGGGTCAGCGACCCCAGCGGGTCGTCACGCCGCCGCCTCACCATCAACTGGGCCACCACCTGAGGGTCGAACACGGTACCTCCGGAGGCCACGCGGCGCAGTCCCTCCAGGAACTCGTCCACGTCGGCCACGCGGTCCTTCAGCAGGTAGCCGACCGCGCCGCGCGCGTCGGCGAGCAGGTCGTCGGCGTAGGAGACCTCGACGTACTGCGAGAGGATCATGATCGGGGAGCCGGGCACCAGCCGCCGCGCCTCCACGGCCGCCCGCAGCCCCTCGTCGGTGAAGCTCGGCGGCATGCGGACGTCCACGACCGAGATGTCCGGGCGGTGGGCCGCGACCGACTTCACCAGCGCGCCGCCGTCGCCCACCGCGTCGACCACCTCGCAGCCGAACTCCTCCAGCAGCCTGATCAGGCCGGACCGGATGAGGACTGCGTCATCGGCCACGACTACCCGCACGGCACCTCCGCGACGATCAAGGTCGGCCCCCCGGCCGGCGACTGCACGACCAGCTCACCGTCGACCGCGCGAAGCCGGTCGGCCAGGCCCGCCAGGCCGTGCCCCTTGGCGACGTGCGCGCCGCCGACCCCATCATCGCCGATGCTGAGCACCAGCGTGTCCCCGAGGCGCGTCAGCAACAGCGTGCACAGCTGGGCGCGGCTGTGCTTGGCGATGTTGGTCAGCGTCTCGGCCGCCACGTAGTACACGGTGTTCTCCACCACGGCGGTGTACCTCTCGGCCGTCTGCACGTCCAGGTCGACCGGGACGGTGCAGCGGCCGGCGAGCGCCGCCAGCGCGGGAGCCAGGCCGCGGTCGCTGAGAATCGGCGGCGCGATGCCCCGCGACAGCGCGCGCAGCTCATCCAGCGTCTCGCGGGTCGCCGTGATCGCCTCCGCCAGCGTCGCCTGCGCGGCCTCCGGGTCCTTCCGCATCTGGCGCTGGGCCCGGGACAGCTCCATCGCCAGGTACACCAGGCGCTGCTGCGGCCCGTCGTGGATGTCGCGCTCCAGCCTGCGCAGGGCGACGGCCTCGGCCGACACGGCGGCGGCGCGTCCCTCGGTGAGGTCGTCGATGCGCTCGCGCAGCTCGGCCACGCCGACCAGCAGCGCCCGCCCGAGCCCTGCCTGCAGCATCGCCGCGCCGCGCATGACGAACGGCAGGGTGAGGCCGAAGAACGCGCCGAGGCCGACGTGGAACAGCGAGTCCACGATGTAGCCGCTGCCGAGCCCGAGCAGCTCGGGAAGCTGCATGTTGCCCGGGATGCTGGAGGTGATCCACCCGTACAAGGGGTAGGTCAGGCCGGCCAGCGCAGCGGCCCACCACGCCACGGTGACGACGAACGTGACGATCGCCACCGGGAAGGCCACGATGCCGTGCAGCAGGTCGAGCCACGACTGGCCGTCCAGCAGCGGCTGGATCGCCCGGCGCGGCCAGCGCGCCCCCGCGGGCGCCCGCTTGCGGCGCGGCAGGGTGACCGGGCGGCCGATGATCGCCGGCAAGCGGCTCCGCTCGATGTTCGCCATGCCCCGGGCCACCATGAGGGTGAGCGCGAGAACGGGCAGGCCGACCCACACCACCGTCGTGCCGATTCCGGCGGCGAGGCCCGGCAGCAGCAGGCAGAAGCTCAGGACGGCGAGGGGGAAGCCGAGCAACGTGTACTGCGTGTCGGTGCCGAGTCGCTTGAAAAGTCGCTTGAAAGGGGAGGTCATGCCGTCAAAGGTACGAGCCCCTCCGACCTCGATCGAGCCGGTGCGCAGGCCGGCCGATGGTAGGGCCAGCCCTACCACGAGAGGTCAGGTGATCTTCGCCGAAGACACCCGTAGCCGTCAGTGCGCCGGCAGGGGTGGCGGCGAGAGGGTCGAGTCCATCGGGATCCCGCCAGAGCCGGGCTTCCCGGACCCTGGATCCCCTCACGACACGAGGTCCCCCCATGCCCGCGAACCTGGCCGATCCCGCACCCCCCACCACCGTCGCCCTGCCCGCTGTGACGTCCGGCGCCACCACCGCCTCCACCCATGACGCCGCCGGTGCCGGCCCGGTCGCCGAGGTGCGCGCGGGACGCGACGGCCCGTCGTCCTCCCTCCCCCGCCAGGCCCGGCCGGGGCGCGACCTGTTCATCGACCTGTTACGCCTGTTCGGCATCGGCATGGTGGTGCTGGAGCACTGGAGCATCCCCGTCCTGTCCTACACCGGCGGCCCCGACGGGCGGATCACCACGGGCAACGCGTTCGCCTCACCGGGCGCGTTCGTCATCACCTGGATCACCCAGGTCATGCCCCTGGTCTTCTTCGCCGGCGGGGCCGCCAACGCGATCAGCCACCGATCGCACGCCTCCCGCGGGGGCGGAGACGCGCCTTGGCTGGCCGGTCGCGTGCGCCGCCTCGCCTGGCCCGTGCTCCCCCTGGCCGCCGTGTGGATCCCGCTCCCCCACCTGCTCCTGGCGTTCGGCCTGCCGGAGCAGCCGGTGCAGACGGCCGCGCGCCTGGCCGGGCAGCTCCTATGGTTCCTCGCGATCTACCTGGTCGCGGTCGCGGCGACCCCGGCGCTGCTGCGGCTCGGCGAGCGGTACGGATGGCGGGTGCCCGCGGCGATGGCCGTGGCCGCCGTGCTGACCGACGTCGTCCGGTTCAACGGATTCGAGGCGGCGGGATTCCTCAACGTCGCGTTCGTCTGGCTGGCCGTTCACCAGCTCGGCTTCCTGTACGCGAGCGGGCGCCTGGCCGGGTTCCGGCTCATGGCGGCCGGCGGGTTCGGCGCCGCCGCCGCGCTCGTCGCCTTCGGCCCGTACCCGGGGAGCATGATCGGGCTGCCCGGAGCGATCTCCAACATGGCCCCGCCGACCGTCGCGCTGCTCGGGGTGGCCTTCGGGCAGATCGGGCTGGCCATGCTGCTGCGCCCCCGTCTCGTGCGCCTGGCCGCCCGGCCGCGCGTGACCCGCGTGATGGCGTGGGCGGGACCGCGCATGATGACCGTCTACCTCTGGCACATGAGCGCCCTGTTCGTGGTCGCCGGAGTCGCCGTCGTCGGCCTGGGCCTCGCCACCCCGGCGCCCGCGAGCGCGGCCTGGCTCGCCGGATGGCCCCTCTGGCTGGCCGCGCTCGTGCTGGCCGCCCGCCCGCTGATCCGGCTGTTCGCCCGCTTCGAGGAGCCCCCGTCCGCTTCCGGCGCGCGGCCCGGCGGCGTCCGGGTGGCCGTGGCGACGGCCCTGACGGGCGCGGGGCTGCTCACCCTCACCGTGACGGGCTTCACCACAGGCGTGGCGCCGATGCTCGGAGCCGCGGCCATGCTGACCGGCCTGGCGCTGATCACGCCGATGCGGCGGCCCGCGGCGTTCCGGACGTCCTGGGCCGCCCGCCGGTCCGGGCCCCGCCCCACCCGCGACGGGGCGGTCCCGGCCGCCGGTCAGCCGGTGAGCCAGACGTACCCGGCGAACCTGCCGGTCAGCCTCTCGCGCCGATGAGAGAACAGGTCGGCGGTCTCGATCGTGCAGCGGGCGTCGTGCCGGACGTCGCCCACCCCGGCCCGCGCGAGCTGGGCGGAGATCCCCGCCCGCAGGTCCAGGGCCGGGGCGCCCGCCGGAGTGGACGACCACGTCTCGGGAACCACGGCGGCGACCTCGTCACGCAGCTCGTCCGACACCTCGTAACACGAACCGCAGGCCAGCGGGCCGACCATCGCGACCAGATCGTCCGCCCCGTGGGCGCGCATCGCCTCCACGAGCGCGGTCACCACGCCGGCCGCCGTGCCCACGCGGCCGGAGTGCGCGCCCCCCACCATCCCCTTGACGGGGTCGGCGAGCAGGACGGGCGCGCAGTCGGCGGCCAGCACGGCGAGGCCGAGCGCCGGCCTGTCGGTGAACACGCCGTCGAGCGAGGGCGGAACGGCCCCGAAGGGCTCGGTCACGTAACTCACGTCACGGCCGTGGACCTGCCGCATGAACACCACGCCGCCGGGGTCGAGCCCGAAGCCCCTGGCGGTCAGCGCCCGGTTCTCGGCGACGGCGGCGGGATCGTCCCCCACCGACCCGCCGAGGTTGCGTGTGCCGTACGGCCCCGCGCTGACTCCCCCGTGGCGATCCGTGAACGCCATCCGCACCTGATCGATCGCGAGCACCCCGCCAGTGTACTGATCCCCCCACCCGGCGCCGCACGCTTCCTTCGTATTCCAGGCGCTCAGGGGTGCGTGCCGGGGGCCAGCGGTGAGACGTCCAGACGCCCGTCGTCGCAGGGGGCGGCCGTGAAGGGGATCTCCAGGTGGGCGTTCACCTCGTCCGGCGGCAGAATGATCACCCGGGCCGACGCCGGGCAGGCGGTCTCGCGGCCGGACCGGACCTCGGTCCAGTGCACCTTCGTGTACGCCGAGGCCCGGGGGCGCAGCGTGACCTTGCGCGGCGTCGTGCCGTCCCTGCGGGTCCTGGTGCGCAGCACGTCGCCCCGGTCGTCGATCATGATCAGCCCGACATAGCCGTACACCCAGCAGGTCTTGGACGAGACGTTGGTGAGCACCAGCGGCGCGTATCGCTGCCCGGCCCCCGCGTCCACCCGCCCCGCCCGAGCGGCGAGCGCCGAGGTGTGACACCGCCCAGGCTGCGCCTGTGCCTGGGAAACGCCCGCCGCCGAAATCGGCACCATCGACACTCGTGACGCCGACGTCTTCGCCGTCGAAGCGACCGCCGCCGTAACCCCCGATGCGCTCAGCACCACGGCCGCCACCCCGGCGGCCAGCGCGAGACGCGCCACGTTCTTGCTTCTCATACCTCGTTGGACGCGCCGACCGCCGGTTCTGTTGTCGCCACTCGTTTTCGAGGCTCGTGGAGGCGAACCAGCCCGGCCCGAGGGTCACACCAAGGATGCGTACAGCTCCCGGGTGCGGACGGCGATGGCCGGCCAGGAGAAGTGCTCCACGGCGCGGCGCCGGCCGGCCAGGCCCATCTCGGCGGCCTTGGCGGGGTCGGCGAGCAGGGTGTTCACCCGTTCGGCGATGGCGGCGGCGAACGCGTCCGGGTCGTGCGGCTCGCCGTCGGCTCCCTGGTCGATGGGGACGAGCAGTCCGGTCTCGCCGTCGGCCACGACCTCGGGGATTCCTCCGGTCGCGGTCGCCACGACGGCGGTCTCGCAGGCCATGGCCTCCAGGTTGACGATGCCCATCGGCTCGTACACCGACGGGCACACGAACACACCCGCGTGGGTGAGGATCTGGATGACGTCGGGGCGCGGCAGCATCTCGGAGATCCAGACCACGCCCTCCCGGCTCGCCCGCAGCTCCTCGACCAGCGCGGTCACCTCGGCGGCGATCTCGGGGGTGTCGGGGGCGCCCGCGCACAGGACGATCTGCGCGGCCGGGTCGAAGGCGCGCGCGGCCCGCAGCAGGTGGGCCAGGCCCTTCTGGCGGGTGATGCGGCCGACGAACACGACGTACGGGCGCGCGAGGTCGATGCCATGCCGGACCAGTACGTCCGTACCGGGATCGGGCGCGTACTGGCCCGTGTCGATGCCGTTGTGGATCACCGTGACGCGCTCGGGCGCGATCTCGGGGTAGCAGGCGAGCACGTCGCGCCGCATGCCCTCCGAGACGGCGATCACCGCGTCGGCGGCGAGCAGCGCGGTGCGCTCGGCCCAGGAGGACAGGGTGTAGCCGCCGCCGAGCTGCTCGGCCTTCCAGGGGCGCAGGGGCTCCAGGCTGTGTGTGGTCGCCACGTGCGGGATCCCGTACAGCATCTTGGCGACGTGACCGGCGAAGTTGGCGTACCAGGTGTGGCTGTGGACGAGGTCGGCGCCCGCGCAGGCCGCCGCGATCTCCAGGTCGACGCCGAGCACCTGTAGCGCCGCGTTGGCCCCGGCCAGCCCCTCGGGAACGGAGTAGGCGTCCACCCCCGCCTCCTGGCGCGGCGCCCCGAAGCACCGCACCCGCACGTCGATCAGGCTCCGCAGTTCCCTGGCGAGGTACTCCACATGGACTCCGGCCCCACCGTAGACCTCGGGCGGATACTCACGGCTCAGGAGATCGACGCGCATGCGTAGACCATAGCGCCCACCGCTCTCCCAACACCTTCCGGGAAGCGCCCGAACGCAAGCGAGGATCTTAGCAGTGACCCGTGCGGCCACCCCTGTTACGGGTGTGGTCGGTGAGGTAAACGCCTGGGTGGGCGTGGCGTTGGCAAATGATGGCTTCAGCAGGGAAATGACGGGTAACGTCGGACCTATGAAGACGAGAATCCTCGCGATCGTGCTGGCCGGTGGCGAGGGCAAGCGCCTGATGCCGCTGACCGCCGACCGCGCCAAGCCCGCGGTGCCCTTCGGCGGGATCTACCGCCTGGTCGACTTCGTCCTGTCGAACCTGGCCAACGGCGGTTACCTCAGGATGGTCGTCCTCACCCAGTACAAGAGCCACAGCCTCGACCGGCACGTCTCGCGGACGTGGCGGATGTCGACCATGCTCGGCAACTACGTCACGCCGGTGCCCGCCCAGCAGCGGCTCGGCCCGCGCTGGTTCGCCGGGTCCGCCGACGCGCTGTTCCAGAACCTGAACCTGATCTACGACGAGCTGCCCGAGCACTGCATCGTCTTCGGCGCCGACCACATCTACCGCATGGACCCGCGCCAGATGGTGGAGCAGCACATCGACTCCGGCGCGGACGTGACGGTCGCCGCCATCCGCCAGCCGCTGTCGCTCGCCGACCAGTTCGGGGTGATCGAGACCGACCCGGCCGGGCGCCGGATCGTCGCGTTCCGCGAGAAGCCCACCGACGCCGTTGGCCTGCCGGACGCGCCGGACCAGGTGTACGCCTCGATGGGGAACTACGTCTTCAAGACGCAGGCCATGATCGACGCGCTGCGCGAGGACGCGCTGGACCCGGGCAGCAAGCACGACCTGGGCGGCAATATCATCCCGACGTTCGTGAAGTCGGGTGGCGCGGAGGTGTACGACTTCGCGCACAACGTCGTCCCCGGTTCCACCGACCGCGACCGCGGCTACTGGCGCGACGTCGGGACGCTGGACGCCTACTACGACGCGCACATGGACCTGGTGTCGGTGCACCCGGTGTTCAACCTGTACAACGACCGCTGGCCGATCTACACCGGCCACGACCCGCACCCGCCGGCCAAGTTCGTGCACAACGACGGCGACCGGGTCGGGCGCGCCCTCGAGTCGCTGGTGTCCCCCGGCGTGATCGTCTCCGGCGCCACGGCGTCCCGGTCGATCCTGTCGCCGGGGGTCGTGCTGCACTCCCACTCCCAGGTGGAGGACTCGGTGCTCATGGGCGGGGTCAAGATCGGCCGGGGGGCCATCGTCCGGCGCGCGATCATCGACAAGAACGTGGTCATCCCGGACGGCGCCCGCATCGGCCTGGACGTCGAGTACGACCGCTCGCGCTTCGCCGTGACCCGCGGCGGCGTGGTGGTGATCGGCAAGAACGAGATCGTCGAGCGGTAGCGTGGCCGGCTCCGCCCAGGATCTAGCAGGCATTGCCCGATGACAGGGCTGCGGATGGACAATAAATGACCGATCGGGGGTAGGGCCTTCACTATGACCGGTACGACACGCGGGCCCGACGACATGGGCGATGACGAACAGTTGACCCAGATCGAGGAATGGACCGACAACCTGCCCATCGGTCACGAGATCGTCGAGGACGAGCCCGACGAGCACGGCATCTCGCGCCGGGTGTGGCAGGAGGCCCCCGAGCGCTCCCACACGCCGCGCGAGGAGTACCGCTTCGTCGCCCCGGACGAGGGCGCGCATCCCGACGTGGAGCACGAGGAGTGGGCGCAGGAGGTCGGCGCCGACGACGGGGACCTGTCCGCCGAGGAACGGGCGATGCACATCGAGCGCGACTGACGTTCACGGGGAGTACGCCGGGCCGGGGCCGGAGGGGACCGCCCGGGTGCCGGTCCGATGACGGGAAACCGATCAAGACGGGACCGGGCGGGATATTTCGCGCTAAAGTCCCCGATGTGCGGAGATCACGGCCGTTCTGGCGGCTGACCCCTGCGGAACACCAGGTCTGGGACGCCTACCCCTCCGGCGCCTGGGTCGACCTGCGCAGCGGCGACCCCGAGGCGGACGACCCGGCGAAGGGCGCCACGTGGGGCCGGCACCGCACGGTGCGCGCCGAGGTCGTCACCGCGCTCATGCTCGGGGCGAACCCCGCCGGACCGGGGCAGGTCGCGGGGCTCCGGCTCGCCGGGGCGCACATCGCGGGCGACCTGAACCTGTCCGACGCGACGCTCACCACCAAGCTGCACCTGCTCAACTGCCACCTGCCCGGCGTGGTCTCGCTGACCGACACCACCGCCAAGGGCCTGCGGTTCCGCGGCTGCGACATCCACCGGATCCGGGCCGCCCGCTGCACGGTCGACGGGCTGCTGGAGCTGGACGCCTCCACGGTCCACGCCGGGGTGCGGCTGGACAACGCCCGCATCGCCGGCCAGTTCCGGCTGGCCCGGGCCACGCTGCACGCGCCGCCACCCATGAGCGGGGCGTCGGAGACCTACATGGAGGACGTCCGCCGCCCGTTCAGCGAGGCCGAGCGGCGCGAGCGCGGGTGGGACCAGGACCACTGGGCGCTGTGGGCGGGCGGCATGACCGTGGAGGGCGGCGCCTTCTGCCGCGACCTGCGCACCACGGGCGGGCTGCGGATGATCGGCGCCCGCTTCAACAGCGGCCTGTACCTGGAGCGGGCGGTGATCAAGGCCACGGGAAAGCACGCGATCTACGCCGACCACATGCAGGCGTCGAGCGCCGAGTTCAGCGCCGGCTTCACCGCCGAGGGCACGATCCGGCTGCGCGGCGCCCGGGTGGCGGGCGTGCTCTCGTTCGACCAGGCGGTGCTCACCGCGCCCGGCCGCCGCTGCCTGCACCTCAGCCACATGCAGGTCGACGAGCTGATCCTGCGCCCCGCGTCGTTGAGCGGCGAGGTCAACCTGGGCTATTCGCGGATCGGCGTCCTGCTCGACTCCCCGGACGCCTACCCCGACGAGGTGCGGCTCAACGGGTTCGGCTTCGAGTCGCTGCGCGGCGGCACGTCCCTGGCCGACCGCCTGACCTGGCTGGCCCGCGACCCGGAGGGCTACCGGCCGCAGCCCTACGAGCAGCTCGCGGCGTGGTACCGCAGGATCGGCCACGATGCGGAGGCGCGCGCCGTCCTGCTCGCCAAGCAGCGCGCCCGGCGCGCCACCCTGGAAGTCCCCGGCCGGGTGGGCGGCTACGTGCTCGACGTCGCGGTCGGGTACGGGCACCGCGCGTGGCTGGCCGGGGTGTGGTTCGGCCTGCTGCTCGCGGTCGGGACGGTGGTGTTCACGCTGCATCCCCCCGCGCAGGTGGGCCTGGACGAGCGGCGCGTGTTCCACGCCTTCCCCTACACCCTGGACCTGCTGGTCCCGGTGAGCGTCTTCGAGCAGCGGGCCGCCTGGGAGCCGGTCGGCTGGACGCAGTGGCTGGCGAACATCCTGATCGCGTCGGGGTGGATCCTCGCCACGGCGCTCATCGCCGGCGCCACGCGCCTGCTGCGCCCGCAGCAGAACTGAGCCCCGGAGCCACCGTGGGCTAGCGCACGGGGACGCCGTCGGCCTGGGCGTCGGGGGTGTCGTCGGGGTACGGGCCGCCGGGCGGCCGCAGGGAGCCGGCGCGGACGGGGGGCCTGCCCGCCTCCGCGGCGGAACCGTCCGCCCCGGGGACGGGTGCGCCGCCGCGTCCGGCGGGCGGGAAGTCCTCCACGCGCAGGCGGGGCAGCGCCTCGGGGTAGTGGTCGCGGACGTAGGCCACCAGGTGCTCGCGCATGTCGCATTTCAGGTCCCAGACGCTCGGCGCGTCCGAGGCGCTCATCAGGGCGCGCAGCTCGACCAGGCCGTTGGGCTGGATGCCGGTGACCTGGATGGTCCAGTCCTTCTGGTCCCACAGGGGGTGCTCGCGCAGGCGGCGGTAGAGCTCGGTCCGCAGTTCCTCCACGGGCACCGACCAGTCGACGTACAGCATGACGTGCCCGATGACGCGGCTCTCGTAGCGGGTCCAGTTCTCGAACGGCGTCTTGGTGAAGTAGGAGACCGGCAGGATGAGCCGCCGCTCGTCCCACAGCCGCACGACGACGTAGGTGAGCGTCAGCTCCTCGATACGGCCCCACTCGCCGCCGACCACGACGGCGTCGTCCAGGCGGATGGCGTCGCTGAAGGCGAGCTGCAGCCCGGCGATGAGGTTGCTCAGCGTGGACTGGGCGGCGATGCCCGCGACCACGCCCGCGATGCCCGCCGAGGCGAGCAGCCCGGCGCCGAGCGCGCGGACCGCCGGGAAGCTGAACAGCATGGAGCCCATGGACACGATGATGATCACGGCGGCGGCGACGCGGCGGACGAGCGCGATCTGGGTGCGGATGCGCCGCGCCTTGCGGTTGCCCTCTCCCTCGATCGCGCCGAGCCGGTCCAGCACCACGTCGGTCACGGCGTACGCGGCCTGGATGACCAGCCAGGCGACGCAGGCGATGAGCAACAGGGTGACGACCTGCTCGACCACGAGGGTGGCCGTCACGCTGGACATGCCGGGCGCGTACCCGGTGTCGAACGTCACGACGGCCGCGGTCGCGAACGCCGGCCACGTGCACCGCTCGAGGAGCGGGCCCGCCAGGGAGAACCTGCCGTTGACGTGGCGCGACCGCAGCAGCCGCCTGACCAGCTCGACCGCGATCACCGCCGCGAGCACCGCGACCACCAGGAGTATCCAGCTTGCTACCGATGACACAGGCGGCGCCCCTTTCGTCGTCCTTTCCTATCGCGTGCAGGGGAAAGGCGTAAATGGCTAACCATGGCAGCCGGGCACCGGGATCCGGAGTGCTCTCGGATCGAATGATCACAGAGCTACGCGTTTCACACGAGTCAGGGCGCGAACAAGTTCCTCCTCCGACGGCGTACAGGCATGTGACGGCGGACGTCGCGGGCCCGCCACCGGCGCGGGCCGCGAGGCCACGCGCCGGCTCGGGCGATCCATAGCCAGACATATGGCCATGAATCCCGAAATAGAGTGATACAGATCACACGGAGGAGGGACTCGGTCGGACCACCTTCGGACGAGGACGAAGGGGCAGGACGACGGGGTCAGAACGCCTCGTCGAAGCTGACGCTGCCCTCCACCGCCACCTGGTAGGCGGAGACCCGCCGCTCGAAGAAGTTCGCCAGCTCCTGCACGTCCTGGAGCTCCATGAAGGCGAACGGGTTGGCCGTCCCGTACCGGATCGGCAGCCCGAGCCGGGCCAGACGGCGGTCGGCGACGTACTCGAGGTACTCGCGCATGCGCTCGGCGCTCATCCCCGCCAGGCCGTCACCGCACAGGTCGCGGGCGAACGCCAGCTCGGCGGCCACCGCCTCCTCGATCATCCGGGTCACCTGGGCGCCCAGCTCGTCGTCGAAGAGGTCCGGCTCCTCGGCGCGCACGGTGTCCACGACCGAGAACGCGAACTCCATGTGCATGGACTCGTCGCGGAACACCCAGTTCGTCCCCGTGGCGAGCCCGCCGAGCAGCCCGCGCGAGCGCAGCCAGTACACGTACGCGAAGGCCCCGTAGAAGAACAGCCCCTCGATGCAGGCGGCGAAGCAGATCAGGTTGAGCAGGAACGCCCGGCGGTCGTCCCGCGTCTCCAGGCGGGCCAGCCCGTTGACGGAGTCGATCCAGCGGAAGCAGAACTCGGCCTTGTCCCTGATGGACGGGATGTGCTCGATCGCCGCGAACGCCTTGGCCCGCTCGTCATGGTCGGGCAGGTAGGTGTCCAGCAGCGTCAGGTAGAACTGCACGTGCACGGCCTCCTCGAAGAGCTGCCGCGACAGGTACAGCCGCGCCTCGGGGGCGTTGACGTGCTGGTAGAGGTTCAGCACGAGGTTGTTGGCCACGATCGAGTCGCCGGTGGCGAAGAAGGCCACCAGCCGGTTGATCAGATGCCGCTCCCCCGCGCCGAGTTTGGCGAGGTCGGCGAGGTCGGACTGGAGGTCCACCTCCTCGACCGTCCAGGTGTTGCGGATCGCGGCCCGGTACCGCTCGTAGAACTCCGGGTACCGCATCGGGCGCAGGGTCAGGTTCATGCCGGGGTCGAGCAGCATCACTGGCACGCCTCGCAGATCTCGGGGTTCTCAAGGGAGCACGCCACGGCCTCGGAGACCGCGATCGGCGTGGCGGCGGGTCCGGCGACGGGCCCGGTGAGAGGCTCTGTGGCCGGCTCGGCGGCGACGGTCGTCTGCGCGATGCGGGTGGCCGGGCGCGAGCGCAGGTAGTACGTCGTCTTCAGCCCGGCCCGCCAGGCGTAGGCGTACATCGACGACAGCTTGCCGATCGTCGGGGTCGCCATGAACAGGTTCAGTGACTGCGACTGGTCGATGTACGGCTGGCGCGCGGCGGCGAGGTCGATCAGCGCCTTCTGCGGCAGCTCCCAGGCGGTGCGGTACAGCACTTTCAGGTCCGCCGGGATGGCCGCGATGTCCTGGACGGAGCCGTCGGCGCGCTTCACCGCGTCCCTGACCTGCGGCGTCCACAGCCCGCACTCCTGAAGGTCGCGCACCAGGTAGCGGTTGACCTGCAGGAACTCGCCCGACAGGGTCTCGCGCTTGAACACGTTGGACACCTGCGGCTCGACGCACTCGTAGCAGCCTGCGATGGAGGCGATGGTGGCCGTGGGCGCGATCGCGATCATCAGCGAGTTGCGCAGCCCGGTGGCCGCGATCCGCTCGCGCAGGGCGGCCCACTCGCCGGGGTGGACGGGCCGCGCCGCCGGGTAGTGGTCCAGGTGCAGGACGCCGCGCGCCGCCCGCGTGTCGGCGTACGAGGGGTGCGCGCCGTGCGCCTCGGCGAGGTCGCAGGACGTCTGGTACGCGGCCAGCGCCATCTCCTCGCTGACGCGGCTGGACAGCGCCAGCGCCTCCGGCGAGTCGAACGGCAGCCGCAGTGCGAAGAACACGTCGGCCAGGCCCATCACGCCGAGCCCGATCGGCCGCCAGCGCTTGTTCGCCGCCTCGGCCTCCGGCGTCGGGTAGAAGCCGCGGTCGATGGACCTGTCGAGGAACCGCACGGCCGTCGCCACCGTGGCGCGCAGCCGCTCCCAGTCGAGCCCGCGCTCCACCAGGTGGGCGGCGAGGTTGACCGAGCCGAGGTTGCACACGGCGGTCTCGGCGTCGCTGGTCACCTCCAGGATCTCGGTGCACAGGTTGGACAGGTGGATGACGTTCCCGGGCAGCGCCGTCTGGTTGGAGGCACGGTTGGAGGCGTCCTTGAAGGTCATCCAGCCGTTGCCCGTCTGGGCCAGCGTGCGCATCATGCGCCCGTACAGGGCCCTGGCGGGGACCTTCCGGACGTACCGCCCGGCGGCCTCGGCCTCGCGGTAGGCGGCGTCGAACGCCTCGCCCCACAGGTCGGTCAGCTCCGGGACCTCCTTGGGGTCGAACAGCGACCACTCGCCGTCCGCCTCGACCCGGCGCATGAACTCGTCGGGGATCCAGTTGGCCAGGTTCAGGTTGTGGGTGCGGCGGGCCTCCTCGCCGGTGTTGTCGCGCAGTTCGAGGAACTCCTCGACGTCGGCGTGCCACGGTTCGAGGTAGACGCAGGCCGCGCCCTTGCGCCGCCCGCCCTGGTTGACGGCGGCGACGCTCGCGTCCAGCGTGCGCAGCCACGGGACGATTCCGTTGGAGTGCCCGTTGGTGCCCCGGATCAGCGAGCCGCGCGAGCGGATCCGCGTCCAGGCGATGCCGATGCCCCCGGCGTACTTCGACAGGCGCGCCACCTGGCCGTACCGCTCGTAGATCGCGTCCAGCTCGTCGCGCGGCGAGTCCAGCAGGAAGCACGACGAGAGCTGCGGGCGGCGGGTGCCGGAGTTGAACAGCGTCGGCGAGCTCGGCATGTACGACAGCGTGGAGGTCAGCCGGTACAGCTCGCCGGCCTCGGCGACGGTGTCCGCCAGGCCGCAGGCCACGCGGAGGAAGAAGTGCTGCGGGCGCTCCAGCACGCCCCGGGTCACGGGGTGGCGCAGCAGGTAGCGGTCGTAGACGGTGCGCAGCCCGAAGTACTCGAAACGGTCGTCGCCGCCGGGGTCCACCAGCCCGTCCAGCACGGCCGCGTTGTCCCGGACGAAGTCCGCCAGGCGGTCCTGGACCAGCCCCGCCGCGTGCGTGGCCGCGACCGACTCGGAGAACGACCGCACGCCGTGCGCGGCGGCCTCATCGGCGATCTCCTCGGCGAGCAGCCGCGCGGCGACGCGGGAGTTGGCGGGGTCGGCGATGACCCGGGCGGCGGCCTCCTCGATGGCGAGCCGCCTGTGCTCGCTCCCCGCCTCCGGCCGGTACACCGGCCGCGAATCCGTCACCGTCACGTGCTGTCTCCTTCGTGCGCTCGGATCACCCCGGAGGAAGGCACGGCGGAGCACGACCGGGCACCCGTGAGCGGGCATGCCGGTCTCCCCGTCCGGCGGCCCTCCCTCGGGGCCTGGACGACGTCACCGGCAGGTCTTCGGACTCGCGGGCGCACCTCACACGCCTACTGGCCGTCGCTTCCCAGGCCGCGGGCGGCCCAGTGCTGATGTGACGGCGGTCGTTCCCGCTCACCGCTGCGGGGCAGTCCCGGATTCACACCGGATTCCCTCTTGCCTCGCCCCGAGGAGCGAACCAGCGACGAGCATGGATCCTACATCTAGTGTCCTGCCCCGCAACAACCCCTATAGGTTGTGTCGCTCCCATGCACCCAGCGTGACCATCCACCCCCATCCCGGACGTGGAGGCGACCGATCGAGCTGACGGGTCACGGCACGTCGTGGCGCTACACGCGGACGCCGAGGTCGCCGAGGGCGCGGCCGAGGCGGGCGGACTCCACACCCAGCCATTGGCGGAACTCGTCGCCGTCGAGGTACAGCGGGGTCCAGCCGTTGCGTACGCAGATCGCCTGCCAGCGTGGCGAGTCCGCGACGCCGCGGCACATCAGGGCCAGCGCCGCCCTGTCGGCCTCGGCAAGGTCGCCGGATCCGAGCAGGCCCCGCCAGTTCGCGCAGTACAGGTGGACGTCGGACTCCAGCAGCGTCGGGGCCTCGACGCCGGGCAGGCGGTCCGGCGAGGACACCGCGAGCACCCGCAGTTCCCCCGACCGCACGCGCGGCCGCACCGCCGCGTGCCCGGAGATCGCGACCGGGGCGCGTCCGGCCGCCAGCGCGGCGACGGCCTGCTCGCAGGTCGGATAGGCCGCGTACCGGACCAGGCGCGGGTCGACGCCGAGGCTCTGGGCCAGCATGCCGAGCAGGACGTGGTCGACCCCGCCCGTGTTCCTGCCCGCGACGGCGAGCCGGGACGGGTCGCGCCGCAGCGCGTCGGCGAACGCGCCGAACGTCGTCAGGCGCGAGGCCGCCGGGACGACCAGGAGCTCCCACTCGCCGCAGAGGCGGGCCAGCGGGGTGGTGCCGGCGAAGGCGGTGGCCTGGCGGACGTCCCGCACCGTCCCGACCAGCTCGGGCTCGGCCATCAGCATCATGCCGGGTTGCCGGGCGCGGGTGAACTCGGTCAGCGCCGACTCGAGCGGCCGGTTGACGACCCGCACCGCTCCGGCCAGCGACTCGCGCTCGGCCACTCCTTTGAGCGACCGGGCGATCATGTCCGTCTCGCCTCCCGCCGGCCCGGGCACCACCATTGAGACCGTGGCGGAGGCGAGCCTGCGGGGGTCGGTGGCGCTCCCGCATCCGGTGGCCATTGCGACAAGCCCCGCCCCGAGCGCGAGCACCTGGCGACGACGCATGGTTCACGCCCTTTCCCCCGATATCACCTAAATGCCCAGCTCACCGCCCCCGCACACGGCCCTCACCCACCCTCCACGGCCCGGCGGGACCGCCTTCGGCGAAGGCTCGATCCCCCGTGCGGGGGAGGGGGTTCCCGATGTGGGGGGAGTCGCCGGGGGCGGGCCGGGCGGGAGCGTGGGGGTGCGCTCAATTCGTATCCCCGCGAAGGAGATCATCGTGTCGACGTCCCAGCAACCGGCGAGTTCGTCCTCGTCGCCGGTTTCGCCCACCACTCCGGGGCGGCCTCCGGAGCCCTCCCCGGTTCTGTCCCGCCCGTCCTCCGCCGCCGCGTCCCGCCCGTCCTCCTCGGTCCCGTCGCACCTGTCGTCGCCGGAGCCTCCCCCACGGACGGCCTCCGGATCGCCCCGGGAACCGTCCCCCGAAAGGGGCTCCGGGACGTCCACCGGCAGAACGCGGCGGGGAATCGGGGCCGCCGTCTGGGGCGGTTACGCGGCCGCCGTCTGGGCCGCCGTCTACGGGATCGCGGCCCTCTACTGGACGATTTCCGGCAAAGGCTTCCCCTTCGGACCCGACGCGTTCACCAGATCGTCACCCCTGTTAAGGGAGGTCTCCCCGCAGGTGGGGGCACCCGTCTTCGCTGCGGTCCTGCTCGTGGCCACGGTGGCGCTCCTGGCCATGGCCGGACGGCACGCGGTGATGCCGGGACGCGCCCTGCGGGTCTCACTGCTCGCCTTCGGCTGGACCGTGACGGCCGTCCTGCTGATCGGCGTGCCGACCGTGGACGTGCTGGGGCTCACCGGCTACGCGCCGATGCTCATCCTCGGCGCCCCGTTCGGATGGCCCTCGGACATCGACTACTCCCGGGTGCTCGACTGGTCGCTGCTGAACCAGTTCTGGTCCCTGGCGGGCGGATTCCTGCTCGCGTTCGCGGTGCTGTCCTGGCAGCGGCGCAGCCGTGGCGCGTGCGCCCGATGCGGCCGGGACGACGACCACCGGCCCGGGGACGGGCTCCGCGTCCTCGCGTGGAGCCGCCGGGCGACGATCACCGCCGTGGCGATCCCCCTCCTGTACGCCGCGAGCCGCTTCGCCTGGGCCATGCACATCCCGCTGGGCATCGACGACGCGAAGCTGCGCTTTCTGTGGGACTCGGGGGGCGTCTGGGCGGGTTTGGGGCTCGCGAGCTTCGCCACGGTCGGCGCGATCCTCACCCTGGGGCTGGTACGGCGCTGGGGCGAGGTCTTCCCCCGCTGGATGGTCGGCCTCGCGGGCCGCCGTGTGCCCGTCAAGCTGGCGGTGATCCCGGCGGCGTACGTGGTCCCCATCGTGATCACGGGCGGCATCGGCATCATGACCTCGCCGGAGCTCGTGAACATGACGGGCTACAGCCCCGTCCTCATCGCCACGCACATGCTCTGGCCGCTGTGGGGCGTCGCCCTCGCCGTCGCGACGTACGCCTACTACCTGCGACGCCGCGGCGCCTGCCGGACCTGCGGACGCGAGGGATGACCGCCATGCGAACGGACCCCGGCCCCCTCGCCTTCGAACCAGGCGACCCCGGGACGGCCCGGCGTGATCCGCGCGGCGGCGACGAGCTCGTGTCCCGTCCGGCCTGGCGAGGCGGGCTCATGGGCTCACCCCTCGGGGCTGACGAAGCCGGACTCGTAGGCGGCGATCACGGCCTGCGTGCGGTCACGGACGGCGAGTTTGGTGAGGATGTTCCCGACATGGGTCTTGACGGTCTCGGCCCCGACCACCAGGTGGGCGGCGATCTCGGCGTTGGACAGGCCGGTCGCCATGAGCCGCAGGACGTCCTCCTCCCGGTCGGTGAGCCGGGCGCGGCGCAGCCGGTCGGCGGCCGGGCCCGTGGCCGCGGGCCCTCGCCCGTGGGACCCGGCCAGGCGGCGGATCGCGGCGGGGAACACCAGGGACTCGCCCCGCGCCACCACCCGCACGGCCTGTACGACCTCCGCCGGGCGGGCGCGCTTCAGCAGGAAGCCGTTCGCACCCGCCCGCAACGCCTCCGTACACGTGGTCGTCGTTCTCGAACGTGGTGACGACGAGCACCTTCGGGGGCGCGGCGGAGGCGGCCAGCAGGCGGCGCGTCGCCTCGATGCCGTCGATGGCGGGCATCCGCACGTCCATGAGCAGGACGTCGGGCCGGGAGCGCGCCACCATCGCCATCACCTCGGCTCCGTCGGCCGCCTCGCCCACGACCTCCAGATCGGGCTGCGCGTCGACGATGACGCGCAGCCCGACCCGGATCAGCTCCTCGTCGTCGACGATGGCCACGCGGATCGCCGTCACACCGCCCTCCCTGCCGTGCGGACGGGCGAGATCACCGTCACACCACCTTCCGAAGCGGGCAAGGCCCGGACGCCCGGCAGCCGGAGCGAGGTATCAGGAACCGGACGGAAAGCGGGCGGATTCATCGGGGCGGCTCCACTGGGAGGCGTACCGACACCTTCCACTGCCCGCCGTCCGGCCCGGCGGTCATGGAGCCGCCCAGGATCGTCACCCGCTCCCTCATGCCCGCGAGCCCCCGCCCGCCCTCACGGGGTGCGAGCACGCCTGTGACGGGATTGGTCACCTCGATGGCGAGCGCGCGGGCGCCGGCGGCTACGCGCAACGCCACGGGGACCGGCCCGGCGTGCCGCAGTACGTTGGTGAGGCTCTCCTGGATGATGCGGTACCCCTCGCGCGACACGGAGGCGGGCAGATCGTCCACCGGCCCCTCGACCTGGGCGCGCACGTCGACGCCGGTGCCGCGCGAGTGCTCGACGAGACGGCGCAGCTCGCCCAGCCGGTGCTCGGGCGCGCGATCCGCGGACGAGCCGTCCCCCGGACGGGGGCCGACGCCGGTGGTCCCCGGCAGGGCGTCGCCGTCGCCGGCGGGGTCGTGTTCGCGCAGCATGCCGAGCACGCGGTCCAGGTCCTCCGCCGCGGCGCGGCCGGTCTCCTCGATGGCGGCGAGCGCGCGGCCGGCGAACTCCGGGTCCGTGCGCAGCAGCTCGCGCGCGGCGGCGGCCTGTAACGTCGTCACGGTCAGCGCGTGGCCGATGGAGTCGTGAAGCTCGCGGGCCAGGCGGTTGCGCTCGGCCAGCCTGGCGGCGCGCGCCTCCAGCGCGGCGATCCGCTCGGCGGAGGACGGGCCGAGCAGCACCGGCGCCATCACCGCCGCGAGGCCGCCGAGCCCGGCGACGGCGTAGAGCACACCGACCAGCATGAGGACGCCGAGCAGCCCGAGCCACGGGCCGTCCTGCCGGCCCAGCGGCCCGAGCCGCAGCCCGTCGAGCGCACCGCTCACGACGCCCAGCGACTCGACGGCGAACGCCAGCCCCATCACCAGCGGGATGAGCAGCAGCAACCCGACCAGTCCCCCGGCGGCCAGGTGGACGGCGAACCACAGGGCCGCCCGCAGGCGGGTCTCGCGCGCCGCCCTGCCGGGCTCGGCCGTCACCGGCGGGTCGGGAAGGGCCACGCCGAGCAGCGAGCGGGCCGCCGCGATCTCCAGGGCGCGGGTGCCGCGCAGGAACGGAGGCACCAGGCCGATCACGGCCACCAGGGCGAGCACGAGTACGAGCAGCCCGTACGGCTCGCCGGGGACGGCGAACATGCCGGCGAAGGCCACGCCGAGCAGGATGTACGGCAGGAGCAGGACCGCGCCGAGCAGCAGGTGGACGGCGCGCCGGTAGGTCGTTCCGCTGACGAGCGGGGCGACCAGGGCACGAATCCACACGCCAGCCATTCTCCCAGACCACCCGGCCCAGCCCACGCCGTCTCTCAGCGGCCTCACAGCACCCGGACGGTTTTCAGTGCTGATCCGGCGGGGACGTGGTGACCGTCACGGGTGGCCGAGGGGGCGTCAGCGGTGGCGGGGTCGGGGCTTGAGGCGGGTGCCGGGCAGAGCCGGGGCGGGCAGCGGCGCGCCGTCGAAGCCCTCGACGGTGCCGAACGCGCCGCCCTCCGCCCATTCCTTGCGGAACCGCTCGATCTCCTCGTGGGTGCGGCCGACGAAGTTCCACCACATGACGAGCTGTTCCTCGAACGGCTCGCCGCCGAGCAACAGCACCCGGCTCGCCGGCCCCGCGGCGACGGCCAGCTCCGTCCGCCCCTGCCCGAGGTACAGCAGAGGCCCCGGTTCCAGGGCCTCGCCGTCCACCTCGGCCGCGCCGGCCAGCACCAGCGCGGCGTACTCGAAGTCCGGCCGGACGGGCAGTGTGACCGCCGCCCCCGCCTCCAGGGCCACCTCGGCGCCGACCAGCGGGGTGTGGGCGCGGGCGGGTGAGGTCGCCCCGCCGAGCTCGCCGATGATGACGGTGGTCGTGACGCCCGGCGCGGTCAGCACGGGCAGGTCGGGGTGGTGGTCGAACGCCGGGTCGGTGTGCCGGGACCCGTCGGGCAGCGCCACCCAGAGCTGGACTCCGTGCAGCATGCCCTCCGCGGGCGACTCCTCGGCGTGGGAGATCGCGCGGCCGGCCGTCATGAGGTTCAGCCGCCCCGGGGTGATCACCTGCTCGCTGCCGAGGCTGTCTCGGTGCAGGACCTCCCCTTCGAGCAGCCAGGTGACCGTCTGGAGGCCGGTGTGCGGGTGGGGGGCCACCCGCATGGCGGCCGGCTCGGGGCCGTAGTGGTCGACGAAGCACCACGCGCCGACCATGCGGCGGTCGCGGCTCGGGAGGGTGCGGGTCACCTTCATGCCCCGGGTGCCGCCGAGGACGACGTCCCGGCCCTCCAGCAGCTCGTGCGCGGGCCCGCCGGCCCGCGCCTCGCACACCGTCTCCTGCGGATCGCTTTCCAGGTTGCTCACCCGATCGACTGTACGACCCCCGGCCGTGCCCCCCGCGGTGGGCCGGGACCACGGCCTCAGGCTGCGTCAAAGGGTGTCAGAGGGTGGACGTCACTCGACGGTGACGCTCTTGGCCAGGTTGCGCGGCTTGTCGACGTCGCGTTCGAGGGCGACGGCCGCGTGGTAGGCGAAGAGCTGGAGGGGGATGCCGAGGAGGATCGGGTCCAGCTCGACCTCGTTCTTCGGCACCACGATGACGTCGTCGGCCAGCTTGGCGTCCGGCTCGCGGTGACCGATCATGAGCACCTTGCCGCCGCGGGCGCGGATCTCGCCGAGGGTGGTGAGGTTCTTGTCGAGCAGCTCGTCGTCGGGCACGACCGCCACGGTCGGCATGTCCGGGCCGATCAGCGCCAGCGGGCCGTGCTTCAGCTCGCTCGCCGGGTACGCCTCGGCGTGCACGTACGAAATCTCCTTGAGCTTCTGGGCGCCCTCGCGGGCCACCGGGTAGCCGCGCACCCGGCCGACGAACATCATCCCGGGGTGGGGGGCGTACTTGCGGGCGAGGGCGGCGATGGCGTCGCTCTGCTCGACGATCCGCTCGATCTGCTCGGGGAGCCGCCTGAGCCCGTCGGCGATGCGCCGGCCGTCGGACGGGGAAAGGTCGCGGACGCGGCCGAAGTGCAGCGCGATCAGGGCGAACGCGACGGCCGTCGAGGTGAACGCCTTGGTCGAGGCCACCGAGACCTCCGGCCCGGCGTGCAGGTAGACGCCGCCGTCCACCTCGCGCGCGATCGCGCTGCCGACCGCGTTGACGACGCCGAGGACGCGCCCGCCCTTGCGCTTCAGCTCCTGCACGGCGGCGAGCGTGTCGTAGGTCTCCCCCGACTGGCTGACGGCGACGTACAGCGTGTCGTGCTCGACCACGGGGCTGCGGTAGCGGAATTCGGAGGCGGGCTCGGCGTCGGCGGGGATGCGGGCGAGCTCCTCGATGAGCTGGGCGCCGATCTGCCCGGCGTAGTAGGCGGAGCCACAGCCGATGATCTTGACGCGGCGGAACGCGCGGGTCTCGCGGGGGTCGAGGTTGAGCCCGCCCAGGTGGGCGATGTGGAACCGGTCGTCGAGGCGCCCGCGCAGCGTGCGCGCCACCGACTCGGGCTGGTCGGAGATCTCCTTGAGCAGGTAGTGCTCGAACCCGCCGGTGTCGTAGTGCCCGGCGTCCCAGTCGACGGTCAGCGGCTCCTTGGAGGTGACGCGGGCGTCCATGGTGAAGGTGTGGAAGCCGTCGGCCTTCAGCACGGCGAGCTCGCCGTCCTCCAGGTGGACGACCTGGCGGGTGTAGCGGACCAGCGCGGCGACGTCGGAGGCGCAGAACATCTCCTTCTCGCCGATGCCGATCACGATCGGGCTGCCGTTGCGGGCGACGACGATCTCGGAGCCGCGCTCGGCGTCCATGACGGCGATGCCGTAGGTGCCGACGACGCTCTTCAGCGCCTCCCTGACGGCCTCCTCCAGGGAGTCGGAGTCCTGGACGATGCGGGCGATCAGGTGGGCGAGCACCTCGGTGTCGGTCTCGGAGACGAACACGGCGCCGTCGGCGATAAGCTTGGCGCGCAGCTCGTCGGCGTTCTCGATGATGCCGTTGTGGACGACCGCGATGCGCTCCTTGGTGTCCAGGTGGGGGTGGGCGTTGACGTCGTTGGGCACGCCGTGCGTGGCCCAGCGGGTGTGCCCGATGCCGAGGCCGCCCTTGAACCGCGCGGGTACGGCGGCGGCGAGGTCGGCGACCCTGCCCTTGACCTTGCGTACCTTCAGCCCTTTGTTGTTCACCACGAGACCGGCCGAGTCGTAGCCTCGGTACTCCAGGCGCTGCAGCCCTTCCAAAAGGATCGGCGCCGCGTCCTTGGGCCCGATGTAAGCGACGATTCCGCACATATGAAATCTCCTTGGCGCTAGCCGTACACGATGCGGCGCAGTTGGCGCAGGGACAGCTCAGGGGCCGCGACGCGGCGGGCCGACAACTCGGCGGCGATCCCGGGGAAGATCTGATCGTTGGTGAGACCTCGGGCCTTCATCTCACCGTGGCGGCGGCGGACGTACTCCTCGACGGACTCCGAGAAGTAGGCCACGACCTCCGCCACGACCCGCGCCGCCTCCCCCGGGCCAAGGGAGGTGGTCCGGGTCAGGTGGGTGATCAGATCCTCGTAGGAATGCCGGGCCGTGGACACAGGCCAGGACTTTACGCAGGAAAGAGATGCCACGCCAAGATTTCTGCCCGAATTCGGGCAAGGATACGCACTAGAAGGGCCCGCCGTCCGGCATCGAGCAGGCAATGGACACGTCGAGCACCCCGGGCGCTCCCGATCGGGCACGGGCATGGACGCCCGGCACCCGCGAAGCGCCCGGTCACGCACCGTGCGCCGCGAACCCCGCCCGGAGACCGCACCGGCCCGATCTCCGCACGTTCGAAGACGGCTCACCCGACGGACTGCGCACACCAGGTCCCCGGACGCGCTAGAGTCTTTGCGTGGCCGGGGATCGTTCCCGAGGCTCACGCGGACGTGGCTCAGCTGGTAGAGCATCACCTTGCCAAGGTGAGGGTCGCGGGTTCGAATCCCGTCGTCCGCTCGAAGATCCTGGTGGAGTGGCCGAGAGGCGAGGCAGCGGCCTGCAAAGCCGCGTACACGGGTTCAAATCCCGTCTCCACCTCGACGGAATCTCGCACTGCCGGGATCCGGTAAAGTTGTACCAGGCATCAGCAAGAGCCTTCCAGGGTTCTTGATGATCGCGCGGACGTGGCTCAGCTGGTAGAGCATCACCTTGCCAAGGTGAGGGTCGCGGGTTCGAATCCCGTCGTCCGCTCTGATTCTTCATCGAGGGCGATTAGCTCAGTGGGAGAGCGCTACCTTGACACGGTAGAGGCCACTGGTTCAATCCCAGTATCGCCCACCACCAGATCCCCAGGTCAACGGCCTGGGGATCTTCTTTTAAAGATCGCTGATCATGAAAAGCGTCCCCGCAGGGGACCAGGGATCCGGCGCCGTGGCTGCAGGATCAGACGGTGAGGACGAGCTTGCCCTGGAGGTGACCGCTCTCGATCAGCCGGTGTGCGTCGGCGATGCGCTCGAACGGGAAGGTCTCCTGCACATGGACCCGGAGCTTGCCCTGTTCGACGAGTTCGACGAGGCGTCGCAGGGCGACCGGATCGGGGTCGACCGCGATGCCGCTGAAGCGCACGCCGGCCGCCTCGAACCTGGCGGCGAGTTCCGTATCCTCCTCGGCGACCGCCGTCACGAGGTGACCCCCTGGGCGGAGCACTTTGAGCGAGCGCTCGGCGGTGTCGCCGCCGACCGTGTCGAGCACCACATCGATGTCGCTGACCGCCTCGGTGAAGTCGACCGCCGTGTAATCAACGACCTCGTCGGCGCCGAACCCCTCGACGAACTCCCGCTTGCTCCCGCTGGCGGTTGCGATCACGTGCGCGCCGAGCGATTTCGCGATCTGGATCGCGACGTGGCCGATCCCGCCGCCACCGCCATGGACCAGGACGCGGTCACCCTCGGTCACGCCGCCGAGGTCGACGAGGCCCTGCCACGCTGTCAGCCCGACGACCGGCAACGCCGACGCCTCAACGTGTGAAAGCGACGCCGGCTTGCGCGCCAGGTGCAATGCCGGCGCTGCCACGATCTCGGCGTACGCGTTGGCCGCCCGCGGGAACAGCGGCATCCCGAACACCTCATCGCCGGGCCTGAACCGCCACGTCTGCGGCAAACCCTCGACCACGCCGCTGATGTCCCAGCCGAGGATGAACGGCGGCTGGCCGAACAGCGGGAATTCGCCGGCGCGCAGGCGCGGTTCCAGTGGGTTCAGCCCGATCGCCTTGACCCGGACGAGGACCTCGGTCGGAAGGGGTTGGGGCTCGGGCGCGTCCACGATGGTGAGGACCTCTGGGCCGCCGAATGTGTGCTGGGTGATGGCTCGCATGACTCTCCTGGTATTGGGGTGTGAGAACGAGACCGATGGGAACCAGCAGGTACCCTTTGGTGCCATGAGCGAGTCCGGTCCCGGTGATTCCTTCTCGCCGACTGCCCGGCGTGTCTGGCGGTCGAACTGATCGCCGATAAGTGGACGGTGGTCGTGCTCTACATGGCAAGGGCCCGGTACGCCATGGCGAGCTGGTCGAGTTGATCGGCGGTATCTCCCGCAAGGTGCTCACCCAGACGCTCCGACGGCTCGAGTCGCACGGGCTTGTCCGCCGGTACGCCTACGCCGAGGCACCGCCCCGCGTCGAGTACGAACTCACCCCGCTCGGGGCCACGCTGATCGATCCGATCCACATGCTGACGGAGCGGGGCAAGGACGAACGGCGAAGCGGTCCTCAGGCCTTGACCCCTGACATGAGCGAGCCGAGAACCAGCCAGGCGTTGACTTCCGCGGCTGGGGAGGACGAGGGTGCGACTGCCCCCTCGAGATTCATCTGATGCGACATACCTCAACGATGAACGCCACAACGCAGGCGTACCACCGGTGTCGCGCCAGAATATTCCGATAACCCGCCAACATGGTCGATGGGCGACCTGCGGAATCCTCGGGGTCCGCTGCCGAGCCCACGAGCTCTGGCCTTGACGGGCCTGAGACCCCGCATCGCCGGCGACGCTCGTGGAACGGCCTCAACCCCGGCCGACCCCCGATCGACCATGCCCAGAGACTTGCGAACGCGGGCTAGGGTGAGTGCCCATGACCGAACTTATCCGCGAGCCAGTGTTCTGGACCGACGATTCGGCGGTCTGCGAGCCCATGGCCCACGGCGAGGACATCGCCGCGCACTTCCATGACTTCGGCCAGCTCAGGTACGCCGCCTCCGGAGCACTGGTCACTGCGACCCAGGTCGGCACATGGGTGGCGCCGGCGAACCGCATTACCTGGGTGCCACCTTTCTATGTACACAGCGGACGCTCGTACGGCGAGACCGATGTCCGACTGCTCCAGGTTCCGGCGGCACTGGCCGAGCAACTGCCAACGGAGCCCTCAGTGTTCGTGGCCAGTCCGCTGATGCGCGAGGCCTACCTGGCGCTGATCAGCGACCACGACCCAGTCGATGGCCCCCGCGCCCGACTGCTGCTCGAGGTCGTCATCGCGGAGCTCGCTCGCGCCCCGCAGGAATCACTGCGCCTCCCGGAGCCGAGCGACACTCGCCTCAAGGCCGTTACCGACCTGCTGCACGCCGACCCGGCCAGCCCGGCGACACTGGCGGAGCTGGGGCACAGAACCGGCTCGAGCGAACGAACCCTCAGCCGTCTGTTCGGCAGCGAACTGTCGATGAGCTTTCATCAGTGGCGCACGCTGCTGCGTATTCAGCGGGCACTGCTCGAACTCTGCGAAGGCGCCTCGGTCACTGACACGGCGATGCGACTGGGCTGGGCGAACCCAAGCAGCTTCATCGAAGCCTTCACCGATCTCGTCGGCCAGACACCCGGTCGCTACCGCTCTACGGCGCGCGCAGCTCACTAGCGTCAGCGTGGCGGGTTACCCGTAATTGTTGGCGGAACATCGGTGGCACGTCCGTCGTGTAACACCCATCGTTGAGGCGTGTCTCATCCCGTCAACGTGCAGAGCGCTTCCGCTTCGGCAACTGCCACAACGGCCTCCTCTGGGGTGACGCTGGGCGACCTGATCGTGCAGGCCCTCACTCGGCACAGCTCGTCCGAGGCCTTCGTCGCCGGTGATCGGCGACTGACTTACGCTCAGGTCAGAGATCTCGTCTCGCAGTACATGACCGCGCTGGCCCGTCGAGGGGTGGGGCTCGGAGTGGGTGTCACGATGCTCAGTCCGAACATGCCTGAGTCATGGATCGTCCAGGCTGCGACGTACCTCTTGGGGGGGCGCTTTACCGGCCTTCAGGCCCTGGCCTCGGTCGAGGACCACATCGTCGTCTGCGAGGATGCGGAGGCCACGGTGTTGGTGGTGACCGCGCCCCTGGAGGAGCACGGGCGCCAGGTCCTCGCCGAGGCCGGCTCGCTGAGACACCTGATGGTGATCCCGGCTGCAGGTGGCCTGCCTGAGGGCGAGTCTCACGGAGCTCGACCTCTTGATGCCGGTCCGGCCACCGAGACGGACGTCGCATGGCTGCAGTACACCGGGGGGACGACCGGGAGACCCAAGGGCGTGATACAGCCTCATCGGTCGATGGTGCAGATGGTCTATGCGTACATGGCCGACTTCGAACAGCCGCACTTGCCGCGGTACTTGGCCTCGGCTCCGCTCACCCATGCCACCGGGCTTGGTGTCATCCCAACGCTACTTCGTGGGGGCACCGTCGTGATCGAGCAGGGCTTCGACCCCAGCCGATTCCTCGACATCATCGAGGCGGAGCGCATCAACTGCATCAGCGGCCTTCCGACGATGATCTACACGCTGCTGGACCATGAGCGTCCGGAGACGAGAGACCTATCCAGTCTCGAGGTGATCTGGTATGCTACCGGGCCGATGTCTCCGGTGCGCCTGGCAGAGGCTCGTGAGCGCATCGGTCCGGTCTTTTCCCAGATATATGGGCAGACGGAGTCGACCGGCATCGGGACGGTCCTGCCCAAGGCCGCGCACGAGACCGCGAGCCTGGAGCGGCTTGCCTCCTGTGGTCGTCCCGTGGTCGGGAACCGCATCAGGCTGATCGACGACGACGGTCATGACGTTCCCTTGGGCGAGGTGGGCGAGATCGCCATGCGGAACCGCGGAGTCATGCTTGGCTACAGGAACCTTCCCGAGGAGACAGAGGCAGCGCTCAAGGGCGGCTGGTTGCACACGGGAGACCTGGCCCGTCAGGACGACGAAGGTGTCCTGTACTTCTCATCGGACGTCCTCGACGACGTGTTCTCGGGCAATGCCGAATCATTCCTCACGTCGATTGGAGTTGAGTGATGGACCTGGGACTGACCGGGAAGGTAGCCATTGTCGGCGGTGGCAGCGATGGCTTGGGTTTCGCGATCGCTGATCGCCTTTTGAGTGAAGGTGCCTTCGTCACGATCTTCGCGCGACGCGCGGAGAAGATCGCAGCCGCCGCAGAACAACTTGCCGGCAAGTACGGCGAGGAGCAGGTCCTCGGGCTTGCCGCCGATTGCTCGGTCGCCGCCGACATCGACCAGGTCACGGCCTCGACGCTCGAGCGGTTCGGTCCAGCTGTCCACGTCCTGGTCACCAACGACGGTGGACCGCCGATCCGCCGAATCTCGGAGCTCACCGACGATGTGTGGCTTCAAGCCTTCGCACGCCACTTCTTCTACGTGGTCAGGTCCGTGCGAGCGACGCTGCCGCACATGACGGCCGAAGGTGGCAGCATCCTCAACGTCGTCTTCGGCGTCAGGCCGTCGGCATGGCAGCGCCTGCGACAGTGTGGTCGGCCGTGATCGGCTACGCCCAGACCCTCGCCCTAGAGGTCGGGCCGCACAACATCAACGTCAACACCCTGATGTCCGGGTACTTCGACACCCCGCTTATCGAGAGAACGCTTGAGAGGCAGCCGGAACTCTCCAAAGCTCGTCTGGGGAGCGGGCTACCGATGGGACGCATCGGGGAGCCACGCGAGTTCGCCGACCTAGTCGGTGCGCTCGTGTCACCGCATCTCAGATTTGGACCGGCGCGGTGGTTCCGGTCGACGACGGAGCCGGTATCGGGATGGGCGCAAGCTTCGATTCGCCGCCCGCCTCGGAGTGATTGTCCTGGTCATGAAGCTCTCCACCATGCTCATGTACGGCGGCGACCCGCGCTCGGCCGCCGACCAGGTCGCTGGACTTGAGGCCGCCGGACTCGACACGGTCTGGGTCGCCGAGGGATACGGCTTCGACTCACCGACCCTGATGGGCTACCTCGCGGCCCGCACCTCGACCGTGGAGATCGGCTCGGCGATCCTCAACGTCTACTCCCGCACCCCGGCTCTGCTCGCGCAGACCGCGGCCGGCCTTGACAACGTCACCGGCGGTCGCGCCATCATCGGTCTCGGCGCCTCTGGCCCGCAGGTGGTCGAAGGCTGGCACGGCCTGCCCTACGCCAAGCCGGTCGGCCGGACGAAGGAGACCATAGAGATCATCCGTGCGGTCCTGCGCCGCGAGGTGATCGAGTACAGCGGCCGCTCCTTCCAGCTTCCCCTACCCGCCGGCCAGGCCACCGGCCTGGGCAAGCCGCTGAAGATGCCGACCAAGCCGGAGCGCTCCTCGGTCCCGCTCTACATCGCTGCGCTGGGACCCAAGTCGGTCGAGGGTGCGGCAGCGTACGCCGACAGCTGGCTGCCGTTCCTCTACTCCCCCGAGGGCGCCGCCAAGGTTTGGGGCGACTCGCTTGCCGCTGGTACCGCCGAGCGCTCCGAGGACCTGGCGCCGCTGGAGGTTGTGGCCGGCGGCATCGTCGCGGTTGGCGAGGATGTGAAGGGGATGCTCGACTTCGCGCGGCCGATGTTCGCCCTCTACATCGGCGGCATGGGCGCCCGTGGCAAGAACTTTTACAACGACCTCGCCTGCCGGTACGGCTACGAGGCGGAGGCCAAGGAAATTCAGGACCTCTACCTCGACGGCAAGAAGAAGGAAGCCGAGGCCAAGGTCCCGCTCGAGCTGCTGGAGCAGGTCAACCTCGTCGGCCCGGAGTCGTACGTCAAGGAGCGCATCGAAGCGTTCCGCGAGTCGGGCGTGACCAACCTCCAGGTGACCCCGATCGGAGACGACCCGGCCGCTCTCGTGCGCCAACTGAAGGAATGGGTGATCTGACTTCCGCTCACCCCCGAGCGCCGCAGGGGCGTCTCCCCTCGGCAGGTCGAGCACGGCACGGCCCTGCCTCGACGTCGAGGATCCCGCCACCGCCCTCGCCGCGAATTGGATGCGCCACAAGGATTACGCAATTGCTCCCCGCGCTCCCGCCCCTCACTAAGATCAACAGGAGCGGACATCATTCCTCAGCCGCTCCCAACAGGCGTCTAGTGACGCCCAACAAACGCCCCTGACCTGCGACATCAGGAGAAATCGCAGGTAAGCGCACGATCGGGACCACCTTGACACGGTAGAGGCCACTGGTTCAATCCCAGTATCGCCCACCATTTTCAAAGCTCGGGCCCTGTATGGCCTGGGCTTTCTCGTTTTCCCGTCTCCGCCGTTCCCCGGGCCGCGAACCGATCGAACGAGACGGACGTCTTCATTCATGTGGACCTCAGACGCGCGCTGCCCACCGTCCTGGCCATCGTCGGCGTGTGCGCGGCGGTCCTGCTGATCTCGTGGGCGGTGAGACCCGCGCCGCCGGTGCCGAAGGCGTGTCCCGGGCAGTGGGGCGGCGAGGGCATCGGCGACTGGGTGCCCGCCGCGGCCGACGTCGAGGGAGCCGGGGAGTCGCTCGTGCCCGGCGAGCCGGTGGAGGCGATGATCTGCGCCTACCCGGGCGTGAACATGAATCCCGGCGGCGAGCGCCTCGCCGGGGTGCGCGTCCTCAAGGCCGAGGCCGCGACGATGGCCCGCGACCTCGCCTACCTGCCGGTGACCACGTCCGACGACCCCAACCGCATCTGCACGGCGGCGGGCGGGCCGATGACGAACTTCCTCGTCCGGTTCGCCTACGCGAACGGCGACGCGCTCTGGGTGGGCGGCGCCGAGGAGGTCAACTCCTGCACGGCGACGACGAACGGCACGGTCAAGGTTCCGACGTACGTGGGAGGGAGCCTGGGCATCGCCTACCGGCAGGGGGCGTGGCGGATCCCGGAGCCGGACGACCCGTGCACGGGCCTCCCCGACCGGCGGGGGCAGGACGAGCGCCTGGTTCCCGAGGGCGCCGTCGCCGTGGTGGTGTGCCGGCGCGACCCGCAGGGCCGGCGGCCGACCCGCGTGTACCACCGCAAGCAGGAGGCCCGGGCACTCGCCGAGGCGCTGAACTCCCTGGACACCTGGCCCACCGAGCACATGTCCCGCCCGATCCCCGGCGCGAAGGCCGGCGAGGGCGAGTTCGTCCTGCTGTTCCGCTACCCGGACGGGCCGCACGCGGGCGTCCGCGTCGACCTCGGCTCCGTCCCGCCGGTCTCGAACGTCCTGCTCCAGGCCGACCTCGACGACGAGACCCGCGCCCATCTGCTGCGCCTGGTCCCGCCTCCCCGCCCCTGAGCCGCGCCGGCGCTCACGACCCCGCCCACACGCCCTCGGCGACGAAGCGCTCGATCACCTCGGCGTGCGGAGCGAGGTCGAGCCCCCTGCCCGCCACCCAGGCGTCGTCGTAGAAGGTGTCCCGGTAGGCGTTCGCGCCGTCGCAGATCAGCGTGGCGACGGCGCCGCGCTCCCCGCGCTCGCGCATCCGCGCCGCCAGCCGGAGCGCCCCCCAGAGGTTCGCGCCGGTGGACGGCCCGGCCTCCCAGCCCGTCACGGCGGCCAGGTGGCGCGTCGCGGCCACACTCGCCGCGTCCGGCACGGGGATCATCAGGTCGACGACGGCGGGCAGGAACGCCGGTTCGACGCGCGGGCGGCCGATCCCCTCGATCCGCGAGGGCATACCGGTCCCGTAGCCCGGGTATCCGGTCACCCAGCTCGGCAGGTAGGCCGAGTTCTCGGGGTCGACCACGGCGAGCAGGCTCGGGTGGCCGTGGTAGCGCAGGTGCCGGCCGAGCGTCGCGCTGGTGACCCCGGTGCCCGCGCCGACCACGAGCCAGCGCGGCACGTCCCCTCTCGCCTCGGCCACCTGGCCGAGCAGCGTCGCGGCGAGCCCGCCGTCGCCACGCCAGTCCTCCGCGTGCGCCGCCTGGAAGTGGTCCAGGTAGTGGCCGCCGGTCTCCCCGGCGAGCCGCCGGGCCTCGTCGTAGATCGCGAGCGGCGGGTCGAACGGGTGGCAGCGGCCGCCAAAGGCCTCGATCCCGGCCCGCCTGGCCGACGTGGTCCTGCCGGGGACGACGGCGACGAAGGGCAGCCCGAGCATGCCGGCGAAGTACGCACCGGAGACGGCCGCGTTGCCCGCGGTGGCGGCGACGACGGTGGTGTGCTCGCCGATGTGGCCGCAGGCGATCGCGTCCTCGAACAGCCGCCGTGCCGTGCCGTGCTTGAGGCTGCCCGTGGGCCGGAGCGATTCGTCCTTGAGGTACAGCGAGATGTCCCACTCGGGCGGCAGGGGGTAGTGCCTCAGCGGCGTCGGCGGCTCGGCCCGCGCGTCGGCGCGCAACGCCGCCAGCGCGTCCCTCGCCCACCGCCGCTCCCGCGCGGCCACGGGCAGGTCGCGTTCGTCCATCGTCCCTCGCCTCCCGCCGACGGCACTCGCCGCTCGCACAGTGTACGAGTCTCTCATACACTGTGCGAGCCGGATCGGGATAGAGCGCGGTGGTTGACCGGCAGGGTGCGGCTCGACACGATCGACGCGGAGGGTCGTACAGTCGAGAAGGGGTGTCCGCGATGGCGAAAGTGCTGATCATCACCGGTGACGCGGCCGAGGACCTCGAGGTGATGTACCCGTACCAGCGGCTGCTGGAGGAGGGGTACGAGGTCGACATCGCCGCGCCGAGCGCCAAGAAGCTCCAGTTCGTCGTGCACGACTTCGTGGACGGCTTCGACACCTACACCGAGAAGCCCGGCCACTCCTGGCCCGCGGACGTCGCCTTCGCGGACGTCGACCCGTCCGCCTACGCGGCGCTGGTGATCCCGGGCGGGCGTGCACCCGAGTACATCCGCAACGACGCCGACTGCCGCCGCATCGTGCGGCACTTCGCTGAAGGCGGCCTGCCCATCGCCGCGCTGTGCCACGGCCCGCTGGTCCTGGCCGCCGCCGGCGTGCTGAAGGGCCGGTCGAGCAGCGCGTACCCCGCCTGCGCGCCCGACGTCGAGCTGGCCGGGGCGACCTGGGTGGACAGCGAGGCGCATATCGACGGCAACCTCGTCACCGGCCGCGCCTGGCCGGACCACCCCGCCTGGATGCGCGAGTTCCTCAAGATCCTCAAGGTCGCGGCTCCGGTCTAGAGCCCGGCCTCGCGGCGCATCAGGCCGTCCAAGCACCACGGCCGGTGAGTGGTTTCGGTCATGAGAGACATGGGGCCTCGCCTCCCGCGGTGTCTTCGGGGTTGTCAGGATCTTCGGGGTCTGCGGGGATATCGCCGGATTCCAAGGCCGCGGGCACGGCGGGGTCCTCGGTGAGGTCTCCGGTGGCCTCTAGAGACTGGGCCAGGACGCACATCACGCGGCCCGCACGGCGCCGCGCTCGGGGGCGCGGGCGGGCAGGGCGCCCGCGGGGTCGAGGACGATCCCGGTGACGCCGAGATCGGCGAGCATGTGCCGCAGGGCGGGTTCGCTGAGGCGGATCCAGCGCTGCCCCTCGCCGAGCACCCTGGTCAGCGCCAGGGGCGAGGAGAACGCGACGGCCGTCCTCGCTCCGGCGACCGTCCGGAACAGGCGCAGCGACACGACGTCGTCCCCTCGCACCGGGACCACTATGAGCGGATCGGCTTCGGTTCCCACGATCTTTCCTCCTGGCAGCGGTTCTGGAGGCCCTTCACATTCGCCTCGAACGCCACGCTAGGACGGGGAAGGGTGTCTGATACCTACTCTTGACGCCCTTCTGACGGATATGCCCGGAGAACCGACGCGGCTTTGACGCGCCGCCGTCACCCCGGCGTGAGGACGTGAGCAGATGGCCGTAAGCCCGCGAGCAACAAACCGTAAACGGCGCCGGGCACAGTGAGAACGTCGAAGCGGACGCGAGCGCTGAGGAGGCTGGAGATGCCGGAGAACCATAGGTTGCGGGTGGCCGTCATCATCGGCAGCACCCGTAGCGGCCGGTTCGGCCCCACGGTGGCCCGCTGGTTCAGCGCCCGTGCCGTCAGGCGCGGAGACCTGGACGTCGACCTGATCGACCTGGCCGAGACCCGCCTGCCCGAGACGCTCACCGACCAGGACGAGGCCCTCCCGCCCCAGGTCCGCGCCCTCGCGCCCCGCCTCGCCGCCGCCGACGCCTTCGTCATCGTCACGCCCGAGTACAACCAGAGCTTTCCGGCGCCGCTGAAGACCGCCATCGACTGGTACTACGAGGAATGGAAGGCCAAGCCCGTCACCTTCGTCTCCTATGGCAGGGAGTCGGGCGGCCTGCACGCCGTCGCCCAGTTGCGCCAGGTGTTCACCGAGTTGCACGCCGTGCCGATCCGCAACACGATCAGCCTCCCCTGCTACTGGGAGCTGTTCGCCGCCGACGGGAGCTGGCCGCGACCGGGCGCGGAGTGCAACAGCGCCATCAAGACCACCTTGGACCAGCTCGCGTGGTGGGCGCATGCCCTGCGCGCCGCGCGGGCCGAGCGTCCGTACACGACCTGAGACTTCTTTCCCATCCATTACCGAACAGGAAGCGATCGCATTGAGCGACCTGCAGCAGCAAGTGCAGAACACCATCGACGAGCTGGTCAAGTCCGGAGCCGAGCGGGCGCTGCAGGTCGCCGTGTACAAGGACGGTGACCTGGTCGTGGACGCGGTCGCCGGCACCGACCCGGCCACCGGGCGCGCGATCACCGGCGACAGCCCGATCTACAGCAGCTCCACCGGCAAGTCCCTCACCAGCGCCGTGGTCCACGTGCTGGCCGAGCAGGGCGTGTTCTCCTACGACACCCCCATCGCCGAGCTGTGGCCCGAGTTCGCCGCGCACGGCAAGCAGAACGCCACCATCCGCCACGCGCTGGCCTTCACCGTCGGCGTCCCGGGCGTCCCGGAGGACACCACCGCCGACGACCTGCTCGACTGGGACAAGATCACCACCGCGCTCGCCGACACCGAGCCGTGGTGGGAGCCGGGCACCAAGGTCGGCTACCACCCCCAGACCTTCGGCTACATCCTGGGCGAGGTCGTCCGCCGCGCCACCGGCAAGCCCATCTCCCAGGTCCTGCACGAGGAGATCGCGGCGCCGCTGGGGCTGGAGCGGGAGATCTACCTGGGCGTCCCCGAGGCCGAGCTGTCCCGGGTGGCGCGGCTGGAGCAGGTCGGCCCGCAGATCGACCTCGAGCAGCTGCGCGCGATGATGCCGACCTTCTTCAAGATCGCGCCGCCGGCCGTGCAGCTGTCGGTCGAGCTGTGCAACCGCGATGACTACCTCAAGGCCGACATCCCGGCCGGTGGCACCCTGACCGCGCGTGGCGTGGCCAAGGTGTACGCCGCGCTGGCCGGGCAGCTTCCCGGCACCAAGCCGCTGGTCTCGGGTGAGCGGCTGGCCGAGATCTCGGCGGTGGCCGTCGCCGACACCGACCAGATCTTCGGCATGCCCACCCAGTACGCGCTGGGCTACTCGATCGGCCGCCCGGTGCCCGACGCGCCCGCCGGCGCCACCACCATCGGCTGGCCCGGCGCCGGCGGCAGCGTGGCCGATGTCGACCTGACCAACAACATCGCCTTCGCCGTCACCAAGAACCGCTTCACCGCGGGCGACTACACCAACATCGCCCCCATCTCCGCCCTGGTCACCAAGTCCCTGACCTGACCGGGCCCCCACGCCACCAGGCCAGGTCCGTCCTGAACCCGGACCTGGCCTGGTCGACCTCCGGACCCGCCCCTGCCGGCCGTGTGCCTCCTCCGGGGCGCACCGTCCCTGATCGCCGGTGCGCCGCGCAGGGCGTGGGCGGGTTCCGGGTCCAAGGCAACCACCCGACCTACCACCTGGAGTTTCCGTGTCCCGAAAGATCATCGCCGTGGTGTACGCCTCGCTGGACGGCGTCATCGAGAACCCCGAATGGTCCATGCCCTACTTCAACGAACAGGCCGCCCAGCGCGCCAGCGCCACCCTGTTCGCCAGTGACACCCTGCTGCTCGGAAAGGGCACCTACGAGGGCTTCGCCCAGGCCTGGCCCACCATGGCCGAACAAGAAGGCATAGACGGCTTCGCTCACCGGATGAACACCCTGCCCAAGTACGTCGTCTCCACCACCATCGAGAAAGCCGAGTGGGGCCCGGTCACGGTCATCCGCGACAACGTGATCGAACAGATCACCGAGCTGAAGAACAAGCCCGGCGACAACATCCTCATCTACGGCGTCGGACAGCTCGCCCACACCCTGCTCGAACACGGCCTGCTGGACGAGCTGGAGATCTGGGTCCACCCCGTCCTGGTCGGCGTCACCGCCCCCGGCACGCAGATCGTCCGCGAGGGCAGCAAGGTTCTGCTCGAGCTCGCCGAGGCCACCACCTTCGACTCCGGCATCGCCGTCCTGTCCTACCGCCCGGCCACGACCGCCGGCTGACACCACTGAACGACCGCCAAGGGGCGCGCACGGGTATCGTGCGCGCCCCTTCCGCATGCGCGGACCCCCTTCCGGGCCCTGAGGCGCTATGCGCGTTATGGGAGCCATGCACCCGTCACACCGCCGGGGACCTGACGGAGGCCGACCGTTTCCCCTGGCCACGCTGGCGGCCGTACCGGCTGACCTGCTGGCCTGAGCGCGCTCCGCGCATTCCTCGCGCGGTGCCTCGGACCGAACGACTCACGAAAGGCACCTGCCATGCCCAAGATCCTTCTTGCCCTGACGAGCCATGGCGAGCTCGGTGACACCGGCCGGACGACCGGGTTCTACGTGCCCGAGGCCGCCCACCCCTACCGGGTGTTCACCGAGGCCGGATACGAGGTGTCCTTCGCCTCCGTCAAGGGCGGCGAGCCCCCGCGCGACGGCGTGGACCCCGGCGACGAGGAGATCGCGCGGTTCCTCACCGAGCAGGCCGACCGGCTCGCCTCCACCCCCGCCGCCGGCGAGCTCGACCCGGCCGAGTACCGGGCCGTCCTCTTCGTCGGCGGGCACGGCACCATGTGGGACTTTCCCGGCTCCGAGGAGTTCGCCCGGCTCGCCGCGGCGGTCTACGAGAGCGGCAGCGTGGTCGCGGGCGTGTGCCACGGCCCGGCCGGTCTGGTCAACGTGCGACTGGGCGACGGCACCTACCTCGTGGACGGCAAGGAGGTCAGCGCGTTCACCAACGAGGAAGAGGACGCCGTCGGCCTGAGCGCCGTGGTGCCGTTCTCGCTGGAGACCCGGTTGAGGGAGCGCGGCGCGCGCTTCACCAAGGGACCTGACTTCGCCGAGCACGCCGTGGCCGACGGGCGCCTGGTCACCGGGCAGAACCCGGCGTCCGCGGCCCGGGTCGCGGAGCTCGTGATCGCGGAGCTGGAGCGCGCCTCGGACCCGGGCGGGGACGCGCGCGTGCCGGTGGCCTAGGAAGGCGGAACGGCACGACGAAAAGGGGACCGGGCCGGCCCGGTCCCCCTCGCGTGCGTCCGGTCAGCCGGCGCGGGGCGGCAGCGCCGGGGGGATGTTGTGGTTCAGGCGGAACAGGTTGGAGGGGTCGTAGTCCCGCTTCACCTCGGCGAGCCGCCGGTAGTCGGCGGTCGTGTAGGCGGCGGGCACCCGTCCCGGGTCGCCGAGGAAGTTCAGGAACGTGGCGCCGGTGCCGTGCGGCCTGAGCTTCGCCGTCACTTCCGGCACGTCGGCGTCGACGCTGATGGCGAACGGCGCCAGGCGCGGGCCGATCGGCCCGGCGTCCGGGCCGGGGGCGGCCAGGGCGCCGCCCCAGTGCCGGAGCTCCACGCTGGTCACCGGCGACTCCGGGTCGTCCTGGATCGCGGTGGCGAGCGCGTCCACGACCGGGTCGGGCAGCTCGTGGTAGAAGTCCAGGAACGGCGCGCCCTGTCCGCCCATGACCGCGTCGGCGAAGGTCGTCGGGCGGATGTCGTCCAGGATGGCGGGCCCGGCGACCTCGCGCAGCGGGCGCAGCAGCCGCTCGCCCTCCTCCGGGTCGCCGGCGTACGTGGCCTTGAGGACGAGCACGCGCCGGCCGCGCACCGCCGCGGGGAAGTCCTCGGTGTCGGGAACGCGCCGCAGGACGATGGCGGTGCTGAGCGCGTCGGGGGCCTCGGCCGCCCACCGCCGGTAGAAGTCGAGCGTCTCGGCGCCGCGTTCGATGGAGTGGTACGACTGCCCCGCGTAGACCTCGGGGACCGGGTAGAGCCGGAACTCCAGCGCGGTGACGACGCCGAAGTTGGCGCCTCCCCCGCGCAGCGCCCAGAACAGGGCGGGGTGGCTGTCCGGGCTCGCGGTGACGAGCGAGCCGTCCGCGGTGACGACCTCGGCGCGCAGGACGCTGTCGGCGGCGAAGCCGTGCTTGCGTCCCAGCCATCCGAGCCCGCCGCCGAGGGTGTAGCCCGTGACGCCCACGGTGGCCGAGGAGCCGGCGAGCGGCGCGAGGCCGGACCGCCCGGCCTCGGCGATCACCTCGCCCCACAGCGCGCCGGGGCCGACGCGGGCGATCCGCCGGTCCGGGTCGACAATGACGGCCGACTGGGAGTTGGTCCTGAGCAGGACGCCCCCGTCGGAGGGGACCCAGGTGCCGTGCCCGGAGACCTGGACGGCCAGCGGCAGTTCCTCCTCGCGGGCGGTGAGGACGGCGGCGCGGACGTCCGCGGGCCCGGAAGCCTCGGCGACGACCACCGGGTAGGGGTTGATCGTGTCATATAGGGGTTCCCGGTATTCGTCGTATCCGGGGTCATCCGGCCGGTGAACGGCGCCCTCGAAACCGAGGCGCGAAAGGCGGGCGGCGACGGCGGCGGGGTCGATCCCGGGATATCGGTACGTCTGCTCCTGCACGTTCTGGCTCATCTCAAAACCCTTCCGTCATATCCATCGAAGATCGTCCTGGCGGGCGGTCGGTGGTCGGCGCCCAGGTGGGCGGCCTTCTCGGGGGAAGTCGGAGCAGGCGAGCCGTTCTCTGCACCCGGCTCCAGGGCCGGCGCGAGGGATCCGGACGGGAGGCCGGCTCGCCGGGCGCCCGCACGCCGCGGACCGCGTCCGCCGCCGTGCGGGCTCACGTCGTGCGGTGCCATCTGCGGCTCCTTCGCGCGTGAGTCCGGCCTATTGTGTTTCACTCTGGGGCAGAGGTTTACGGCATGTTGCTCACTCGCTTACGGGGTCCTGCCTGTGCCCCCGTAAGGGTCGTGATTCCTGAGGGCGTGTGGCGATATCGTGGCATTCATGCGTTTTGGGGTTCTGGGGCCGCTCGCTGTGTGGACGGCCACCGGCGATCCTGTGACCGTCCCCGGCGTGAAAGTGCGCGCCCTGCTCGCCGACCTCCTCCTGCACGACGCCCGGCCCGTGCCCGCCGACCGCCTCATCGACGACCTGTGGGGCGACAGGCCGCCCGGCAACCCCGCGGGCGCGTTGTCCGCCAAGGTCTCACAACTCCGCCGCGCGCTCGACGACGCCGAACCGGGCGCGCGCGATCTTCTGGTCGCCCGGCCCGCCGGCTACCTGCTGGACGTCCCCGCCGAGGCCGTGGACGCGCGCCGCTTCCAGGCCCTCGTCGCCGAGGCCCGCGCCACCGACGACCCCCGCGTCCGGGCGTCCCTGCTCGCGGACGCGCTCGCCCTGTGGCGCGGCCACGCCTACGCCGACTTCGCCGACGACGCCTTCACCCGTCCCGCCGTCGCCCGCCTCGACGAGCAGCGGCTCACCGCCTGCGAGGACCAGGCCGAGGCGCGGCTCGCGCTCGGCGAGCACACGCTGCTCGCCGACGAACTCGCCGAGGTCCTCCGGCGGTACCCGCTGCGCGAGCGGCTGCGCGCCGCGCACATGCGGGCCCTGTACCGCGCCGGCCGGCAGAGCGAGGCGCTGGACGGCTACGAGGAACTGCGCGTCCGCCTCGCCGACGAACTGGGCCTGGACCCGGGCGCGGACCTCGTCGCCCTGCACCGCGCGATCCTCAACCAGGACCCCTCGCTGGACCCGCCGCAGGAACGCCACACCGCCACCGCGCGCCCGGTCACCAACCTGCCCGCCCCGCTCACCGACCTCATCGGCCGGGAGGACGCGGTGGACGACGTCCGCGCGCAGCTCCAGACGTCGCGGCTCGTCACGCTGACCGGCCCCGGTGGCGTCGGCAAGACGCGGCTGGCCCTGGAGACCGCCGGGGGGCTGGTCGACTCCTACGCCGACGGCGTGTGGCTGGTCGAGCTGGCCGTCCTGGACCGGCTCGGCACGCCCGACGTGCTCGGCTCGCTGATCGACGCGGTCATGTCGGCGCTGGACATCCGCGACGGCGGCGCCCCCGGCCGGCCCATGACCCCGCTGGAGCGGCTGATCGCCGCGCTGCGCACGCGCAGGACGCTGCTCGTCCTGGACAACTGCGAGCACGTCGTCGACCAGGTCGCCGAGCTGGCCGAAGCCCTGCTGCGGGCGGCCCCCGGCCTGCGCGTCCTCGCCACAAGCCAGGAGCCGCTCGCGCTGCCCGGCGAGGTCGTCTGGAACGTGCCTCCCCTGCGGGTGCCCGGTCGCGGGGCGGCCGAGGACCCCGCCGAGCTCGAACGCTCCAGCGCCGTCCGGCTCTTCGTGACGCGGGCCTCGGCCGCCGCCCGCGGCTTCACCCTGGACGACGACACCGCCCCGGACGTCGCGGTGCTGTGCCGGCGCCTGGACGGCATCCCGCTGGCGCTGGAGCTGGCCGCGACCAAGGTGCCCACCCTCGGCGTGCACGGGCTGGTCGCCCGGCTGGACGACCGCTTCCGGCTGCTGGCCACCGGCCACCGCGGCGCGCCGCCGCGCCAGCAGACCCTGACCGCGATGATCGACTGGAGCTGGGAGCTGCTGACCGCGCCCGAGCGGATCGCGCTGCGCCGCCTGGCGGTCCACGCCGACGGCTGCACCCTGGAGGCCGCCGAGTCCGTCTGCTCGGGAGAGGACCTGCCGGCCGCGGCCGTCCTGGACCTGCTGGCCCGCCTGGTCGACCGGTCGCTGGTGGTGGCCGTACACGGCGTGGACGGCCCCCGCTACCGCCTGCTGGAGTCGGTGGCGGCCTACTGCCTGGAGCGCATGCACGAGGCGGGCGAGTTCGAGCAGGTGCGGCGGCGCCACCACGAGTACTACATCGACCTGGCCGAGAAGGCCGCCCCCCACCTGTACGGCAAGGACCAGCGCCGGTGGCTGGCCCGCCTCGACGGCGCCACCGCCAACCTGCGCGCCGCGCTGGACGCCGCCCTCGCCGACCGGCACGCCGAGTGCGCGCTGCGCATGGTGAACGCGCTCGCCTGGTACTGGTTCCTGCGCGGGCGGCTCGCCGAGGCGCGGCGGTCCCTGGCCGCGGCCCTGGCCCTGGCCCTGCCCATGGACGGGGACGGGGACAAAGACGGGGAAGGCGACGCGCACGCCGCCCTGCGCGCCCGAGCCACCGCCTGGCACGCCGGCGTCGCCCGGCTCCAGGGCGACACAGGCGGCGGCGCCGACGCGGGGCGCGCCGAGCCGCTCGAGGCGGCGCTGCGCGCGTACGACGGCGTCGAGGACGCGTGCGGGCTCGCCCGGTCGCAGTGGTTCCTGGCCTTCGCCGGACTCGACGCCGGTGACCTGGCCGCCAGCGAGGAGCTGCTGAAGCACGCGCTGAACGGTTTCCGCGCCATCGGGGACGAGTGGGGCGTCGCCGCGGCCCTGGTGACCCGGACCAAGCTCGCGCACCTGCGCGGCGACCTGGACGCGCTGCGGCGCGACGGTGAGCGCAGCGCCGAGCTGTTCGAGACGCTCGGCGACCGCTGGGGCGAGCTGCAGGCGAACGGCTGGCTCGGCGCGCTCGCCGAGATGACCGGCGAATACGAGCGGGCCCGCGCGCTGCACACCGACGGGCTGCGCATGGCCGAGGAGCTCGCGCTGTGGCCGGACGTCTCTGGGCGGCTGGCGTGGCTCGGCTGGATCGCCCTGCAGCAGGGCGAGTACGCGCGGGCGCGTGAGTACTGCGAGGAGGCCGTGCGCCTGGCCAGGGAGCAGAGCTTCCGGCCGATCCAGGTGTTCGCCGAGATGGGGCTCGCGTTCGCCGCGCGCAAGGACGGGCTGCTGGACGTCGCCGAGCGGCATCTGCGCGACGTCCTCGACTCCACGCCCCGCAGGGACGCCGCGCAGGAGGCCGCGCCGCACCTGTCGATGAACCTCGCCGAGCTGGGCTTCGTCGCCGAGCAGCGCGGCGACGCCCCGGCGGCCAAGGCCCTGCACCTGGAGGCGTTCGCCATCGCCGACCGGCTGGGCGCGCCACGCGGGAAGGCGCGCGCCCTGGAGGGCCTGGCCGGCGCGCTCGCGCTGTCGGAGTGCGCCGGACCCGCCGCGCAACTGCTCGGGGCCGCCGCCGCGACCCGCGCGTCCAGCGCCCTGCCGCTCGCGCCCGCCGAGCGCGGCGACGTCGACCGCATCGAGGCGCGGGCCCGGCACACCCTCGGCGAGGACGGGTTCGCCGCCGAGTTCGCCCGCGGCGGCAGGCTCGCGCCCGAGGAGGCCCGGTCGGTCGCGGACACGGCCCGCGTCTGACCCGCATCGGCGCGATCGCCATCCGTCAGGGGTTCGGCCTGCCGTCCTTCCACACGCGCGCGACCAGGGGCACGCCGGGGCGGTAGGCGAGGTGGATGTACGAGGGGGCGTCCAGCAGGACGAGGTCGGCGCGGGCGCCGGGGGCGAGGTGGCCGACGTCCGTCCGGCGCAGGGCACGGGCGCCGCCCATGGTGGCCGCCCACACGGCCTCGGCGGGGGTCATGTTCATGTCGCGCACGGCGAGGGCGACGCAGAACGGGATGTTCGTGGTGTAACTGGACCCGGGGTTGCAGTCGGCGGCCAGCGCGACCGTGACCCCGGCGTCCAGCAGCCGCCGCGCGTCGGGGTAGGGCGCGCGGGTCGAGAACTCCGCGCCGGGCAGCAGCGTGGCCACGGTGCTGCCGGAGGCGAGCGCGTCCATGTCGGCATCGGTCAGGTGGGTGACGTGGTCGGCCGACGCGGCGCCGAGTTCGACGGCGACCGCGACCCCGGGGCCGGGGCCGAGCTGGCCCGCGTGCACCCGCGGCACCAGCCCGCGCCGCGCGCCCGCTTCGAGGATCGCGCGGGTCTGGTCGCCGTCGAAGGCGCCGCGCTCGCAGAAGACGTCGATCCACCGCGCGTGCGGCGCGCAGGCGTCCAGCATGGGGCCGCGCACGAGGTCGACGTACGCGTCCGGGTCGCCGACGTACTCGGGCGGGACGACGTGCGCGCCGAGGTAGGTCACCTCGGGGGTGTGCTCGGCGGCGAGGCGCAGGCCGCGCTCCTCGTCCTCGACCGTGAGGCCGTATCCGGACTTGCACTCGACGGTCGTGGTGCCCGACCGCAGCGCCTCCGCCACCAGCCGCCGCACGTTGCGCCGCAGCTCCTCGTCGGTCGCCGCGCGGGTCGCCGCCACGGTGGTGCGGATTCCCCCGGCGGTGTACGGGCGGCCCGACATGCGCGCCTCGAACTCGCGCGCCCGGTCGCCCGCGAACACCAGGTGGGCGTGGCTGTCCACGAACCCGGGGATCACCGCGCGGCCCCCGGCGTCGACCCGCTCCCCCGCCGCCCCCTCGGGCGTCGCGGCGCGGGGGCCCGCCCAGGCGACGACGCCGTCCTCGACGACGACCGCCGCGTCCTCGATCACCCCGAGCGGCCCCGCGCCGAGGCCGGGGTCGTTGGTGACGAGGGACCCGATGTGGTCGATGAGCAGCGAAGTCATACCCGCTCCGAGCTGGTGGGTGAGATCACGGCCGACACGGCGGCGGCCAGGGCGGCGGGGACGTCCTGCACCAGCAGGTGGCGGCCCTCCGTGACGATGTGGCGGCCTCCGGCGACGACCTCGCGGACGTCGGCGGCCGTGGCTGCGAAGACGGCCGTCTCCAGCAGCGCGTCCTCGGGAGCCCCGGCCGTGCGGACCGAGTCCAGCGCGACCGTGACCAGGTCGGCGGGGGCGCCGGGCTCGATGCGTCCCGCCTCGGGCCAGCCGAGCGCCGCGTGCCCGCCGGAGGTGGCGCCGCGCAGCAGCTCGGCGGCCGTCCAGTGGCCGCGCTCGCGCGTGGCGAGCCGTTCGTCCAGCTCGACGGCGCGCGCCTCCTCCAGCAGGTCGACGACGGCGTGGCTGTCGCTGCCGAGGGAGAGCGGGGACCCGGCCCCGGCCAGCGCGCGGGCGGGGCCGATGCCGTCGGCGAGGTCGCGTTCGGTGGTGGGGCACATGCAGACGCCGGTCCGGGATGTCCCGAGCAGGGCGATGTCGCCCGGGGTGAGGTGGGTGGCGTGTACGGCGGTGGTGCGCGGGCCGAGCGCGCCGTGGTCGTCCAGCAGCCCCGCGGGGGTGCTGCCGTGCGCGGCCAGGCACGCCTCGTTCTCGGCGACCTGCTCGGACAGGTGGACGTGCAGGGGCGCGCCGCGTTCGCACGCCCATCCGCTCACGACGGCGAGCTGTTCGGCGGGGACGGCGCGGACCGAGTGGATCGCGGCGCCGATCCGGGCGTGCTCGCCGCCCTTGAGCGCGCCTGCCCGGTCCGCCCACGCCGCCGCGTCGCCGTCGCCGAAGCGTGTCTGCGGCCCCTCCAGGGGTGTGCCGAAGCCGCCGCGCAGGTAGCAGGTGTCGAGCAGCGTGATCCTGATCCCGGCGTCCCGGGCCGCGGCGACCAGCGCCTCGCCCATCGCGTTGCGCGCCTGGTACGGCCGCCCGCCGGTGTCGTGGTGGACGTAGTGGAACTCGCCCACGCAGGTCACCCCGGCGAGCGCCATCTCCGCGTACGCCGCCGTGGCCAGCGCGTGGTAGGTGTCGGGGGTGAGGCGGGCCGCGACCTCGTACATCTGGCGGCGCCAGGTCCAGAACGTGCCGCGCTCACGCTGGGTGCGGGCGCGCAAGGCCCGGTGGAAGGCGTGGCTGTGCGCGTTGGCCAGGCCGGGGACGGTCAGGCCGCGCAGCCGGACGGCTCCCGGCGGGGGCCCCGGGACCCCCCGGCGTACAGCCGTGATCCTGCCGTGTCCGGCCTCCACAACGACGCCCCGGACGACGCCGTCGTCCCTCCCCCCGGCCCGGCCGATCTCGCGCGTGTCGCCCGCTTCGCCGGGGCCGGAGGTACCGCGGGTTCCGTCGTTCAGCCAGGCGTGGTCGCAGTAGTAGACGGTCACCGGCATGCCAGGTCTTCCAGGACTGCGGCCAGGGCGAAGACGCCCGTCACGCAGTCGTCGGTCTCGGCGTGCTCGGCCGGGCTGTGGCTGACGCCGGTCGGGTTGCGGACGAACAACATCGCGGCCGGGACCGAGGCCGACAGGACGCCCGCGTCGTGGCCCGCGCCGGTCGGGAGCGCGGGGACGCCGCCGAGCGCGGCGGAGATCCGGTCGCGCAGGGCGTCGCCGAACTCGACGAGCGGCGTCGAGGACTCGGTCACGACCTCAACACGGACGTCGTGCAGGCCGGCCGCGCGGCGAGCGGCGGCGCCGATCTCCTTCACCATCCGGGTGACGGTGGTCTCGTCTGGGGCGCGGCAGTCCAGCCAGGCGTCGACCCGCGAGGGGATCGCGTTGGTGGCGCCCGGTTCGACGCGCACCTTGCCGAACGTGGCCAGCCCGCCGAACCGCTCGGCCATCCCCCGGGCCGCGAGCACGGTCGAGGCGAACGGCTGCATGGGGTCGTGCCGGTCGGCGAGGCGGGTCGTCCCCGCGTGGTCGGCCACCCCGTGGAAGGTGCACCGCCACCGGCCGTGCGGCCAGATCGCACTCGCCACGCCGACCCGCGCGCCGAGGTCGTCCAGGGCGCGTCCCTGCTCGACGTGCATTTCCACGAATGAACCGATGCGTTCCAGGGCCCGCTCGTCGCGGCCGAGTGCGTCCGGGTCGGCGTCAGCGGCGCGCATCGCCTCGGCCAGGGTCACCCCGTCGCCGTCGCGCAGGGCGCGGGCGTCGTCCGGGGTGAGCACGCCGGTGAGCAGGCGGCTGCCGACGCACGCCACGCCGAAGCGGGCGCCCTCCTCGTCGGCGAAGTCCACCACCGCGATCGGCCGCGCGGGCTCGACACCGCGCTCGCGCAGAACGTCGATCGCGAGGAAGGCCGAGACCACGCCGAGCGGCCCGTCGAAGGCCCCGCCGCCGGGGACGCTGTCCAAGTGGCTGCCCGTGACGACCGCGCCGGGGCCGGGGGTTCCCCACCAGGCCCAGAGGTTGCCGTTGCGGTCCTGCTCACACGCCATGTCACGCCGGGCGGCCTGCTCGCGGAACCAGGCACGCAAGGCGAGGTCGGCCGGAGTCCAGGCGAACCGGTGGTAGCCGCCGACTCCCCCGCCGCCGATTCCGGCCAGCGCGCCCCATTCCCGCTCGAAGGCCATCCGCACGGACGCCACCTGACCATGGCCCTCCGCCTCGTCCAGGTACGCGGGGACGGGTGCCGCGGGGCGTTGGATCATCGCGCTTCCCCAGATGCCATCGGGATCGGCACGCCGCGCTCCCCGGCGACCTCCGCCGCCCTGTCGTACCCGGCGTCGACGTGCCGGATGACGCCCATGCCCGGGTCGTTGGTCAGCACGCGCTCCAGCTTCCGCGCCGCCAGCTCGGTACCGTCGGCGACGGCGACCTGCCCGGCGTGGATGGAACGGCCGATGCCGACCCCGCCGCCGTGGTGGATCGACACCCAGGACGCGCCGGAGGCGACGTTGACCATGGCGTTCAGCAGCGGCCAGTCGGCGATGGCGTCGGAACCGTCCAGCATCCCCTCGGTCTCGCGGTACGGCGAGGCGACCGACCCGCAGTCGAGATGGTCGCGGCCGATGGCGAGCGGGGCGCTCAGTTCCCCGGAGGCGACCATCTCGTTGAACCGTAGGCCCGCCTTGTCCCGCTCGCCGTACCCGAGCCAGCAGATGCGCGCGGGCAGCCCCTGGAAGGCGACGCGCTCGCCGGCGAGCTTGATCCAGCGGGCCAGGGACTCGTTCTCCGGGAACAGCTCGAGGATCGCCCGGTCGGTCGCGGCGATGTCGCGCGGGTCGCCCGACAGCGCGGCCCAGCGGAACGGGCCCCGGCCCTCGCAGAACAGCGGACGGATGTAGGCGGGCACGAACCCGGGGAAGTCGAACGCCCGCGTGTAACCCGCCAGCTTGGCCTCGCCGCGGATCGAGTTGCCGTAGTCGAAGACCTCGGCGCCCTTGTCCAGGAAGCCGACCATGGCCTCGACGTGCCGGGCCATCGACGCGCGGGCGCGCTCGGTGAAGCCCGCCGGGTCCTTGGCGGCCTCGTCGCGCATGTCCTCGAACGCCATGCCGGACGGCAGGTACGACAGCGGGTCGTGCGCCGAGGTCTGGTCGGTGACCACGTCGATGGGGGCGTCCATGGCGAGCAGCCGGGGCAGCACGTCGGCCGCGTTGCCGAGCAGGCCGATCGACAGGGGCCGGCGGGCGTCCCTGGCCTCGACGGCGAGGCGCAGGGCGTGGTCCAGGTCCTCGGCCTCGACGTCGAGGTAGCGGTGCTCGATGCGGCGGGCGATGCGCGAGGGGTCGCACTCGACGCAGATCACGACGCCGTCGTTCATGGTCACCGCCAGCGGCTGGGCGCCGCCCATGCCGCCGAGCCCGGCGGTGAGGGTGATCGTCCCGGCCAGGCTGCCGCCGAACCGCTTGGCCGCGACGGCGGCGAAGGTCTCGTAGGTGCCCTGCAGGATGCCCTGGGTGCCGATGTAGATCCACGACCCGGCGGTCATCTGGCCGTACATCGTGAGCCCGGCGGCCTCCAGGCGCCGGAACTCCTCCCAGCTCGCCCAGTCGGGCACCAGGTTGGAGTTGGCGATCAGCACGCGCGGCGCCCACTCGTGGGTGCGCATCACGCCCACCGGACGGCCCGACTGCACGAGCAGCGTCTCGTCCTGCTCCAGGCCGCGCAGCGTGCGGGCGATGGCGTCGAAGGAGGGCCAGTCTCGCGCGGCCTTGCCGGTTCCTCCGTACACGACCAGCTTGTCCGGATGCTCGGCCACCTCGGGGTCGAGGTTGTTGTGCAGCATCCGGAACGCGGCCTCCTGCTGCCACCCCCGGCACGACAAATCCGTCCCCCGCGGCGCGCGGATGACCCGCCCGGCGTCCTCACTCATCGCTCGTCCCCTCCTCACTCGGCGGGCACGCCCGTTGGCCGCCCGCCGGTCCTCTCGTGTCGTTACCTGGCGGGCACGCCCGGCGGGCCGCCCACTCGTCGTCTTCCGTCGTTCTCCGGTCGTCTTCCCTGGTCAATACCGTTCCCGGCCATTCCCCGAGGTCGTTTTCCCCGGTCAAGGCGGTCCGGCCATTCCCCGAGGTCGTTTCCCCGGTCAAGGCGGTCCGGTCGTTCTCGGGTCGTCTTCCCTGGTCAACACCGTTCCCGGCCATTCCCCGAGGTCGTTTCCCCCGGCCAAGGCCGTCCGGTCGTTCCCTGGCCCGTCCCGGGCCCTCCCGCCGAGGGGACCTCCAGCCGCTCACTCGGTGAGGAACAGCCGGCGTTCGGCGGCGCTGCTCTCGAACTCCTCGATCGACGCCTGTTCCCGGGTCGGCAGCGCGTCGACCATCGCCTGCACGAGCAGCGTGCACAGCACGCTCGGCGCCGCCTGCGAGTCGAAGGCGAACTGCGAACTCACCGGGGCCGTCAGGACGGCGTCGGCGTGCTCGGCCAGCGCGCCCACCGCATGGTCGCTGACGAGCGCCACCCGCAACCCCGCCCGTCGCGCCCAGACGAGCCCGTCGCGCAGCTCGCGCGGGTAGCGGGGCAGGCCGAAGGCGAGCGTCCACTCGGCTCCGGCGTCCCTGGCCCGGGTCAGCCCGTCCTCCAACGTCGACCCCGGCGCGTCGAGCACCCGCACGTCCGGGTGCGCCTTGGCCGCCAACTGGCCGAACAGCCGTGCCAGCGGCGCGGACACCCGCAACCCGACGACGGGCAACGGCCGCGACGCCGCCATGGCCGCCGCCACCTGGGTGAGTCTGCGGGTGTCGGCCAGCGAGTCGCGCAGCAGTTCCAGGTTGCGGATCTCGGAGTCGACCATGGCCTGGACCGGGTTCGACACGACCGGCACGGCGTCCGGGCCCCTGCCGTCCCGTAGCGCGGTCCGCAGGTCGTCGCGGAACTCGGGGAAACCGGCGTACCCGAGCGCGACGGCGAAGCGCGTCACCGACGGCTGGCTGATGCCGACCGCCTCGGCGAGGTCGTTCCCGGTGAGGAACACCGCGTCCGCCGGCCGCTCCAGCAGATGCCGCGCGATCCGCCGCTGCGCCGGCGACAGCCGATGCCCCTCGAAGATCTCCCTAAGCCGCCCCGCCACCCGCGACCCATCCTCCGAGGCGACCGCGGCTCCCTGCTCGACCGGCCCGCTCACCCGAGCCGCCCCCGGATCGAGCCGTCCTCCGGCGCACTTTCACTCGTCACCACGAATGCATAATTTCATGCAACGGACCCGCTGCATAGACCCATGTCGGTTGGCATGCTCGGTCGCGCGGCCGGCCCGGCCATCGCCCACGGGGGCGCCCGGAGTGCCGACAGAGATCGCGGCACGCCCACGAAGGTCCCAGTGCCGCTGATCCGGCCGCGAGTCCAGCGATACCTGCGGCGGCACGGCGACGCCAGTAGCCGGAGGGCGCCGTCGCTACGCCTCCAACTCGATCCGCTCGAAGATGTCGGCGTCGGTCTCGCGCTGCCACTCCGGCATCTCGTCCCAGTCGGCGACATAGGAGGGCTTGGGGTCCGGGAAGTGCCGGTAGATCTGCGCGATCCAGCACAACGCCACGAAACGGCCCTTCTGCGCCCGGGTCAGCCGAGTCGCGGCACCTCCGCTGACCGCGATGAACTCCCGCACCTGCCCGTACACCGCCGCCGCAGCCTGCTGCTCCCACTCGGGAGTCTCCTCCCACGGCGCGACGTACCCTGGCTTCGGCGCACCGGGGTAGTACTTGTTCACTCCGGCGATCCACGCTTCGCGGAACACGCGTCCCTGATCGTTCTGCACGGACGGTCCTCTCGTGCGGTCGTCCCTATCCTGCTACCACGACGTCCGCACAGCCATGCGCACCACGCGGCCCAGAGTGAAGCCGCCGCGCCACCGAACGGCTAAGGCGCGAGGCCGTCGGTTCTCAGGTGGTCCAGGAAGGCCTTCCATTCCCTACGACCGAACCGGATGGCGACATCCGGTCGGCCATCGATCTCGGCAAGCCGTCGCAATTGGGCCCGTCAGTTTGAGCACCTTGCTTGGTGGCCCTGCGGGCAGGTAGGCGAGCGCCAGGGTGTGTGAGGTGGATGTGGCAGAGCGGTTGGCCCGCGTTGCCACTGACGCGGGAGACGCCACCGCCCTTCGAAAACTGGCCCAGAGGCGGCAGCGGGCTGGGGACTGGGACGGGGTCGAGACGCCTGGCCTGCGCCGCCGTCGACGCCGGACACACCCACGCGCTGTGGGAGTTGGCCCGCGGACGGGTGAGAGCGGGAATGCCGGGGGGTGTTCACGAGTACGGCTGGCCTTGGGTGATGTCCCGCGCTATGTGATCGCTTCCCGGCGGAGATGTGATCGCTTCCCGGCGGAGATGTGATCGTTTCCCGCTGGTTGGATTGGCCGGCTTATGCCCGGGCTGTCGTGAGGTCAAGCTCCGCATGGGGGTAGGGCGTCTTCTTGCTTTCGTTGATCAGTTGGTGGTGGAACTGATCGAAGATGAGGGCGGTCGCGGCGTGTCGATCGATGAGCTTGGCGACGGCGTCCGGAACGTCTTGGCGTCGTGCGTTGCCTGTGGTCCAGTCGCGGAGGAACTGGGTGTGCTGCTTGCTTCCTCGGAGGTCGCGGGGTAGGTGGTGACGGAGGAGATGGCTCGTGGTGTAGTGCCGGTCGTAGGAGAGGTGGCTGGCAAGGAAGCGGGATTCCTCGGCGGAGAGGCTGAACTGCGAGCTCAGCGCCAGTCCGAAGTCGGCGAAGTAGATCTCTTGGCCGTCGGTGAGCAGGTTGAGGAAGTGGGCGTCGAAGTGAACGAAACCGCGCGAGCTCATGAAGCTGGTTGCGTGGGCGAGGGTTTGTTCGATCCATGGGTACGGCGCGGCGGTGGCGTTGTGCGGGGTGGTTGCGCCGTGCCGGTCTGATAGCCAGGACGCCACCGCCTGGGGCAGGTGTTCGAGGACTAGGACCAGGCTGAGAGAGGACTCGGCGATGGCTTCCAATCGCCTGCGTATGGCAGGTGAACCTTCCCAGTGTGCGACGGCTTGGTCGATGCCACCGAATTCGTCGACGAATCCTTCGGGAGGAGTGTCGGGGACGATCCGCCAGTGATAGAGCAGCGGGAATCCGGCGTGGGCGTTGGTCAGCACCCAGGTGGTGATGACGTGGGCGGCCAGTTCGCGCCAGGCACCGAACCCGGCCGAGCCGATGCCGTAGTGGTAGTAGCTCGGCAGGCCGAAGAGGTTGGCTGTTGAGCGCATGTTCTCAGGACGTGTTTCCAGGTCGGTGAGGGGAACGCGCTTGGTGAACACGCGCCTTGCGTTGATCTCCAGCTCCGCTGACCGACCGCCGATACCGGTTCCCCGTGGCTCGGCCTGGGCGACGAGGTCGGCGAGTTCGCGGTCGCTCAGCATGGCCAGATGGGTGGATACGGCGTCGTAGGAGAGCATACGTGCCGCGTATGCCGAGTCGGCGCAATGCATGAACTGGACAGCTCCTTCGATGGGAGGGGCGGCCGGGTGTTGGCCACTCTTGCACAGCCCTCGGGGGAGATCTTGCTTGGCGGCAGTTCGCCCCTCGGGCGAGTTGCATGAGCGACCATGGGTCCGATATGCGATAGGCCTTCCCCGACGTCGAACGAGGAGAAGGTCATCTCATTGCGATGTACTACGACGGCGGGCGCACAGCCCAGCCCGAATCCAGAGCAGCCGAAGCGGTCCTCCGAGGTGCGGTAAACCCTGCCGGCATGGCTTGCATGGGGCCTGCACCGGGCTGACCGCACGGCCATACTCGTCGTCCGGCGCCAGAGCGAACCGGTGCTCTACCTGGAGCGCGGCGATGGGCACAAGGTAGCCGTTCTGGCCATCGAACGGGGTGACCAGTGGTTTTTCATCTGGGGTCCAGAGATGGGTACGCGACTTCGAACGTGCATGCATGGGTTCACGGTCGTCTGGATCAGGCGCCGCTGCGGTTGGAGCGACGCGCGGCCGGGAAGTCGTTCATTGCGGATAGCACCTTCCTCCTCGGCGACTTGATGATCCGCGCCGACGCCTCCGAGGTCGCCCTTGGGGGCGGCTCGCTGTGAATGCGCCACGACCTGGCATGAATGTCATCCCAACCCCTGAGACGTAACGGAACGTCGCCTCCTCATACCTTCCGGCGAGGGCGGGTGAGGGTGGCCAAGAGGGCGGCGAAGTTGTCGAGGGTCTCCACGACGGTGCCGTTGTCACGGTGGGAGAGCCAGAAGGAGATGACTCCGCTGACCACTGAATTGATCATCTCGGCGAGAACCCGTGTGTCGACGGTCAACTCGAGGCACGCCTCGTCTGTGAAGCGCTCCAAGTACGACACGGTCTTGTCGAGGTAGGCCCGGTGCTCCCAGGCCGGCAGCCCGCTCAGCTCGGGTTCCCTTAGCGCGAGGTTGACCAGTTCGCTCAGGACGAGCTGCGCCTCGGGGTCGGTCTCCACGGCCGACCAGTAGGCGCGCAACAGCATCCGGATGTTCTCGACGGGTTCGGCTTCAGGGGTGATGCCGGGCCAGGCCGCGTCCAGGGTGATGTTGATGTCGGTGGACAGCAGGGCGGCGTAGAGCTCCCGCTTGCCGCGGAAGCAGTAGTGGAAGGCGCCATGAGGCATGTCCGCCTCCGCGCAGATCGCCCGTGTTGTCGCCGCGGCGATGCCGTCACGTTTCATCACGCGCAGCGCCGCCGCCACCAGCAGTTCGCGCCGGACGTCCGCGCTGACGTGCTTCTTCGTTGCCTTATCCACCTGTGCGGAAGCCATGTCTCCAGGGTAGCAAGTTCTTGGCCATGTGACTTGGCCGTTTGACTTGGCCATGTGGCCAATTCTATGGTCGCCTCGTTGGCACGTCACAGAAGGAGTGATCGGCATGCCCGTCCGGGGTGAATCGAGTGTCGACTTCGTCAACGCCATGACCCAGACGTTCACGGCCGCCGCGCTCATCGTGGGCGCCGCCGCCGTCGCCGCGATCGTCACGCTCCGGCGGCACCGCCACAACCGCTGATCACCAGCGCAGAAAGAGGAGTTCGCCATGTCCGCGGTCAAGCCGCCGACCACCGCACCCGCGCCTGACGATTCCCAGATGCCCGGGCCGAAGGCCCTGCCGCTGCTGGGCAACCTGACCGAGTTGCTGACCACGTCCGCCGAGACGAACGTTGACTTCGCCGACGAGTATCACCGCAGGTACGGCGGCATCTTCGCCCTGACCACCGCCGGTGAACGAACAATCTTCGCCTCGAGCCATGCGCTGGTCTCGGAGATGTGCTCCAGCCCTCTGTGGACGAAGTCGGTCCACGCGGCGCTCGAGGAGGTGCGCGCCATCGCGGGCGACGGTCTGTTCACGGCCCACAACCACGAGCCGAACTGGGCGATCGCCCACCGCCTCCTCATGCCCGCCTTCGGGCCGGTCGCCATGAAGGACTACTTCCCCGTCATGCTCGACATCGCTGAGCAGATGTTCACCCGCTGGGAGCGCTTCGGACCGGACGCACGCATCGACATCCCCGACGACATGACCCGCCTGACCCTGGACACGATCGCCCTGTCCGCCTTCAACGTCCGGCTCAACTCTTTCTACTCCGAAGGGATGCACCCGTTCATCGGGGCTATGGTGCGCAGCCTCGTCGAAGCCGGCGCCCGCACCGATCGGCTGCCCGCCATCCAGCCGCTGCTGTTCAGGACCAACCGCCAGTACCGGGACGACATCGCGACCATGCGCCGTATCACCGAGGAGATCGTCGCGGCACGGACCGCGCACGCCTCCCCCACGCGCCCCGACGACCTGCTCGAACGCATGCTCACAGCGGTCGACCCCGTGACCGGGGCGAAGCTGCCGGAGGAGAACGTCCAGTACCAGCTCGCGACCTTCCTGATCGCGGGCCATGAGACGACCTCCGGCCTGCTCTCCTTCGCCACGTACGAACTGCTCACCCACCCCGATGTGCTGCGCCGGGCCCGGCAGACCGTCGATGAGGTCCTCGGCGAGCGCACACCCGGCTTCGACGACCTCGCCAACCTCGGGTACCTGGGTCAGGTCCTCCGCGAGACGCTGCGGATGCACCCGACCGCGCCCGCTTTCGCGCTCACCCCCAGCGAGGACACCACGCTGGGCGGGTACACGGTGCGCAAGGGCGAGGACGTGCTCATCATGCTCCCCACGCTCCACCGCGATCCCGCCGTCTGGAACGCCCCGGACCTCTTCGACCCCGATCGCTTCGCCCCCGGGCGGATGGCCGAGATCCCGGAGTACGCGTGGATGCCGTTCGGCCACGGCGCCCGAGCCTGCATCGGCCGGGCCTTCGCGCTCCAGGAGGCCACCCTGGTCCTGGCCATGATGCTGCAGCGCTTCGACATCGAACTCGCCGATCCGGGCTACGAACTGGTCATCCAGGAGACGTTGACGATCAAGCCCAAGAACCTCGCCATCCGTGCCACGCCCCGCCACACCCGCCCACGCGTACAACGGCCCTCCCCGGCGGACACCGGCATCACGAGCGAGAGCTCCGTGCCCAGCCACGGCACCCCGCTGCTCGTGCTCTACGGCTCGAACGGGGGGAGCAGCGAAAGCCTGGCACGCACGATCGCCGCCGACGGGGCTCTGCGCGGCTGGAAGACGACCGTGGCCGCGCTGGACGAATACGCAGAACGCCTCCCCACGACCGGACCGGTGGCCATCGTCACCTCCTCCTACAACGGCACCCCGCCCGACAACGCACGGCGCTTCCTCACCTGGCTCACCACGGCCGAACCCGACCTGAGCGGCGTCGACTACCTCGTGCTCGGCTGCGGAAGCCTGGACTGGGCGGCCACCTACCAGCGAGTCCCCACGCTCCTCGACGAGGCGATGCGGGCCGCGGGGTCTCGCCGCATCCGCGAACGCGGCACGATCGACGCCCGCACCGACTTCTTCGGCGACTGGGAGCGCTGGTACGAACCGCTGTGGTCGCTCCTGGCCGACGAGTACCGCGTCGAACGAATCGCGCAGACCGGCCCCCGCTTCCGCGTCATCGAGGCAGACGACGAGCACGAGGACAGCCACGGGCCCGCGGTCGTGCTGGACAACCACGAGCTCGTACGCCACCCCGGCCGCGGGTCCAAGCGTCACCTGGAGATCCGTCTCCCGGACGGCGTGCGCTATCGGACCGGTGACTACCTCTCGGTCCTGCCCCAGAACGACCCCAGCCTGGTCGCCAGGATGATCGAACGCCTCGGCCTGCGCGGCGGCCGGATCTGCACGATCGAATCGAGCGCGCCCCTAGGACTGGTCCCCATCGGACGTGCGCTACGCGTGGACGATCTGCTGACCCGCTACGTCGACCTGGCGGCCCCCGCTTCCCCGGGCGTCGTGGCCCGGCTGGCGAAGACGACCGGCTGCCCGCCGGAACGGGTGCAGCTCGAACGCCTCGGCGGCGACGACCACGCCGACCACGTGCTGCGCCGCCGGCTGACGCTGATCGACCTGCTCGAGACATTCGCCTCGTGCCAGGTGGACCTCGCCCTCGCGCTCGAACTGCTGCCCGCGCCCCGACCGCGCCAGTACTCGATCAGCTCCGCCGCCGAAGAACAAGGCGAGGTGGCCCTGACCGTGTCAGTGCTCGAGGGCCCGGCACTGTCCGGGCAAGGCACCTTCCGCGGTGTGGCATCGAGCTACCTGCAGCGTGTGCGCCCCGGTGATCGCATCGTCGCCACCATCACCTCCCCTTCGGACGCGTTCCGGCCACCGGCCGACACCGGCACCCCTGCCGTCATGATCGCCGCCGGCTCGGGCATCGCTCCGTTCCGCGGCTTCATCCGGGCACGCATGAGCGCCGCGGCGTCCGGACAGGACGTGGGACCCACGGTGCTGTTTTTCGGCTGCCGGCACCCCGAATGGGACGACCTCTACGCCGCCGAGTTCATCGAGCACGCGGAAGCCGGCCGCCTTGAAATCCACCGAGCGTACTCCCGGCTGGCCGATGGCGAGCTTCGCTACGTTCAGCACCGGCTGTGGGAACAGCGCGAGCGTGTACGCGCCCTGATCGGCGACGGGGCACACGTGTACGTCTGCGGCGATGCGACGGGCATGGGACCGGCCGTAGAGGAGACACTCCAGCGAATCGGCACGACGATCTCGGACGACCAGGACGGTAGCGGGTGGCTGGAGGAGATGCGCAAAGCGGGACGCTACGCGACAGACGTGTACTGATCATGCTCCGGACCGCGGCGGCACTGCTGTTCGAAGCTCTCGATGGACGGCATCTTCAGAGGTGACAGAGAGGCTTAGTCACTCAGTTGGTCACTCACGCCCCGTTTCCATGATCGGAAACGGGGCGTTTTTGCAGGTGGAGCCTAGGAGTCGAACCCCTGACTTCCTGCTTGCATATCGGCCTGATCGCCTGGGGGAACATGCCTGACCTCAAGAGCAAGCCTCCGGCTGGGTCCCCGTGACTCCCCCCTGTTCACCGCCCTTAATGGCACGCTAATGGCACGACGATCAACGGATGAGGTGTCGCGGATGGCTTTTACCTACGACGATGTTGCCTGGCTGGCCGAAGACGATGAGCTGGGCGATCTGTGGTGCCTGACCTTCGTGCATGGAGTCAGCGAGGTGGAGGCGCTTCGCCGACTGGGGGCCGACCAGGAGAGCATCCGGCCGCTCACCTATGACGAGTTGATAGACGAGGGCCTCTTTCCTGAGACGGTGCTCGCGGGGCGGGTGGGCGAATGGACGGTTCTCATCGAGGAGAGCGGGTGGACGTGCACGGAAGCCGACAAGGCACAGGCGCTGTCGGCTGGGACCGTGACCGTGGCGGTGCTACGGCACGATTACGCATCCGACGACTTCGTCTACGCAGTGGACGGGGTACTGGTCACGTACTTTAACCCCAAGATTCCAGAGTGGCGGCACGGGAGTGATCCTGATCGGCTCAACGACCTGATACGGGAGGCGGGACTTGATCCCGATGACGTACCTGGAACCGGCGCAAAGGCGCCGTCGTCGGTATCCGGAGCGCTTCTCCTCGCGGCCCGGTTGACCGGCGTGGTACTGCCCCCGGAAATCGTGAAAATGCCGCTCATGAGCGGCGTCGTCGGTTGACCTGTCCACGATGGCACACCGCCGCCGCCGCGGCCTGACGCTCCCACTCGGGAGTCTCCTCCCACGGCGCGACAAATCCCGCCTTCGGCTCACCCGGGTAGTGCTTGCGTACCCCGGAGATCCACGCTTCGCGGAACACGCGCCCCTGATCATTCTGCACAGGCGGTCCTCTCGTGCGGTCGTCCCTATCGTGCTACCACGACGTCCGCACAGCCATGCGCACCACGCGGCCCAGAGTGAAGCCGCCGCGCCACCGAACGGCTAAGGCGCGAGGCCGTCGGTTCTCAGGTGGTCCAGGAAGGCCTTCCATTCGCTACGACCGAACCGGAGGATGGGGCCTCCAGGCCTCTTGGAATCCCTGAGCGCAATGGTGTCGTCGATCTTCGCGATCTCCACGCAGTCGTTTCCACCACCGCTGAAGCTGCTCTTCCACCACGACACGCCAACAAGGTCAAACTGGTCGGACACTACAACTCCTCAGCCGCTGCCGCGATCACCTTCGCGGTCTCCTCGACGTCCAGCGCGAGTTCACAAATCCGCTCGAACAAGAGCGTATAGCGTTGAACTTCCTCGACACTCTCCAAATAGAGGTCGCCCATGGCTCCCTCAACGTAGGCGACGTCAGGGGCGTGCTCTTCAGGGAAGCGGAACAGGACGAACGGACCTTCGATCGCCGCGTGCGCCCCAGCACCGAACGGAATGATCCGGATGGCGACATCCGGTCGGCCATCGATCTCGGCAAGCCGTCGCAATTGGGCGCGCATTGTCGAGGGTCCACCGACCGGCCGCCGTACCACGGCCTCGTTGAGGAGACAGACGAGCTGCGGACTGTGGTCACGATCGAGGACGGCGAGTTGGCGTGCCATGCGGGCTTCGACGCGACGCTCGGTCTCTTCAGGGGGCAATCCTGGCCGGACAGCGGTGATGACCGCGCGAGCGTACTCGCTGGTTTGGAGCAGCCCTGGTACCAGCTCAGATTGGTATACGCGTAGCAGGGATGCGGCGTCTTCCAAGGCCACGAAGGACCCGGTGAAGACATCACTGTAGGGAGTCCACCAGCCTCGGCGCCGGGCATCTCGGGCGAGTTGGATGAGCGCATCGCGCTGAGGGCTCGCCACGCCGTACAGGTCGAGTAGCTCTTTGACGTCGATCCAGTCGACGCGCGGACTTCGGGCGTTCTCCAGCCGAAACAACTTGCTGGAGTGCCAGCCCATCTCGGCGGCGACCCGCTCCTGCGTGAGGCCGGCTTTCAGGCGTAGCTCTCGCAGGGACTGGGCGAGACGCCGCTGCCTGACAGTGGGGATGTGATCTGCCATGACATTCCGCTCCAAATGGGTGATATCTAGCCGACTTACAGGGCCTGCAAGTTACATGGCTTGCAACACGGGCAACCGTGCGTCACACTGCGTATCGCATGGTTCCACAGATCGTTACCCCTGAAGGCCAGATCTCCGGAAGCGAGCACAGCCATGGGTCCGATATGCGATCGGCCTTCCCCGACGTCGAACGAGGAGAAGGTCATCTCATTGCGATGTACTACGACGGCGGGCGCACAGCCCAGCCCGAATCCAGAGCAGCCGAAGCGGTCCTCCGAGGTGCGCTACACCTTGCTGGCATGGCTTGCATGGGGCCTGCACCGGGCTGACCGCACGGCCATACTCGTCGTCCGGCGCCAGAGCGAACCGGTGCTCTACCTGGAGCGCGGCGATGGGCACAAGGTAGCCGTTCTGGCCATCGAACGGGGTGACCAGTGGTTTTTCATCTGGGGTCCGGAGATGGGCGTACCGGCTGAGCGGCAGTCCACTACCGTAGAGACGATCGCGCAGGCGGTGGCGTGATGAACTCCTCCACCGTCATCGGAGCGCTGACCGTCCCCGGCTCTGCGCAGAACATTGCAGAAGCCCGCCGCTTCCTAGTGAAACTTCTCGGTGCGGACCACCAGGACATCGAGGCCGGCAGGCTTCTCCTCAGCGAACTGATCGGAAACAGCATCCGCCACAGTGCCAGCGGGCGAGGGGGCTCGGTGACCGTCGCAGTGCTCGACGTCGACGGCGCTCTGCGTGTCGAAGTGGCCGACGGCGGCGGCGAGACCGTCCCCTGCCTGTGTTCAAGAGGAATGCTCCTGGAATCAGGGCGCGGCATTAAGCTCGTCGACGTCATGGCGACGCGATGGGGATTCACCCGCGACTCCAGGGCGAGCACCACGACATGGTTCGAACTCGGCAACACCCGGTGCCCATCACGCTGAAGCACTGCGGATCATCGATGGTCCGGGGCAGCGATGCTCGGTTACCCAACGCTTCGGCCAGGGAATCTGCCTAACACGCTACTCACGCTGATCACGGGAACGTCCGCATCGCTACGAACCGGTGGGCCGCTCGGCTCCTAGCCAAAGTCAGCCACTTCTCGGTCTCACCCACGCAAGAGCGTCTGATCGGCCGTCCTGCACGGCCGATCAGACGTGGGGTCGGCAGGGGCCAGGCCGCGAAGCGCGTGAGGCTCACAGGCGCGAACGCGGGCCTGGGCGAAGGCCGCGGTCCGGGGTCGGTTCGTGTCGCGTCAGGCCGGGACCGTGGCGATCCAGGTGGTGACGATCTGGTCGAGGACGTCGAGGGGGACGGCGGCGTTGCCGAGGACGGTGGCGTGGAAGGCGCGGATGTCGAAGCGGGGGCCGAGGCGGGTTTCGGCGAGGTCGCGCAGGCGGCGGATCTCGCGGCGGCCGATCATGTACGCCAGGGCCTGGCCGGGCCAGGAGATGTACCGGTCGATCTCGTTGCGGACGTTGGCCCGGGTGGTCGCGGTGTTGTCCCACATGAACTCCATGGCCTTCTGCCGGGACCAGCCGAAGTGGTGCATGCCGGTGTCGACGACCAGGCGGCAGGCGCGCAGCGCGTCGAACGACAGCATGCCGAGCCGGGCGATCTCGGAGGTGTAGAGCCCCATCTCGTCGGCCAGTCGCTCGCTGTAGAGGCCCCAGCCCTCGACATACCCGCACACCTCGACGTCCAGGAAGCGCCGGTACTCGGGCAGGTCGGTCAGCGTCTGCGCGGAGGCGATCTGCAGGTGGTGGCCGGGCGTGCTCTCGTGGAAGGCCAGCGCCTCGTACTCGTACACGAACCGCTCGCCCGGGTCGGTGGTGAGCACGCAGAAGGCGCCGGGACGCGAGCCGTCGCCGGAGGGCCCGCGGTAGTACGCGAGCGCGGCGTTGCCTGCCTCGATCGGGTTGATCTCCTCGACGACGCAGCCGGCGATGCCGTAGTCGGGGAACCAGTCCTTACCGGCCACCTCGGCGCGGCGCAGGGCGTCTGTGACGGCGCCGACGATCTCGGTTGCGCTTCCGAAGCGCAGCGAGGGGTCCTCGCGCAGCCGCTTGCGGATCTCCTCGACGTCGCCGGTGCCGAGCGCCCGGCCGCCCACCTCGGCCCATTCGTCCCGCAGGGCGGCGAGGCAGTCAAGGCCGATCTGGTGGATCTCCTCGGGCGTGAGGCCGGTGGTGGTGTGCCGCCGCACGGCCGCGCGGTAGCCTTCCTCGCCGCCCGGGACGAACCGGACACCGACCCGGTCGTCGGGACGGGCCACCGGCAGCAGTTCCTCCTCCAGCCCGGCGAGCAGGCGGCGCAGCGCGGGCCGTACGGACCCGGCGACGATCTCGGCTGCGCGGGCCCGCACCCGGCCGGCGTCGATTCCCTCGGGCAGCTTGGGGCTGAGCAGGGTGTCGTCCTCCAGCGGGAGAGCGAGGTGCCCGGTGAGCTGGTCGATCGCCTGGCCGACGCCGACGCGGGTCGGGATCCGCCCGTCCGCCTTGGCGCGCAGGTGCCGGTCGAGGACCGCGTCGAGGAACGGCGGCAGGGCGGCCAGGCGCTCCAGGTACGCCTCGGCGCCGGCGGCGTCGGTGATGGACGTGGCCGGGACCGCCATGAACATCATCGACTGCGGCGCCGAGTAGCCGTCCGCGGACGCGCCCGTCTCCCACAGCGCGTGTTCCAGGTCGGCCCGCATCGCCCAGGCGAGACGGCCGAGCACGGCGTGGTTGACGTGGTCGGCCTGGTTCAGGCCCGCCGGGTCGATCTCCGCGAGCCGCCGTTCCAGGTCGCCCAGCTTCGCGGCGACGGCGGCGGAGCCCTCCCGGCTGACGTCGGGCACCAGGCCGTCGAAGCCCGAGACGCCGAGCACCGTGGCGCTGAACGGGTCGGCGGAGTGCTTGACCTGGAAGAACTCCGCGCTGAGCCGCGCGAGCCGCTCGTCGGGTCCGAGGGCCGTCTCGGCCGGGGGCTGGTCGTCCGCCACCTTTTCTCCTCTGGTCAACATCGTTCACGAGGTCGTCTCCTTAGGTTGTACACGACGGTTTCGGGAAATGTCCGGCCCCCGGCTGGGAAGCGCCCCGCATTTGGTTGACTTCGAAGGAAAACCACGCTTTCGCGCGGCGCCCCGAACAGGTCAGTTCTTGTAGCCGGCCAGTCGGCTGATCTCCTGGTGTTCGGCGGACCGGGTGTCGATGATGGTCTTCGCGACGTTCTTCAACACCGAGCCGGACACGATGCGCCTGCGCCTCTGTCACCTTCCGGCCCGCCTGTCCCGCCACGCCCGCCGTCGCATCCTGCGCGTCGAGCGGACCTGGCCCTGGCCGGCGGCGTTCACCACCAGCTGGAACAGGATCACTCAGCTTCCGCCCGCTACCTGACGGCCGGCTCACGTCCTGACGAGGACCAGGAAGGAGGAGAACCCGCAACCTCCGGGCACCCGGCGTACCCGCGGCGTCACGCGACGGTCCATCCTCCAACAGCAGAGGACATTACAGGCGAAAAGTAGCAACCGAAACCCGCTGGCGAATCAAAGTTAACGAAACGTTCACGCCGCACTCGTCTGGGTTGGAGAAGATCACCTCCCCGATTTGAGAGGTAAGCGTGAACACGCGAAGATCGACCGGCCGTGTGGCCTTGGTCCTGTCCGTCGTGGTGGCTGTGTTCGTCGGCCTGATATCCCCGGTGGCAGCGGCAGACGACCGAGGGCTCAGCGAGGACTTGGTCCTCACCCTCAACGCCTCGGACATCGGCGTCACAACTGCCGACCTGCGGAACATCGTTCCCGCGATGCAGGCAGATATCAGGGACCACGGCGGACTGGGCAACGCGGTCAAGCAGACGCTCGCGGACAGCAATGTGAGCACCAACGTCAATACCTCGGAGTGGCCGAATTTCCAGGGCACGGTGGACGTGACCTCGGGCGGCCTGGCCATCACCATCCCGAGGGGGCAGATCACCACCGCCGGCTTCTGGTCGGGGGTCGCCGCCTCGCTGATCGGCTACGCCGCGGGGTACGGGCTCAGGGTGCTGTGCATCGCGGGCTTGACCTCCACCGGGGTGGGCGCCGCGACCATCCCGCTGGTCTGCACCCCCCTCCAAGGCGCCGTTACCGGCATCGTGACGGCGATCGTGAACCACGGGTTCGCCGGAGACCTGGGCTCCAGGGAGTCGATCAGGGACATCATCATCGGTGGGCTTGTCGGACTGTCCATTGGTGCCCTGTGGGAGAAGTATTTCTCCCCGTGGGCGAAGACCCATGTCGCCAGGGCCTTCAAGGACGTCGGTACCTGGATCAGGAACAAGGTGCCCTGGGTCGACTCCTGGCTCGGAACCAGTGCCGCCGAGCAGGCGGATCATCTCGGCCAGGAGCTTGAGGCACTGGAGGGACTCCTCGACGAAGCGATGAGGGACTGGGGTGGGCTGCATCCCTCGGACCGTACGCTGCGGCTGATGCCCCTCGGAGACTCGATCACCTACGGCATAGGTGATCCGGACGGGAACGGCTATCGCGACCACCTGGCCGCCTCACTCAAGCGGCGCTCGGTCACTGTGGAATTCGTTGGCTCGCAGAAGAACGGCACCATGAGCAACCCGGAGAACAACGGGTACCCGGGATGGACCATCGATCAGATCGCCGGGCCTGCGGGCAGAGACGTTCCGGTGATGCGTCCGGACGTGGTCACGCTCATGGCGGGTACCAACGACATGATCCACAACGTCGACCCGGGCAACGCGATCAACCGGCTGCAGCGCTTGATCGATGGCGTGCTGGCGGCGAACCCGGCCGGGTTCGTGGTCGTCGCGACGCTGACCCCGTGCACCGACGCGGCGGTTCAGGCTCGTATGGATTCCTACAACGCGCAGGTCCGGCAGCAAGTCGGAGCGCGGGTGTCGAAGGGCGACCGTATCGTCCTGGTGGAGATGGCCGGGGTGTCGACGCAAGGGTGGCCGGACTTCGTGCACCCCAACGATGCGTCGTATCAGCAGATGGCAGCGATCTTCTCCAACGGCGTCGCGGACGGTATCAAGCGAGGGCTGCTGCCCGGCGTCACGGTGACCGGCAGTGACGAGAACACCGGAAGCTGGGGCAGCCCGGGCGATGGCAAGGGCTTGGGCGGCACGGGCTCGGGCGATGGCAGGGGCTTGAGCGGCCAGCTCGCCACGATCAACACGGCGGACTACACGCTCAACGATGTCGCCAGGTGGCTCGGCACCGGAGGGGTCCACGCGCTGGGTGCGGCTCCCGCCGCGTCGGTCCGCTTCTTTGACTTCGACGGGGACGGCGATGACGACTACGGGATCCTCGGCCCCGCCGGTGAGCTGTACGTCTGGCGCAACGACGGCGGCGACACCTACGGAGGAAAGGGCTTTACCAACCTGGGCAAGGTCGCAAAGGGCGGCCTCACGGATCCGGCGAACGTCCGCTTCCTCGACTTCGACGGGGACGGGAAGGACGACTACGGGATCCTCGGCCCCAACGGTGAGCTGACCGTCTGGCGCAACGACGGCGGCGACGTCCCCGGCGGGCACGGGTGGACCAACCTTGGACAGGTCGCAAAGGGCGGCCTGTCCACACGCGACAACATTCGGTTCATGGACGCTGACGGCGACGGCGACGACGACTACGTCATCCTCGGCCCGAATGGAGAGATGGACCTGTGGCGCAACGACGGCGGCGACGTCCCCGGCGGGCACGGGTGGACGAATATGGGCCGTGACGCGAAGGGTGCCGGCCCTCGGGACGCCATCAGGTTCATGGATCTCGACGGCGACGGTGACGATGACTACATCGTCCTCGGGACGCAGGGAGCGATGCTGGCCTGGCGCAACAACGGTGGCGACCGTGCCGGGGGCCATGGCTGGGAGAGCCTCGGCCTCATCGGGGTCGGGACGGGCGACGGTTCCAAGGTCCAGTTCATGCACGCCGACAGGGACGGTGACGACGACTACGTGACCCTCGAGCCGGCAAACGGTGAGATGCGGCTCTGGATCAACCGCGTCCTCGACGGCGGGGCGGCCGGGGCAGAGACCGGAGGAACGGGTCAGATGGGCGGCGGCAGCGGCGGAGCGAGCGGCACCGGACTGGCGCTCATCGACACGACCAAGTACACGTTGAACGACATAAGCAAATGGCAAGGCACCGGCGTCCACGCTCAAGGTGCGGCTTCCTCCGCGTCGGTCCGGCTGATGGACTTCGACGGGGACGGGAAGGACGACTATGCGGTCCTCGGGTCCGCCGGCCAGCTGGACGTCTGGCTCAACAATGGTGGAGACAGCAACGGAGGCGCCGGCTGGAAGAGCCTCGGACGGGTCGCGCCCGGCACCGGTGACGGTTCCAAGGTCCGGTTCCTGGACTTCAACGGGGACGGGAAGGACGACTAC